>DENJ01000061.1:76212-77334 GCA_002359635.1 Burkholderiales bacterium UBA2647
GGTGATTATGGACCTTTCGCGCCCGTTGTGTAGCCCCGCGAGGCAAATATTGTCAATTTATTTTGACAACTTTGTGAGGCAATGCCGGCTGACAAATCCTTGTAATAGGCGGTTAAAGGCTTCGGGCGACTCGAGTTGGGGGAAATGCCCTTCTCCAGGCATGACACAAATATCAGCCCCCGGCACCAACGCGGCAATTGTCTCAAGATAAGGCATTGTTTCGCCTGCCTTCAGCGCATGGCGACCGCTCGCGTCGGTGCGGGTCGTTTGAATGACAGACAGCGGAATCGCAAAGCGCTGGACCTGTTTGAGCGCGCTTTCAAACACCGCGGCATCCCAACCCATCATGTTGGCGCGTAAAGCCCGCGCGTCTTCGGCGCGCATACGGGTTGATCGCTCAAGAATGGCGCGACGCTGACTGGCTGGAATCCGATCAGTAAACATCGCCTCGAAAAACTCGCGCAAGAACTGCTTGAAGCCGTCCATTCGCATGGTCTCAAGCGCCTGAGCCTGGGCCTCTTGACGCGGGCCTGCGGGCGCATTTCTTGATCCGTCGACCAGCATTAAGGCAGCGACCGCTGAGGGTCGATGACTCGCAGCCTCAAGAATTACCCTACAGCCCATCGAATGCCCCACCAAGGCCGCGCGCTCAATGCCGAGCGCATCGAGTTGCTGCCACATCGATTCGGCAAGCGCTTCGAGCGTCCAGCGCTTATCGGCTGGCGTATTGCCGTGCCCCGGCAAATCAAGCGCGAGCACCGGACATTGACGCCCGAAAAAGCTCAATTGAGCAGCCCAATCACTGCCGTCGCAGGTGAAGCCGTGGACAAAAACAAGGGTAGTCATGGGGATGTTGGCAAAGCGCGTTGGCACTTTTTAGCAGTGCATATTCGTCGTTTGGTGCCGGGGGCGGGAATCGAACCCGCACGCCCTCACGGGCACTGGATTTTGAGTCAAGATGCGTATACCTTGTTTCTATAGACAAAAACTTCACGAAACGATACGAGTGTGTTGTTTTTGTGTTGTTTACAGCACTCACGCAAGGATACCACGATGAGCAAAATTCGCTGCGCAATCTACGCCAGAGTCTCCACAAACGATCAAACCACAGACAATCAGCTG
>DENJ01000094.1 GCA_002359635.1 Burkholderiales bacterium UBA2647
TTGACCACAACAAGGCATTGACCGACCGGCCGGTCGGTCGGTAGAATCGGAGGGCAGGTAGAGAAAACAGACCCATAGGCGGAAAGCCCACACGGAGCGCCCTGATCATGTACACCCAGGCCATCGACATCGATCCTCAACTTGTCGTCCAGCAGGCAGCTAAGCAGCATGTCGGCAATCTTCATGCGCCGCAGGAAGCGTTGCTTGCGCGCTTTGACCAGAGAATCGCCAACGATGAAAAAATCGAAGCACAGGATTGGATGCCGTCGGCGTACCGGAAAACCCTGCTGCGCCAGATCTCCCAGCATGCACACTCCGAAGTCGTGGGCATGCTGCCTGAAGGTAACTGGATCACGCGCGCACCGAGCTTGAGGCGCAAGGCGATTTTGTTAGCAAAGGTCCAGGACGAAGCCGGTCACGGCCTGTATTTGTACAGCGCAGCCGAAACGCTGGGAAGTTCGCGCGCCGACATGCTTGATGCCTTGCTCGAAGGCCGTGCCAAATACTCAAGCATTTTCAACTACCCGACCTTAAGCTGGGCTGATGTTGGCTGTATCGGCTGGCTGGTCGATGGCGCGGCAATCATGAATCAGGTGCCGCTTTGCCGCTGCAGCTACGGACCTTATGCCCGGGCCATGATCCGGATTTGCAAAGAAGAATCCTTTCACCAGCGTCAGGGCTTTGAACTCATGCTGGCTTTATGTCAGGGCACCGAAGCGCAACAACAAATGGCCCAAGAAGCCTTCAACCGCTGGTGGTGGCCGGTGCTCATGATGTTTGGCCCGCCTGATGCCGATTCGGTGCATTCGGCGCAAACGATGCAATGGGGTATCAAGCGCATTTCCAATGATGATTTGCGTCAGCAGTTTCTCGATGCAACAGTCCCGCAGGCCCAGTTGCTGGGCTTAGTCGTACCAGATCCGGCGCTGCGTTTCGACGAGGCAAGCGGCCACTGGCAAAGCGGCCCGATTCACTGGGAGGAGTTCTGGCGCGTGGTGCAAGGCGACGGGCCTTGCAACCGTGAGCGACTCAACACGCGTCGGATGGCCCACGAGCAAGGCGCCTGGGTTCGGGAAGCTGCCCAGGCCTACGCCAATAAAAAAGCAAAGCAACCAGTCCAAGCGCTGGGCTAATGCCTTCAAGCGAATCCAGGAAACCGATTCATGTCCCACGCCAACGAGCATCAAGCAGCTGACCATGCCCCGGCAAACCCAGCGGTCAAAACCTTACCGGGCAAGGCCCTGAATCAGGCGCATGACCCCTGGCCGCTTTGGGAAGTCTTTGTTCGCCACCGACAGGGGCTTGAGCACAAACACTGCGGCTCGCTCCACGCGGCAGACGCCCAGCAGGCGCTGAATATGGCAAGGGATGTTTACACGCGGCGCCAGGAAGGTGTTTCGATTTGGATCGTCCCCTCGCATGCGATCACGGCTTCCACGGCCGAACACAGTGACGCCTTTTTTGACCCGATGGCCGATAAGATTTACCGGCATCCAAGCTTTTATCGACTGCCGGAAGCAGTCGACCATATGTGATGTCTGCGCTTGAGGCAAATGCCCGGTCCAAGCAAAACGCCCACAGCGAGTTTTTGCTGAGGCTCGCCGATAACGCGCTTATCCTGAGTCATCGACTCAGCGAATGGACCGGCCACGGGCCTGCGCTGGAGGAAGATATTGCGCTCACCAATATCGCCCTGGATTTGCTTGGCCAGGCGCGCATGCTTTACACCCGGGCCGGAGCGTTGACGAATCCGGTTTGCGATGAAGATGCGCTTGCCTACTTTCGCAACCCCGACGCCTTTCGAAATGTTACCGCGCTTGAATTGCCCAACAGCGGGGTTCACGCTGCGCGCGGTGCCACGGGCGATTACGCTTTCACCATCCTGCGACAGAGCTTATTCAGCGCCTATATGTTGGAACTCTGGCCCCTGGTGGCAAGTTCAGACGACGAGGTGCTCGCGGGCATTGCGATGAAGGCGATCAAGGAGACCCGCTACCACTGGCGCCATGCAAGTGACTGGACCATTCGTTTGGGCGATGGCACAGCAAGCTCCAACCAGCGCATGCAAGCGGCGCTCGACAGCTTTTTCCCTTACACCAATGAATGGTTCGCGCTTGATGCGATCGACGCCCGAGCCTTGCAACAAAGTCTGAAAGCGCTCGCGCTTACAAGTGATGCCCTAGACGACGAACCTCGGCCGATGACGCAGACACCGTGGCAGCAGCCGGACGAAGAAAGAACCCCCGAGGAAGCATTTCTCACAAAAACCGCAGCGGTTTTGGCAAAGCATTTACACCAGCGCTGGCTGACCCAGATCGAAGCCTTGTTCGAGCAAGCCCACTTGCGTTTACCTCCCCCAAGCCAATTGCAAACCCGTGGCCGCTACGGGTGTCATGGCGAGCATTTGAGTTTATTGCTTGCCGAAATGCAGTCGGTTGCCCGCGCTCACCCGGGGGCGTCGTGGTAGGCGCACAAGCTGCGGCACCAGGCTCAGCCGATGAGGCGCTGCTTGAAGCCGTCAAGGCCTTGCCCGATCCGGAAATTCCTGTGATTAGCCTGGGCGATTTAGGGATGGTGCGCGGCATTCACCGCGACAAGGCGCAGTGCGTGGTCAGCATCACGCCAACCTACAGTGGTTGCCCGGCAACCGATTCGATTCGTGATGACATTCTCAGGCTGCTGAAAGCTTTGGGCGAGGAGAACGCCCGGGTTGAAATGCGTTTCGCACCGGCCTGGAGCACCGACTGGATTTCTGAGGCTGGCCGCAGCAAGCTCAAAGCCTATGGCATTGCGCCGCCGATGCCTTGTATCAACACCGAAGGCCTTGTTCCCACGAAGGTCCTGCAATTTAAACCCGCCAAGCCGGCTGTGCGATTGCAATGCCCTCGTTGTGCCTCCGAGGCCATTGAGCGCATCAGCGAATTCGGTTCTACCCCTTGCAAAGCGCTTTATCGCTGCCTTGATTGCCGCGAGCCCTTTGACTACTTCAAGCCCTATTAGAACCTGCAACCCCATCCAAGCGCGATGAACTCATTTTCGCCGGCCGCCATGCCAACCGAAACAATACCCTCTGCGACCCGATCGATGCCGAGCATGCACAGCCTTGCGATTGTCGGGCGTAGCGAGCCTACGGAGGATAGTGTTTGCCTTCGGTTTGCCGTGCCCGAGGCGCTTTACGACCGTTATCGTTTTCGGGAAGGTCAGTTTATTGCGCTCGAAGCCGAGATTGGCGGCGAAAGGCTTCGCCGTAATTACTCGATTTGCTCATCCGTTCAAGATTATGAACGCTCTAAAACCTTCAGCGTCGGTATCCGGGCGATTGCGAAGGGTCGGTTTTCAAACTGGGCTCAAGCGCATTTGCGTCCGGGTTCGAGCATTGCGGTCATGACCCCGGATGGTCGTTTTGTGCCGCCCGCGCAGCACGCGACGGGTCGGCATCATCTTGCGATCGCAGGCGGCTCTGGCATCACACCGATGCTTTCGATCCTTCAAACCCTGCTGCAACGCGAACCAGGTAGTCGCTTTACGCTTGTTTATGGTAATCGCCAGCGGCAAAGCCTGATGTTTTTCGATGAACTCGAGGATTTGAAAAATCGCTTTATGGCGCGATTGCAACTGATTTATATTTTTTCAGAAGAGCCAAGCGATTCAGCACTTCACGATGGTCTGCTCGATCGGGCCAAATGCGAGCGTTTGCTACAGACACTCATTGATCCAGCAAGCATCGATGTCGCGTACTTATGTGGTCCGGAACCCATGATGCTGGCTGCAGAGGCGGCGCTGTTATCAGCGCAGGTAGATCGATCAAAAATACTGATGGAACGCTTTGGAAGCGGGCCGACGCTAGCGCCCGATCTTCCAAGCGAAATACGCGTCCGCGATGAGATCGGCGCGACAGGCGATGTTTCAAGCGTCAAACTACGTCTCGATGGCAAGCAGCGCAGTATGTTTGTAGCCCGCCAGGGGCCGAGTATTTTGCAAGCAGGATTAAAGGCCGGTATGCCCTTGCCTTATGCCTGTCAGGCAGGGGTTTGTTGCACCTGTCGCGCCAAAGTTATCGAGGGCGAGGTTCGCATGACCAGGAACTACACCTTGCAAGCCGATGAAATTGCGCAGGGCTTTGTGCTGGCTTGTCAGGCCCACCCGGTGAGCGATGAGGTGATGCTGAGTTTTGATGAGCGATGAGGTCATGCTGAGTTTTGATAAACCATGCGATTGTCTGAGCAATCAGATTGCTTTTTCCTTTTTTGCGAACGGTAGCGACCGTCGCAGGTCTATCCGCTTTGCGGCCACTTTCAATACCATCAAGCCAGATGGCAAACCTGCGTCGCGCCACCTTTGATTCCCAACGCGATCGCCTCGCCGATGAAGCGGTGCGCTTGTTTGCCATCAGTGACTATGCCTCCTCAAGCATGGCGGCAATCGCAAGCCAATGTGCCGTCTCAAAGGCAACGCTTTACCATTATTTTGGCGCCAAAGATGACTTGTTGTTTCACGCTTTAGCGCGTTACACGCTTGAACTTGAAAGCCTCGCAAAGCGCTGCCTGGCAACGCCACAACGCTCTTATCTCATGCCGCTGATCAGTCAGTTTGTGAATGCCTATGCCGATGCGGCGCATCTTCATAAAGCCCTGATCAACGATGTGCACCATTTACCCAATGCCCAACGCGAACGGATTCGCGCCATTGAGCAGCAAATCGTTCGTCATTTCCAGCAGGCGATCCTCATGGATTTCCCCGATCTCGAACATGGTCGCCATCTTGGGGTGACGACCATGAGCCTGCTCGGTATGCTCAACTTCAGCTTTACCTGGTGGCGCAGCGAGGGTCCCATGAGTCGCGACGCTTTTGCTCGCGAATTGCTGACGCTATGGCAAGGTGCACTCGCTGCCAAAGCGGCAAGTGTGTCGACCGAGGGCAAAATCGGGTTAAGCTGAGCTGGTTGCAAGTATGGATCGAAAGGACATGTTTTATGGCTGCTAGTTTTGCATCGCAGGCTGATCTCGGCGAGAAGGTCATCAGCTTTACGCGTCTTTCAGAAAATGCCTGGGCCTACACGGCGCAAGGCGATCCCAATTCAGGGGTGATCATCGGCAAAAACGCAGCCATGGTGATCGACACCACAGCGACACCCGCGATGGCGCAGGATTTGATCGCTCGTATTCGAGGCATCACTGATAAACCGATCAAGTATGTTGTGCTCAGTCATTACCATGCCGTGCGTGTGCTTGGGGCCTCGGCTTATGTCGCTGAGGGTGCGCAAGAAATCATCGCTTCGTGCGCCACCTATGAGTTGATCGTCGAGCGTGGCGCCCAGGATATGCAATCGGAAATTGAACGCTTTCCAAGGCTTTTTCGCGGCCAGGAATCGATACCCGGACTCACTTGGCCGACCTTGATTTTCGAGCGCAAGCTGAGCATCATGCTTGATGATCTTGAAGTGCAAATCCTGCACCTCGGTCCCGGGCACACCAAGGGGGACAGTGTTGTCTGGATCCCGTCGCAAAAAGTGCTTTTCTCTGGCGATTTGGTGGAGTTTGAGGCGGGCGTTTACACGGGCGATGCCCATTTGAAGCAATGGCCAGCCACCCTCGATGCGCTTGCCGCGCTTCAAGCTGAAAAGCTGATGCCCGGTCGCGGTGAAGCGATGCAAAGCGAAGCGGATTGTTTAAAGGCGATCGACTACACCAGACGCTGGGTGCAAACGCTTTATGACAGCGCCAAGGAGGCCGTTGCCAAAGGCATGAGTCTTAAGCAAGCCTATGACTTGGCGAAGTCGCGCATGGATCCTGTTTTTGGCACGGTACCGATTTACGAACATTGCATGCCCTTTGATGTTTCGCGAGCTTATGATGAAGCAAGCGGGATTGAGCATCCGAGAATCTGGACCGCTGCACGCGACAAGGAAATGTGGGCTCAGCTCGCGCTGGCTGCAAGTCACTGAGGAAAACTTGCGGGATAGGTTGTATGAGCTGTAAAGCGCTTGATCAAGATTCGCGCGCTTATTGCGAGCTCGCTTCAAGTGCTTGATCGAGATCCCAAAGTAAGTCCTCGAGACTCTCAATGCCCACTGACATACGAATTAGATCAGCAGGCACACCTGCTGCCAACTGCGCTGCCTCGTTAAGTTGCCTGTGGGTTGTTGAAGCAGGGTGAATGATAAGGCTGCGAGCATCGCCAACATTGGCGAGATGACTCATAAACCTTGCAGCATTGATGAAGGCTTCGCCTGACTTGGCGCCGCCCTTTACGCCGAAGCACAAAATACCGCCAGCGCCCTTGGGCATGTAACGCTTACTCAAGCTGTGATAGGGGCTTGCGTCAAGACCAGGATAGTTCACCCATGCAACCCGGCGATGTGCCTGCAAGTACTTTGCGATCGCCAATGCATTGGCACAAATACGATCCATCCGCACCGCCAGCGTTTCAATGCCTTGGAGCAATAGCCAGGCATTCATGGGTGATAGGGTTGGCCCCAGCGTGCGCGCAATCTCAAAACGCGCCTTCATCGTGAAGCCAAAGTCACCAAAGGTTTCAAAAAAACGAACGCCGTGATAACCCTCACTTGGCAGGACCATCTCAGGGAACTTACCGTTATCCCAAGGAAAACGGCCAGACTCAACCACGACGCCACCCATGGTTGTGCCATGTCCGCCGAGATACTTGGTCGCCGAATGGACCACAATATCCGCGCCATGTTTCAGTGGCTGACAAAGGTAAGGCGATGCCAGCGTGTTATCGATCACCAGGGGAATGCCGTGCGCTTGCGCAATCGCAGCAACCGCCTCAATATCAATCACATTAAGCCGGGGATTGGCGATCGACTCTGCAAAAATAACCTTGGTATTGCTTTGAATTGCAGCTGCGAAATTTTCGGGTTGGTCAGGTTCGACGAAGGTACAAGCAATACCAAAGCGAGCAAAGGTCACCGCGAACTGTGAGTAAGTGCCGCCATAGAGGGTTCGAGCTGCGACGATATGGTCGCCCTGCCGGCACAAAGTGAGCATGGCAAGCATTTCGGCGGCCATGCCGCTGGCAGCCGAGACTGCCGCCCGACCGGCCTCAAGTGCTGCCACGCGTTCTTCAAAAAGCGCGACCGTTGGATTGGATAAGCGGGCATACACATGCCCAAAGGTTTGCAAATTGAAAAGCGATGCCGCATGCTCGGCCGAATCAAAGACATAGGAAGTGGTCTGATAAATCGGCGCAGCACGCGCCCCTGTGCTCGGGTCAGGCAGCTGGCCGGCATGAAGGCAAAGGGTTTCAAAGCCAAAGGCTCGATCGCTAGGCTTGATTGCTTTAGTCATAGATTTATGGATTTAAGAAAGAGCCTTCATCTGCAAGAGCATGCATCGCAGCACTGGCAAAAAGGCGAAGACTGCCGTCAGTAGGGAAGCTGACGCGGGCGTTTTGCCGACAACATGCCGGTGTTGACACCCATCCAGTTGAGCCCGCCGAAAAGTCGAGCATGCTCAATCTTGACGCATCGATCCATGACCGATTCGAGCCCATGCTCACAAACATAGTCCTCAGCTTCCTGGTTACGAACCGTGAGTTGTTGCCATAGAACCTTGGCACCGACCGCAACCGCCTGCCTCGCAATCGGCATCAATTCCTCGCTGCGCCGGAATACATCGACCATGTCAATCGCCACGGGTACGGCTTCAAGATCGGAATAGCAGGTCTGGCCTAGCACTTCTTTGTAGCGCGGATTTACAGGAATCATCCGGTAGCCGTGCTCAAGCAAGTATTTCCCGACAAAATAACTGGGACGATGCCACTGTTCGCTGATGCCTACCACCGCGATGGTTTTGCAGCTGCTGAGCATGCTGCGCAGTTGTTGATAACTCGCCATAGGCCCATGGTATCGTAGCTTTTGACGACATGACAGCCGCCCAAGGAACCTTATGAAGCTTGGCACACTGGACGACGGCACCCGAGATGGTCAACTGATCGTGGTGTCGCGGGATCTGCAACGCGCGCACCTGGCCACGGATATCGCGCCGCGACTTCAAAGCGTTCTCGACGATTGGCAATTTCTCGCGCCGCAACTTGCCGACCTCTACGACACACTCAATGTTGGCAAGGCCCGACACGCCTTCGCCTTCGATCCGCGGCAATGCCTTGCGCCGCTACCAAGGGCTTACCAATGGGCCGATGGTTCGTCTTATGTGAACCATGTTGAATTGCTGCGACGCTCAAGGCAGGCAGCAATGCCCGAACGCTTTTGGCATGACCCTTTGATGTACCAGGGCGGTAGCGACGACTTCATCGGTCCCTGCCGCCCGGCCTTATTTGCGAGCGAAGCTTGGGGCATTGATTTTGAGGCTGAAGTCGCCGTGATTGTTGACGATGTACCGATGCAGTGTCGTCAAAGCGAAGCCAGCGAACATATCCGCCTCATCATGCTCGCCAATGACTGGAGTCTGCGGCATCTGGTGCCCGAGGAGTTAGCCAAAGGCTTTGGCTTTTACCAATCCAAGCCAGCCACCGCTTTTTCACCGGTCGCTGTGACGCCCGATGAGTTGGGTGAGGCCTGGGACGGCGAGCGGATGCACTTAGCGGTGCACTGTTGGCGCAATCAGCAACTGGTCGGTCAGGCGCAGGCCGGCGAGGACATGGTGTTCGGTTTTGGTCAGCTTATCGAACACGCTGCCATGACGAGACGCCTGCGGGCAGGTTCGATTATCGGTTCAGGCACTGTTTCCAATCGCGACCGAAGTCGCGGCTACAGCTGCATCGCTGAAGTCCGCGCGCTTGAGACGATGGATCATGGCTCGGCAAGCACGCCCTACTTGCACTTTGGTGAACAGGTGCGGATTGAAGTTCGCGATGCTCAGGCCAATAATGTGTTTGGCACGATTGATCAACAAGTGTTACAAAACCACCCATGATCGACAAAGCTTTTCAAATGCCCGGGTTGACGGCCTCTGGCCTTGATGGCGCAGGAAAACCCTTTGCCGATATGAGTCAAGGGCTCACCTGGATGCAAAACATGTGGTCAAGCTACATGAGTTCGCCAATGGCGCCGACCTTGGATGTCGACGAACTCGACCGCCGGATCAAGGATTTGAAAGCGGTGGAACAATGGCTGGCGATGAACCAGGGCTTGTTGCGCACGACCATCCAGGGTTTGGAAATTCAGCGCGCCGGTATGGCTGGCTTTCAGGCCATGATGGCATCGCGAAGTGAGCAGGCTGCCGTATCCCCCACCACCCCATCAACCCCGTCCTCCCCTTTCACCCCGCCC
>DENJ01000022.1:0-661 GCA_002359635.1 Burkholderiales bacterium UBA2647
TCTCGTGAAATCACATCGTTGTGCCGAATCCGAGTCTAAGTGCCTCTTAAGAGACACCGAAACCAAGGGACTTTCGCTCGAAGTGCGGAGGTCTGGTGGCAGAACCTTCTACCTGCACTTCACAGATAGCCGCGGCCGAAGTAGGCAACTTCGCCTTGGCAACGCACTTGACTTGAGCTTGAGCGGAGCGCGAACGCTCGCCGATCAAGCTCGACTCAGAATAGCCATGGGAGAGGACCCCATCGAGTCGAATCGCGTTGCTCGCTTGGTGCCAACCTTTGAGTCGTTTATCGAAACTCAATATTTGCCTTATGTCAAGACTTACAAGCGATCCTGGGACACCGATGTGAGCCTACTTCGCAACCATCTCCTTCCACGATTCGCCAAGCGCTACATGGATGAGATCACGCGTGAGGACATCGTCAAAATGCACGCCGACCGTAAGGCATCCGGTGTGGCTGCGGGCTCGGCTAACCGCTTACTCATCATGATGCGATACGTTTACAACCTGGCAATCCGCTGGGAGATACCCGGCATCAAAGCCAATCCATGCAACGGCGTGCCGCTCTTGGAACTCAACAACCAACGGGAGCGTTACCTCAGTCAGGACGAGGCAAAACGCCTCTACGAGGCGGTCTGCGAAAGCCAGAACCGTATGCTC
>DENJ01000022.1:670-3698 GCA_002359635.1 Burkholderiales bacterium UBA2647
TGGATGCCAAGTGGCAAGACTTTGATACGCACCGCCGAGTCTGGCGCATTCCCACCACAAAAGCGGGTAAAGCGCGCTATGTTCCACTTTCCGACGGTGCACTTCGGCTGCTCGCCACGATGCCCCGCATCGAGGGCTGTCATTGGGCCTTCGCAAATCCTGATACCGGCAAGCCCTTTGTGTCGATCTACTGTACCTGGAACAGGGCAAGAACCAAGGCAGGCCTGGCAGAAGTTCGCATGCACGACCTTCGGCATAGCTTTGCCAGTTTGCTGATCAATTCGGGAAGAACTCTTTACGAAGTCCAACACATCCTGGGCCATACGCAGGTGAAAACCACGCAACGCTATGCGCATTTGAGCCTGGACACGCTGCTTGCCGCCACAAACGCGGCAACGCTGGCTGTCGGCTCCGTGATGGGCGTCGTTCCCAATAGGGCGGTCGACGCCCCTCTGGTGTGAGGGCGCAAAGAATCGCGGCAGATCAACTGCGGCCGAAAACAGCAAAGCTACCTCGGGCAGGCAAAGGGGAAAGGTCTGCGCGACTTCGCAGCTAGGCGATCAACAGCGCCTTCAGGCTGGGCAGCGATTTGACCGCAAAGTTCTCGGCCTGACTCGTGATTTCAGCAAGGTTTTCCTCAGCAGTCTCCAGCGTCTTTCCCTCCTTCACCAACTTTTGCCCCTGCGTTTGAAGGATTTGCCAGACATGTTGCGCCCACTCGACAGGCTCCTGCTTCCCTTGCTCAAGGGCCTGCAAAAACAGCTGCTGGAATCGATTCACGGCAATGCCGCCGCCGGTTACCGGACTGGCCAGGTAGCTGATCTCGGCACTTCCCCTCGCCTTTTGGCACAGATGGGCATTGAGCTTCTCGGTCAGCTGTCTGGCCCTGGCGATCACCGGTTCATCTTGCGCAAGCGCCAACTGCCCAGCGCCCGTGAGTACCATCGCCGCCTGAATGATCTGAGCAAAGGCCATGCCCTTGTCTTTGAGCGCCTGCTCGATCTGTCCCAGCGTCTTGACCTCGTGGTCGGCAA
Organism: Burkholderiales bacterium UBA2647; assembly: GCA_002359635.1. GTDB lineage: Bacteria > Pseudomonadota > Gammaproteobacteria > Burkholderiales > Burkholderiaceae_E > UBA3064. The sequence continues at coordinate 1,705 of DENJ01000022.1, forward strand.
GCAGGTCCAGGATGGGTGCATAAACCGATTCACTTAACGTCGCTTCGCCAAGTGCGCCTGTTATCTTCAGCGAAACATCGGGGCGATGCACCACCAGGAGGACGCGCTGCTCTCGGAGTTGCTCGGCCTGCTCAAAGACGTTAAGCCTTCGAGCGCCCTTCACCCAGTAGTCTCGACGAAACTGCTGATTCACCATGAAGTCTCGCGTGGTTTCGCGAAACATCGGATCGGGGATTTCCTTCAAAAAGGCTTGCTGCTCAGGTGTGAGATTCACCGCATCAATGTGGTCCAGGTAATGTGCAGAGCAGGCGTACTGCACCTTGGCGGGTTCAAGCCAACCCGCCATCGTCGAGACGTGCATCGGGTGCCAGTCGCGGTTGAAATACTCATGCGCCAGGTAGTGACGGCTATGCGCCTTCATCTGGCGTAAGCGATCGTTGACCTGCGGATTGGAGCGGCTAAAGATGGGATTGGTCGCCAAGAGCTTCTCGGCAAAGTCCATCGCTCCATCGATGCGGCTCACGATACCTCGACCCTCAGCACCCAACACCTCAGCATGCTCGGTCATCAGATGGCGCATCGGTGCAAAGGTGGACCATCCGGGAAGGGTGTTGTAGCTGATATAGAGCACACCCCCGACCTTTAGCTTGTGACCGATGAAATCCACAATAACCTTCCGGTTCTCGTCGGAAATCCAACTCCAAATGCCGTGCAGGCCGATGTAGTCAAAATCGGGTAAGTCGGACCGGCTGGCAAATTCGGCAAACGCTTGGTCGTACAACTTCGCACCAGCGCCCGAAGCAGCAGCAAGCTCTTGCGCAAAACCCGCCTGGCTAGGGTTGAAATCGGTACCGTGCCAATGGTTCACCGACGCGGCGGCATGGAAATTTGCCGACAGTCCCTGTCCAAAACCCAGCTCACAAGCGCTACTTACTTGTGGGCAAACAAGGCCCTTGTTGAGAAAGGCGAGCTTGACCCTCATCGGGTTCAGTTCGGCGTAGTAGCCAAAGGTGTAGCCGATATCGGCGATGTAGCCCGATGTCCAATCCTGCATGCGCTCACTCCAAAAAGGCACCCAATAGGTCCTGCCCGGCTGCTGAATCAAGTAGGTCTTTGGTGCCCCCACCGCGGGCAACGGTCAAAACTATGACATAAAAGGGGTGCCGCCGAAAACGTAGGTTTAGAACAAGGCAAAGGCTATGCAAGAAGTTCAAGATGGGGTAGCGATGCTCACCCGGTGCGTTTTAGGCAACGCGGTCCGGCGATTAGAAGCTGTGGCGTTGACATGGCGGCAAATAGCGGGCGATGAGCCCAGCCATCTGTTCGGCGCAGCGCTCGGCCTTTGATGCCAGCGCCCAGAGGTCAAAGTGCGGCGCACTCGGGCGAGTGACCGAGCGCACGGTGCGAAACCCATGGTGGCGCAGCGTTGCAATCAACAAGCCTTCGGTGAAACCAGAGCGGCGCAAGACTCCCGCATCGCCTCGCGCGATCTGTGCGCGATGGCCAAACAATAAATCGAGTGCCGTCACCGGCAGGGATGCCATCTCATAGAGCGGCTCGGTGAGGCGGTTGGTGGCGACCAGCTGACACAAGGCTTTCAGATCCGGACAACGCACCACCAAAACACCCTCTACCGTCAGAAGCCGCAGGCACTGGCCCAACACCCATCCCACGTGGTGCGCCTGAAGGTGTTCGAGGCTTTGCTCCACATACAAGCGCTGAAAGCTTGCCGCCGGATAGTTTTCAAGCGCTCGGCGCAACGACCCCTCACCGCGCCGCTCAAAGCGTCGCCAAGCCAGCGCTTGCGCAGCGTGTGCAAGAGCTGCCTGCGGCTGCGCGCCCTCACGGTAGATGTGGAGGGTTTGGTGGATCACTGGGGGTGCCCCGGCGAAATCAATTGCAATCATTGACACGAAGCTCCATTGACTATTGCGGAATTCGATGGACTGCATCCCTTGCCCTCATTACCAGCCAAGGCGTTGGACCCGAGCGCC
>DENJ01000043.1 GCA_002359635.1 Burkholderiales bacterium UBA2647
TGACGATGCATAAACGGCCCAGAGCTTTGCGAGTTCACCCGTACCGTCGCCTTGAACACTGGCAAAAACAGACTTGGCTTTGTCCCGCTGCCCAGCCGTCACAAGCGCCGTACCGTAAAGAAGCTTTGCATCCTCAGGCCGCTTGATGCCCTTTATCGATAGGCCTCGTTCCATCAGACGAATGCCTTCTTCCCTTTCGCCCGCCAGGACAAGGCTATAGCCAACATTAATCATGGCGTTGCCATCTTTGCCGGTTGATGCTTCATTTTTTAGTGCGTTGAGCGCTTTCCGATCCTCCTCAACACTTTTTGTAACCATGGTTCGAAGCCTGCGATGACGATCTGCTTCCTCGCCACTGCCAAGCAACTTCTCGGCAAAGCCTTGCTCGAGAAAGCGATTGGCCTCAAGCGAAAAGCCGGCTGTCAGAGCCATTTGGGCGTACTCAAAATACTCATTGGCACTGCGCAAGTTTCCCGTTGCCATCTTCAGCCGAGCCACGTCCATCACCAGCCGGTCAGGAAAACCCTGTCGTGTGGAGACTCGGTAAATCGCTTCGGCCCAATAGTCTTTCTTGGGATAAAAGGTAAGCAGTTTCTCCACGGTGCTTGCATAAGCAGCAGCATCCTTCTTGCGCTGATAAATCCCTGCCAGAAATTGCAGGCGATCCTCGGGCGGGATCTTTCCGGCTTTCTCAAGGATTTGAAAATCGACAAGCAACTCGCGCGCGGCACCATCAAAATCACCCGCCGTGTAGAGGGATTGGACCCAAAGCATGCGTATCGCACCTTCTGGGCCACCCTCTTTGAAATAGCGCGCATACCATTCTGAGGCTTTGCTGTAATGCTTGGTGCGATAAAAATTGCCGGCGACCGCCTCGATGATCTTGTGCTTCTCGGTAGCTGCCAAGCGACCACTGTTGATCACCGCATCAAAGGCTTTGGCTGCCGTATCGGCATCGCCTGCCACACTTGCCGCTGTCCCTCGCATACGCTCAATGATGTAGTTCTCATAAGCGTTGCGGTTAGGGAAGGCTTCAAGCTCTTTGATGCGTTGCAAGGCTTCCGGGCCTTTTCCTGCCTTGAGTAAGTCTTGAATCAGCTGCAAGGGTTTGCCCATCTCGGCCCGCACCGTGTCGGCGCTTGCAGCAGCTGGGGTATTTGCCGATGCTCCACCGCCCTTTGCTGAGGCCTCGGGGGTCGATGCCGTAAGCATGATGGGTTGCCTATCGCCTGCTGAGCTTTGCTGTGTCCTGGTCTCAAGGGCTAGGCTCGTGCCCAAGCTGCATAAGCCGAGCATGATGCCGGCGCAAATCCTGAAACCCTGTTGCCCGAAGGCCATTCGATGCTCGAAGCCCTTACGCTGTTCGATCTGCTTCATGATATTTGTTGTTTAATTCATAAACTGTTCATTACCGACCATACCGATCTTGGTCACACCAAGACGCTGAGCCGCCGCAAGGACGGCTGCAACATGCTCGTATTTCACAAGCTTATTGGGTCGTAGATGCACTTCGGGTTGATCGGTCTGCGTGGCAATTTCGCTTAATTTAGTTTCCAGGCTGGATCGATCCGCAAGCGCTTGACCGTTCCAATAAACCGTACCATCAAAATCGACATCCAACTTGATGATGGTAGGTTGCTTAACCTGGGGTGGTGGATTGCCAATCGGCATATTCATTTTCACCGCATGGGTTTGAATCGGGATGGTGATGATTAGCATGATCAGCAGTACCAACATCACATCAATTAAGGGTGTGGTATTGATCTCAACCATCACATCGTCATCGCCGCTTGCCGAACCGATCTGCATTGCCATCGCTAAGACCTTTTTATCGGGTGGTTTTCGGAGGGGGTTCGGTGATAAAGCCGACTTTTACGATGCCGGCGCGCTGACAGGCCACCACAACTTTTCCCACAAACTCATAGCGCCCGTCCTTATCGCCGCGAATATGAACCTCGGGTTGGGGGTCGAGCACGGCCGATTTCTTGAGTCGACTCACAAGACTCTCTTGATCTGGTACACGTGCTTCGTTCCAGTACACATCACCGTCCTTGGTCACTGAGAGCACGATGTTCTCAGGCTTGGTTTGCGTCGGCAAATTGCGTTCCTTGGGAAGTTCGACCGGTGCCGTTTGCGTGATCACCGGAATCGTGATCAAGAAAATAATCAGCAAAACCAGCATCACGTCAACAAGCGGTGTGGTGTTGATGGTCGATACAACCTCGTCGTCATCGCTCTGTTGGCCTGCGTTCATTGCCATGCTCGCGTCTCCGAAGGTTCTAGGATGAATCTCATGCTGCGTCTTAGTCCCTGCCTCTTATTGGCTTTCGGGCTAGCGCTTAAGCCTCGGGCGGGCCTTCCCAGGCACGGGGCTATCTTGACTAGCCTCGCGCTTCCTTATTGCCGCTAAGCAGTACGGCATGGATATCCGAGGCAAAGCGCCTGACTTGCTCCATCGCCACCTTGTTTCTGCGCACAAGCCAGTTGTAACCCATCACCGCAGGAACCGCTGCGCCCAAACCAATTGCTGTCATGATAAGTGCCTCACCCACTGGTCCAGCCACCTTGTCAATCGATGCTTGTCCCGCCACACCGATGGCCGTGAGCGCATGGTAAATGCCCCAAACCGTTCCAAATAGACCAACGAAAGGTGCGGTTGATCCAACGGTTGCAAGAAAGGCAAGCCCAGTTTGCAACTTGTTGTTGATGGTATCAACTGACTGCTGTACTGCCATGCCAATCCAGGTGTGTTTATCCACATGCTGGCCTAAACTTCCGCGGTGATTGGCATCGGCTTTAAGGCCCGACTCGGCGATAAAACGCACCGCACTATCGTCCCCAAGTGCCGCAGCGCCAGCTTCAACCGAGGCAGCGTTCCAAAAACTTTGCTTTGCCTCACCGATTTGCCGCATGAGCTTTGACTGCTCTAGAAACTTCACAATGCCGATATACCAGGTGCCGATCGACATCACCAGCATGATGATCAAGGTGCCCTTGGCCACGAAGTCGCCCTGCGCCCAGAGTGCATCGAGACCATAAGGGTTATCAACGGTTTCGGTTTTTTCTCCGTTTGCTGCCTTGGCGGCGCTAGCCCCATCATTTCCGGAGGACGATGTGGCGGGACTCGCTGAGGCAGCGGGCAATGCGGGTACAGGCTCGGCTGCTTTTTCGTTGGTAGCAGGCGCGGCTTTTGACGCTCCTGCTTTGTTGTCTTTCCCGCTTTGCGCCAAGCTGATCGTGGGTGAGGACAGCAACATCAAGGAGGAGATGGTGATGGCAGCGACGCGGCGAATCAATGCAGCAGGGGACATGAAGAAATTCCTCTCTAAGGCGTTTTAAGCGTGAAGCAATAGCGATCTCTGCAGCGCTCAACGATGGACGGCAAGACAAAAAACATCGAATAAAAACTCATCATCACTGGGAAAATAAATAGCGGCCTATATCTACAAAGAATCAGTATTTAATCGTCACACCATGAGATTTGATCAATCTAATTTCCATACCACTTCAAGGGTGCTTGAACTTTTCTCCAATTTTCCATTAACCATGCCAGGCTTGAACTTGCAGGTTTCGAGCAGTTTTCGTGCCGCTTGATCGAGCCTCCGGTAACCGCTCGACTTCTCAATATCAACCGATGAGAGGCTGCCGTTGACCTCCACGACAAAACGCAAAATAACTGTCCCGGTTTCATTGAGTTGACGCGATTGCCGAGGATAGAACTCATCGGAATTTGAGCAGGTCTTGCTATCGATCGAGGCCGGGTAACTGGGAGGTGGCGCAACAGGCGCGGGCGCTGGCTTCGGTGCAGGCGGCGTGGGTGCCGGAGGCGCAGGCGGTGCGGGCACGAATGGCGCAGGGGGCGGCGGCTTCGTCGTGACGGCACTGATCACAGTCGGCGGCGGTGGCGCCGCAATCTGAATCTCGGGCGGTGGCACGAAGGGGGGTGGCGGGGCCGTCATCTTTGGGGGAGGCGGCAAGGGAGGCGGTGGCTTTGGTGGCGGCGGTTTTACTTCTTCGATGATTTTGGTTTCGAGCGGTTGCTTGATCACCTCGACCACTTTTCTCGCGAGCCCACTCACGAGCGCATAGCCGATCGCGATATGCACCACCACGGCAATGACCAATCCTGTTGCCCGGCGGTTTGTGCTTGAGTCGCGCTCAGAGAAGTCCAAGATTCGATGCAGATTGATAGCTCGCGGTTACCCGCGGCGCCGACTTAGGGCTGGCATCGGGGTCCGCTTTTATATCGGGCTTGGCCTTTGGCTTTGCTGCTTTGTCTGAAGCAGACTGGCTTACATCGCCAGTTTTTTTGCCAGCGCTTGTCGTCGCTTGTGTGCTGGGCTTAGAGGCTTGCGGAAGCGCTTTTGTGGAGGCCTGCGTCGAAGTTTTCACCGCCTTATTTTGCTCGACAAGTTGCTGTTTCTGATCCTTGGCCAGCTTGACTTTAGGGGGTTCTGCTTGCTTGTTGCCAACCCCCGACTTTGGGTTGACTTTGCTTTTTACCGCGTCCTCTTGTGGCTTTGCCGCGTCCTTGCTGACATCAGGGAACTGCTTTGGCGTAACCACCTCGGTGGCAATGACCTTAGAGACGCCCGATTCATTGGTGAGCACGGTTTGCGCACTTGCAGGTTTTACGAGTAATCGCATACCAAGTTTCACCTCATGCTTGAGATTGTTCCAGGCCTGCAGGCTCGCGGCCGTCACGCCATAACGCCTTGCAATCGATTCCGTGGTTTCTTTCTTGCCAACGCGGTGATAGATGGCAGGGCGTTGAACCTTCTCAAGAATCCTTGGGCCGTCAAAACTGGTCATCACGGTCAATGCAGTCGATTTATCGTCGGGCGCCGGCACAAGCAATCGTGTTCCGGGGAGGACTTTTGCTGTTCGAAGTCCATTAGCCCGCATGATCTCCTGCGCACTGGTCCCTAACCTGGAAGCGAGGCTTTGTATGCTTTCGCCTTGCTCAAGCGTGTAGGGACGCCATCTTGAAAAAGGCTTGTTGGCAGTTTCGTGGGCTTTCATCGCAGCCAAAAACGAATCGACCCGATCTGCCGGAATCTTGATTTGATCATTCGTGCGTGCCGCGATGACGGGTCGGTTGTGAGCAGGGTTGAGTGATACAAATTCTTCTTCAGTTAGCCCCGCAAAACGCGCCGCCAGCTTAAGGTCGAGATGCAGAGGCGCTTCGACTTCCACAAAATAGGGCTTGTTGGGCAGGGAAGGCAGTCGCACATTAAACAATGCAGGATTTAAAACGATCTCCCGAAGCGCCATCAGCTTTGGAACATAGTGCCGCGTCTCCTGCGGCATATTCAGGGACAGATAATCGGTCGGTCTGCCACTGGCCTGATTTCGACGCATTGCCTTGCCGACGGCACCTTCGCCCCAGTTGTAGGAGGCGAGCGCCAGAAACCAGTCATTACCCTGTAGCTCGTAAATCCTTTGTAGGTATTCGAGCGCTGCTTGGGTGGAGTGGACAGGATCGCGCCTGTTGTCGACCCACCAGTTCTGAGAAAGGTTATAAGCCTTGCCGGTCGAGGGGATGAACTGCCACAGTCCGGCCGCTTTGGCGGGCGACATGGCCGTCGGATTCATCGCGCTTTCAACAAACGGCAGCAAAGCCAATTCACCTGGCATGCCCCGTCGTTCAATTTCTTCAACAATATAAAAAAGATATCTTGATCCGCGCTCAAACATCCGCTCCAGGTACTCCGGCTTATAGGTGTAATACTGGATATGCTTTTGTACCAACGGCGAATCGAGCGCCGGCAAGGCAAAGCCAGCACGCATGCGTGTCCATAAGTCCTTGTAATCGGGACGCAGGACAGTGGTCTCGAGTGTTTGGGCGGATTCAGCAGGCGCATCAAGCCTTGGCTCGACAAGCGGATCGCCGCGATCGTTAAAAATCACCCGATTTTCAGCTCGATCTGGGTTTTCAATGTCGACGGAACGCGGCGCTTGGGTAGCGTCGGAGACCACACCAATCTGAACCATGCTGCCCGCGAGTTTGTCTTCATGCTGATATGCAGCAGATTCGTGCAGGCTGAGTAGCTGTCCCCCGGATGACATATCCTCGCTCAGACTGGACTCAAGCCTAAGCTCTGCCGCAGCAAAAGTGCCCCCCTTGCCAGGAAGGAACAGGCCACCCTGGGCAAAACATAGCCCAGTCAAAAGAGAAAACAGTTGAAGTTGTCGTTTGAAATGCATGATCAAGCGCGGCATTTTATACAAATTACTGCGGTTTTCGTCGAACCACTCAAAATTTAGCCGCGAAAAGCACTCGGTCAATTGAAAAAAACTGCCATGGATCCATCAAGGTTGCTTGAATCAAGCACGAAACTCGTTTTTCCAGGACCTCAAAGCTGCAAATCGGTCGATACGAGCTGCTTGTGAATGAAGATCTCCGAGAAGCTCTTGAGCCGGTCTGAGCTTGCCAAACCTGTCCGGCAACACACATGTTGTTGGGGCATCAAGCGGGGAAGCCGGGACCAGACCAAGCAGGAAGGGGTTGCTCTGCAATTCATGAATGAGCAAGCTTGGGACGGTTGGCATATCTTGTGCCCTCAAGGTCTCTGCTTCAAGCATTCTTGCTTGAATGAGCTCATGCGTCGGGTAAGCAGCCCGGGCAAAGCGCAGATTAGAGAGGGTGTATTCATGAGCACAGCAAATCAAACTGTCGTCAGGCAGTTCGCACAGGCGCGCGAGGGACTCGAGCATTTGCGCCGGGTCGCCTTCAAAAATGCGGCCACAGCCCGCGGCAAACAGGCAGTCGCCGCAAAACAAAATCTTCTCGCGTTCAAGGTGGTAGGCGATGTGCGATTTGGTGTGTCCGGGAACCGCCATGACGCGGGCCTGGGCAAAGCCCAAGTCGAGCCTATCGCCTTCACCAGCAGCTACAGCATCGTGATGAATCCGAGCGTCTTGAGGCCCGTATATCTTCAGCCGTCGTCCCTGGCCTGCCGCCCATGCGATCAGCGCGTCAACTCCCCCTTGGTGATCGGGGTGATGATGCGTTAACAGAATGCCGTCGATTTCAAGCGCTTTGGCTTCGGCCGCTTCAACGATGACTGCAGCGTCGCCGGGATCGACAACCCAGCAACGGCTTGATGCAGGGTCTTGTAGTATCCACAGGTAGTTATCTTGAAACGCCTTGATACGATGGAGTTGAGATGGAAGGGCTGCCACAAATCGTGCAGCAAGCTGCCTGACGGTTTGATGCTCCGGTTTTTCGACATGCATCACTATTTTCTTCCTTATCAGACTCGGATCGCTACTCGGGAAACGACCCATGTTGCACCACGATGAGTTACAGATCCATGCCGCATGGCTACGGTGGCTTCAAACCCCTGCTGGACTTTATCTTTGCGGCTGGTTGCAGGAGCGGCTTGATCCGATGCTAGCCGACGAATTCGGCTACTTCGCAGTCCAGTGCGGCATGCCAAGCCTAAATGGCTTAAGAAACAACCGTATGAGCCACCGGATTGTATTGCAACATCCACTGGAGGATCTACCCAGTGATAATCCTCGCATCTGGGTGGACTCTTTTGCCGAACTGCCGCTTGCCTCCAATTCAGTGGATTTGCTGCTGCTGCCCCATGTGCTCGAGTTTTCACCGGACCCGCATGCTGTCTTGCGTGAAGCGCAGCGTGTTTTGCGCAGCGAGGGCAGGCTGGTGATCGCGGGACTGAACCCGTGGAGTCTGTGGGGGCTTCGGGAGATGCTGCTCGGCGCCTGGTTTGGGAATAGTCTGCCGATTGAGTGCCGGATGCTGGCGCTTGGTCGTCTACGCGACTGGATGCGCTTGTTGGAATTCGATATGGACCGAGGCCGCTTTGGGTGCTACCGTCCGATCTGCGAAACCGATGTATGGCTCAAGCGATGGGCATGGATGGAGAATGCGGGAGATCGCTGGTGGCCAATTTGCGGGGCGAGTTACTTGATCGGGGCTGTAAAGCGATCCAAGGGCTTGCGTTGGGTGGGCCTTATTCCAGGTGAGCGCCGAGGCATGTTTGGGCGTCCTCAGGTGGCCAGAATTTAACGCTGAGATGGCCATGGCCGAACGCATCATGATTTATACCGATGGCGCCTGTAAAGGCAATCCGGGCCCGGGCGGCTGGGGTGTTGTGCTTCGTTTTGGTAATCAGGTCAAAGAACTGTTGGGCGGGGAGGCCAACACCACCAATAACCGGATGGAGTTGACCGCAGCCATCGAAGCACTCAAGGCATTACGACGACCGGTAAGCGCCGACGTTTACACAGATTCTCAATATGTCATCAAAGGCCTTGAGCAATGGTTGCCGGCTTGGAAAGCCCGTGGCTGGCAGACTGCCGACAAAAAGCCTGTCAAGAATCGCGATCTATGGGAGCTTTTAGATGAACTTGCTGCTCAGCATCAGTTGAGCTGGCATTGGGTGAAAGGCCATTCGGGAAACCCAGGCAATACGCGCGCCGACGCGCTTGCAAATGAGGGCGCTGATCGTTTCAGCAGGTCTTGACGGTTTTGGCAGATACTGAAGCGCTGCCCATGATTCGGGCAGTCCCTCGCTCGTCGATACGCCTTCTTACCAGGAAAATCACTGCGTTGTGCTAGCCTCGGTGGGTATGCTAAAAAAACCGATTGTTGTCCTCGTTGCTTGTGTCGCGCTTGTAGGGCTTGCCTGGTACGGTTGGCAGGCACAACGACATCTGAGCTCTGAACTGGTTGTCGGCGGCAAATCCGGGGCAAAGTTTTCCGAACAGGTGGACAAAGCCGCCGATGCAGGAAAAATGGCCGGGGCTTCAACAGGGGCGAAGGGTGATGGCATGCCTGCGAAAGGCGCCAAAGGCGATGGTCCGCCGGGTAAGGGCGGACCTAGAGGACCGGCGGCTGTTGAAGTGCAAGCCGCATCGAGTAAGGATCTGACGGATGTGGCAAGCGCCGTCGGCACGCTTCGCGCCAATGAAACCGTGGTGTTGCGCTCTGAGGTCGCCGGCCGGATTGCTTATCTCGCGTTCCGAGACGGGGAGTTGGTTACCAAGGGCCACACCCTGCTCAAACTCGATGCATCCCTACAAGAGGCCGAGCTTGCTCAAGCCAAGGCAGAGCTTGCTTTAGGCCAGACGAACTACGATCGCAGTATGGATCTCGCGCAACGTAAATTCGTAAGCGAAAGCGCTCTGGACCAGGCCGCCGCGAATTTGCGCGTCCTGGAAGCAAAGTTTCAGCTCGCCAAGGCCCGTCTGGATCGGACGGTGATCCGGGCCCCGTTTGCGGGTCAACTGGGCTTGCGCAACGTAAGTCTGGGTGACTACGTCAAAGAGGGTGCAGACCTTGTGTTGCTCGAAGACGTCGCAAGCCTGAAAGTTGATTTGCGTTTACCGGAGCGCTATATCGGGCGCCTTAAGAAAGGTCAGTCGATTCAAGTTCTTATCGACGCATTTCCAGAAAAAACTTTCAAAGCGCAAGTTGAAGCAACCGATGTACAAGTCGATGCTAACGGTCGCTTTGTCCTGGTACGCGGCACCATGGCCAACCCGGGGGGTACCTTGCGTAGCGGCATGTTTGCGCGCGCGGCCCTGGTGCTTGCCGAGCGCAAGGCTGCCGTGATGGTCCCCGAGGAAGCGATCACACCCATCGGCAATGAGCTTTTTGTCTGGCTTGCGGCGGAAGGCAAGGCTAAGCGGGTTAGGATTCAAACTGGCGTGCGTCAGGACGGTCTGGTCGAGGTCATCGGCGAGGTGCGCGGCGGTGATCAGGTTGTGATTGCAGGACAGCAACGTCTGATGCGCGATGGTCAGGAAGTGCGCAGTTTCTCTCAGGCAGGGGCAAGCAAGTGAATCTGCCCGAGCTTTGTATCAGGCGTCCGGTTTTTGCGACGGTGCTCTCGCTGCTGGTCCTGCTGCTCGGTATCGTGTCCTACGATCGACTACCGGTGCGGGAGTATCCGAAGATCGAAGAGCCTGTGGTAACCGTAGAGACCAAGTATCTCGGTGCTTCAGCGGAGATCGTCGAGTCTGCCGTTACCAAAATCATGGAAGACTCGATTGCAGGGATTGAAGGCGTTGACGTGCTGACGTCGATTTCGCGCGCAGAGACGAGCCAGATCACGGCTCGCTTCAGGTTGGACCGCGATCCCGATGGTGCTGCTGCTGATGTGCGAGACCGCGTGTCGCGTGTTCGATCGCGTCTCCCGCAGGGTATTGATGAGCCGGTTGTAGCGAAGGTTGACGCCGATGCAAACCCTGTTATTTGGTTGAGTTTTTACAGCGACACACTGCCAGCGCTTCAGGTTTCCGACGTGGTGAGCCGCATCGTGAAACCACGCCTACAAACACTCCCTGGGGCAGCCGATGTGCGTATTTTCGGTGAGCGGCGCTTTGCCATGCGGATCTGGTTGGATGCTGATCGGCTTGCCGCTTACAAGCTGACGCCATCCGATGTTGAGGATGCGCTGCGTCGGCAAAACATCGAAGTGCCCGCAGGCCGTATTGAAAGTCTTCAGCGCGAGTTTACGGTGACCTCGCAGACGGATCTTCAGCGCGAACAACAATTTCTCGACATCGTCGTCAAAGTTGTCAATGGCTACCCGGTCTCACTCGGCGATGTTGCGCGGGTAAAGCTCGGTGCGCTGAATGAGCGAACCAACGTCACACTCAATGGGCAACCTGCTGTTTCCGTGGGATTGATCAAACAGGCTACCGCCAATCCCTTGGTGCTTGCAGCGGCGCTGAAAACGGAGCTGCCAAAGCTTCAGCAAAGTCTCCCGCAGGGCTTGAATGTGCGGATCGCCAATGACACCACGGTGTTTATTGACAAATCACTCGAAGCGGTGTTTCGCACGATTCTTGAGGCGGTTGCGCTGGTTGCCTTGGTAATTTTGATCTTCCTTGGCACCCTTCGGGCATCCGTTATTCCGCTGGTCACGATCCCGGTTTGTTTGATCGGTGCCTGCACCTTGATGTACGCGGCGGGCTTTTCAATCAACACGCTCACCTTGCTTGCGCTGGTTTTGGCCATTGGACTCGTGGTCGATGACGCGATTGTGGTCTTGGAAAATATCTTCCGGCATATCGAAGCGGGCATGAAACCCTTTGAGGCGGCAATCCTTGGTACCCGTGAAGTCCAATTTGCGGTCATCGCCATGACGCTGACACTTGCCGCTGTTTTCACACCGATTGCATTTACAACCGGTAGAACTGGCCGTTTGTTTGTTGAGTTTGCGCTTTCTTTAGCGGGTGCTGTGCTGATTTCCGGCTTCGTAGCCCTCACCCTCACGCCGATGATGTGCTCAAGACTTCTTAGATCGCATGCAGATGATGCAAGAGAGAATCGACTCTCCAGCTATGTCGTGAACGGGATCGATCGCATTGTGGGCGCGATCACCAATAGCTATGCTGCCATGCTTCGTTGGGCGCTTCGATGGCGCTGGCTGGTCTTGATACTTGGTTTGTCCGTGGGCGGCGCAAGCGCCTGGCTTTTTATGAACGCCAAGAAAGAGCTCACACCGCTCGAAGATCGAGGCACCGTGGTCATCATTTTCAGTGCACCCGAAGGTTCCTCGGTGGAGTACACCATGCGTTATGGGCGTTTGATTGGCGACATCGCTGAGAAAATTCCTGAATTTGACAGGCGATTTGTGGTGTCAGGCTCCCCAACCGTCACCCAGGGCATCGGTTTTTTACGGATGGTGGACTGGGATCAGCGGCAAAGGGGTACCGCCGACATTCTTAAAGAGTTGCAACCCAAGCTTTTGTCGATCCCAGGCGTTCTAGCCTTTGCTGTGGCGCCACCTTCCCTCGGCCAGTCGCCCCGCGTCCGCCCGATTAACTTCGTCGTCCTCACCTCTGAACCCTACGACAAACTGCAGGCCACCGTAGCGCCCTTTTTAGCGGAAATGCAGCGCCATCCCGGGTTACAAGGCGTTGATGTGGACTTGAAATTGAACAAGCCCGAGATAAAAATTGAAATCGATCGACAGCGAGCCGCTGATGCAGGGGTGCAGGTTGAGGCGATCGGCAGGGCCTTGGAAACCATGCTCGGTGGGCGCCAGGTCACAAGGTTTAAGCGTGAGGGCGAGCAGTACGATGTGATGGTGCAGCTTGATGCGTCGGCACGCGCGACGCCTCGCGATATTGCCGATATTTATGTACGAGGTCGTGGTGACACCATGGTGCCGCTGGCAAGTCTTGTCTCGGTGAGGGAGTCGGTTGCCCCGCGGGAACTCAATCATTTTGCGCAACGCCGTGCCGTCACCATTACGGCCAATCTTGCGCCGGGCTACTCGCTTGGCGAGGCGATTACCATGATGGAAGCCAGTGCCCAAAAGTATCTCAAGCCCGGTTATGCAATTGACTATAACGGTGAGACCCGCGAATTCAAGCTCTCGTCAACGGCACTCTACTTAACCTTCCTGCTTGCTTTAGCCTTTATTTATCTTGTACTTGCGGCCCAGTTTGAAAGCTTTATCGACCCGCTGATCATCATGTTCTCGGTCCCCTTGTCAATGACCGGTGCGCTTGCGCTTTTAAAATACGGAGGCGGTTCAATCAACGTGTACAGTCAGATTGGCTTGATTACCTTGGTCGGTTTGATTACCAAGCACGGGATTCTGATTGTTGAATTCGCCAATCAACTGCAGCGCGAAGGGCGCACGCCCATGGAAGCGGTATTTGAGTCGGCCAAATTGCGTTTGCGTCCGATTCTGATGACAACCGGCGCGATGGTGCTTGGTGCTGTGCCCTTGGCCCTATCCACCGGTGCGGGCGCTGAGAGCCGCATCCAGATCGGTCTGGTGATTGTTGGTGGGATGAGTTTTGGGACCATACTGACCCTTTTTGTGGTACCGGTGGTTTATTCCTTGATCGCAAGGCGCAGACAGGCCATGCAAGCACTCGGGGGAGCACATGCGGCAGGTGGTGCTTGACACAGAAACGACAGGACTTAGTGTGGCCGATGGCCATCGCATCATTGAACTAGCCTGTGTCGAACTGATTAACCGACAGGCGACCGGGCGGCACTGGCACCATTACTTTGACCCCGAGCGCGACATCGACGAAGGTGCCCAGGCGGTACACGGTTTAAGCCGGGACCGGCTCGAGGGAGAACCGAAGTTTGCTGATCTGGCCGCTGATTTTCTCGATTTCCTCGGCGATGCAGAACTGTTGATCCACAACGCCGCCTTCGATCTCGGTTTTTTGAAGTTCGAGCTAGGGCGTATCGATTTGCCAGCGCTCACAAGCCAATGTCAGGTAACCGACACGCTGGCCTTGGCCCGGGCATTGCACCCGGGTAAACGCAACTCGCTCGATGCACTTTGCGAGCGCTACGGTATCTCGAATGCGCACCGCAGTTTTCACGGCGCATTGCTCGACGCAAGATTATTGGCCGATGTTTATCTCGCGATGACCCGAGGTCAGGAGTCGCTTGAGATCAGCCTCAGTCTTGATTCTCGAGGCCAGTCCTCAAGCGGCCAAGCGCTTGCATGGCCACCCTCGATGCTCAAGCAGATCAGGCTCACCGTATTTCAGCAATCGAGGCATGAGGCTTATCATGCAGCCATGGAAAAAGATGCGCGCGGACCGAGTTTGTGGCGCCGTTTAAGTCAAACCGCCTCAGCGCAGGAGTTAGAGCAAGACCTATGAAAGAAGCCCGTATGTCGCGCAGTGGCCGTGAGCGAAAAGCCCAGTTATCCCCCGATGCGGAGCGACTTTTGGCCTCGGCGCTTGGATTAGCCAATTCAGGCAGTCGCCTGGAAGATGCTTATTGGCAGCAACTGCTTGTGAAGCGTATTGAGCACTTGCTCGACACCAATCATCCGCAAGCCATTTACGATGCGCTCGATCGAACCCATCTCACCGATTTGGAGGCTTACGGCGCATTGATTGAAATGGTTGAGCACTGCGCCGAAACCGTTGTTGTCGAGTACGAAGGGCAAATGTGGCAATGCCTCTTGGTTTCCGCACCGCTTGTTGCCTGGACAAGATTCGGTATCGCCGCCGGGCGCTTGCCGGCCTCTAATGCCACTGCGCTGTCGGCGCACTGGCAGGCGCACTGCCTCGCAAACCGGGTGCGCTTTTGCATGGTGCCTTGGCTTTATTCCATCGATCAATTACCGCGCGATTTTGCCGAACTGCGCAAACTCACGCGCCGCTTAGGGGTCGCAGCGCTTAAGTCGCAGGACCCTCGGCTTGATTTTTCGTCGTTTCCTGAAACAGCCGACATGTTGGCTGATTCGCGTTTTATTCTTGCCGGTGTTGCCGCGCCCTTGGGCCAGGCGCTTTTGCGGTGGCAGGATATTGAGGCCAGTGATCATGCAACGCGGGTTCAGTGTTTAGAACAATGGGTTGCGCAGGGCAGACCTAATCTTGAGCCTGTCATGGTGGGCTGCGGGTTTGAGTGTTTGCTGCCCGATGCCTTTCATATCAATTTGCGTGAGTCTGACAGAAGAGTCAGACCCTATGCCTTGCGCGCGGCAGTTCATTATCTGACGCACGCGCTTTCGATCGAGGCAAAGCAATTGCGTGCCAACGTAGCAGCTTTTGGTCAGGATCGCCTTGATGAATATCGTATCGGTCTAAGTTTTAATTCGGAAGAGGAGGTTTCGCAAGGGGTTGTTTGGCCCATGCTCGGCGCGGAATCCGAAACCGACGACCCCAATCCGCTTGATCAGATCAAACAACAGCTCCATGAACTCGGCGTCACCGATATTCGCGTTCACCCGGGTTGCAGCGAACCGGAATTCTGTGATGACTGTGGGTCACCGCTTTACCCGAACGGGGATGGCGAAGTCGTGCATGCCGAAATGCCTGAGGATTCAGAGCCTAACCCCGGACACTTTCATTAGGTTAATCAAGAGCGCGTATCCAGTGCATCAACTTAGTTTTTTTCTGGCGCTGCTGATGCGTTCGTTGAGATAAGCACCGTAGAAATCTCGAGAACCGTAGCCAATCAGCCTCTCGGCGATTTCGCCCTGTAGTCCGAGAAACAGCACCGTCGGTACCATCGTGATCCGATAACGTTGGAGCTCGGTGCCACCCTGAATGGTTTCAAAAACCAAAACACCTTCCTTGTCCTGATCTCTTGCCAGATGCTGGATATAGTCTTGTTTGACCAAGTCGCACCAACCACAGCCTGGCATGGTTACGAGCAAGACAAGGGGACGCTTTTGTTTTGCAGCCCGCTCGATTTGCTTTTCAAGTCCGTCTAGCTTGGGTATCGGCGTTTGCGCTGGTCGACCCTGCTGTGGATGTGATGGGGGGATTTGCTTACTCATAAAAAACGCGAAAAACATTAAAAAGTCACTTGACTATATGCGTATATGCTCATATAGTAACTTTGATTCAAACAGGCATCAAACCCTATTGGGCGGCACAAAAGGCTTCAACGGTTTGCACCAACAACACCAAAAGCAAGCCTCATTGGTCCGCAGGATAACCTGATTGCTTTTGGATCATAGCCCGTGCTCCGTGGAGGGGAAAGTTTGGCAACGTTAAAGGTCGAAGAGCCCGAGGATTGCGATGATCGCGAAGACCTAGACCGGGTCTTTGAATCGGTGTCGCGCTATTTCAGCCTGATGTCAGAGCCGATGAGGGTGCGCATCATGCACACGATTTGCGATGGTGAGCGTACGGTGGGGGATATTGTGCTTGCGGTTGGGGGCACGCAAACCAATGTCTCGAGACATCTCGCAGCGCTTTACCAAGCCAACGCGGTCTATCGCAGAAAAGCCGGTAACCATGTTTTTTATGGCATCCAGGATTCGGCGCTGATTGCACTTTGCCGTGGGGTATGCATCCATATTGCCTCGCGCCTTGATAACGACGGTGAACGAAGCGACGGATTGCGTCATCTCGCCCGTGGTTTTGAACCTGTATTGCCACAGGGGGATTCCGACGCAGGATCTAGAACCAAAAAGGAGAAGCTGCGCGCTGAGGCAGGTGTTTCGAAGGCATCCAAGTCGAGGCCTCGATCAGTTCGTGCCAAGCGCGCCGATTGATAAGCCCTATCGCTGAATGAATAAGGAGGTTGAGCGATGCATGTATTAGATCAAGATCTGGCGCAGGGGAGCATTAACGCGCTACGCACGGCGATACCGGGGCGTATTCAAAAAGCGCCCGAAGACCATATGGATCAGGCCTTTCATGCGAAAGCAAAGACGGCGCGTCGCAGCTTTATGGGCAAGGCGCTTGCTATGGGCGCGGGTGTTGCCGTGACACGCGCGAGCGCCACAAGTACCGAGGGCGAGGACGCCATTTTGAAGCTTCCCCCGCACACGGTGGGTCTTGGGCAACCGGTTGCGGCAAGGGGCTATGGGGTGCCATCGCAGTACGAGCGCAATTTGCAACGACGTGAGAGCCCAGGTCTTACCCGTGTGGGTGCGGCCTCTGTGAGCTTTTCCCCGCTTCAGTCGCTCTTTGGGATCATCACGCCAAACGGGCTTCACTTTGAGCGCCACCATCAGGGCTGGTGGGATATCAACCCCGAACAACATCGTTTGATGATCAACGGCATGGTGAAGCAGGCTAAGGTTTTCACCATGGATGATCTGATGCGACTGCCAGCCGTGTCGCGCATTCATTTCATCGAATGTGGTGCAAACACCGGCATGGAGTGGGGTAATGTTGCGGTGCCGACGGTGCAGTACTCACATGGGATGTTGTCTTGTTCGGAGTTCACCGGCGTGTTGCTTTCGACCCTGCTTGATATGGCTGGCGCTGACACAAAAAAAGGGCGCTATCTGCTCGCTGAAGGCGCTGACGGTTCTTCCATGACACGAACCGTCTCAATGGACCGTGCGCTTGATGATGTGATGGTGGCCTGGGCAATGAATGGTGAGATGTTGCGTCCGGAAAATGGCTACCCATTGAGATTGGTTGTGCCCGGTGTACAAGGTGTGTCATGGGTGAAATATTTGCGACGCATCGAGGTTGGCGATCAACCCTACTACACCAAAGATGAGGTCATGCATTATGTGGATCTGATGCCTGATGGCAGGCATCGGCAGTTCACCTCGATTCAGGAGGTGAAGTCAGTGATCACGACGCCATCGGGTGGCCAGGTGTTGATGGATAAGGGTTATTACAATGTGACCGGGCTAGCCTGGTCGGGCAGGGGACGTATCAAGCGTGTTGATGTGTCGGCGGATGGTGGTCGCAACTGGCGTAGCGCGCGTCTTGAAACACCCGTGCTGTCGAAAGCGCTCACACGATTTAATATTGATTGGGTCTGGGACGGCGGACCGGCAATTCTGCAAAGTAGAGCGGTCGATGAGTCGGGTCATATTCAACCAATGATGCGTCAATTGCGCGCTGTTCGCGGCACGCGGTCCATTTATCATAATAATGCGATCCAGTCCTGGAAGATCAGCGAGACAGGGGAGGTGTTCAATGTACAAGTTTCCTAAAGGGCAGCTGATTGCGGCATTACTGCTCACGTGCCTTGGCGTGTCCGACGGATCATTTGCTCAGACCTCGAGTGGACAGGCACTAAGCGCATCGTCGAAGCCCTGGTCAAACCTCGGACGTGCCGCCACGGCTGCTGAAGTCAAAGCCTGGGATATCGATGTACGTGCCGATTTTGTCGGATTGCCCAAGGGCGCTGGCTCGGTAACCAAGGGCGAAGAGGTCTGGGAAGCCAAGTGCGCATCATGTCACGGCACCTTCGGTGAGTCGAACGAGGTCTTCACCCCCATCGTAGGCGGCACGAGTAAAAAAGACATCGAAACAGGTATTGTCGCGAATCTTGCTCGGCCGGACTTTCCGCAACGGACCACTGTGATGAAGCTTTCAACGCTATCAACCTTGTGGGACTACATCAACCGTGCTATGCCTTGGAACGCTCCGAAATCACTACATGTTGATGAAGTTTATGCAGTCACTGCCTACATCTTGCACCTGGCTGAAATACTGCCTGCGGACTTCACCCTGAGCGATCAGAACATCGCAGCAGTTCAAAAGCGGATTCCGAATCGTCATGGCAAAGTGAAGTTCGCTGGGCTTTGGGACCTGAAGGGCAAACCTGATGTCCAGGGCGAAGGCTGTATGAGCAACTGTAAGGTTTCCGCAGAGGTCGCCTCGATCCTGCCCGATTTTGCGCGAAACGCCCACGGTAATCTCGCAGAGCAGAGCCGGCTGATCGGCGCCTCCCGCGGCGCGGACACAAGTAAGCCGCCTCTGAAGGAGCCTTTGAAAGTGGCGATGGCGGTCGGCGCTTCAGAGACGCCCAAGCTGGCTGCCGCAGAGACACAATCGCCGTCTTCGCTGGCCAAAGCGCAACATTGTTTGGCCTGTCACGCGGTGGCGCAGAAAATGGTGGGACCCGCATTTCGGGACGTTGCTGCGCGTTATAAGGGAAACGCCAAAGCCGAGGCCTTGCTTATTTCAAGAATCAGTCAAGGTGGGTCGGGTAACTGGGGTCCTATTCCTATGCCAGCACAGCCCCAGCTAGCAAATGATGATGCGAAGACGCTTGCGCGATGGATCCTTGACGGTGCAAAGTAAGCGACAACGCAGGGATGGTTAATGTGTCGGTAGCGCCTAGCGCGATTCGGTCGATTTTCCAGCGATATTTTCTAAAAGGAGAACAGTATGAGTTTTTCGAGACGGGAGGCACTGAAGGGTGGTGCCGGCGTGGGCCTCTACGGTGCGATGCTTGCCCTAGGGATGATTCGCCCCGGGACGGCACAGGCCCAAGCAGCCATGCAAGCAGCGTTCCAGACCAAGGGTATTCCTGACACATTAAAAGCACTCGGAGCCGCAGGGGCAGCCGAGTCCGCCGATGTCAGTATTGTTTCGCCAGATATTGCTGAGAACGGCGCCGTTGTTCCCGTGGGTGTGACCAGTAAGCTTCCAAATACTGACATGGTTGCACTTTTGGTCGATAAGAACCCTAATGCGCTTGCCGGTGCCTACCAGTTCTTGGATGGCGGTGTGGCTGAAGTCAACATGCGTGTGAAAATGGGCCAGAGTTCAGATGTCTTTGCCATCGTTCGAGCTGATGGGAAGTACTACATGGCCAAGAAGGAAATCAAGGTCACTTTGGGTGGCTGTGGCGGCTAAGCAACGCCCTCGATATGCTTGGTTCGGGTCATGAATGCAATGATCATGTAAAAACTTCAGGAGATTTAAGATGGCTGATCCAATGAAAATTCGCGCCGCTGCGCGCGGCGACGTGGTTGATGTCCGCGTCTTGATGGCTCACGAGATGGAAACAGGGCAGCGCAAAGATGCCGCAGGAAAACTCGTGCCCGCCTGGTTTATCAGCGATGTCACCGCTAGCCTTAACGGCAAACCCGTGGTCAAGGCATTCTGGGGACCGGCAGTGTCAAAAAATCCCTATTTGCAGTTCAAAGTCAAAGGGGGTAAGGCAGGCGATAAGATCAGCATCACCTGGGTCGATAACAAGGGCGACAAGCGAACTGACGAAGTCACGGTGAGCTGATCAGGGCATGATCTGAACCCGCAAATCCTGCACACCAAAACAACAAAACACCAAAACAACAATACAACAACAGGGAGACAATGCAATGAAAAGCATAACGTTGAGTCATGATGGTCGGGAGCGTGCTAGGAGCTCGCTGTCGCTGCTTTCCAGCGCCAAGGCTGGCCGTGCTGGTGCAAGGTTTTCCCAGCAAGCGATGCTTCTTTTCTCGGGCTTGCTTGCAACAACCATGGCTTGCGCCCAGCCGCGCGATGCAACCGAGCTGGAAATCGAGAAGTATCGCCAGATGCTACAAGACGGTAATCCCGCAGAACTGGTATCGCTTAAAGGCGAGGGGCTTTGGAAGAAGAAGCAAGGCCCCAAGCAGCTAAGTCTTGAGGGCTGCGATCTTGGTCTCGGTCCGGGGGTTGTTAAGGGCGCCAATGCGCAGTTGCCGCGATATTTTGCTGATGCTGATGCGGTGATGGACCTCGAAAGCCGGATTGTTCATTGTATGGTCACCATCCAGGGCATTGATCGACAGAAAGTCATTGCCCGACCTTACTCCGGTGCTGGTCAATCGGCCACCGACATGGAAGCGTTGGTGGCCTATGTGGTTGAGGAATCTCGCGGCATGAAGATCAATGTGCCGCAAGAGCATGTGAAGGAAAAGGAAGCTTTTGCGCGTGGTGAAAAGATTTTCTATTTCCGCGGGGGACCTTATGATTTTTCTTGTGCCTCATGTCATGCCGTCGATAACCAGCGTATCCGTCTGCAAGGCCTGCCGAATCTGACCAAAACCGAGCCCGCTCAAAAAGCCTTCGCCAGCTGGCCGGCCTATCGGGTATCGCAAGGTGCGCTACGAACCATGCAATGGCGTATCTACGACTGCTTCCGCCAGCAGCGTTTCCCGGAATTAAAGTATTTGTCACCCGCCTCGGTTGATTTGATCACCTACTTAGGTGCTCGCGCCAACGGTGGTGTGATGGAAACGCCGGCGATCAAGCGATAAGGGGATAAGCATGAAAGCAAGGTTCAGCAAAGCATTGAGCATGGCTCGCCGAAATCCGAACGTTTCGCGCTTAAGCGATAGCGCTCCTTCTGTTGTGTTGCTCAGCGTTGCGCGGCTCAGAACAATTGGTCGTGCTTTTCGTCCGCTACTCGTGAGTTCGGCTTTTCTGGGGCTTTTGGGCGCTTGCGCATGGATGCCGCATGAGCCTACAAAAGAAGAAATCGCCCAGTTGATGAAGCAATCGTTTGCAGAGCGCGGTGGCGCCAAGCTCGACCGCTTGGAGCAGTCAGCCCTGCAAAGCATTTGTAGCGACTATACCGGCAAGGAAGTACCCAAAGCACTTAAGGAGCAACTTGAACAAGCAGCGCTTGCATCGGTGAGGTATCCTGCCGATGGGAAATATCTTGGCGATTTCAAGAACGGTGAGCGTATTGCCCAAAGCGGTGTTGGCCTTCAGTTCTCGGACGCCCCGGGAACAGTTGCCGGTGGTAACTGCTATGCCTGCCATCAAATCAGCAAGCAGGAGCTTGCCTACGGCAATATCGGTCCTACGCTATATAACTACGGCAAGTTACGGGGCGATTCCGAGCCGATCCTTAAGTACACGTGGGCAAGAATCTATAACGCTCATGCTTTTAACGCTTGCAATTCGATGCCACGCTTTGGCGCTGCCGGGATTCTCACTGAAGCGCAAATTAAAGATGTGATGGCACTGTTGCTCGATCCAAAATCACCGGTTAATCAGTAATCAACTTGCATCAAGCATCTGTTAGCACGATGCTCGATGCAACGGTCCATTGATTTTCATGCCTTGATCAGCGCCTACACGGTTTAATGTGATGCAAAAAAGAGAATTTCTCCATCTCCTCGGTGCTGCCTCAGCGGCAGGTATTTCCCAGCCAAGCGCTGCGAGAGCAGGCGATTCAAAGATTTCTTATGACGTTCCTGTTTTTGGTAATGTCAGCTTGATGCATTTCACCGACTGCCATGCGCAGCTGATGCCGATTTATTTTCGCGAACCCAGTGTGAATCTTGGTGTTGGCGATGCCGTAGGCAAACCGCCTCATGTGGTCGGAGATGCTTTTTTGAAGTACTACGGCATTGCAAAAAATTCAGCGCAATCCCACGCCTTTACATACCTTGGCTTTGAGGCTGCAGCGAAACAATTTGGGAAGGTGGGAGGCTTTGCACATTTAGCAAGTCTTGTGAAACAAATACGCGCAAGTCGACCCTTCGCCTTGCTGCTTGATGGTGGCGATACTTGGCAGGGTTCGGCAACCGCGCTTTGGACAAACGGACAGGATATGGTCGATGCCTGCAAGCTGCTCGGTGTAGACCTCATGACGGCGCACTGGGAATTCACTTACGGCGCCGATCGCGTGAAAGAGATTATTACAAAAGATTTTAAAGGCAGTATCGAATTTCTGGCGCAAAACGTAAAGACCACAGATTTCGAAGATCCAGTGTTTGCGCCCTACAGCATGAGGCGGATCAATGGCCAGTCGGTAGCGATTATCGGCCAAGCCTTTCCCTACACGCCGATTGCGAATCCCCGCTGGATGGTCCCCGAATGGAGCTTCGGCATTCAGGACGAACGCATGCAAAAGCTTGTCGATGAAGTCCGTGGCAAAGGGGCCAAGGCGGTTGTTGTAATTTCTCATAACGGTATGGATGTTGATCTCAAAATGGCTTCACGGGTGCGCGGCATTGACGCGATACTTGGTGGCCATACACATGATGGCATGCCTGCGCCGGTGGTGATCGCCAACCCCGGCGGTAAAACCCTGGTCACCAATGCAGGATCAAATGGCAAGTTTTTAGCCCTGCTCGATCTTGATGTGGGTCCCTCGGGGGTGAAGGATTATCGATACCGCTTGCTGCCGGTTTTTTCTAATCAGCTCAAAGCAGATCCCGCCATGCAAGCGCTGATCGAAAAGATCAGAGCGCCTTACGCGCACAAACTCAGTGAAACGTTGGCCATTAGCGACGGTCTCTTGTATCGACGGGGTAATTTTAACGGTAGCTTTGACCAACTGATTTTGGACGCCTTAATGGATGTCAAGTCAGCTGATATTGCATTTTCGCCCGGCTTCCGATGGGGAACCTCACTGCTTCCAGGGCAGGCAATCACCCGCGAGCATCTGATGGACCAGACTGCGATTACTTATCCGCAGGTTACCGTCAGTCAGTTTTCAGGCACCATGATCAAGACCATTCTCGAAGATGTTGCTGATAATTTATTCAATCCCGATCCGTATTATCAGCAGGGCGGGGACATGGTGCGGGTTGGTGGTTTGCAATACACCATTGATCCAAACGCCAAAGCGGGTTCGCGCATCAGCGATATGCGATTGGGGGAGCAGCTTTTGGATGCTGATAAATCTTATAAGGTTGCAGGCTGGGCACCAGTGGCAGAGGGCGCCAAGGGCGAGCCGATTTGGGAGCTGGTCGAGACCTGGCTTAAGGCGCAAAAGCGGGTAATAGCCCGTCGACTCAATACGCCAAGAATTCTTGGCATGGCAGGCAACCCCGGGATTGCCCCTTGACCTTGTCGTATCGCTTCAGGTGGTCGTGGCTGGTACTTTTGCTTGCCGTCACGCCACTTTTCGCCCAGTCGATGCCCCTTGTTGCCTTGCAGGCGCTAAGCAAACAGTCCTACATGGTGCAAGGCGATTTGGGTCCAGCGTCAACCAGCAATCGGGGATTCAACGCCAATGCAGGCATTGTGATCACCGATAAAGCGGTCATCTTGATCGATGCGCTGGGCACCCCCGCACTCGCTGAGGAGCTGTTGGCTTCGATTAGGGCTATGACAGACTTGCCGATTAGTGATGTGATTGTGACCCATTACCATGCTGATCATTATTACGGGCTTCAGGTCTTCAAACAGCTGGGCGCAAGAATCATTGCAGCACGACCAGCACTTCAAGCAATCGGCGCGCCGGAAATGGCCGAACGATTCGCCGAAAGGAAAGTGAGCTTATCGCCTTGGGTGGACGAGAGCTTTCGGGTGATTGCCCCTGACTTGTTGATCGATAGAGCCATGCGTATGCAATTGGGCGGAGCCTGGTTTGGCCTGATTCCCGCCGGACCAGCCCATACGCCTGAAGATCTTATGGTTTTGAGCGAGGCTGATGGGGTGCTTTTTGCGGGTGATTTGATGTTTGCGGGCCGTATTCCCTTTGTCGGCAACGCCAATACAAAGGCCTGGATCAAGGGTATTGAGGACCTGATCAGAGCACAACCCAAGGTCATTGTCGGTGGACATGGTCCCGCATCCCTGGATGCAGCCAACGACCTTGTTTTCACGCTTCAATATTTGAAGCATTTGCGGGCCACGATGGGTGCTGCGGTACAAGATCTCAAGTCTTTCGATGAGGCTTATGCCGAGATTGACTGGTCTCGCTACCGGGGCGTACCAGCCTTTGATGCGGCGCACCGGCGTAATGCCTACAATGTGTTTTTATCGATGGAACAGGAGGCCTTGCGACCATGAATGCGCCCGATACCATGCTTGCTCAAAACCATAAGCCGCCGGATTTAAAAAGTGCCCGTGAAGATCTGACAGCTGCCTTGCGTTGGTCCGCACATCTTGGACTTAATGAGGGTATCTGTAATCATTTTTCATACGAATGGCAGCCCGATCAATACCTGATCAACCCTCAGGGATTGCACTGGGGCGAAGTCTGTGCGAGCGATATGCTCCTGATTGACGGGCAAGGCCAGGTGATCGAGGGCCGCCATGGCATTGAACCTACGGCTTTTTTTATTCATTCCTGGATTCATCGCCTCAATCCTCATGCGAAGGCGGTCTTGCACACTCACATGCCTTATGCCACGGCCATCACATTGATTGCTGGTGGACGCCTCGCTTGGTGTAATCAGAATGCGCTGCGCTTCTGGGGTCGCGTTGGGTATGACGACACTTATAACGGTGTGGCGCTTGATGACGCTGAAGGCGAGCGGATTGCGCAAACATTGGTCGGTAAGGATGTTGTGTTTATGGCCTCGCACGGGGTGAGCGTTGTTGGGCAGAGCATTGCTTGGGCATTTGATGATTTGTATTATCTTGAGCGTGCCTGCATGCATCAGGTGCTTGCAAGCCAGGCGGCAGCGGGTAAACCCCTGCGGATGATTCCTGAGGCCATGTGCCGCGAAACCGCGGCGCAAATTGCGGGTGAGCGTCAGCAAAGCGATCTATTTTTCCAATCGATCAAACGAATGCTCGATCGGGACCAGCCGGGCTGGCGTGATTAGCTTGCGCTCAAAGTGCCGCATGGCGATAGGATTGTGATGCCCGATCCGGACCACTGGCGCTAGCTTGTTGTTGGAAAGCCTTGACTCGCCTCAATGGCCAGGGCGATTTGTTCACCTTGCTTACGAGCGGTTGTCCACTTCCCGCCCAAAAGACTCACGATTTTCCCGTGGGTAAGCAGGACTGACTCCCGGCTTATGGTGCGCGTGTTTTTCGCCGCCTGGCTTCGTTCGAGCACCAAAGGCCGCAGGCCAGCCATGGTCTGTATGATCTCGCGGGGTTCAATGCGCGGACTCACGAAGCGATTATGTAGTTCAATGAGTTCATCGATTTCTCGCTGTGAGGGCTTGATGGGCTCACTGGGATCCTCTGAAGACGCTGCGACCTCGGTGGTGCCTAAAAGTGCGCAGCCCTTATAAGGCAGATAAAACACAACCCTGCCATCGTGCTGCTGAAACAGGCAGCCCGCCTTCAGCGGCCGATCAACCACCAGATGACTCCCCCGAAGCGCAAGCAAATCGTATGGGCTCTCAAGCTCGCTTCGCGTTAAGAGGTGATGCGACCATGGGCCGGCCGCATTGACAAGATGATCGAAGGTCTCAAGGCCTTGTTCGGTTTCCATGCGCCCGTCATTGAAGAGCCGCTCAACGCGGCAGGCCTTGTGCAGCTTAAGACCCCGCTCCTGAAGACGGGCCAGGGCCCATAGTCCCAGGGCTTCATCGTCCATCGATGCATCCCAATAGCTGATCGCACCCACAAGCCCCTCACTGCGCAATCCCGGGATCGCCTGCATCACCTGACTTGGTTCATGACGCCGAGACAAGGGCATCTTGGATCCGATTGCAAGCAAGTCATAGAGCAGGGTGCCTGCTCGAATGACCCAGGGACTTCGACCGGTATTTTTGTAACAAGGGATGTAGATTTGAAGCGGCGCCGCAAGGCCGGTTTGCTGAGAAAGCCACCAATGCCGCTCGAGCAAGGCTTCCCTGATCAAACCAAACGCACCTTGCTCGAGATAGCGAAGGCCACCATGAAGCATTTTGCTTGAGGCGCGACTTGTTGCATGCATGGGTCTCAACGCTTCAAAAAGACTCACCTCATAGCCTCGTTCGATGAGGGCCCAGCCCGCCATCACGCCATTGATGCCGGCACCGACGATTGCTACGCGTGAATGCTTCATCCGCGGTATTCTATTCAGTCTTGTGTTGCCATTTGCAGGCTCCAGCCATGAAACTGAATGATTTACAGATTTTGATCGATCGACAGTGGGATGAATCAATCCTTCCGGAATTGGTCGAGTACGTCAAAATTCCCGCAAAATCGCCGGCCTTCGATCCAGCCTGGGATGCCCACGGGCATTTGAAATCGGTGGTTGACATGGCCTATGCTTGGGCCAAGGCGCAGGCAAGCAAACCCGGGGAAACGCCGGTCTTGGCCGGTATGGCCCTGGAAATTATCAATATCGATGGCAAAACACCTTGTATTTTTTTTGATATTCCGGCAACAGGTCATTTTGGCTCAGATCGGACCACGCTCTTTTATGGACACCTGGATAAGCAGCCCGAGATGAGCGGCTGGAAAGATCATCTCGGTCCCTGGAAGCCTGTCATTGAGCATGGAAGGCTTTATGGCAGAGGCAGTGCCGATGATGGTTATGCGATTTATGCGACGTTTTCTGCGCTTGCAAGCCTTGATCGTCAGGCGATTGCTCGACCGCGCTGTCTTGGCATCATCGAGACCTGTGAGGAGAGCGGGTCGCCGGATCTGCCGGCTTATTTAGAACATTTGAAGCCGCGTTTAGGGGATGTGAGTCTTGTGATCGGGCTTGACTCAGGTTGTGGGAACTACGAGCAATTATGGGTTACGACGTCGCTACGGGGCTTGGTCGGCGGGGTGCTCTCGGTTGAGATTCTTGAAGAAGGCGTGCACTCGGGCAGTGCCAGTGGCATCGTGCCATCCTCGTTTCGAATTGCGCGTAAGCTTTTGAATCGACTCGATGATGTGGATAACGGCCGCGTGCTTGCCGAAGTGTTTCACGCCGTGATTCCTCCATCGCGAATCGCCCAGGCCGAGCAAGCCGGCGCGATTCTTGGCGATATGATTTGGAAACAATTTCCCTGGGTCAGCTGTTCGCATGCGCCAGCGGGCCATGAGCAGGCCTGCCTGAGCGCACAGCCGATGAGCACCGATCCAGTGGAAGCCATTCTGAACCGTACCTGGCGACCAGCCCTATCAGTGACCGGCGCGGCGTCCCTGCCCTCATTGGATATGGCAGGCAATGTCCTGCGGCCTAAAACGGTCTTAAAATTATCGATGCGCATCCCGCCAACGGTTGACGCAGAAAAGGCCAGTGATGAACTCAAGCAAATCCTTGAGCGTGATGCACCTTATCAGGCACGGGTTCGCTTTGAGGCAGACTGGGCAGCCTCAGGATGGCATGCGCCTCCGATGCCTGCAAGGCTGGGGCAACTGTTGGATGATTTATCAATGGCATCATTTTCAAAACCCGCAGCCTATATGGGCGAAGGCGGCACCATTCCCTTCATGAATATGTTGGGCCAACATTTTCCTCAAGCTCAGTTTTTGATTACCGGTGTGCTGGGCCCGCATTCCAATGCACACGGCCCAAACGAGTTTCTCGATATTGCCTATGCCAAAGCACTTACGGGCTTGGTTGCAGGGCTGGTGTGCCAGGCGCAGGACTAAACCACTTTAACGCTTTCTTCGAAAAGGAGCACCCAATGAAAAGCTTGAAACATTTACTTGCCCTTGTGATCACCGCAGGCTTTAGTACAGCTTTGCTGGCTGACGGCAAGGGCAAGGCTGCGCATTGGACTTATGAGGGTGCGCATGGGCCCGAACGCTGGGCCGCGCTGGCGCCAGAGAACGCCAAGTGCAGTCAGGGTAAAACGCAATCGCCCGTGAACATCACGGACCGCGATGTGATTGTTTCTGATCTTGAATCGATACAGTTCCACTATCAACCTTCAACCTTTCGTTTCGAGCATAACGGTCACACGCTTCAAGTGACTCCTTCAGGCGAGAATTTCGTGGTGATCCGTGGCACGCGCTACAACCTGCTGCAGTTTCATTTCCACGCACCCAGTGAAGAAAAGATTAATTTCCGTAATTTCTCAATGGTTGCGCATTTCGTGCACAAGAGCGCCGAAGGACGACTTGCCGTGGTCGGCGTCTTGCTCGATGCAGGTGGTTCAAATCCTGCGATGGATCATTTGTGGGCGCACCTGCCTTTATCGAAAGGCGATACGGTTGAGCCTAAGTCGGCGTCGCTCGATATGAATCAAATGCTTCCTAAGGAACGGGGTTACTTTCAGTTCATGGGTTCATTGACAACACCGCCATGCACTGAAGGTGTTTTGTGGACATTGTTTCAGGAGCCTGTGAAGATTCGCCCCGAGCAGGCCAGTGTTTTTCTCAAAGTGGTTGGCATGAATGCAAGGCCTGTTCAGCCTTTGAATCAGCGGGTTGTACGTTTTTCTCGCTAGGACTCAGGCAAAAGGGTTTGCCGCTGAACATTTCGTTCATGGCATGGCAATCCATAACGACAACATGAACATTTCGATGGAGATCGGCGTGAACAAAATCCATGTACAAAAGTTTTTCCCGGAGTCGCCCGGCCAACAAGCAGCATGCGCTTCAGAGCGATCAATGGTCTGCACGCTTCAGCGTTCTAAGCGCGTTGCCCGCCGTGGACTGCTCGCGGCTGCTTTTGCGGCAGCGAGCTTTTTGAGCGGTGCTGTTGTCTATGCTCAAAATACCATATCGATAGGTACGGGCGGTACAGGCGGTGTGTACTATCCGCTCGGTGGCGGTATCGCCGCTGCATTGTCCAAACATATTCCCGGCATGGCTGCCACTGCAGAAGTCACAGGCGGCTCGGTCGACAATCTCAAGTTGGTGGGCAGTGGCAAGCCTTATCTGGCCATGACCATGGCCGATGCTGCAAAGGATGCGATTGAAGGTGCCGATAAATTCAAGGCTACGGGCAAGGTCGATGCAAAAACCCTGTTGGTGCTTTATCCCAATCGGATGCATGTGGTCACGGTCGATGGCACCAACATCACGAAGTTTTCCGATTTGAAAGGAAAGCGGGTATCAACAGGATCCCCTGGTAGTGCGACCGAAGTGATGGCATTTCGCCTGATTGAGGCAGCCGGTATGGATAAGGACCGGGATATGAAGCGGGAGCGCCTGGGCGTGGCCGAGTCGGTGAATGCGATTAAGGATCGAAAAATCGATGCTTTCTTTTGGGTAGGCGGTCTTCCTACCGGGGCGGTGACCGATCTGGCGAATTCACCCGGTATGAAAATTAAGATGATTGATCATGATGATCTCGTTGCCGCCATGAACAAAAAGTATGGCAACTTGTACTACGGTGATGTGATTGCGAAATCGGTTTATCAGGGCATGGCGAGCGACAACAAGATGGCATCGGTTGCTAACTTGCTTGTTGCACCGGCCAAGATGAGCAATGAACAGGCTTATGCCATTGTCAAAACGATTATCGAGCGCCGTGATGACTTGATCGCCGTGCATAAAGAAGCGGCAAATATCAAGCTCGAGAATCAGAGGGTCTCCGCCAGCCCGGTCCCTTACCATCCAGGCGCCAGGAAGTATCTTGAGGAGAAAGGTATCAAGCTCGACTGATTGAATCTACGGCAAGTCGTTACTGAAATCGCTTATTCAGTACCCATTGTTGTAAAAAGCAGGTCTCATGTCGGCGCCTTGTTGTCGCCGATATGGGGCCTGTGCGCTTTGTGGGACGACGGTTGTTTCTGGGCTCACTGTTGTTTGTGGGGCTACTGTTGTTTGTGGGGCTTTGATCTGAATCATGGAGTGTTTCTTTGAACGATATAGAAAAGAAGCTTGAGGAATACATCGAGCAAGAAGAGGGTGCAAGCCACAGGCTCAAGGGTTTTGCGCTTATCTTTGTCACATCGCTTGCGATTTTCATGTCCTTGTTTCATCTTTATGCGGCTTACGAGATTGTGCCGACGCAATTGATGCGAAGCGTGCATGTGGCCATGGTCTTATGCCTGGTGTTCTTACTTTTTCCATTGACCAAGGCTTTTCGTGACCGGCTGCAATGGTGGGATTTTTGTTTTGCGCTGCTGCCGCTTTATATCGCCTGGTATATGTATGCAGGCGGCGACGACTTCACCGACCGCAACACGGCACCACTGGCGATGGATATGTGGCTCGGCATCCTGCTGATCGTTCTTATTCTAGAGGCGGTACGGCGCACAGGCGGCTGGGTGATGGTTGTTGTGACAAGCGGCTTTCTGATTTATGCCCTTTTCGGTGAACACTTTCCTCAACCGTGGACCCATAAGGGCTATGACCTCGGGCGACTTGTTGGTCATATGTTCATGACCTTGGAAGGTATTTTCGGGGTTGCTGTAGACGTATCGGCAAGCCTGATTGTGCTCTTTTCGATTTTTGGCGCTTTCCTGCAATTTTCTGGCGCGGGTAAGTTTTTTATTGATTTTTCCTTTTCAGCCATGGGGGGGCGACCGACCGGCGTCGGGCGAACCGTGGTGCTCGCCTCTTTTTTACTTGGCGGACCATCCGGTTCAGGCGTTGCTACTACCGTCACCATTGGCACGGTCGCCTATCCGATGCTCGCCAAGGCAGGCTATGAGAAGCATGCCGCCGGCGGACTCCTAGCAGCAGGGGGACTTGGTGCCATTATTTCCCCACCGGTGCTTGGTGCGGCTGCCTTTCTCATTGCAGAGTTCCTTAAGTTGTCCTACCTGGACGTCCTCCTGATGGCCTGCATACCGACCCTTTTGTTTTACGCTTCACTTTTTATCATGGTGGAAATTGATGCACGCAAATACGGTATGCGCGAGGCAAGCTTTGATGCGGTTGAGAGCGTTTGGGTGCTTGCCTCCCGGTACTGGTTTCACTTCTTTTCGCTGATCTCCATCATTGCTTTCATGTTGTTGGGTTTCTCGCCGACGATGTCGGTGCTTTATGCGACCGGCGTAAGCCTTGTGACCAGTTTTTTTCGTGCGGATACCAGCTTGATTCCTTATGATTTGGGACGGGGTGACGGTCGGCGCTTGTCAGCGAAACTGCTTGATTGGGGCCTGGTAAAGGCTTTGCATGGCGGGGCAGTGGGCACGCTTAGCGTGGCTGTAACCTGTGCCTGCGCTGGTCTCATTGTCGGCACCGTGACCTTGACAGGGTTGGGCTTGAAATTTAGCGGGATCGTGATTGACTATGCGGCAGGATCGCTCCTGCTCACGGCAATTTATACCGCACTCATCGTGTGGGTTGTGGGTCTTGCGGTTCCCGTGACAGCTTCTTACATCATCTGTGCCGTGGTCGCAGCGCCAGCACTGATTAAGCTTGGGGTGCCCGACTTCGCAGCTCATATGTTTATTTTTTATTACGCTGTGCTTTCTGAGGTGTCTCCCCCTACGGCTTTGTCGCCGTTTGCGGCTGCTGCTATCACGGGTGGTGATCCCTATAAGACAACGTTGCAAAGCTGGAAATACACTTTGCCGGCCTTCCTGGTGCCTTTCGTATTCGTACTCGACCCGCAAGGCGTCGGGCTTTTGTTGATGGGATCGATGAAGGCACTGGCTGATGCAGATCTTGGTGCGATTGCCTGGATCACACTGAGTACAGCATGCGGTATTCTTGCGATGTCAGGTGCATTTCAGGGCTGGCTATGGGTCGAAGTTAAGCTGCTTGAGCGTTTTCTTTTGTTATTCGCTGGCGTGGCCTTGGTGTTTCGCTTTGAGCATGGGCTTAGTTTAGGATTCATTGCGCTTGGCATCGTGTTGCTTTGGCAGGGGATACGTTCTCGCCAGGTCTCGAGCGTGTAGCTATCCATGGACTCAAAACGGCCTGAGCTTGTCACGATTACCCGCGAGTCTTTGCTCAATGATGCTGTTCGCATTCGGCTACAGCAGCAATATCATTCAGTCCCATTTTTAACGCCGCAGCAGCAGCAGGACAACCTGGCAGCATGTTTGCGGCATTGGTGCGGCAAAGCGCCGGTTTATGTTTTTGCTTATGGTTCCTTGATCTGGAATCCAGCGATCCATTGCGAGGCCGTTGGCACCGGGCGATTGTTTGGTCGACATCGACGCATGGCGATGCGTTCGATTGTCGGTCGAGGCACGCCGGAGCGGCCAGGCTTAATGCTCACGCTCCTGCCTGGTGGTTGTTGTGATGGTGTGGTTTTAAAGATTGAGCCTTCGAGGGCATTGGAAGAGCTATCGCTGCTTTGGCGTCGCGAGATGATTTCAGGGTCTTATCGGCCACGGTGGTTGCCGGTGCGGGCAGGCGAGGTTGTCTGGGATTGTCTGGTGTTTGATCACAACCCTCAACATCCTTCTTTCGTCGGACCGCTCAGCTTTGAACACGAGGTCCAGATTCTCTCGCAGGCCCATGGCCCGCTCGGACCCAATAAAGACTACATTTATCAGACCGTTCAGGCGCTTGACGCATGGCAACTTCGAGACGCCCGCATGAGTCGCCTGGAAAAAGCACTCCGGGCCCGGGAGCTATAAGGGATCAAAGCTCTTGCGTATCTCCTGGGCGAGCAACTCGCTCTGCTCCAAAGCGGCGAAATGTCCGCCTCGTTGAGCCTCATGCCAGCGAACAATACGGCGATAGGTTCTTTGCGCAAGGGATCGAGGTGGCTTGAGGATCTCCTTGGGAAATTGACAATATGCTGTTGGGACCTCAATGCCTTCACCTTTGGGGATAAACCAAGGCGAATGCAGTCTTGCGTAATAAGGCCAAAAGGATGATCCAATCGACTCGGTAAACCAATAAAACGAAATATTGGCAAGCATCCGATCAAAAGGAATCACGGACTCAGGCTTGCCATCGCAGTCACTCCAGGCTGCAAATTTTTCGCCAATCCAGGCGGCAAGTCCCAAGGGCGAGTCATTCAAAGCATAGGCAAGGGTTTGAGGTCGCGTGCCCTGGATCGCTTGATAGCCGGTATCCTCCCGCAAAAAGCTCTCGAGTTCTTGGGCATAGCGCCTTGTGTCCTCATCCATGGGTTCTTGAAACAAGAGGGCATCACGACGAAGCGGCAAGAGATTAAGGTGTATGCCCTTGACCGATTTTGGATGGCGATAAGCCATCGCTGAGGCAATGAATGAGCCCCAGTCGCCACCTTGAACGAAATACGTTTTATATCCTAATACATCACGCATGAATCGATCCAAGAGGTCGGCCATGGCTTCCAGGCCGAGCCTTTTTTGTGTTTTTCTAAAAGAGAGTCCAAAACCTGGCAGGCTTGGCGCAATCACATGAAAGCTCGACGCACCTGCTTGTGCCGCAGTGAGTTGCGGGATCAGTTCTAAAAATTCAAAGACTGATCCTGGCCAGCCGTGCAAAAGTAACAGGGGCTTTGAGTCAGGCCTTTCAGCACTTGCGTGGATAAAGTGCAAGTCGATGTCCTCAAGCTCAAGTTTCCACTGTGGCAAGGCGTTTAGCCTCGCCTCCTGTTCGCGCCAGTCAAATTCGGCTAACCAGTACTGGTGAAGGTGTTGCAACCAATACTTTGGTGTGCCATATCGCCAGTGGCCTTCGGCGGTCTGATCCGGCGCCTCATCGGGCCAGCGCGTCCTTGCAAGTCGGTCGTAAAGATCGTCGATGGCGGATGCGGCGATTTGCAGGCGGAAGGGTGTAGGGGCGGTCAACACTTAAGCTCCTTGGTCGGAAGTTGCGCTTGTGTTGGTGAAGCGGCTTGCTGATTCAGAAAGTCCTGCAAGCCTGCAAGAATTGTTTCGGCGCGCTTTTGCCGGGTGAGCATATGAAAACCCTCTTGCTGCACAAACCATCGGCTGCTTGCGCTTGGCTGTTGCCTGTTTAGCCACTCGCAGTAGGCTGTTGGCGGAATCACTTCGTCATGCGTACCAATCATGACAAGGCTGCGATGACCCGGTTTGGGCATTTGCAGACTTGCTGCTGTCATGAGCTCGGTTAAGCCCGCGATCATCGACACCGGAATATCGCGAAGCATGAAGGGATCCTTGGCCAAATGTTCAGCAACAGCCGGGTCGTCGGTCGGTCTCACGCCAAGCCGCTTGGCGTTTTTAGAAGATAGCCTAAGGTCTGGTAGCAGTTGTGCCAGCAATTTGAGACTCACGGTTTGGTACCAGGGCATCGTGCTCCAACCCCAGACAGCCGGTGCGAGCAGCACGCTTTGCATGATCACAGCCCTGGGACGGTTCGATCCGCTTGGCTGCGACGTACTTGATGGCGTCGCAACGCTGAAAAACCCTTCGGTTTTTGGGTGGTGCATCGAGATCAGCAGCAGGGCTGCACCCATGCTTTCCCCGATCACATGAATCGGCCGGCCGGGATATCGTTCTGTAATAAAGAGCAGCACATCATGAAAGTCGGCAAGCATCCGATCGATGCCGGCCCACTGTCCGCGGCTTGGATTCTCGCCAAAACCGCGCTGGTCAAAGGCAATCAGCAGGCTTTGGCCTGAGAGGTCAAGCACTGGCAGCAAATGCGCAAACCCTCTTGCGTAATCGCTGAAACCGTGGATCCCAAGGATGATCCTCGCGGGGCTGTTTTGCTGTCCCCAGAGCCGAATTGGCAGGGTCGCCCCATCGCTTGCTGTTAGAGGGATCAGGCGATCTTCCTGGCGCGGGTTGAATCCAAAGGCATCAAATGGCAAGCTTAGCGCGATGAAGCTGAGCAGTCCCATGAGTCGTTGCGTATAGCGCTTCATCGGATCCCAAGCGAAAAAGTGGAACGCTTCAATCAGCCACTGAACATTAAAAAACAAATCAGCCAAAAGCCAATGGCGGTCGCAGCGGCAATCCAGGGTTTGCTTCGTCGTGTGCCGATACGTCTTATCTCGAGCATGGCTTTCGCCAGGCTGTATACCGCTGGAACGAGTCCGCAGGCTAATCCGTAAAGGTAGGCAGATGTCATGCTGGCTTGTGTTTACGCAGCTTCCATGCTACGACACTATCGTGAAGATCCCAAGTGAGTCGATGATCACTTTGTTCTTCATCGCAGAAATTTTTCAAAAGGCAGTGCTTTAACGCCAACCAAGACAGACCAAACGACAGGGATAAAGCAAATGTTTGATACCTTAATTCGCGGCGGCAGCTTAATCGACGGGTCGGGCGCGCCTCGACGAACCACGGACCTTGGCATCAAGGCAGGCAAGATCGTCGCAATCGGCAAGCTAAGCGAGCCGGCCAATCGCACCATCAATGCCGATGGCCTGATTGTTTCACCAGGGTTTATCGATGGGCATACCCATATGGATGCGCAGGTGATGTGGGATCCTTTGGGCAGCTGCTCCTGCTACCACGGCGTGACCTCGGTGGTGATGAGTAATTGTGGCTTCACGCTTGCACCTTGCAAGCCTGAAGACAGAGCATGGTATGCAAACAGCCTTTCTTATGTGGAAGATATTTCGGTTGACGCAATGCGCGAGGGCATTGATTGGACATGGGAGTCCTTCTCCGATTATCAGGACGCTGTAAGACGTCGCCCCAAGGCGCTCAATCATGCGATGTATGTGGGTCATTCGGCGGTTCGCATGTATGTGATGGGTGCTCGGGCCTTAAGCGAACAGGCGAGCGATGGTGAGATTGCTCAGATGACCGCGATTGTGCTTAATGCCATTCGTGCGGGTGCGATCGGGTTTTCGACCTCAAGATCGCACACCCATTTGTCGCCTGACGGCAATCCCGTGGCAAGCCGTATGGCGACATGGCGCGAAATTGAATCGATTGTGGCTGCTATGGGACGCTTAGGACGTGGAATTTTTCAGATCGCTCCAGATATTTTAAGCCGGAGCAGCAATCTGGAATTCTTAGCGCATATGAAGCGGTTTGCGCTTGAGCATAAGGTGCCTGTGATGTTTGGCGTGATTTCCACCAAGCAGGGCGATGATCCGCCGCACTGGCAGGATCAACTAGAAGCGATTCTGGCCGTACATCAGGCCGGTGGACATATGTATGGCCAGGCGTCAACACGATCCATTAATGCCATTTTTTCGCTGAAGTCCTATTTGCCCTTTGACGTGCTTGATGCGTGGAAGCCGATTCGTGCGAAGCCCTTGCATGCACAGCTTGAAGCGCTTCATCAGCCCGATATTCGTGAGACCCTCATCGCCGCTGAGGCCTTGATGAAGCCTCGCGACAACAAAATGCAAGGCGGTGGAGCAGCAACAACGGATGCGAGAAAACCGGATTACGCGAATTTGTATGTGATGCAAAATGTCGATTGGCAGGACAAAACAGTCGAAGAGATTGCGCGTCAGCGTGGCAAACATCCGGTGGAAGTGATGATTGATCTTTGTTTAGAAAACAACGATCAAATTTTTGTGCAACCGATTGTGAATGAATCGCGCGAGGACTTAAGAGCAATCTTGGGCTATGAGCAAATCCTTGCAACCTTCTCCGATTCAGGGGCGCATGTAGCCCAGGAAATGGGCTCATCCTTGCAAACCCATTTTCTACACTACTGGGTAAATCGGGAAAAGTCCTTCAGCCTTGAGGCTGCGATTAAAAAACTGAGTCACGACAATGCATCCGCCTTCGGACTTGCAGCACGGGGCCTGATACGGGAAGGCTATTGGGCAGACTTACTGCTTTTTGAGGCAGACAGGATTCGCCCTGGCATGCCGGTGGTGCAATACGACTTGCCAGGGGGTGCACGACGACTGGTTCAAAAAGCCGAAGGTATTCGGCAGGTTTTTGTGAACGGTGCTGAGAGCTTTGCCAACGGTGAAAGCACGGGTCAATTCACAGGCCAGGTGCTCAATTCGCCACCCAAACTGTGAGGGCGCCGCAAAGGCTAATGATCAATAGCTGTCCGAGGTGTTTCCGGAAGGCTAAGTCTTCACGAATCGCCTCGAGTTGATCCGGACCGAGGCTGTTCTTAAGTTCAACAGGAAGTCTGGCGTTTCCGGATACCCAAAGCGCAAGTCCGAGGGCGAAGGTCAGCAAGATACCAACAGTGACTAACATGACAAGACTCCGTGAGCGGATGGTTTTCAAGAAGACGATCAAATTGTTAACGGTATCAAGCATGCATGACTGCTGCTGCGTCGCACCATAATGCCCCGAATTCCCGACCTTAGCGTGAGCCCATTTGTACTCGACGGTCCCGGAAAAGCTGCGGTGGTCTTGCTGGCACTTGGACCCGAGATGGCGGCGGTGGTGCTTAAATGTTTAAGCAACGCTGAGATCAAGCTCATCAGTTCGCGGTTGATCGCTGTTCGCAGCCTGGATAAGGTCATGTGGACCGAGGTCTTGCGCGATTTTCGGGAAGCGAGTCTTTTGCAGCCGCTGCTCGCGGTGGATGCTGATCAATTTGTGGCACGTGCGCTTGACCATCATGATGAAAACCGTGCAGCGCCAGATTTCCGTGAACGCTACCTCACCATCATCGATCAGCAGGCGCTCGATGCGGCCAATGGCATGGATGCCGATCTGCTCTATGAGCAACTTAAGGATGAGCACCCTCAGATCATCGCAACCATGCTGGCGCTCCTGTCCTCAACAAAGGCTGCGGCCTTGGGCAGTTTGTTTGATGATGAGCTACGAAACGAGTTACTGCTTCGGGTCGCTTTACTCGATTATGTCCATCCGATGGCGCTTGAGGATGTTAACGCCTCGCTTTGCGCCATGACGCTCGAGCCTGTTGAAAAACGCAGCAGGCGCGGGGGTATAAAAACCAGTGCCAGCTTGATCAATGCCTTCGACGAGCCGCTTGATGAAGAAGCCCTTGAGCGAATCAGACAGCATCAGCCGGCGCTTGCTCAAGGGGTTGAGTCGGCACGATTTGTATTCGAGGA
Source organism: Burkholderiales bacterium UBA2647 (assembly GCA_002359635.1). Classification (GTDB taxonomy): domain Bacteria; phylum Pseudomonadota; class Gammaproteobacteria; order Burkholderiales; family Burkholderiaceae_E; genus UBA3064. The sequence goes on from DENJ01000043.1 coordinate 37,490, forward strand.
CTTGCGCCATATTCAAGCACGATCGCGACAGACGCTCGTCGCCTCGGTAAGCACTGACGAGCTTGCACTCGCGATGCAGTCATGCTCTGATGCATTAATACGCTGCTTATTGGAAGCGATGACGACCCCGCTTGCTGATGCCGTGCGCGAAGCCATGACACTTGTTCAGGCAAAGCAAACCAGTGATTCAATCGCAGCGCAGCAGCGCATCCTCGCGATCGGCCGAAGCCTTCATCGTCAGGGGCAGATTCAGCTTAAAGTTGTTTCAGCGAATCCTGATCCACGCATGACATAGCGCGGCAAGTCTTCTGCGATGCATGCGCTTAAACCATCGCATCGTCGGCAGTTGATCGCCACTGCCTCAATCGATCGCCTCTTTGTAATTCCTTGTTGACACACTCAGGTAATCGGCCTGTCAAATCCTGTCCCGGTTAGGATCTCCGGCAAAGACAGCGAAACGCTGCATGCTCAGGGGGTTTTTGATGTGTGGGCGATGTTATGGAAAGTACCCATGGTTCGTCCTTCTTTAAGGGTTTTTAAGCATGTCGACTGTGCGTGATTGCCTCAGCCGTAAAGGCGCCAAGGTTTTTTCCCTTCCTGCGTCTGCCACGGTCTTTGAGGCCTTGGTATTGATGCGTGAAACAAAAATCCGATCCGTGCTTGTGATGGACGGTGAGAAGCTCGAGGGGATTCTCTCTCAGGGTGACTGTGCGATGAAGGTGCTTTACCTGGGCCTTGATTCCAAAACCGTCTTGTTGTCCTCAGTGATGACGGCAGACCCCATCAGCGTTAAGCCGAGCGATCTGACCGATCATTGTATGAAGATCATGGCAGAACGCCGTATCCGGCATTTGCCAGTGCTCGATCATGGCAAGGTCATCGGGATGGTATCGGTTGGCGACATTGTGAAGGAACTCTTGTTGCAACAAGAGCAACATATTAAATATCTTGAAACTTATATCAAAGGTCATGCCTTGGAGTACTGAGACAGGGCGCATGACGCTTTAATGAAGCATTTCACATGGATCGCCTGATTTCATTCACTGAAAAGGCCATTCTTTTGTTGGTTGCCTGCTTTACGGTCTATGGTGTCGCCATGGAAATGCTCAAGGTCTTTTCAACAGGAAAGGTTGAGCTCACCGATTTGCTTTTGATGTTTATTTATGCCGAGGTTTTGGGTATGGTTGGTGCTTTTTACAAAAGCAATACCATACCGATTTCGATACCGATTTTCATCGCCGTCACTGCGCTTTGCCGGCTTGTGATCCTTCAAGGCAAGGAGGCCAGTGCGATCAATCTCATTTATGAAGCAGGTGCTGTGCTCCTTCTTGCGATTGCCGCTTATGTGATTCGATTGAAATCACCGCCCGGAAAAAGTGACGTGCAATCAGATCATTGAAGCTGTCTTGTGTTGCTGACTCAGTGAATTTGACGGTCCTCATTGCGCCAATAAGGCTCGCGCAAAATCCGTTTCAGAATTTTCCCGCTGGGACTACGAGGTATTTGCTCAACAAAGTCAACCCTGCGAGGACACTTAAAATGAGCCAGGCGATCTCTGATCCACGCGACGATTTCGATCCCGCTTGCTTCAGGGTCTTGACGAAGCTCTGATGCTTGCTTGAGCACCACGCATGCTCTGACTGTTTCCCCCCACTGAGAATCCGGCACGCCAAAAACAGCAACATCAGCGATGTCAGGGTGCTTCATCATGACGTTCTCGACTTCGGCCGAATCGATGTTTTCACCGCCAGAGACGATCACTCACTGTGCGGTGTGTTTCGTTAGACAGGCGACCCGGTCTCCTGGAACAAGTTCAAGATCTAGCATTGCCTGCGCCAGTCGATTGCTGAGTGACTCGAGGTCTCCGAAACGCCAATGGCGTTGCGGTGATGAAAAACACAAGGCATCCGGTTTGTATTTTCCGTGACCGCGGCAGGCATCGAGCATGGATTTCATCTTGACTGATCTCCTCGCAACTTATTGTTTAACCCTTTGCAATAGCCGCTTGGTACTTAGCGCTCGTTCGATGCCATGGCGACTTGCTGGCGCGGTCATCTGAGGGACCACCAAGTCAATCAGTCAACCTTCGCACCGGATGACTTTACGATCGGTGCCCAACGCGTGATGGCAGTGCGCGTCATTTCGGCCATCTGCTCCGGACTCGTGCCGATCATGTTGTAACCCAACTCGGTCATGCGTTTTACGAAGGCGGGGGCCTTTACCGCCTTTTGACATTCATCGCTCAGCTTGGCAATGATGTCTTTAGGCGTTGCGGCCGGTGCGGTTAGGCCAAACCAAACATCCGATTCGTAGCCGTTGACGCCAGACTCAGCAATCGTTGGCAGATCAGGAAGCGCGGCGTCACGTTTGGCGCCTGTGGTTGCAAGCGCTTTGAGTTTTCCGGCCTTAATATGAGGCAGCGATGAGGGAATGTTGTCAAACATTAACTGCACCTGACCACCGAGCAGATCGGTCACTGCCGGTGCGCTGCCTTTGTAAGGAACGTGAACCATGTCGACGCCCGCCAAGGCTTTGAACATTTCGCCTGACATATGAATCGATGTGCCATTACCGCTTGATGCATAGCTGAGTTTGCCCGGATTGGCTTTAGCGTAGGCAATCAGGTCTTTCACGTTGTTTGCTTTGACCGAGGGATGTAAAACAAGCACATTATTTAATGAAACAAGCGCTGAAACGGGTGCCAAATCTTTGTTGGGATCTGCCGGCATCTTGCTGTATAGCACCGGATTGATTGCCTGTATCCCACTGGTTGACATATAAAGCGTATAACCATCCGCTGCAGACTTTACCGCCTCAACAAGCCCAACGTTACCGCCTGCACCCGGTCGATTCTCAACCGCAACCGTTTGGCCAAGCTGCTTGCTGAGCTCTGCCGCAAGCGCACGACAAGCGATATCGACCGCACCGCCGGGAGGAAAAGGACAAATCAAGCGTATTGTTTTTGATGGGTAGTTTTGTGCGAAAACGGATGTTGCTGGAAGCGTGAAAAGAGGAAGACTTGCAGCTCCGAGCACAATCTGACGGCGGCCCACGAGGCCTTTGTTATGGTTTTTCATCACGATTACTCCATGTTATCAATCGAGGGATGCAATATCGCACTGAACGCTATGCCCCTGCAACAGGCGCGTTTCCGCGTGGGGTGATCTGGTACCCGGACAATCTCTCATCACCATTCTTCTTAAGGGTTTAGTGCCGGCATTGTGCCGTGAAAGCTACGATGACGGTTTTGTTCAGGGGACAAACAGGCGATGATTGAGCGGCTAAAAAAAATGATGCCTAGTCAGCAGTCGATGCAAAACAATCGCTGGTTGCGATGGATGGGTCCAGGACTCTTTCACCCGCGACTTTGGCGTATGCACCGGAAAGGAGTTGCTCTTGGGGTCGGCATCGGGGTATTTTTTGCCTTTCTCATTCCCATTGCACAGATTCCACTTTCAGCTGCACTCTCCATCTTGCTACGGGCCAATATTCCGGCTGCAGCGCTTGCTACGATTGTCAACAACCCCTTAACCTTTCCACCTGTGTATTACGCGGCCTGGGAGCTCGGTCGATGGATCCTTGAGTTTAAGCTTCGCGATGGCCCAACAAGCCAAGATGGTGTCTGGCTAAACGAGCCTAAGCTCAATTCAGGTTTATCCGAAGTTAGCAAAGCCGGTGCGGACGGTTGGCTAGACCTAGTCCTAGGCCATATGGATAGCATCGGCAAGCCGATGGCTCTTGGCGCGTTCATCTTTGCTTGCTTGTTTTCGCTGACCGCTTATGCAACGGTACAACTTGTGTGGATCAAGCGGGTAAGAATGCGTCGTGCGAGCCGCTGCGCAAAATGAGTCGGTATTGAACGATTGACCCACTAGACTTCCAACCACTCCTGACGGACATCGTCTTGGTTGATCAAGTCCTGGGGACTGCCTTCGAAAACGATCTGTCCGTGCCCCATCACATAAAGCCGATGGCTGATTTTCAAGGCGATCGTAAGCTTTTGCTCTACAAGTAAGATCGATATGCCACGTTGAGCAATCTCGGCGAGCAAATGGCCAACCAAGGTAACCATCATGGGTGCTAGACCCTCGGTGGGTTCATCGATCATGATCAGATCCGGATCACCCATCAGCGTGCGGCACATGGTGAGCATTTGCTGCTCGCCGCCCGATAGAACACCACCGGGCGTATCCGCACGCTCCTCGAGTCTGGGAAAGATCTTAAACATATCTCCCATAGTCCAGCGGGGATTTTTCGCCCCGTGCTTTTCGCCGAGCAATAAATTCTGTCGTACCGTAAGTGAGGGGAAGATATCGCGATTCTCGGGCACATAGCCAAGCCCCAGGTGTGCGATTTCATGGGGCTTTAAGCCAGATATTTCCTGCCCCTTGAAACGAACCGAACCATGGGGTGCAACATCACCCATGATGGCCTTGATCGTTGTGGACCGGCCGACACCATTTCTGCCAAGCAGGCTCACAATTTCGCCGGGCATGACGTGAAAGCTTACGCCTTGAAGAATATGACTTTTTCCGTAATAGGCGTGCAAATCGCTCACTTTGAGCATCGGCTCTGTCATCGATTTACCCTTGAAAGCATCTTGAACTTCGATCAATGACGCTAGGCTGACTGTTCTTCAGCCTGGCCAAGATAGGCTTCACGAACTGCCTGATTACCCCGGATCTGTTCGGGGTTGTCGCTTGCGATCACCTGGCCGTAGACAAGCACGGAGATTCGATCCGCCAAGCCAAACACCACACTCATGTCGTGTTCCACCATAAACAAGGTTTTGCCTTCGCTTACACGTCGAATGAGATCAATTGCATAAGCGGTCTCTGAGCGGCTCATACCTGCTGTGGGCTCGTCAAGAATAATGATCTTTGGGTTGGCAGCAATGGCAATCCCGATTTCGAGGGCGCGTTGTTCGGCGTAGGTGAGCACGCCGGCGGGCGTGTCCCTTCGCTGGTGCAGATTGATTTGCTCCATGACCTCTTCACAACGCGCGGTCACTGACTTAAGGTTAGCAACGCCATACCAAAAAGCATAGCGATGACCCGTCTGCCAAAGGATGCTGCAACGAATATTCTCGAAAACACTGAGCCTAGGAAAAATATTGGTGACTTGAAAACTACGAGAAAGGCCAAGGCGATTGATTTCGAAAGGGCGCCTGCCGATAATGCTTTGCCCAAGGACCGTGATATCGCCAGAACTTAAACCGATGCGTCCGCTGATCAAATGAAACAACGTGGACTTCCCGGCGCCGTTTGGTCCAATCAATGCATGTCGTTCACCTTCGCTTACCTCGAGGTCGACGCCTCGAATGATTTGCGTTTGGCCAAATTGCTTACGGACATCGCGCAACTGGAGCGCGGTCGAAAGTGGACCAGCATTTGTAGCGTTTTTCATGATTGCTTCATCAAGCTATGAATCTCAGACCAAGCGTTCTTGACCCTTGGCCAAACCTTTCCGCATGAAACCGCACCAAATACAAACAGACCCAAGGCGATCGTCCAGGGAAACATGGTTCGGCTTGAAAACTCAAGGCCAATCAATACCAGTTGTGGTCCTTCGGTGGCTGCCTTGACCAAGGCGTGGTGCGCCAACTCAATGATGGCAACAGCACCAGCAAGCCAGATCAAGGCAGGGGCGCTGACCATGAGATAGGCCGGTATAAGTCGATGCAAAAGTCCTGCACGAAACACCGGTTCATGCATCATGATCAGGCCGGCGATACCTCCTGGCAAATACATCACAACCAGGATAAACATGAGCCCGAAATAAAGCATCCAAGCCCCGGTATAGTCGCTAAGTGAAATCTGCAAGGCCGTGATCAACATCGCGCCCAAGATTGGGCCTAAGAAATGTCCGACCCCACCAATATAAGTCATCAGCAGGACAGCGCCGGATTGAGCGCCACTGACTGACAATGCGTTCATGATTTCAAAGTTAATGGCTGCGAGTGCCCCAGCGATACCTGCAAAAATTCCCGAAAGACAGAACGATATAAAACGAATCATTTGGGTGGAGTAACCAATGAACTCGGCGCGTTCTGGATTCTCGCGGACAGCGTTGGCCATTCGACCAAACGGCGTTTGCGTGATCGCAAACATGGTGATCACCGACACGAATGTCCAGGCGGCAATCAGGTAGTAGACCTGAATCTGAGCGCCAAAGTCCAGACCTAGCCAAAGCGCAAGCTTAGAACGGTCTGCACTCACACCCTCTTCACCACCAAAAAAAGATCGCATGATCAACGATGATGCGGCCACTAACTCGCCGAGGCCAAGGGAAATCATGGCAAATGCGGTGCCTGCCCTTTTGGTGGATACCCATCCGAAAACAAAAGCGAAGAGCAATCCGGTGAATGCGCCCACAATGGGCACCATAACCAATGGCAGGGAGGCATTTGGCCCTGCCAAGATTTGCAGCGCATGAATCGACATAAAACCTGCCAGACCATAGTAGACGGCGTGGCCGAAAGACAGCATACCGGTCTGGCCGAGTAGCATGTTGTAGCTCAGTGCGAACACCGCCATGATGCACATCAGGCTCATTTTGGTGAGGGAAGTGCCTGAGTCAAAGACGAAAGGTAGCGCTATCAAGACTAGCGCTGCCAGAGGCCAGATTGCCAGTCGCTTCATATCAGGTTTCCCGGTTACCCATGAGACCCGTGGGCCGGAAGATCAGGATCATGATCAAGAGAAGATATGGGATGACGGGCGCGACCTGCGCCACCGTCACACTCCAGAGATCGCCCAACACGCTGCCATTTTTCGGATTAAATGGAAGAAATTGAAACAAATCGGAGAGCGAAACATTAACGGCGACCGCAAAGGTCTGCACCAGACCAATCAGCAACGAGGCAATAAATGCACCCGTGAGCGAACCCAATCCACCGAGCACCACGACTACAAACAAGATCGGTCCAAGCAGTGCAGCCATCGAAGGCTGGGTGACCAGAGCCGGGCCAGCGATCACGCCAGCAAGACCGGCTAAAACCGATCCGCCGCCAAAAACCAGCATGAAAATCCGAGGCACGTTATGCCCCAACATTGCAACCATGTTCGGGTGGCTCAATGAAGCCTGGATGATTAAGCCGACGCGGGTCTTGGTGAGCACCCAGAGTAAAGCAATAAACATCCCGATGGCAATGCAGAGCATAAAAACTTTGTAGGCGGGGTAGGTTGTGCCAAACATGGTGAAGGCAACAAAGTCCAATGTTTCCGGTACACGGTAGTCGACAGGTAGTTTGCCCCAGATCATTTGCACAACTTCTTCAATCACGAAGGCAAGCCCAAAGGTGAACAGTAGTTCAGCGACATGGCCATGCTTGTGCACCTGGCGAAGTCCGTAGCGCTCGATGATGGCGCCCACAAAGCCAACCAAAAGCGGTGCGGCAACGAGTCCAATCCAAAAGCCAAGATGTTTGGCGATTTCAAAGCCAAAATATGCGCCCAACATGTAAAAGCTTGCATGCGCGAAATTTAGAACACCCATCATCGAGAAAATGAGGGTGAGCCCGCCTGCCATCATGAACAGCAGCATGCCGTATAAAACGCCATTTAGGCTCGAAAATAACAGGAGTTCAAGCATGACACCCTCTGGAACCGGGCTCGCGAGCTAAGGCTACAAGCCCGGTCGATGAAGCGCGGTAAGAACCCTTAGTAAGGACGGCTCATCTTGCAGGTGGTTGCCAGTTCCGTATCTTTGCCTTCAACTTTACCGAGCGTTTTCCATCCCCAGCCTGTGCCTTCTTCGTCGAACTTCGCACCTGCAGGCAAGGGGCCGAATGAGGCGATAAACATGTCTTGTATGAACTGATGGTTATCGGTTCGCATATAGCCTACGCCACCGTTATGCGTTGTGATTCTCATGCCCTCAAGTTTTTGAGCGACTTTCTTTGCATCGACTGCGCCAGCGGCTTTGATCGCTTCAGAAAGCATATACATCTGATTGAAAGCGCGGGGGTACCATACCGCCTGGCCTGTGCGTGGCCGGAAATCGGACTCAATGGCCTGGGAGGGGGGATTCGGTACGTTGGCATGTCCCTCAACCACTGCAAAGACACGGTCAGCGAGTCCGGTCTGCTTGATCGCGGTGGGCCCGCCTGCGCCACCTGCATAGTAGGTATACCAGTCAACCTTGAGGCCTGCATCGGCGGCCGCCTTAAGCAACAGTGCGATGTCCTGCCCCCAGTTGCCGGTGATGACCGAGTCGGCGCCCGAAGCCTTGATTTTCGCGATGTAGGGCGCAAAGTCATTGATCTTCAGTAAAGGATGTAGCTCATTGCCAACGACTTGCACATCGGGTCGCTTCTCCTTGAGCATCGCCACCGCTTGGGCGCGAACCGAGTGGCCGAAGGAATAATCCTGATTGATCAGGTAAACCTTTTTGACGCTTGTCCGCGCCTTCATAAAGTTGGTGAGTGCCGCCATCTTGGTGTCGGAATCAGCATCCCAACGGAAATGCGACCACGAACATTTGTCGTTGGTCAGCGAGGGATCGACCGCGGCATAGTTCAGGTAAATCACCTCCTTGCCAGGATTACGCGCATTGTGTTTGACCACAAACTCCGACAGCGCTGCAGCCACCGCTGAACCATTGCCCTGTGTGATGATTCGAATACCACGGTCAATGGCCTTTTGTGCTTGTACGATGCTTTCCTGTGGATTTGTTTTTCCATCAAAGGGCACGATTTCAAACTTGCGCCCGAGCACGCCTCCTGCCGTGTTGAGTTGGTCAGCGATGTAGCGAAAGTGTTTCAGTCCATGCTCACCAATACTTGCTCCGCCCCCTGACAAGGGATCGATGTAGGCAACTTGAATGGTTTGCTGCGCAAGCGCTCCGGTACTGCCAAGCGACAGGCCAACGGCCGTAGCCATAGCGCCCAAAATGGTTTTAATGCGACGCATCTTGTCTCCTCCAGGTGTTTGATTTTTGTTTAAAACGGTTCTAATTGTTTTCTGTCGGCATTTCATCACAGCGCCGGCGATCAAGCAAGCATTCTTCCAAGACAGCCTGCCTATCGCTGCTGCAAATGTATCGCTTGCTGATGAATCGACGCGAGCTAGGGCTGCTGAAGCACCATTTGCGTCTGGGTGACTACGGCGCATAGCTTACCGGCTTCATCGCTGATTCTTGTTTCCCACACATGGGTGCTGCGGCCGCGGTGCAGAGGGCGAGTGTCGGCCAGCACATAGCTGCCGATGGCGGCGCCGCGCAGGAAATTTGTTTTTGACTCAATGGTCGTGGTGCGTGCGCCTTTGGGCAGTTGAATAAAGGTTGCAACCGCGCCAACCGTATCGGCTAGGGCCATGAATGCACCGCCGTGCAGGCTGTTACCCGCTGTACAAAGTTCCATGCGCACGAGCAAGCGCGCCTGGACATGTTCTGGCTCGAGCTTGACCCACTCGATGCCAAGCAACCCCGGAAAGAGGGGTTTTAGCCGCTCAGCCATGTCTTCTAAAGACGCTTGCGCTTGATCGGGCTGCGTATCATTATGGTCGGTGCTCATGAGCTTTCCTTTATAAAAAACATATCGTGATGAAAAAACTTCAAATTGTCGATGCGCATCATCATCTGTGGGATTTGACCTTGGGTTGGTATGATTGGCTTGTCGGAGACCCTAAGCCTTTTCTGCTTGGGGATTACACCGCCTTGCGTCGAAATTACCTGCCCGCTGATTATCGAATCGATGCCTGGGGCCTCGAAGTGCTTGCCACTGTGCATATTGAAGCCGAGTGTAAGCGTTCACTGGCACTCGAGGAGACGCGCTGGCTACATGAGCAAGCGCAAGCCCATGGCATGCCTGATGGCGTCGTTGCGCATGCCTGGCTGCATGATCCAAAGCTTGATGAGCGGCTTGCCGCCCATGCGAACTACCCACTGGTTAAAGGCTTGCGCTCAAAGCCTGTTACCGCCTCTGAGGCCAGTGCAGCAGCGCCTACAGGGCCGGGCTCACTTTCAGATCCGCATTGGCTTGAAGGCATGCGTAAGCTTGCTAGGTACCAATGGTCTTGGGATTTGCGGGTACCCTTTTGGCACCTGGAGGAGGCGGCCGGGGTTCTTGAGAAGGTTCCAGAACTTGAGGTGGTCCTTAATCACACAGGTTTACCATGGGATCGAAGCGAGGCAGGGTTGGCGCATTGGCGCAAGGGCATGAAAGCCTTGGCTCGCCTGCCTCAGGTCTATTGCAAGATCAGTGAATTAGGCCTCTTGAATGCGGCCTGGACCGTAGCGTCGAATCAGCGGGTGGTCCAAGAAGCTGTTGAACTGTTTGGCCCCTCTCGCTGTATGTTTGGAAGTAACTTCCCTGTGGCGAGCCTGCGTGTCGGATTTCTTTCCCAGGTACTGGGCATCGACAAGATGCTGCAGCACTTAACAGCAGCAGAGCGACACGATATTTTTGTCAACAACGCTATATCGTTCTATCGCTTAGAGCCATTTTGCAGGCAAGTTCAAAAGCATTAAAAAAAGCCTGCGGGTTGGCAATGCCTTGACCGGCGATATCATAAGCGGTGCCATGAGCGGGCGTGGTAATGGGATATGGCAAGCCGCCATGAACGGTCACCCCACGCTCAAAGCCGAGCAGTTTCATCGCAATCTGACCTTGGTCGTGATACATCGTGACAACGCCATCATAGCCATCGGGCTTGCGAATGGCTCGGACAAACACAGTATCGGCGGGGAAAGGACCTTCAGCATCATAGCCCTCCTTCTTGGCGAGCGCGATGCCAGGCGCGATGATCCTTGCCTCTTCGTCACCGTAGTTGCCGTGATCACCGTTATGAGGATTAAGACCGCAAACGGCGATGCGAGGCTGTTTGAGGCCAGCACGGGTCAGGGATTGATGAATGAGCGTAATCGCCGCTGCCACGCTGTGCTTGCTTAAAAGCTGGCTCACCTCACGCAAGGCCACATGCGAAGTCACGCGTGCCGTCCAAAGATTTTCGAGCACATTAAGTTCTCCGCATACGCCCTCAAACTGAAGATGATCGGCAAACCATCGCAATTCATCTTCTTGTTGCATGCCAGCTGCACGCAAGGCGCTTTTGTTCAACGGCGCAAAACAAAATGCATCGACTTTCGCTTGTTGGGCCAGCGATAAACCCTGATGAAGCCCCTCAAGCATGTAGCGACCATTGTCTGCGTTGGCAAGCCCGGGCTGAACGCTTGAAGTCAGCCAGCCCTCCCATGCATGCAGGGTGAGCCCGGCAGGCACTCGAAGTGCGGCTTGTTGTCCAATGAGATGGATATGCACATGCTGATAACGCGAAGGCTCATCAAGCAATTTCTGCACCAATTCAGGACCGATGCCGGCAGGGTCGCCGCTGAAAAGAGCAATGCGTGGCTTGGGAACCTGTTGATGGTTGCTCATATTTCGATCATTTCGAACACGCGATTCATTCGTTCATAAAGATCAATTCAATCATTTAGATCATTGCTATCACTAGCACGTTATAGTTTATCGGTCGGTCCAAGGCATTTCTTTCCACAATTGTCTAAATATGCTGTCACCGGCACGGATCTCTGCCTCGTAAGCGCTCGGCGTGAGGAAGCGGATCGGCGCAAAGGCACGCTCTGCCGCCTCCTTGAATGCAGGATCGTTTGCTGCGCGTTCGATAGCTCGGGTAAGGCGCTCGCGAATCGGCGCAGGCAGACCCTTAGGCGCGGCCATGCCGCGAAGCGATGCCATTTCGAAAGCAAAGCCTTGTTCCCTGAAGGTAGGCCAATCGGGTGCCATACTCATGCGCTGGGACGTCATCTGCCCTAGACAGCGAATTGGCGAACCACTCTTCAAGTACTGCAACGCTTCGCCTACATTGATGGCTGCAACCGTGATGTGCTTGCCTGTTATCGCGGTACGGGTTTCCGAACTTCCTTTAAATGGAACATGGGTGAGGGACACCGCGGCAGTGCGTTCAAACATCAGCATCGCCAAATGGTCATCGGATCCGACACCGGTCGAACCAACCGTTACTTTTTTCGGATTGTTTTTAGCAAAGCTTTGAAGCTCAGCAAGACTGCGTATCGGGCTCTCGTTATGAACACAAAAGGTCCCCGGATCATCAACAATGTTGCCCAGGTAATCAAAACTTGAAATCGACCAGGCTGCATTGCGTTCGATCGGGATGGTGATGACCGGTGGCGTGTTGATAAATCCAATGGTGTAGCCATCCGGCGTTGCGTTGGCGATTGCAGCAAACCCAATGCCGCCACCAGCACCTGGTCGATTCAGGATACTTATCTTTGCGCCGTCTCCGAGGTGCTTTTCAATAAACGGAACAAGGCTTCTTGCAACAATATCGGTCCCGCCCCCGGGTGCGTAAGCGATGATGAGGTTGATGGGCTGGTCTGAAGGCCAAGCTGCATGGGCTGTGAGATGGGCAAAGCCCATAGCGAGCGCGGCAACTAGCCGTCTTGCCGCTCGTGACATACCTTGCTGCAGGTTTTTCACCGTCGTCTCCTTCATTGGGTTTTTGCTAGTCTGCCTTAGCCACCAAGGCTTTGGCAATCGGCATTAATCGGCGAGCAATTGGATCCGATAGGCCTCTCGAACTTGAGCAAGCTCTTTGGCCGCGGCTGCCTGCTTGGTCTTTGGCGCCTTCTTGTCGCTTAGTTCGGCAACCAGGGCTTTCATGCGCGAACCCATCGCACTGCGGGCCGGATCATCGGCGCCCGCGTGCAAAGCAAGCATCAAAGCATTGGTGAAATCGTCCATACTGAGGTTAACGGCCGCCAAAGTCAGCGGAAGTTAGCCGGGAAAAGTTTAGGGCGTGGATTTCATCGGTTTAGGGCGTGGATTTCATCGCGGGCAAGGCACTAGGCGGACGACCTTGGTTTCAGGCGATAAGGCTCTTCAAAGTCGCGAAAGTCATTTTCTGCCAATGCATCCCCCACCCAGGCCGCGACGCCCTTGCTGCTCAGGCTTTCATCGAGGTAATCGGCAACAAGCGCGCTAACCGGTAAGCCATAGGTCCGGATGCGCATCACCACCGGTGCAAAGTAGGCATCAGCAATGCTATAGCGGCCAAAAAGCATGGGGCCACCGAATCGCGCTAAGAGCGACGACCACATTTGTTCGATTCTCGCCAGATCGTTTCGTACCGCGGCCTTATCGCGCAAGGCGAGTGCCCCAATCTCAGGCAGACTGGCCTCGATATTCATGGGGCAGGCAGATCTTAAAGCGCCAAAGCCGCTATGCATCTCCGCACAAACACTGCGGGCGCGTGCACGGGCTTCGCGATCCTCGGGCCAAAGGCTATGCTCAGGAAACTGTTCTGCGAGGTACTCCACAATTGCCAAGCTGTCCCAGATGACAAGATCTCGGTCAACCAGCACAGGAACCCTTGCGCTGGCAGATAGCTTCCCCATCGTTTGCTTAAAATGGGAGTCGGGCGTGAAGTCATCAAAGCGCACCATGACCTCATCAAAGGCTATGTCAACTTGCTTCATCAAAACCCAGGGCCTCATCGACCACGATGAATAGTTCTTGTTACCGATATAAAGTTTAAGGTTATGGTTCATCAGACTCTCCTCGTGTGCGGCTGTTGACGCAAAACTCGGCGGTTGAGTATCAGAAAAGCTTTCCACGCGACACTTAAAGCTCAAGCAGGTAACGCTGCTCTAAGACCTCCCGCCCCCATTGGGCGCCATGGGCCTCTTCCACACAGCGAAAACCTTGTTGTAAGTAGCGCGTTCGTGCGGCATGTAAATCGCTGAAGGTCCAAAGGTGGATCTCGCGAAATCCGTTTGTTTTGCAAAAGTTAATGGCTGTGTCGAGCAGCTTGAGGCCAAAGCCCTGCGAACGCAATGTCTGGTCAAGGATAAACCAGCGTAGCTGCGCACGGCCCTCACCGAGGCAGGCACCGTCGATCGCAATTGAGCCGAGCACATCACCTCCGCTCACCACAAGCCAAAGCCGAGAATTCGGGTCTGGCAGACCTCGGGAAAACATCAGCAGATCCTTTGAAATGGTTTGCTGAAATACTTTGCCGAAAGCAAAATGGTGACCGTAGTAGTCCATGTGCATCCCGACCAGGCGATCAATGACCGCGGTTGAAACCTCGCTCAATGCAACCGTCTGCGGCCTCTTGCCCGGATCAGCCATAGGACATCGCCCTGATCATTTCAGGGACCGCGTGCTGATCTGTATCTGTTCTCGTCATCATGCGTAACCAAAGCGCGTGTGCGCTAAAGAATGAGGGCGACAGACTTAACCTGACACCACACAAGCGAACCTGGCCCGAGCGCGAGACGCTTAAGTGAGCGATAGGTAACATTGGCCAGCAAAACTTCCTGCTCACATCGAACCCGAACCAGGGCCTGCGCAGGATGCTGAAAGGTCTCCACCGACTCGATCCTGCCCCATAAGTGGTTTTGTATCGTTGTATCTTCTTGTACTGTTTTGGTGAGACTGATATCTCTCGCGAGTATTCTGATACGTACCTTGCGGCCGATGGAAAGACCTTGATCACGGACCCAAACGCTACCGCTGGCAAATTGTAGCTGCACCAGGTGATTTGCCTCATCGCGATGCAGCACCACGGCATGGCTCACAATCCCAGCTTCTTCGCCAATCGCTAAGGCCAATGCCTGGGAGCGGCTGATCTCATCAATTGGACCCGAAGCGCTGACTCGCCCTTGATTAAGCAGCACCAGATGGTCGGCAAGACGCGCGAGTTCATCGACCGCGTGGGTCACATACACCACAGGCATTTTCAATGCGTCGTGTAGACCCTCAAGCCAAGGCAAAACCTCGCGACGCCTTGACACATCGATTGAGGCCAGAGGTTCATCGAGCAGCAGGAGTTTGGGTTGAGTCGCGAGCGCGCGCGCGATGGCAACGCGTTGCCTTTCTCCGCCCGATAAGTGTTGCACCTGTCGATTAAGCAGGTGTTCGATACCCAAGAGTTTGACCGAATCCTGAAGGCCGGGGCTTTGCCCTGAGATACGGACCCGTTTTAAACCAAAAGTCAAGTTTTCATAAACATTTAAATGTTCAAAAAGACTCGCCTCCTGAAAAACATAACCAATCTGACGTTGCCAGGTCGGCTTGAAAACATGGCGTTCGCTGTCGAGCCAGTATTCCATGCCGAGCTGAATCAAGCCGCGAGCCCGTTCAAGACCTGCCAAACAGCGAAGCAAGCTTGTCTTACCCGACCCGGATGGCCCAAAAAGCACGCTGATGCCCTGAAGCGGCAGGCTGAGATCAAGATCGAGCGAAAAACTTTTGTGCTTGAGTTTGATCGCGATGCGTAGGCTTTCTGACGGGCTCAAGTCAAGACCTTATCGTGGCGCGATTTGAGTTGCCCAAGCGCAAGGAGCACCAGAAAAGAAAACAGCAGCATTACCGCCGACAACAGATGTGCCTGCTCGTAAGCCATTGATTCGACATAACCATAAATCTGGGTCGATACAACCCGTGTCTGCCCTGGGATATTGCCGCCAATCATCAGGACGACGCCGAACTCTCCGATGGTATGCGCAAAACTTAGAACGGTTGCCGTCAGCAGACCCGGTTTAGCCAGAGGTAGGGCCACCGAAAAAAACGCATCGACAGGGCTTGCCCTTAGGGTGGCTGCAACCTCAAGAGGTCGCTTGCCCATGGCCTCAAAAGCGTACTGAATCGGCTGAACCGCAAAAGGTAAGGAGAAAATCAATGATCCGATCAGCAACCCTGTAAACGAAAATGAAAGCACGCCCAAACCGAGGCTTTGGGTGAGGCCCCCGAGCCATCCCTGCGGCCCGAGCATCACAAGAATGTAAAAGCCCAGCACAGTCGGTGGCAACACAAGGGGTAGGGTAATCAGTGCGGCGATCGGCTTGCGCCATACGGATGACGTTTGCGATAGCCACCACGCAATAGGCGTCGCAATGATGAGTAGCATCCCCGAACTAAGGCCTGCCAACTTCAGCGTGAGTGCGATGGCAGGCCAAGCGTCGTTAAAAAAATTCACAGCAAAAATTCACAGCAAAGGTTCACAGCACTCATGACCAAAGCTACAGATGATAGCCAAAGGATCGAATCATGCTTTTAGCGCTCTCTGTTTTCAAAAAATTGATCAAAGCGAGCGCAGTGGGGTCGTTTTTGCCGGGGTTGAGCAGCACAGCGTTTTGATGAATCGGAGCATGGAGCGTATTCGGAACAATCCAGGCCGAGCCTTCTTTGAGTACACCGTTTTCAAAGACCTGCGACATCGCCACAAAGCCAAGCGCTGCATTCTCTGAGGCAACAAACTGAAAGGCTTGCGCAATATTGGAGGCTTCAACCAATTTCGGCGCGATGCGCTCGAGCAAACCAAGTTTACTGAGGGTCTCGATTGCTGCGGCGCCGTAAGGCGCAAGCTTTGGGTTGGCAATCGCTAAGCGGGCAAAAGCATCGGATTTAAGTATCTCGCCTTTGCTGTCTACGAAACCGGGCTTTTTGCTCCACAAAACAAGACGACCTGTTGCATAGGTAAAGGCTGAGTCTTCCACCGCATGGCCATCACGGATGAGTCGTTGCGGGGTCTCGTCATCGGCTGCCAACAAGACGGCAAACGGTGCGCCGTTTCGAATTTGCGCATAAAACTGACCGGTTGCACCAAATGCAAGTCGCAGTTTATGGCCTGACTCCTTCTCAAAAACTGCAGCGATTATTTTCATGGGGCCGCTGAAATTCGATGCTACCGCAACCTGCAAGCCCGAGGCATGAACGCAGGCGCTCAATAGCATCATCAGGGCCAGTGCGAAGTTGCGTTGAAGGCGCCGTATTAGGTCAAGGCGCCAAGTCATTGAATGGTCTCTTCATTTGGAAAAATGATCAGTAAACTGCTGAATGCAAACATATACGCTATTCTATTTAAGAATAGCGGATTGGGAAAGCATGATCGAAACCTATCCCCCGGCAATGAAACAAGCAAAGATCGACTACAGCGAAGTTCTCGGCGTGAGAACAATCGATAAACGCCTGGACATTCTCCGTGCAATCCATGACGCCGGGTCGATCTCTGAAGCTGCCCGCCTTTGCGGCGTCAGCTATAAAGCTGCTTGGCAGGCCATTGAAACCTTGAGCAATCTTGCTGGGCTTGCACTTGTCGAGAAGCTTGTTGGTGGCTCAGGTGGCGGTGGCGCAAGACTCAACGAGGCTGGTCTTCGGGTTTTGGAGGTCTCAGACTTGCTGAATAGAGCTCGGGAGCAGACACTTGCTCGGATTGAAAACACGGGCAAGGTAGAGGGCCTTAATCTGCCGGGCATCGCAAGTGTTGGCTTTCGGACAAGTATGCGAAATCAACTGCCTTGTTCAGTTGAAAAAATAGAGCGACATTCAGCATCGGCACAAATTGAGCTTGCCATGGAGCGGCAGTCGCTTCAGGCACAAATCACCCATGAAAGCCTTGAACTGCTCCACCTAAAGCCAGGCCAAAAGGTCATCGCGATGTTCAAGGCAACCGCCGTAAGCATAGTCCCAAGCATGGTTGCAATGAAGGGTGTCAATCACTTGCAGGGCAGGGTGCTTCGGCGAGGCAAAGGGGTCTCAGGATTCGAAATTTCGCTGGAGGTAGGCACAGACCTGACGCTGGTAGGGTTTGCCGGTCCGCAAACGATCTTAAAAGGACGACAGTCCGCGGTGGCGGCGGTCGAGGCAAATGCTGTGGTGATTGCGGTGGCTTCCTGAGCGTTGTTCAACGATGCGTCGATTTGCAAGGAGCGCCTTCACGTTCCAGGAGCGCGATTTTTCGTTCAAGCCCGCCAGCATAACCGGTGAGCCCGCCGCTTGCGCCGAGCACGCGATGACATGGCACAATAAGGCTGATGGGATTGCGACCAATCGCAGCACCAACGGCACGGCTAGCGCCCGCTTGATCGATTTGTTGACTGATAGCCGAGTAACTCCTGGTTTGTCCAATCGGAATGTCCTGTAATGCCCGCCACACGGCTTGCTGGAAGCTTGTGCCAGCACTCAGATCCAGTCGCATCTGGAAGTGATTAAGCTCCCCACGGAACCACGCGTTGACTTGAGCTTCGGCCTGGGCTAAGGCATGACTGCACACGACAAACAGTTTGCCATCTAGCTGTGGCTGATGTTTTTGCCCTTCAAACCAGAGTCCGCAAAGGCCTGAGTCTGAAGCGGCGAGCACAATGTCCCCCAAGGGGCTACTGATGCGTTTGGCGGCACGGATGTGGTCGAACTTCATGTTGAGCAGTCCTTTTGAACGATTGACGACGCTGATGTTGGCAAAGCGAGCGAGTGCCAGGCACGAATCACCGCGTAGCTTCGCCAAGGCATCCAGGCCTTGGCGTGTGCCATGGTTTGTTGCTTGGCCTTAGGCATCCCCTGAAGCCCTAAGGCCCGGTGCAAAGCCACATCGCCTGCAGGCAGGGCATCGCGGTGTCCCAACGCACGCATTGCAACGTACTGTGCTGTCCATTCCCCGATGCCGGGAAGTTTGCAAAGCACTTGAATCGTATGCGCAATCGCGGCCTCGTCGTGTGGCATCGGTTCAAGCCTGAGATCGCCAGCGATCACTGCTTTCGCAAGCGAAATGAGCGCAGCCTGGCGTTGTTTCACAATGCCTAGCGCACCGAGGGCGTCGCTTGAGGCCTGAGCGATGGCCTGGGGCTTTGGGAAAAGTTTGAGTGCATCAAGCGCGATATTTTCAACGGTAAGGCATGGACTGCGTTCGCCGATCAGGCGCAGTTGGGTGCCGAAGCGATCAACCATTCGTTGGGCGAAGGTTCGTCCAGCGGCTACCGTCACCTGTTGGCCAAGTACTGCACGAACAGCGAGTTCAAAGCCATCGAAAGCACCGGGCACCCTGAGCCCCTCACCATCCGGGAAATCAACGTTTAAGACCTGATGAATCAAATGCGGGTCAGCGTCAAGGTCGAAGGCCTCGCGAACACGTTTGATGAGCGGGTGCAATCCCGGCAGCAGACTTTCGCTAAATATTAAGCAGATCTGCGGTCTGACAGGATCAAAGCGGCACTGAATCCAACCATTTAAGCGTTTGTTCAAAGCGCGAGGATGCTGCATATCAATTGTCCGCGTGAGGCAGTGTTCGCCGACTGTCTCGATGCCCTTCAGTGCGCGTTGCCGCAAAAAACCCATCAGGGCTTTCAAGTCCAAGGGCGGCCGATAATCAAGCCGAACCCTGACGGTGCCATCCATCGCAGGCCCAGCTTGACGGACGCCGTGTTCCCGCAAACGGCTTGGACTCAGCTGGTAGTGGGCTTGAAAACTGTCGTTAAATCGACGAAGACTTGAAAAGCCTGACAGCGTGGCCACCTGAGCCATGGGCAGCTGGCTGTCGACCAGTAAGTGCTTAGCCCGCAGTAGCCGCTGAGTCTGTCGATACTGTAAGGGCGTGATACCCCAATGGCGTTCAAAGACACGGCGCAAATGGCGATCACTGATCCCAAGTTTCTGAGCAACATCCGCCATCGATTCGATGCCGCTTGCCCGCGGGCGTGCTGACCAGTAGGGGCGGTCGAGTAGGGCAGCGGCCTGACAGGCAAGGATGGCGCCGGCATCCTCGGTACTCCAGTGGCGATCGGCAGGGGCAAGCTCCGGACGACAACGCATGCAGGGACGAAAGCCTGCGGCTTCTGCCTGAGCGGCCATCAAAAAAAAGTGGCAATGTTCTTGTTTGGGTGTCTTTACGCGGCAGATTGGTCGGCAGTAAATACCGGTGCTGCTTATCCCGACGAAAAAATGGCCATCGTATTGAGCGTTTTTTGTACAAATCGCCTGATAGCAAGTCGTCGGGTCTAAAGTCGGCGCGGCATATAAAAATGAGCGACTTTTGGAAGTTGGTTGAATTGCATTTTTGGAATCATTATTCGCCTTATTCATCCTTGTCATTCTAGGCAAAAAGCATGGCCTCGTTAGCCATTTCCGGACATCATCTGAATCCAGTCCTGCGTAAGATTATGCGTTCTTCAGTCATGGTCCGTACCAGGCTGGGATGAAGTCTTCTCAAATCAATGACGGCTTGTAACGATGTATATACCAGCACACTTTCTATATACCAGCACACTTTGCAAATAAAGACGACGATGCGATTGTCAAATTACTTCAGTCGCATCCCTTGGGCGTGCTTGTTACCCAAGGGCCGCAGGGGCTGGCCATGAACGTTATATCTCGCCCAATTGGTATCCGAGTAAACATCAGACGCACCGTCTGGTGCCTACATGGCACTATGAAGTGGTGCACGTTTATGGACGGCTCAGCGTTCAGGATCAGGAGAAATTCGTTCGCGCTAGCGCCACCTACATCAGACTTTGTGCGCCACCAGAGGATGCACCACGTTTTCCGCTTGCCTGTGCGGCCTGGGCGTGTTCAGACTTCTTTTGGGCAACTTCATGCTCTACGGTCTTCGGTGGTGGACGACCTGATGCAGCCGATTTACCCGCTTCGGACACTTCGACCCTCACAGCTGGCTCGACCTTGGTTTGCTCGGGCTCCCGTTTTGCCTCGACCCGCTCGCGCTTGGGGGGTTCCTGAACAGGTTGTACCGGGGCGGCTGCTTTTGTCTGGGCGGGTGCTTGAATTGAAGCCATTTGAATCTCCGTGGTGCCGGATTAATCGCCGAACTTGCCTAGTGCTGCAGCAGGCGTTGCCTGTAGGCTTCCCGGAGCTTGGCGAGCTCTTTGGATGCAGTTGCCTTTTTCGTTTTTGATGCGTCTTTACTGCTCAATTCGCCGACGAGCGCTTTCATGCGCGAACCCATCGCGCTGCGATCGGGATCGTCGGCGCCCGAATGCAGTGCGATCATTAATGCGTCGGTGAAATCATCCATGTGAAGGCTAACGGCGAGAAAAGTCGGCGGAAGTTAGCCCGAAAATGTTTAGCCCTAGCGGCAAAAAATAAGCTCAGGCCTTGGATCTTGCCGCGGCAAAGGTTATGGCTCGCTACGCGCAGCGTGACCTAGACAACAGCATGCCCTAGACAAAATGGACTATTCGGAAATCGAATCCCTGTAAAGGCTTGTCCATTGTTGTTGTGATGACATTTTGTCTTGGATACACTCGGACCAGGATTGCTTAGGAGACGCCGATGATCCCACCGAGCTTTGATTACCACGCCCCTCGAACCATTCAGGATGCGGTCGGTTTGCTAACCCAGTTAGGCTCTGAAGCCAAATTACTTGCGGGCGGCCACAGTTTGTTGCCGATGATGAAACTGCGCTTTGCCCAACCTGCGCATTTGATCGACCTTAACCGGATCGATGAATTGCGTGGCATTGTTGATCAGGGCGACCATGTGCTCATCGGTGCGATGACGGTTGAAAATGATCTCATCAATTCACCTGTTTTGCGTGCCAAGGTGCCGCTGCTTCCAGAAGCAGCGGCCTTGATTGCTGACCCCCAAGTGCGTAATCGAGGCACCATCGGCGGTGATATCGCCCACGGTGACCCCGCCAACGATCACCCCGCTTTGGCACTTGCGCTGAATGCAAGCTTTTGCCTGCAGGGTCCTCAAGGACGCCGTGAGGTCAAGGCAGACGACTTCTTTTTGGGTATTTTTACCACTGCACTGGCTGAGGATGAGATTCTCGTCAGCATGACGGTACCTGCGTTTCCGGCCAAAACAGGCTGGGCCTATGAAAAGCTCAAACGAAAAACCGGCGATTGGGCAACGGCAGGTGCAGCGGTGGTGATGCGTGTGGAGAACGACCATGTGAGCCAGGTGCGTATCGCGCTCACCAATGTGGCGTCAACGGCCATTCGCGTGAAATCAGCGGAAGACGCCCTGCTTGGCCAGGCACTTTCAGATGAAAGCATCAACGCTGCCGCTGACGCCGCAATGACTGCCTGCGACCCTGCTGAAGACTTGCGCGGCGATGTCGAATACAAAACCGCGATGGCAGGTCAGATGCTCAAAAGGGCAATTCGTCTTGCAGCATCACGCTGCTAAACGGCAACCGATAACGAAGGAATTCATTCATGGCAAAGAAAATAATCAGTGTGAAGGTTAATGGCAGGTTGCAGGAGAAGGCGGTTGAGCCACGTACCTTGCTGGTTCACTTCCTGCGCGAGGAACTCTGTCTTACAGGCGCACACATTGGCTGCGAAACAAGTCATTGCGGGGCCTGCACGGTTGATATCGATGGCAAGTCGGTGAAGAGTTGCACCCATCTGGCCGTGCAGTGCGACGGCTCTGAGGTCATGACGGTTGAAGGTCTGGCAAACGGCGGTGTTCTTCATGCGGTGCAGGAGGGCTTTTACAAAGAACACGGCCTTCAGTGCGGATTCTGCACCCCTGGGATGTTGATGCGCGCTTATCGATTCCTTCAGGAAAACCCCAACCCGAATGAAGCCGAAATTAGAGTCGGCATGAGCGGCAATTTATGTCGCTGTACGGGGTATCAAAACATTGTGAAAGCTGTGCAGTACGCCGCGGCCAAGTTGCAACAAACCGAGAAGGAGGCCGCATGAACGACGCTGTTGACCCCACCATACTTGAGCGTACCGCTGCCCTCCAAGGCATGGGTGACAGCCGTCTGCGTAAAGAAGACGCGCGTTTCATCCAGGGCAAGGGCAATTATGTGGATGACATCAAGATGCCTGGCATGTTGCACATGGATATCGTGCGGAGTCCCTATGCACATGCCCGCATCAAGCGGATCGATAAATCGGAGGCACTGAAGCTGCCCGGTGTTATTGCTGTACTCACTGCCGAAGACCTCAAGCCACTGAAACTGCATTGGATGCCGACCTTGGCGGGCGATGTGGCTGCGGTGCTTGCCGATGAGAAAGTACATTTCCAAATGCAGGAAGTGGCCGTGGTTGTCGCCGAGGATCGCTACGCCGCCGCAGACGGTGTTGAAGCTGTGATGGTGGAATACGAAGAACTACCGGTTGTCATCGATCCCTTCGAAGCGCTCAAACCGGATGCACCGGTCTTGCGTGAGGACCTTGCGGGAAAGGCCACCGGTGCACATGGCCCACGCGATCACCACAATCATATTTTCACCTGGACTGCTGGCGATAAGCATGCCGCTGATGCCGCTTTTGATACCGCACCAGTCAAGGTCAGCGAACATATTTTTTATCCGCGGGTACACCCTTGTCCGCTCGAAACCTGCGGCTGCGTGGCGAGTTTCGATCCCATCCGCGGTGAACTCACCACCTACATGACATCGCAGGCTCCGCATGTGGTGCGAACCGTCGTGTCACTTTTATCGGGTATTCCTGAGAGCAAGGTTCGCATTGTGAGTCCCGATATCGGCGGCGGCTTTGGTAACAAGGTCGGTGTCTATCCTGGTTATGTTTGTGCGATCGTGGCCTCGATTGTGTTGGGCAAGCCCGTGAAGTGGGTGGAGGATCGTATTGAGAATATTTCCTCAACAGCTTTTGCCCGCGACTACCACATGGATGGCGAACTCGCAGCAACGCCGGACGGAAAGATTCTTGGCTTGAGGGTCAATGTACTTGCAGATCATGGTGCTTTTGATGCCTGCGCCGATCCAACCAAGTTTCCAGCAGGTCTTTTTCATATCTGCTCTGGGTCCTATGACATTCCCGCCGCGCACTGCAGCGTCAAAGGTGTTTACACCAATAAAGCACCCGGTGGTGTTGCCTACCGCTGCTCCTTCAGGGTGACTGAGGCGGTCTATTTGATCGAACGCATGGTTGATGTGCTCGCGCAAAAGCTAGGCATGGATAAAGCCGAGATTCGGGCCAAGAACTTCATCCGTAAGGAGCAGTTTCCCTACACGAGCGCCTTCGGCTTCGAATACGATTCAGGCGACTACCACATGGCTTTGCAGAAGGTACTCGATGCGGTTGACTACAAGGCCCTGCGTGCTGAGCAAGCAGCCAAGCGGGCTGACCCGGATTGTCCAACCCTGATGGGTATTGGTCTCGTGACCTTTACCGAGGTGGTTGGTGCGGGGCCATCGAAAATGTGTGACATTCTTGGCGTCGGCATGTTTGACTCTTGTGAGATTCGTATTCATCCCACGGGTTCAGCCATTGCTCGTATGGGGACGATAACCCAAGGGCAGGGGCATCAAACAACCTACGCGCAGATTATTGCCACCGAGTTAGGAATACCCTCGGAAGTGATTCAAGTAGAAGAGGGTGACACGTCGACAGCACCCTATGGGCTTGGCACCTACGGCAGTCGATCGACCCCCGTTGCAGGAGCTGCTATCGCGCTTGCATCGCGAAAGATTCACGCCAAGGCCAGGAAAATTGCCGCGCATTTGCTGGAAGTTGGCGAGGCCGACCTTGACTGGGAAATCGATCGCTTCAAGGTGAAGGGTGATGATGGCAAGTACAAAACCATGAAGGATATTGCCTGGGCTTCGTACAACAATTTGCCCGCAGGTCTTGAGCCTGGTCTTGAGGCTGTGCACTACTACGACCCGCCCAACTTCACCTATCCCTTTGGCATTTACCTTTGCGTGGTCGACATTGACCGTGCGACGGGTGAAACCAAAATTCGACGTTTCTATGCGCTTGACGACTGTGGCACGCGGATTAACCCGATGATTATCGAAGGGCAGATTCACGGCGGCTTAACCGAGGGCTTTGCGGTTGCGATGGGCCAGCAAATGCCCTTCGACGCTCAGGGCAATCTGATGGGTAATACGCTCATGGACTACTTCCTGCCCACGGCCGTCGAGACACCGCATTGGGAAACCGACCATACCGTCACGCCAAGCCCTCACCATCCGATAGGCGCGAAGGGCGTGGCTGAATCGCCCCATGTCGGTTCGATCCCGACCTTCACGTCTGCGGTGGTTGATGCCTTCGCCCATGTCGGTGTAACCGATATGACGATGCCGCACACGAGTTATCGCGTCTGGCAGCAACTCAAAAAGCGTGGACTGGCGCTGTAAGCGGTCATGGAAGTCGCAGCCTCACTTCGCGAGGAACTCCATCAGGCGGGCTATATTACCGACGAGGATCTGGCCACGGTACTGTGGCTTGCCACGGCGTTGCAACGGCCATTGTTGATTGAAGGCGATGCCGGGGTTGGAAAAACCGCACTCGCCATTGCATTGGCGGCCTCGCAAGGTCGGCGGCTCGTGAGGCTTCAGTGTCATGAGGGTATTGATCTCGGGCAGGCCGCCTATGAATGGAACTATGGCAAACAGCTTTTGTCCATTCGCGTGAACGAGCATGCCCAGGGTTTTCAGACCGCCACAGACCTTTTTTCGAGGGACTTCCTGTTGGAACGCCCTTTACTTCAGGCGATATCGAGCACGCAGGCTACGGTGCTTCTCGTTGATGAGGTCGATCGGGCCGATGAGGCTTTTGAAGCTTTTTTGCTTGAGGTGCTCGCCGACTACCAGATTACCGTACCAGAACTCGGAACGATACGCGCCACGCATGTGCCGCTTGTCATCCTCACAAGCAATGGCACACGCGAACTCAGTGATGCTTTGCGCCGCCGCTGTCTTTACCACTGGCTGGATTATCCGAGCCTGCATCGAGAGATCGATATCGTGCGTCACACCCTCCCGAGTGCCGAAAGCATGTTGATCGAGCAGGCGGTGGTCTTCGTACAACGCTTGCGTCGGGAAGATTTGATCAAGACGCCTGGTATTGCTGAGACCTTGGATTGGGTCCGCGCGCTGCATCGGCTTCGACTCCAGTCGCTCCCTGACGATCCTCATGGGATCATGCCGCTTCTGGGTTGTCTTTTGAAGACCAAAGAGGATCGTTTCCAGTTCAACGCCGAGCGCGTTTTACAGCTTATTGAGGGCAAAAAAGCGCATCAGGCCGGCGTCGCCGCTGCGATGAATCCTGCCTCAAACCAGGCTCAGGCCGCCTGAGTCCGGGCGGGTCGATCAATGGAGCACGCTCGGCCGCTCGAAGCCATTGCTGGTTTTGCCGCAATGCTGCGTGAGCACGGACTCAAGGTTGGGATTCCCGAGCAACAAGCCATGGTCCATGCCGCGCTCGCTTTACCACCTGCTCGATATCCATGTCTGGAGGCAGCCTGGCGCGCTATCACTTGTCAGAGCGCTGCGCAGTGGAAGTCCTGGTCAGCGCTCTTTGAGCAATATTGGTATCCGCATCGACTCAAGGGCCAGGTCAAGACCAGCGGTCAGACCCGGCACGCCCGGCATCGACCTGACATACGACAACTCGTCCAAGAACTCCAATCGCAACTCGGTGCCACGAAGCGCCCGCAGGATGTTGCCTCAAAAGCCATGGATAGCGCCCTCGATCCCGTGATGGTTCAAGGCGACGATCCGGTCTCAAAAGCCCAAGGAGGTGCGAGTCGAACCGAGGCCCTCGACGATCGATCCTTATCGCAATGGTTGCCGCAGGATCTTTCGCGGCTTCAAATGCTCGCTGACCTGATCGCCATGCGTTTACGAAAACGCCTCAGTCGACGTTGGCAGGATGATCAAAACGGTCGCAGACTCGACATCAGAAGGACTTGCCGGCGAAGCCTTGCAACAGGTGGCATCCCATTGCGTCCAGCTTGGAGGCGTTCAAGGCCTGAGCAGCCTCAACTCTTCGTCTTGGTGGACGTGAGCCGTTCGATGGAGACCCACGCACAACTCTTTTTGCGCGTTGCCAGAGCGTTTGTCGCCGCCATGCAAAGCCGTGTGTTTGTGTTCCACACACGGTTAACCGAAGTGACGCCCCTGCTAAAGCGTGATTCGCTTCATGTGCAGGAGAAAATAAATGCGGTGACGGCTGGCTTTGCTGGAGGCACTCGCATTGCGACGAGCGTTATGGATTTTCATAAGATACATGCTCGGGCGCAATTGCGTCGAGGCTCACGTGTCTGGGTCTTCTCCGACGGCTATGACGCCGATGAACCCGAACAGCTCGCAGATCAACTCCGTGCCTTGGTGCAACGCGGTGCACTGATCGACTGGTTTCATCCCGGCTCGAAGATCCCGTCGAGCGCCGCCTTGCGGCCCTGTAGCACGATCATCAGAAACTTCCATCGCATGGACAGTCTTCGTGATCTTGAAACGCTGAGCAAAATCTTGAACTAGCGACAGGTTCAGCCCGCCGACCTTTATCAAAACTTAATCAATTATGATGCATTACTGAGCAACCATGAACCAAAGCCATCAAGTCATACAGACCGCTCAAAAGCTCAGCCGAGAGGGCAGAGCCTATGCCTTGGTTACCGTTCTTAAGGCTTTACCGCCAGCGTCTGCGAAACCAGGCGATAAGGCTCTGGTCACCCAGGCCGGCATTATTGAAGGTTGGATAGGCGGCGGCTGTGCGCAGCCGGCGGTGATTAAAACAGTAAGACACGCACTCATCGACGGTTGTTCAAGAGTGATCCGAATCAGTCCAGCGGACGATGGTGTTGAGCGTGCGCTAGACGAGGTACTCGAGTTCGGCATGAGTTGTCATTCCGGCGGCACGCTTGAACTTTTTGTGGATCCCGTGCTCCCGCAGCCGGCGCTCACGGTGATCGGCGATACCCCATTGAGTCGCGCGCTGACGGTGTTGGCACCGCGCGTGGGTTTCTCGACCATGGTGATTGCACACCATGCGGATGCTTCCCAGTTTCCAGACGCCCAGCACATGCTCCACGATGACGAAGCCATTCCCGAGGCCTTCAGGTTGACGGCGCAAGAGGGCTTTGTGGTTGTAGCGACCCAAGGTAAGCGTGATCTGCAAGGATTGCGGGCAGGTTTGGCAATCCAGGCCCAACACCTCTTTTTCGTGGCAAGCGAACGCAAGGCCGAGGTGCTAAAGCGTGCGCTGATTGAGGCCGGCGAGGACCCCCTGGCAGTCGATGCGATCATCGCCCCCGCAGGCCAGCCTATCGGTGCTCAGACGCCTCAGGAAATCGCCCTATCAGTGCTGGCGGCGGTGGTTGCTCTCAAGGCAGGCGCTGGCTCCGGTATGGCCAAAGATCCGCAGCATGTTGCTGATGTCGACGTTTCAGGCGTCGCGTCGCAAGACCCTGGGGTGGCTTGCTCAAGCAAGACCTCTCAAGCTTCTTCGCTGGCGCAACGCGCCTGTTGTGGCGCATAAGCCATGGGATGCATTCTCAAAGGGGGTGGCGGTTTATACAGTCGCATGCTGGTTGGTGCGGTCGTGTTAGCCGCAGGAAGCGGCTCACGCATGGGCAATCGACCCAAGAGTCTTTTGCAGTTGGGTGGCGTCCCGTTAATCCGCCGCTTACTGATTGCGCTTTCGGGTGGGGGGGTCGATGAGGTGGTGGTGGTACTCGGCCACCATGCCGAGCTAATCGAACCGGTGGTTCAAGATTTTCCGGTGACTGTGGTACGCAATCTGCATCCGGAAGACGGGCAGGTGTCTTCACAACGCCTGGGACTGGCTGCATTAGGCAGCAAGCTTGACGCCGTGCTGGTAGCCTTGGCCGATCAGCCGCTCATCAATGCGCAAGATATCAGTGATTTGATCGCTGCCTACAAAAAGCGTCCCGATGAGGCATCCGTCGTCGTGCCCCAGGTTCAGGGAAAGCGTGGCAACCCGGTGATCTTCAGCCACGATGTTCGTCAGTTAATCTTACAAGATGCGCTGAATGTGGGGTGCCGGCAGTGGCAGGATCAACATCCGAGTGCCGTGCATCGCTATCTTACGGATAACCGACGCTATCGCGTGGATCTGGACACACCAGAAGATATGGCGCAATTCACCAAGGACACCGGCCATCAGCTACGCTGGCCCGAAACCGCTTCAGCGGCACTCGGGTAGGCAGAGAGGCAATCGGTTAGCAACGATCGTGAAATGTTATTGAACGATGACCGGCTAGAGAACGTTATTCCGGTGATAACAACAACGGCAATACCTCGCTGATTGATTCATGAAGTACAACGGATGCCAAATGATCCATTGGCGTTGCCTGTTGATTAACAATCAGCAGACTTGCGCCAGTCTTCACAGCCTGTGGCACCAAACCTGCAATCGGATAGACCTGCAAGCTTGTGCCAACCGCAAGCAGACAATCACATTCCGCCACAGCGTCCGATGCGCGCCTGATGGTTTCAGGGTTCAACGATTGCCCAAATGAAATCGTGTCACTTTTTAAAATGCCGCCGCAAGCTTTGCAAGCCGGATCGGCTTCGCCGGCTCTTACGCGCTCGAGGGTTTTGCCCATGGGCGTTCGTTGATCGCAAGTTAAACATCGCACCTGCCGAATCGTGCCATGAACTTCGATTAATCGCTCGGGGCTGGTGCCGGCGTCCTGATGTAAGCCGTCGACATTCTGGGTAATGACTGCGAGCAGACGATTGCTGCTCTCAAAGCCTGCAATGGCGAGGTGGCCAGGGTTGGGGTGTCGCATTTGCTCCCATTGCATAAGGCGTTGAATCCAGGCCTTCTTGCGTATTTCAGTCGAGGCCCGGTAATAACGAATATCGGATAACTTTTCGGCATCAGGATCTTTTGTCCAGACGCCAGCGGGACCGCGGAAATCCGGGACGCCAGAATCTGTTGATATGCCGGCTCCCGTGAGCAAGACGATCCGCTTCGACTTTATAACGATGTCTCGAGCCTGACCGAGGGCGCTGTCCATGTTGAGACCGATCAGAACTTAATACCGGACTAAGAAATATGACTTCATCGACGATCTTACTGACGATCATGAGTCAATCTGAACGATCACTTTGCCTCGAGGACGACCTGACTCTTGCCGCCTGTGGGCATCAGCAATCCCCTCAAGCGGCCAACGACTGTCAATGCGATGCCAGAGTTGGCCGGCTTGAAGGCAGCGCTGCACAAAGGCCGCAGCTTCGAGTTTTCTGGACTCCGGTACCGAAAAAATGCCAACACCGCACAAATGAATATTACGGTGCATAAAAGGGGCCCAATCAATTTCAGGCTTTGGATTGCTCGCTGAACCAAAGCTGGCAATCGTGCCATTGATCGCTGTGATTCTTGAAGCGATGTGCAGGTGTGCACCAAGGTCAACATCGACCACACATCTTGCACCTTGCCCATCCGTGAAGCTTAGTGCAGCTTTGAGGAAATCATCACGATCCGCGTTAATCACCTGATCAGCTCCCGCGCGATAGGCGTCTTCCTCTTTGTCGGCATCACCACGCACCAGCGCCAAGACGCGGGCACCCATGACTTTTGCAAGTTGAACAGCGTAATTGCAAACCACACCGGCAGCTCCGGTAACGATGACGGCCTCGCCGTCCAGTGGGCCGGCCAACATGAGCGAATGACAGGCTGTGAGTGCCGGAACGCCCAAACACGCACCTTCTTCGAAACTCAGGGAGGTGGGCAGGGCAATCGCGCGCGACTGATCCACACATACAAATTCTGCTGCCGTACCGTGTGGCTGCTGATGAAATCCTTCCCAAACCCAGACTCGCTCACCAAGTCGAGCAGTGCTGACACCGTCGCCAAGGGCAGCAATCACGCCGGCACCATCGTAGCCCGGGATCATGCGCTCAGTCGGTGCCCCGCCACGCTGGCCAGCACGACGCTTCCAGTCGGTGGGGTTGACGCCATGGGCATGGATGCGTACCTGCACCTGGCCTGCCTTGGGGTCAGGCTTAGGCATCTCACCGACTTGCAGGACCTCAGCGGGGCCAATGTCAAGATACCAAGCTGCTTTCATGAGCTCTCCTTAATGTCGATCTACTGTTTACTTGAGATCGGGGTTGCCGGGACTGTTCCACCAGGCAAGATCGGCGTGCGACCGTAAGTCGAGTTCGAAGGTCCATGCCGAGCGGTGCTGATGAGCTAAATAGTAGTAGCTCTCGGCCACTGCGGAGGGCAGAACAAGCCCGTCGTGTTCCAATCCCTTCTGGGATCGCAAGGCCTGAAAGCGCTCCTCACCGAGCATCTTGCCCAGTGTATCGGGCGCATCGACCGCGCCGTCAATCACAATATGCGACACGTGAATGCCCTTGCTCGCAAATTGAGCACTGAGCGACTGACAGAGCATGCGTCTGCCGCCCATCGCAGCGGCGTGCGCGTGTTGGCCCGCATTGCCTCGCATCGCTGCCGTGGCCGAGGTCACCAGCAAGGTACCTTGACCGCGTTGTTGCATGAAGGGGAATAAAACCTGGGCCAATCGGAAAAGGCCAAAGGTCGCCATGCGCCAACCCATCTCAAACTGCTTCAGTGTGGTGCTTGCAAGTCCACGATCACCAATCTGTGCGCCGAGATTAAAGACGGCGACTGTTATAGGACCCATATTGCTCTCGATATCGGTAACAAGCTTTTCAATACTGTCTTCTTCAACAGCATTAATCATGAAGCCGCTGGCTAACCCTCCAGCCTGATGAATTTCATCCACCAGACGGTCGAGGCCTGCTCGATCGCTTCGTCGTGCCAGGCAGGCATGGTAACCCTCGCGGGCAAAGCGTTTGGCCACATGGCCACCGATGCCGGCGCCTGCGCCGAGAATGAACACCACGGGTTTGGTCATAACGTTATCCTTTTGCTTATGAAGTGATCATCTTCTGCGGGGGGGCTGCTGTTAATTCATGATCGATGATGCTTGATCACTTTGCGACAGTGGTACTGGCTTTGTCCGGCGCGAGCGACGGGGCCCAGCCAATTTTTTTGGTCAAGGCCTCTGCACTTTGACGGTAGCCGTCAGCAGTGAGGTGTATCAGATCGCGGGACATCAGTGCTGGCTTTGCACGGGCCCAGCGATAGGCGGCGCCGGTGCCGCCCATGGCGAGCTGCCAGTCCCAGTTATGACATCCGTACTGCGCGGCAACCTGTGCCTGAATTGCATTCAGCTGCTTATGTATCTGTGCGTACTTCATCCGTTGGGCACGCTCGGATTTCCCCACCCGCTCAGCTTTGCCGGTCCGGTCAGGCCGCACCACCCGAAGGGCGCTGCCCCGATCCGGCGCCCCAATAAGCAGGCAGGGTGCATTCGGCAGCACCGCACGAAGTTTGGTCAGCGCATGGTGCAGGGTTTCCGTGTACTGACCCGGATCAAAATCGCCTGCCGCTTCGTTCGTGCCGTATTCAAGCATTACGGCGTCATAAGGGCGACTTCCGATCAGGTTGCCGAGCGTGTGTGGATTGAGCTGAGCCCACCCCTTAACCGTCGCCCCGGGAAAGGCAAGCGTATCGATGCTGAGCACAGGGCTCGTATCGTGCTCGATGTCGAATCCTTGAAACGCTAGCTCTCCAGTCACAACGCGAATACCAATGGTTGACAAAGGTTCCCCATCGGCGGGCTCGATGTATAACTTCTCAACCGTGAGCGGCTCCGCTGCCGGCTCGATTCGTATCAAGCGTTCTGCCTCCTGGTTGATCGATAGGGCTAATTCAAGTGGACGATGCAGCGCACGGTAGAGCATGCTTAGGCTGCTCACTCGGCTCTGTTTCTCTTCATCGCGCAGATCAATACCCAGATAGGCTGCAGCGCGATCAGCGCGAGAGCTTTCGGCGCCTAGATCGGATATGGGTTGAGACTCACTGAGGGCAAGCTGTGGTGGTGATGATTGCCTCGCGCGGCTGCGCATTTCTGCCAGCGCTGGCCCCGTATCAGAGGCGCCGTCGGCTTGGTAAGTGCTCTTAAAAATCCAATCATCACTCAGGCAAAAAGCCCTCAAGGGCAATCGGACGCCCCGTCGAGACATATAGGGCGGTATAAAGGTTGTCACAACAGGGATGCCTTGTTGGCCGAGACTTCTTGCCAGTGCCTCAACAAAAACACCCGAAGCCAAATGACTATCGCCCCAAATGGCAAGACGTCGAAAGCCTGCGCCTTGATCGGTACTCATCTGCGCGCTTTGATCTGAATCGATCGCTGCCGATTGCGCCCGAAAAGCTGCCGGTCGAAAAGCTTTCGCAAGCTTCGGGTCCGGCAACAGGCCGGGCGCCCGGCCTTTAGTTTGCTGCTGTGGCATCCCACTTATAGACGACTCGCTGCCATCAGGGAACAAAAACGGCTTGCCCTTCGAAAAGCGCGTGCCAGGTGGACAAGTTAAATCGGCTAACTCTTGGGGTGCTCGCCCGAGCGTTGCACTTGTCCGAGTTAGGTCGCCGTCCGCTCGAGCCAGCGAATCGAGGCTCAACAAAACCAAAAAACCGCCGTAAAGCAGACCGCAACACAAGCGATAAACCCGGGCGCGGCAGCCTATCGTAAGGCTTAGGGTCATCTTGCTTGAGCGATGAGCGTATTACTTGTTACCGCAGTGACGAAGGCACGCATGCCGCTTGATGTCAGGTGTACGCCGTCAGCAACAAAGTACTCCGGCCTTGTATCCGATAACCCGAACCAATCGATCAGAACGGCGTTCCGGTAAGTCGGCACGACAGCATCGATGAGTGCATTGTTTGCCGCCATCCATCGCTTGGGAACCCTGGTGTTCACAACCAAGACCCTTTGCCTATCCTTAAGCATGTCAAGGATTGTGCGTAACTGCTTCTCGGTCACATAACCGTTGGTACCTAAATGAATCAAGACGATCGGGTGAAGTTCGCCTGATTCGCGCACGCGTTGTATGGTGTTGAGGACATCCGAGGCCTGCCAACCCACCTCAGCATGTACGTTGGCCTCAGTCATATGGCGCTCAATAAGTCCACGCGCACCGAGCAAGACTGAATCGCCAAAAAGTGTGATGGCACCGTAGGCCGTTGGCCGGCTATTCGATGCTGTGGCCTGGGGCGTCGTCGTGATGCTCAAGCTTGGCGGTGAAGCCTGGATCAGCGGCGTAGTTTGGCTCGGCGGTGAACCTTGGATCAGCGGCGTAGTTTGGACCGGCGGCGTACTTTGGATCGGCGGCGAAGCTTGGCTTACAGGTGAATTTTGACCTGAGGCTGCGCTGTAGCCAGAGGCCGGGCTACCCGGGCCTTGGTCGATAACAGCCTCCCTGGCCGACGCCCGAGGTGCTGTCTGAGTGAAGCCTGGACTCATCCCGGCCGGCAAGGTGCTGACTGTTTCGCCGGTCCGCTTGATGCCCAGGTCTGTTCGGTTTGCAATTGCCGACGCCACAAAAGCAGACCAATCGCTGCTTTGACGTTCAGAAGTCGGTGCTGAAACGGGATTACTGCCCGATTGAGTCTCTGGTCCCGCATGCGTTTCCTGTGCCCCGCCACGCCATGAGCCCAGGTTGTAGCGCTGGAACATCGATTGCATCTCGGCACGACGCGATTCGCCTGGGAGGGCGTCGCTACCCTGAACCAGCGAATCGCGTTGGCTGAGAGATTCAGCCTGCTCCGTCTGGATAACAAAAACAGATAGCCCGGCTACAACAGCCGTGCTGAGTACAAACAAGGCAATGCGCTGTCGCTTCACGGTGGGTATTGACGTCGACCTGGAAAGCATGGGTGTTTCGAGCAAGTCGTAGGAGAGCGCTGCAAGCGTGAAGGTGATCGCACAGCGAAGCAAAAAGGCCTGGTCCTGTGGAAGATCGATGTCGAGCCCTGGTCGAGTCAGCGCAAATACTGGCCAGTGCCACAGATAAATCCCGTAGGAACGCTCGCCAATCCACTTCATCGGTTGAAGGTCAAAAACCTTGCCGCAGCGTTGTGACAAGATAAACGCAAGCATTAGACCAGCGCTGCAAAGGCTTGTGGCAACAAAACCTAAGGGATAAAGAAGTGGATGGTTCTCGGCCAGTTGTGTTAACAGAAAAAGAGCGCCCGTCACGCTGCCAATTGCAAGCAGGCAGGCCATGGCCTCGCGCCTCGGCTGATGGTGTTTTCTGACATAGGCCTTGATACGTGATCCCGAACAGGCTAGCGCGGCGCCAACCAATAGGCCGACTGCATGTGTGTCCGTGCCGAAGTAAACCCGATTAATGTCCATCGACTCCGGAAACCCGAGACTGTAGGCAAGCCAACCCATCCATGCCGCCGAGGCAAGCGCAAGCGTAGCCGAAATGAATCCCAGACCTGAGCGGCCCCACCGCGTTGCAATCGCCAGCACGACGAGGGGCCAAGCCATGTAGAACTGTTCCTCGAGCGCCAACGACCAGAAATGCTCGAGCATCCGATAGCCCTCGAACTTCTCAAAATAAGAAATGCCGTTGAGCACGAAATGCCAGTTAGCAAGCATCAACAATGAGGCAATAGCGTCATTGCCTAAGGCGGGGAGAGCGTCAGGTCGAAGCAGCTGGCACGCGAGAGCCGTTCCGCCAATCACAGCAAGCATCGCGGGGAGAATACGTCTGGCGCGACGCTCAAAAAAATCCGCAAACGATATGGCGCCATCACGCCGCAGTTCGCGCAACAAGATTCCCGTAATCAGAAAACCCGAAATCACAAAAAAAACATCCACACCAAGATATCCGCCACGACCCACGTCATAGTCGGCGTGGAATACCATCACAGCGATCACCGCGATGGCACGAAGACCATCGATGCCAGCGATACGCTGCGTCGTTGAGTAAGTAGCTTTCAAGAGCGGATAAGAAAAGTTGGCGTGAGGGCCCGTAAGCGTACCCGATTTGCAAGCTGCAGTGCCCTACGTTGGCATGATCGGATCAACCTAGCCTGTCTCAATGTCGTCCCCGGCCGCGGTCTGGAGGCGCGAGGCGCTAAAAGTAGGCGAGCCAACGCCCCATCGCAATCACTGCGGCCCAACCGATGATCGAAAGTACCGCCTGTAGCCGAACGGTGAAGGAAAATGTTGCCCGGCTGTCTGTGGAGCCGGCGCCATGAGGCTTGATCGCTGCATGGAGCGCAGCAGCATTGATCCCAAGCAAAAAAATCAGGCAGATCTTCAATAGGAAAAGCCTCGATGCAATCAACGTTGCCGGCTGGGCGGCAAATAATAAAAAGCCTGTTGCCGCTGCCAATAGAAAACCTAGGAGTGTCACCGGGATAGCCCGGCGAAAGAGTTGCTGCGGGTGAAGGTCACGACCAAGGCCAATCAGACGTAGATCCAGCAACAATATCGAGCCAAAGAGGGTCGCGATTCCGAGCAGGTGGAACGTTTCAATGGTGGGGTATAGCCAAACTGATTCGCGAATGATGGTCGAAAGCCAGCTTTGTTCAAAGGCCTGCATAGCCTGCACGTTATAAGCGCCAAAGGCTGTTATCGCAACTCGACAGTCTTGCCCTCGGTGATGATCCGCTCAGCGCGCATCTCATCGGCCTTGCTGCGGTGCGGATAACCTTCCAAGGTCACGGTCGCCCCCGGTCTAATGTCCATTTTCGCAAGCCCTCTGCTTTCCATGCGCGAGGGCGGCGCAAGCACAGCGAGCCAAGTTTTCCCGTCAACCTGCAGGCGTAGGTAGCCATGAGGATGCTCGTAACCAGACTCGGTCACTTTTCCTGTCAACTTCATGCCTCGGGTCGCATCGTATTCCGACCAGCCATGGTGCGCGTGAGCCACCGTCGAGGTCCCAAAGATCAAGCCAGCTACCACGATGGGCTTAAGGATCGATGGGATGATTGAGCGGGCCGAAAGTTCCATCGCATAGGCTCCTGAATTCATATTGATGCATCAATGTATTCGTACTTCTACACGCCTTCGTATTATCCCTTCGGTCTTCGCGCGGAACACATCGTCTAACCGCCCATGACGATTTGGTGATCGCAGTGCCGAAAATCCGCCGTCATTCCGAAGTAGCGCTGCAAACGCAATGCCGAATCCGCGGTGATCCCTCGCAGGGCCAGCCTTTCGAAACCTGATCCAGTTGGTACGGCAGACGTCAATTTTGGATCGGTCATGGCTTTGCGTAGCTGTTGAGGTACGCCTCTGTCAGGGCATCTTGCAGTGGTCGATTGGCCACATATCCAGCGAGCGTCGCCGGGCGCTGAACGCCTGACTTCAACCGCGGGCAAGGTTCGGGCTCGCCCAGCACCATGGTCACGGGAATGCGCTCGGCATAAATGGGCAAGTCATAGNNCCTCATCATCGTCCACCACACCGCGTGCGCGGATCTTGGCCGACGCCTGCTCAATGTCCATGGCAATCACCGAGGTCGCTTTGATCTCCTGTGCGCTGGCCGGCCGCAGCCCAGCGGTACGCTGCGGATACAGCCGATCAACCATCATCACCAACGCGCGCTCTTTTTCCTGCGGGTCCTCAACCAATTTGGCCTTTCCGAAGGCCATGACCGATCGGTAATCGGCCGAGTGATTGAACCCAGACCGCGCCAGCACCAGCGAGTCGAGGTGCGTGACCGTCAGGCAGGCAGGCTCGTCTTCGGCCAGGTTGCGGCCAGACACTGGGTAGCCGGCGGCGGCTTGTGGGTCGGGTTTCATCGTCACTCCTTGCCTGCTTCGCGCATTGCCTTGCCCAAGCCCTCGACGCCCTTAGCCAGCAGCGTGTCTGCAGCGTTCAGGCGGTCGCGCGCCTCGCGGTTCTGGCTCAACTTGGCTTTGCCCTCCATTCGGGTGATGGCGACTTCGATGCCCACGATCGCTTTGAGCATGCCGTCGATGTACTCGGGTGATGAGTCACCCATCTTCCACGGTTTGGACTCGCTGGATTCATGGGTGCGTGTGAGGCGTGCCACGACGCCTCGCACGAAGCGCTCCTCATCCATCACCGACAGGCGGCCATGCACATGCACCACTTCGTAGTTCCAGGTGGGCACCTGCCGGTGTGTTTCGTGCTTGCTGGGGTACCAGTTGGGTGAGATGTAGCTCTCATTGCCACGAAAAATCACCAGCACCTCTGCGCCATCCTTGCACTGCCGCCACACTGGATTAGCGCGAGCGACATGGGCCGTGAGTACGCCGAATGAACCTTGGGTTGGATCAAACTCGAAAGGCATGTGATTGGCATCCAGCCCATCGGTGCCCGACGTGACCAGGGCGCCAAGTGGGTGTTGTTCAATGATGGCGTGCATCTGAGAGGGCCGCTCAATCGCGAAATGGGCGGGGATGTACATAGGTTGATCCTAGAAGGTGGCTGGAGACGGGGCCATCTTGCAATAAAACTGGTTTTATTAGAAGATCCAGTTAAATACATAATCATCATACCAGTTGAAAGCCGCTCAAGCATCGAATACTCACCGGATCTACG
>DENJ01000078.1 GCA_002359635.1 Burkholderiales bacterium UBA2647
TGGCCGTGGCGGTGACGATGGCCAGCTGTGCAAACCCATCCTTGTCGAGATCATGCAAGCGGGACAGGCCTGCTACAACCCGGGCTTTGACATCACGCCAGCGGCACTGGTAAGCGGTCTGATCACCGAACATGCCGTGCTCAATCCGGTGCGACTACAGGAGACCTTGGCTTGAAATCCACGCCGTCGATGCTCAGCGAAGTCCAAGCGCGGCAGGCGCTGATCGGACAAGCCTTGAGCTTGAACCGTCTTGGGATAAACCACGGTAAATCAGGCAACGTCTCCCTGCGTTGGGATCGAAGCAACAAAGTTCAGGGCGAAGGTCTGCTGATCACGCCTTCGGGGCTCGCCTATGAAAACCTTGAGCCTCAAGACCTGGTCTGGATCTCGCTCCAGGATGACCCGCCAAGGTTTGATGGCGATCTCAAGGCTTCCAGTGAATGGCGCATGCATCGCGATTTATTGCGCGCGCGCCCTGAATGCAGGGCCGTCGTCCACACCCACTCGCTTTACGCGAGTGCCCTGTCTTGCATGCCCAAGGTTCAGCAAGAGGGCATACCGGCCTTCCACTATATGGTGGCAACAAGTCATGCTAATCGCATCGCTTGCGCGCGCTATGCACGTTTTGGCAGCGAAGACTTGTCGCAGGCGATGCTCGAGGCGCTGCAAGCCCACGCGCGAGCCTGTTTGCTTGCTCACCATGGGGTGATCGCAGCGGGTGAGGACCTCGCCAGTGCCCTTGCCCTCGCCCAGGAAGTTGAAGCGCTTGCCATGATGTACAGCCAATGCCTCGCTCTGGGTGGTCCTGCCATACTGAGCGAACAAGCCATGCAAGCGGTGCACCAAGCCTTCGTGGGCTACCGAAATCCAGCCCCTGAAATCCAGGCAGGCACCACAGGCCATTTAACTTAGGAAGGCTCAGGCCTGTCGCATGTCGCTGATGCACCGCCAACATCCGGATCAGGCGCTTTGGTGCCATCAACTGAGCGATGATCTTAGCGGCGTTGGCCTTGCGGCCGTCAAGGTCGGCGAACCCGGCCCTGGCGAAGTACGTCTGCGGGTGCGGGCAGGCGCCTTGAATTTTCCTGATCTACTCATGACCCGGGGCTTGTATCAGTACAAGCCAACAGTACCCTTCGTCTTAGGCCTCGAAGGCTGCGGCATTGTTGAGGCGATTGGCGAGGGCGTAAACCGCTTGATGCTTGGCGATCGGGTTGCCTTCAGCTGTCGACAGGGCGCCTTTGCCACTACCGTGGTCTTGCCCGCCGAAGTCCTGAGTCTGGTACCACCTGGTCTTGACGACGCGCAAGCTGCAGCCTACTCGGTCACCGCACTCACCGCCTGGGTCAGTCTGGTTCGACGGGGGAATTTGCTTGCCGGCGAGACGGCGCTCATTCATGGCGCCAACGGCGGCGTTGGGATCGCTGCGGTTCAACTCGCCAAATATCTCGGCGCCCATGTGATCGCCACGGCAAGTTCAGAGGCAAAACTGGCGCTTGCCCGCGGCGCGGGCGCTGACCACTGCCTTGTGCTTGAAGCGGCCTGGCATGAAAAGGTCAAAGACATCACGCAAGGCCGCGGTGTTGACCTTTGCATGGATCCTGTGGGCGGGGATGTGTTTGATGGCTCGATACGCGCCATGGCTTGGGGCGGTCGTGTATTGGTCGTCGGCTTTGCTTCAGGCCGCTTTCCAAAGCTGTCGGTCAATCACGCCCTGATCAAGGGACTCTCGATTCTTGGCGTTCGCGCAGGCGAATCCGGACGCCGTGACCCCTCAGCGGGCCGCGAGGATCGCGCCAAAATACGTCAGCTGCTTTCGCAAGGGGTGATGCTTCCCCCGATTGGCGCACGTTTTTCCCTCAGTGACGGTGTTCGGGCATTGCAAGCCATGGCCGAACGCCAGGTCGTGGGCAAGCTCTGCCTTGAAATGACCTAGCTCCGTTTTAGCGGGTGCTAAGGACTGGCCCGGCGACCAAAGCAGGCGGGCGCTTGCCGGGCAAGATTATCGCGGCAGCTCGCTTGTGCCCATCAAGAACGCATCAACCGCATGCGCGCAGTGACGACCCTCACGGATCGCCCAAACCACCAGGGACTGCCCACGCCGGACATCACCGGCGGCAAACACCTTATCGACATTGGTCTGGTAAGCCTGCTCGCCCTCGGTTGCCGCCAGGGCATTGCCACGCGCATCTTTGGCAACACCAAAGGCATCCAAAACGCTTGCAACAGGCGACACAAAACCCATGGCAAGCAGCACCAAGTCAGCTTTGATTTCAAAATCCGAATCGGGGACTTCTTGCATCCGCATCTGACCGCTTTGAGGATCCCGCTCCCAATGCACTCTTGAGGCGATCAATGCCTTTACCCGGCCCTGCCCATCGTCAACAAATCGCTTGGTTGCAACCGCCCAATCGCGATCAACGCCTTCCTCGTGCGAGGACGAAGTGCGCAGCTTTTGCGGCCAGTAAGGCCAGGTCAGTGGCTTGTCTTCTTGTTCGGGTGGCATCGGCATCAACTCAAACTGCACCACAGCTGCAGCGCCCTGTCGATTGCTGGTACCCACGCAGTCCGAGCCAGTATCGCCTCCACCAATCACCACCACATGTTTGCCGCTAGCAAGCAACTGCCCAGAGACTTCATCGCCAGCGACCACCTTATTTTGCTGAGGCAAAAACTCCATCGCGAAGTGAACGCCATCGAGATCACGCCCAGGCACCGGCAGGTCGCGGGCCTGTTCGGCACCGCCTGTGAGTACCACAGCGTCGAATTCGCGCTGCAACTGAGCTGGGCTCAATCGCTCACGGCTCCAGTTGGTGACCACACCCAAACTCGCATCATCGGCAATCAAAACGCCCGTACGAAACCGGACGCCTTCTTCTTGCATCTGCGCAAGCCTGCGATCGATATGAATCTTTTCCAACTTGAAGTCAGGAATGCCATAGCGCAATAAACCGCCGATGCGATCATTTTTTTCAAACACCGTCACCTGATGACCTGCGCGCGCAAGTTGTTGCGCACAAGCCATACCGGCAGGTCCGGCCCCCACAACGGCAACGCGTTTTCCAGTGCTGTGGCTAGGCTTGATCGCTTTCACCCAACCTTCTTCCCATGCCTTATCGATAATCGCATGCTCAATCGATTTAATGCCCACGGCATCGTTATTAATCGTTAAGGTGCAGGCGGCCTCACAAGGCGCAGGGCAAACACGCCCTGTGAACTCGGGGAAATTATTCGTGGAATGCAAGGTATCAATAGCCTCTTGCCACTGACCGCGATAGACCAAATCGTTCCAGTCCGGAATGATGTTGTTGATCGGACAGCCGCTTTGGCAAAAAGGGATCCCGCAATCCATGCAACGCGCCCCTTGCGCCGAGGCCTGCTCATCATCAAGATGCAGCACAAATTCTCGGTAGTGCTTAAGTCGATCACCGACCGGCTCGCTTGCCTCTTGTAGACGCTCTAATTCCAAGAACCCTGTAATTTTTCCCATCGATACCAACCTTAAAACGTTCTATATGTCATCGATTCGGTGCTAGCTGCAATGAAGTCATACCGTCGCCCTGACGCTGTCCATCTTGCCAGCCTTGGACTTCTGATGTAACTCGCCGAGGGCGCGCCGGTATTCATGAGGAAACACCTTCTTGAAACGCTCGCGGCTCTTATCCCAGTTGGCGAGCAATTGTCTTGCAACCTCAGAACCTGTGTAGCGCAAATGTTTTTCGATGTATTGCTTAAGCATGATTTCATCGCATTCAGCACGGTGCCAAAGTGCAGGCTCAACTTGGGCGATTTGCTCAGCAGTCGACAGCAGGCCTTCCACAGCCACCATCGCAAGATTGCAATGCGACTCAAATACGCCCTGCGGATCCCAAACATAAGCAACCCCGCCGCTCATACCGGCAGCGAAGTTGCGACCTGTTTCACCAAGCACAACCACGGTCCCTCCGGTCATATACTCACAGCCATGATCGCCCGTGCCTTCGACCACGGCAACCGCGCCCGAGTTTCGCACGGCAAAGCGTTCACCGGCCACGCCGCTAAAAAATGCTTCACCTTCAACCGCGCCATAAAGCACGGTGTTACCAACAATCATATTTTCGTGGCTCGCCCCCTGAAACTCATTGGTCGGCCTCACAATCACCCGTCCGCCCGATAAGCCCTTGCCGACATAGTCATTAGCCTGCCCCACCAAATCGAGTGTGATACCTGCGGCAAGGAATGCAGCAAAGCTTTGCCCTGCGGTGCCATTAAGCTGAATATGAATGCAATCCTCGGGCAGCCCTTGGTGGCCGTAGCGCCTGGCCACTTCACCGGAGAGCATGGTACCGACCGTCCGATTCACATTTCGGATCGGTACAATAAAAGAAACTTTTTCCTGGCGATCGAGTGCTGCGCGCGATAAGTCAATCAGACGGTTATCCAAGGCGCCTTCAAGACCATGGTCCTGCGTCTGGGTGACACGGCGAGGCACCTCCGAGGAGACTTGCGGCATATAAAAAATCCGGCTGAAGTC
Organism: Burkholderiales bacterium UBA2647; assembly: GCA_002359635.1. Classification (GTDB taxonomy): domain Bacteria; phylum Pseudomonadota; class Gammaproteobacteria; order Burkholderiales; family Burkholderiaceae_E; genus UBA3064. Next base: position 4,514 of record DENJ01000078.1, read on the forward strand.
CAAGCCTTTGGCCTTCCAGTGGGAGATGCCTGCGCGTGTGTCGAGCAGATCAGCCCTGCCGATCAACTCATCCATGCTGCGCATGCCGAGTTTGGCCATGAACTCTCGAACTTCTTCGGCAACGAAGAAGAAATAATTCACCACATGTTCGGGTTTGCCTTGAAACTTTCTTCGCAGCACCGGATCCTGGGTTGCGACTCCGACCGGACAGGTATTGAGATGGCATTTGCGCATCATGATGCAGCCTTCGGCAACCAGCGGCGCGGTTGCAAAGCCAAACTCATCAGCGCCCAAAAGCGCTGCAATCACCACATCGCGCCCGGTTTTCATCTGCCCGTCGGCTTGAACGGTGATGCGGCCGCGAAGTCCGTTGAGCACAAGCGTTTGCTGTGTTTCGGCCAGTCCAAGCTCCCAGGGGGTGCCCGCGTGTTTAATCGATGACAAGGGCGATGCACCGGTGCCGCCATCGTGACCGGCAATCACCACATGATCGGCTTTAGCCTTGGCAACACCGGCTGCGACCGTGCCAACACCGACCTCAGAAACAAGCTTGACACTGATGCTTGCGCGCGCGTTGGCGTTTTTCAAGTCGTGGATCAGTTGCGCCAGATCTTCGATCGAATAAATATCATGATGCGGTGGCGGCGAAATCAGTCCCACACCGGGCACCGAATAGCGAAGCTTGCCGATGTAATCTGACACCTTATGGCCTGGCAGCTGACCACCCTCACCAGGCTTTGCGCCTTGCGCCATTTTGATCTGGATCTGATCGGCGCTGGCCAGGTATTGCGCCGTCACACCGAAACGACCCGAGGCCACCTGCTTGATCCGGCTGCGCAATGAATCGCCCGCCTTGAGCGGCATATCGACTTCAATGCGATCTTTCCCGATCACGGTGGCGACGGTATCGCCGTCTTGAATCGTCGAGCGCCCCGCACGCAGTTCAGCGGCATAGCGCATCTCGTCTTCACCGCCCTCACCGGTATTGCTCTTGCCGCCGATGCGATTCATCGCAATGGCTAACGTGCTGTGGGCTTCAGTGGAGATCGAGCCCAATGACATGGCTCCGGTTGCAAATCGCTTGACGATTTCAGAGGCTGGCTCGACCTGATCAAGCGGTATCGCTTTGCACTGATCCAAACGAAACTCAAAAAGACCGCGCAGGGTCATGTGTCTGCGGCTTTGATCGTTGATCAGTGCTGCATATTCCTTGTAGGTCGACGCGCTCTGCGAACGTACAGCATGTTGCAGCTTTGCAATCGAGTCGGGAGTCCACATATGGTCTTCACCACGGGTGCGATAGGCATACTCCCCTCCGGTTTCCAGATTCAGCGCGAGCACAGGGTCATCACCGTAAGCAGCCTGATGGACCCGGATCGCCTCTTCTGCGATTTCAAAAATACCCACACCACCGACATTTGACGGGGTGCCGGTAAAGTATTGTTCAACCACCTGCCGCGACAGCCCGATGGCTTCAAAAATTTGAGCGCCGCAATAGCTCATATAGGTCGATATGCCCATCTTGGACATCACCTTCATCAAACCTTTACCCAGCGCCTTGATATAGTTTTTGACAGCCTTGTCTGCGTTCATGTCTTTGGGCATGCCACGGGCCATGTCGCAAAGTGTTTCGATCGCCAGGTAAGGATGAATCGCTTCGGCCCCGTAGCCTGCAAGCAATGCAAAGTGGTGCACTTCGCGCGCTGAACCTGTTTCAACCACCAGGCCGGTGCGGGTGCGTAAGCCTCGATTCACCAAATGCAAATGGATCGCGCTCGTGGCAAGCAGCGCCGGAATCGCCACATGATCACGGTCGGCGCAACGATCTGACAGTATCAGCACGGTGTAACCTGCATGCACGGCCTCTTCGGCTTTGGCACGAAGCGAGGCAAGAAAGGCCTCAATGCCTTCCTTGCCCCAGGCAGTGGGATACACCATATCGAGTTCCAGCGAGCGAAACTTGCCAGCGGTATAACGATCAATATGGCGCAGTTTGGCCATATCGTCGGTATTTAAGACCGGCTGACTGACCTCGAGTCGCAGGGGCGGGTTCACCGCATTTAAATCGAGCAAATTAGGCTTGGGGCCGATAAATGAGACCAGTGACATCACCAATTGTTCGCGAATCGGGTCGATCGGCGGATTGGTCACCTGTGCAAAGAGCTGTTTGAAATAGTTATAGAGCGGCTTATTCTTGGAAGAAAGTACAGCAAGCGGCGAGTCATTGCCCATTGAGCCTACAGCCTCTTCACCTGAGACCGCCATGGGCGACATCAAAAACTTCAAGTCTTCCTGGGTGTAGCCAAAGGCTTGTTGGCGATCCAAAAGGCTGGCCGAACTGGGGCGCTCCAGGTCTTCGACCGTTTGGCTCAGCCGAACATCATCGAGTTTCACGCGCACCGCTTCGATCCATTCGCGCCAGGGGCGGGCGTTGGCCAATTGGTCCTTCAAGGCCTGATCATCGATGATCCGACCTTGTTCCAGATCAATCAAAAACATTTTGCCCGGCTGCAAGCGCCACTTTTTCACAATCCTGTTCTCGGGAATCGGTAGGACGCCGGCCTCAGAGGCCATCACCACCAGATCATCATCGGTGATGCAATAGCGCGCCGGACGAAGACCATTGCGATCAAGCGTGGCGCCAATCTGGCGACCGTCGGTAAAAGCAATCGCTGCCGGGCCGTCCCAGGGCTCCATCATCGCTGCGTGGTATTCGTAGAACGCTCTACGTTTTGGATCCATTAAGCTATGCTGCTCCCAGGCCTCCGGAATCATCATCATCACCGCTTGCGCAAGCGGATAACCAGCCATGACCAGTAATTCAAGACAGTTATCAAAGGTTGCGGTGTCTGATTGTCCCGGGTAAACAATGGGATAGAGTTTGGCGAGATCTTGCTCGAGTACCGGCGAGCGCATGACCCCCTCGCGCGCGCGCAGCCAGTTGTAATTGCCCTGGACTGTATTGATTTCGCCGTTGTGGGCAATCAACCGATAAGGGTGAGCGAGCGGCCACTCAGGAAAGGTGTTGGTTGAAAAACGCTGATGAACCAAGGCAAGCGCAGACACCACACGCGGATCGGCCAGATCGCGATAGTACTGACCGACCTGATGACATAACAGCAAACCTTTGTAAACAATCGTCCGCGCCGACATCGAAGGCACGAAGTATTCACGCCCGTGGCTTAGTTGCAAGGCTTGAATCGCGTGACTCGCCATCTTGCGGATCACATAGAGCTTTCGCTCAAATGCATCAACCACGCGGACATCGGGTCCACGCCCGATAAAGACCTGGCGGATTACCGGTTCTTTGGCCCGAACCGTGGGCGACATCGGCATGTCGCGATCCACGGGCACATCACGCCAGCCCAGTAACAACTGTCCCTCGGCACGGATAGCACGTTCTAATTCTTGCTCACAAGCAAGACGCGAAGCCTGCTCCTTGGGCAGGAAAATCATGCCCACACCGTACTCGCCTGCGGGTGGCAGATTCACCGCATGCCTGGCCATTTCCTCGCGGAAAAACTGATCGGGCATCTGGATCAAAATGCCCGCACCATCCCCCATCAAGGGGTCAGCCCCAACCGCACCGCGGTGATCGAGATTGCCCAGGATTTGCAGACCTTGTTCGACGATGCGATGGCTTTTGTGCCCTTTGATATGGGCAACAAAACCGACGCCGCAGGCATCATGCTCGCGGCTGGGGTCATAGAGGCCTTGCGCCGGTGGCGTTTCGCGTATGGCAGCGCGTAACGCTTCATGGCTCGCTTCGTTTGTCACCGAATTGGAAGCTGGCATGGGATCTTGCATGGCAGACGAGGTCCTGAAATTGTGGCAGTGCAGCAAGTGCTAATAGACGAACCTTGCAGTATATCGAGACTGCCACCAGGCCGTCATCAAATCCGAGCAGTCTATTGGAGGCAGGCCTTGATGCTTAGATCCAGGATCGCCTCATCGACTTCGCGCATGAAGGCCTGCCCCAAACCTTGCAAGAGTACAAAGCGCGGACGTCCCGCCCGCGCCTTTTTGTCCACCGACATCCACTTCAAATACTCGGCCGTTGACCAGGCCGGCGCTTTCATGGGGAGTTGGGCTGCTGCGATGGCCGACAAGAGCAACTCACGCTCGCCTGCGGTGATGAGGCCCAAGCGTTGAGAGAGCTCCGAGGCCATGACCATGCCGGTCCCGACCGCCTCACCATGCAAAAAAACCCCGTAGCCCATCCCTGCCTCGATCGCGTGGCCAAAGGTGTGGCCAAAATTTAACACCGCGCGCCGGTCATCCTCACGTTCATCCTCTCCAACCACCGCTGCCTTGATTTCGCAGGAACGCGCCACCGCAGCGACCATGGCCTCAGGGTCTGCCCGAAGCAAAGCAGGCATGTTGGCAAGGACCTCTTCGAGGTAGGCCCGGTCCGCGATGGCGCCGTGCTTGATGACCTCAGCAAGCCCCGCACTAAGCTCGCGTGGCGGCAGGCTTTGCAGCCATCGGGTATCGGCCAGCACCAATTTGGGCTGATGAAAAGCGCCAATCATGTTCTTGCCGGACGGATGGTTAATCCCAGTTTTGCCACCGACAGAGGAATCGACCTGGGCAAGCAAGGTGCTAGGTATCTGGATGAAATCGACACCGCGCTGATAACAAGCAGCTGCAAAACCCGTCATGTCGCCGACCACACCGCCGCCAAAAGCGAGCAATAAGCAGCGGCGATCAAAACGGTGATGCAGCAGGGCATCAAAAATCAACTGTAAATGCTGCCAGTCCTTGTAGTTTTCACCATCAGGCAAATTAATCTGGATAAAACTTGCAGCATGCGGCGCGAGCACGTCGCGCACTTTGGGCGCATGCAGGCTTGCCAACAGCTCATTGGTCACCAGGGCAATTTGTCGCCCTTCGAGCAAGGGCATCCAGATCTCGCGATGCGCAAGCAAGTCCTCCCCAATCACGATATCGTAGCTGCGCGCCCCAAGTTCAACCGGAACCCTCCGGAAGTGGGTTTTTGAGTGACGATCAGCGCTTGGCTGATCGGGGTGCAGATCGGAAGTCATGGCATCGGAAGTCATGGTTTACCTGGAAAGTCGTGGCTTAGTTGATTTCAAGCAAGCGAAGTATGTCTTGCACAACCCGTTCGGGCGCCTGTCGTCCGGTTGGAATACTCCAATGGGCAACCGATTGGTAAAGCGGCTCCCGAAAACGCAGCAACTCAGCGATACGCGACTTGGGATCGGCCGTCTTGAGCAGCGGACGCGAGCGGTCGTGGCGCAAACGCACCCACAAATCCTGCAGGCTGGCCTGCAAATAAATCACGCAGCAATGCGCTTTTAAGTGTTCGCGGTTTTCCTGCCTTAACACCGCGCCACCGCCTGTGGCAAGAATCAGATCCGCAGAACCGGTGAGGCCGAGCAACAGCTCGGACTCTCTTTGTCTGAATCCTTCTTCGCCTTCGAGCTCAAAAATCGTTTGGATCGGTACACCGCAACGACGCTCCAATTCGCTGTCGGCGTCAAGAAAGGGACGGCCGAGCGCCCGGGCAAGGCGCTTACCCACGGTGGATTTGCCGGATCCCATCATGCCGATGAAGGCGATCGGGTGGCAACTCGGATCGGGAAATGGGCGGGTCATGCGTTCAAGGTCTTGCAAGCGGGCATGCCCGATGATGCCGCATTTTCAAATCGCAGTGCAGCGCGGTCCAAAGCTCAAAACAGGCCATAATTGCCCCATTCTGATGCAAAAGTAAGCATGGCAAACCCAAGACTCCCACCTCCAGACCAGCCCTTCAACGGCACTCGGATTGCGCGCAGCCCGAGCCGAGAGCCGCGCCTGAGTCTGCAGGAGGCGGCCCAACAAGCCCGCGCTGCGAGAGCCATCGGTAGCGGCACCGGATCGGGGGGAAGCGCCGGCGGCAATATCGCGGGTGGCGGTGGCGGTAGCAGTAGCGGTGGAACCGGTGGCGGTGGTGGCGGTGGTGGCGGTGGTGGCGGAACCGGTGGCGGACAGTCTCGCGGCAGACCACCCCAAGCATCGCATGAAGGACTGCCGTGGTCGCGTTGGTTTGCCTGGGCTTTTGCTATCGCAAGCGTCGCTGCACTGTCACTGGCAGCCTGCCTCGCGCTCGCCTTTATTCTGGCGATGGATCGACTGCCCACGGTCAATGCACTGCTGGACTACAAACCAAAGATTCCCTTGCGGATTTACACCTCCGATGGCGTTTTGATCGGCGAATTTGGCGAGGAGCGGCGAAGCCCCTTACGGGCAAGCGAAACTCCTAAGCTCATGCGCGATGCCATTTTGGCTGCCGAAGACTCGCGTTTTTTTGAGCATCATGGGGTGGACTTACTTGGCATCGCACGCGCAGCGATCGCCAATTTGATTTCGGGTGGCAAGGAGCAAGGGGCTAGCACCATCACCATGCAGCTTGCCCGCAACTTTTTTCTCTCAACCGAAAAAAGCTACATCAGAAAAATTTATGAGGTCTTGCTCGCCATGCGCATCGAGGAAACCTTAAGCAAGACCCAGATCCTCGAGCTTTACATGAATCAGATCTACCTGGGCCAACGCGCCTATGGCTTTGCCTCTGCCGCGCGGGTTTACTTTAACAAGAGCTTGCAACAGTTAAGCCCGATTGAAGCCGCGCTGTTGGCCGGGTTGCCCAAAGCACCTTCGCGCTTTAATCCTGTTGTCAATCCCAAACGAGCAACAGCCAGAGCCCACTATGTCTTGGGAAGAATGCGCGCCGAGGGATTTCTCACCGAAGCCCAGTACCGAGCCGCGCTTAATGAACCGATTCGGGTGGTGCCGGCATCGGCAGAATACCCGACCCGTGCACCTTATGTGGCTGAAATGGCTCGCAAAATGACGGTGGACTTGTTTCGCGACGACGCCTACGCGCTGGGCTTAAAGGTTTACACCACCATCAATGCCGCCGAACAACAGGCTGCCGAACTTGCGGTTCGGCAAGGTATCCTCGACTATGATCGCAAGTACGGTTACCGCGGGCCGGAAAGCTATGTGGAGTTGCCGCTCAACGATGAAGGGATCGAAGAGGCCGTCGACAACGCGCTCGATGATCGCGAGGATGTGGATGACTTGCTCGCTGCGGTCGTACTGCGGGCAGACCCAAGACAAGTCACCGTAAGCCGCGGTAAACAAGGCAATATCATCATCGGGCCTGATGGCCTCAAGTTTGCTGCGAATGCACTCGGGGAACGCGCACCGGCAGCACGAAGAATCCGTCGCGGCGCCGTGGTGCGTATCGCAAGCCTGCCGCAAGGCGGCTGGGAGATTGTGCAACTTCCCGATGTACAAGCAGCCTATGTATCGGCTAGCCGAGAGGATGGCGCCATACGCGCGCTCGTGGGCGGCTTTGACTTTGGCCGTAACAAATTTAACCGCGTTACCCAGGCACAGCGTCAACCCGGCTCAGCTTTCAAGCCCTTTATTTACTCAGCCGCCCTCGAAAAAGGATTTCATGGCGCCAGCGTGGTCAACGACGCACCGATTTCTATTGACCCGGCACTTACCGGGGGCCAGGTCTGGGATCCAAAAAACTATGATGGTAAATACGATGGGCCTATGCAGCTGAGAGCTGCGCTGGCTAAATCGAAGAACATGGTTTCCATTCGATTACTGCAATCGATTGGCACACGCTACGCTCAATCGTGGATTCAGCGATTTGGTTTCGAAGCCGAAAAACACCCGCCTTATCTCACCATGGCGCTTGGCGCTGGCAGCGTCACCCCCTTGCAACTCCTTGCTGGCTACACGGTGTTTTCCAATGGTGGCTACAAGGTCGATCCCTATCTGATCCGCACCATCACCGACCGTGAGGGCCGCTTGCTTGCGGCCGCAAAACCTATCAGTGCCGGCAGCGCGCGCGCGCGCGCCATCAGCTCGCGCAATGCTTTTTTGATGGATTCACTGCTTCACGAAGTAGCCGTATCGGGGACCGCCGCGAAGGCAACGGCAACCCTTAAACGTAGCGATCTGGCGGGGAAAACCGGTACCACCAATGATTCGGTCGACGCTTGGTTTGCTGGCTACGGCGGTGATGTGGTGGCAGTAGCCTGGGTCGGTTATGACACGCCCCGCAAGCTCGGCGAACGCGAAACCGGCGGCGGCTTGGCGCTGCCCATCTGGATTCAGGCGGTTGAGCGCTCCTTGAGCAAATCGCCCGAACGCAGACCCTCAGCCCCGGAAGGCGTTAATCTGGTTGGCAACGATTGGCAGTTTTCGGATACGCCTGCCGTGCCTGGCGTGCAGCCTTAGCAAGGTCGCGCCCTGAAAGGCGGCCAAGCCAAATGCAACCAGGCCAAAGCCGCCGACCGCCGAGCAAAGCCGCCGACCGCCAAGTCAACCAAGCGCATTGGCGCCCTTGCCTGCCTGTCACAGCGCCAAAGGCTTATGATCGACCCCGGCGTGATGCCCCAGTTCCTCAACAAGCCTTTGACCAAGCGACACGCCATCGCGCGTGTCGATCCACCCCGCTTGAGGGTCACATCGGAAGTGAAAGCCCCCTCGGCGTGATGCAAGCCAAACTTCCCGCAGTGGCGCTTGCAGATTGATGATCATCTTCGAGTCGTCTTCGAAGGTCAAACGCAGTACCGTCCCCTCCAAATCACTGTCCCAATCGGCACCACTGGCTTCCATGGCATCCTCGAGTTGTTGTTCGATGTTGGCAAGCAAAGCCAAACCTTGTCGTTCGAAGTCTGCGTCGCTCATGCTAACCTCGTCTTTATGTCAATGAGATAAACACACGGATTGTAGGCAGGGCGTCAATAAACAACCCTTCCCATGTCATGCCCCGCGTGATGCCTGTTGATTGCTTTATTTAACCCCCCCATTGATGCCTTGCTTTATGCCCCGTCTTATACGATTGCTCACCCTCATGATTGCAAGCCTGATGCTCAGTGCTTGCATGACGGCTTGCGGCCAACGCGGCCCCTTAAGCCTGCCACCGCAGGGACAAATGAAATAATGCAAGCAGCTTTTGCCCATTTGCCTTGGCTCTCGCGCTCAGAACGCGGCCTTTGCGTTGAATCGTTCGCGCTCGCCGATATCGCTGCGCAACACGGAACACCTGCATGGGTCTACTCAAAAGTAGCCCTAAGCAAGCATTGGCAGGCCTTTGCCGATGCCTTAAGCGGTCGAAAGGCCCTGATCTGCTATGCGATGAAGGCCAACCCGAATCTCTCAATCCTTCGTTTTTTCGCCGAGGCCGGTGCAGGCTTTGACATCGTCTCAGGCGGCGAGCTGGCCCGGGTTCTTCAAGCGGGTGGTTCAGCCTCGAAGATCGTGTTTTCTGGGGTGGGTAAGCGCCGCGACGAAATTCGTGATGCACTCAAGGCAGGCGTGAAGTGTTTTAACGTCGAAAGCGCTGCCGAGTTGCGTCGGATCGGAACGATAGCTCGTGAATCGGGCCTTCGCGCGCCGATCTCACTTCGGGTTAACCCAGACGTTGATGCCAAAAGCCATCCCTATATTTCGACCGGGCTCAAGGAAAACAAATTCGGTATTGCCCACCAAGACGCACTTGCACTTTACCGTGAAGCCGCACAACATCCCGGACTGAAGGTCGTGGGTATCGATTGTCATATTGGCTCGCAAATCACCGAAATGCCTCCCTTTATGGCGGCGCTCGAAAAGTTGCTTGAATTGATCGAGCAACTGCACAGCCAAGGTATCGCCTTATCGCATCTCGACTTGGGCGGCGGACTCGGCATTCGCTACACCGACGAAGATCCGCCCTCGCCGGCAGCCTTCATGCAAAGCATTTTGGATCGGATCGAAGGCCATCCTCAAGCCCGTGAGATGGAGTTGGTTTTCGAATTCGGTCGCGCTCTCGTGGGCAATGCCGGCTTGTTGCTCACAAAGCTGGAATACGTCAAGCAAAATGGTGATCGACTTTTCGCGGTGGTTGATGCTGCGATGAACGACTTGATCAGGCCCGCGCTTTATGAGGGCTATCACCCTATTGTTGAAGTCCATCCAACAACCGGCGAAGCCAAGCTATACGACGTCGTTGGGCCGGTTTGCGAATCGGGCGACTGGCTGGGAAAGGCGCGCTCGCTTAGGCTTGGGGTTGAAGACGATTTACTGGCCGTTCTTTCGGCAGGCGCTTATGGCATGGCCATGAGTTCAAATTACAACGCCAGACCACGTGCTGTCGAACTCTTGGTTGATGGCTCTAGCCTTCGTGTGATCCGCGAGCGTGAAACCATTGCCTCACTTTGGCAAAACGAACTCTGAACAAAAGTAAGGCAATCAACAGGGCAGACCATGGCCCTGCCTCCGAAAAATCGTTTTTGCCGGCTTTATGCCAGAGGTAGTGCAAAACAACCAGGATGGCTAAGGCGTAAATGCTTCGATGCAAAGGTTTCCAGCGCCGGCCAAGCCTGCGTTTGGCAAACCGGGGCGAACTTGCCGCCAAGATGCTTAGGATCAACCAAGCGGCCATGCCGAGGGCGATAAAGGGCCGGGTGATTAAATCATCGGCCATCAGGTCAGGATCGAGCCCCTGATCAAACCAAGCCCAGCACAAAGCATGCAGGCTGCCGTAGAAAAAACAAGAAAGGCCAAGGCTTTGCCTTACTGCGATCCAGAGGTTTGTTCCGGTTAATCGCGTCAACGGCGTCATGCTTAGTGTTGCAGCAAGCATCACCAAGGTCCAAGTGCCGCTCGAGCGGGTCAAGAACTCAACCGGGTTGGCCCCGAGTTGATCCTGGCTGATCAAAAAAACCCATCGTACAAAGGGAAAGCTCACCAAAAGCCAGACAAGGCACTTTAGGGTTTGGCTTGGGCTCATCAACCGCGTGCTCAGACTTATCAATCCCATGCTCAGACTCATCAAGCGTGAGCGCAGACGGCACAACGCTCAGAAATACTTACGCAAATCCATCCCGGCGTAGAGCCCTGCAACCTGATCGGCATACCCATTAAACATCAGGGTCTTGCGCTTACGGCTCAAGAGTCCATCTTCGCCAATGCGGCGCTCGCTTGCCTGCGACCATCTTGGGTGTGCGACGTCGGGATTTACGTTGGAGTAAAAACCATACTCGCGTGGCGCAGATTGCATCCAGCTGTTGATCGGCTGCTTTTCAACAAAGCGGATTCGAACAATCGACTTGGCGCTCTTAAAGCCATACTTCCAAGGTACAACCAAACGTACAGGTGCGCCGTTTTGTTTGGGCAAGACTTCGCCATAAAGCCCAAAGCTGAGCAGGGTCAGTGGGTGCATGGCCTCATCAAGACGCAAACCCTCGGTGTAGGGCCACTGAAGCACCGACGATCGTAGACCTGGCATTTGCTGTCGGTCAGCCAAGGTCAAAAACTCGACAAACTTTGCGTTACCGGTGGGTTCAACCCGCTTGATCAGAGCTGAAAGCGGATAGCCCAGCCAAGGAATCACCATCGACCAACCTTCGACGCAGCGCATGCGATAAATCCGCTCTTCCATCGGTGCGAGCTTTAAGAGCGTGTCGATGTCGATGGTTTGCGGCTTGGCAACTTCGCCTTCCATTCGAATCGTCCAAGGCCTGGTCTTTAAGCTCCCGGCTAAAAGCGCAGGATCTTCTTTGTCGGTACCAAACTCATAAAAATTGTTGTAGCTGACAACATCACGATGGCTCGTTGGCTTTTCGATCGTCGAAAAACTCGAAGGCTTTGCCGCAAGCGGCTCAAGACCGGTTGGCTGTGGCGGTGTAAGCACGCTGGCCTTGGCAAGCGGATGATGAAGACAAACAGCGCCACCAAGGGCAATACCTGAAGCGCTCGCCCTACCGGGTAGTAAAGACGCCGTTAGCGACTGTAAAAGGCTCCGCCGTTGTTGCCAGACCCGCTTAGCCGTGATCTCTGAGGTCTTAGGTTGCGAGGCTCGGAGATCACTGCCCATGACTATCGGAGGCCCGCGATATAGTCAGAAACCGCCTTCATCTCTTTGTCTGACATCCTAGCGGCAATGGTCATCATTTGCGTGCTGTTTGCACGCGTACCTTGTCGGAAGGCTACGAGCTGTGACTCGGTGTATTCGGCATATTGGCCCTGAAGACGCGGGTACTGGTCGGGAATGCCGGCACCGTTAGGGCTGTGACAACCTGCACAGGCAGGAACGCCTTTGTCCGCAATGCCGCCTCGATAAATTTTCTGGCCAAGCTCAACCAAGTCCTTGTTTTTCGCCGCGGCTGGCTTGAGTTTTTGGGCAGCGAAATAAGCTGAAACATCGCGGATTTGCTGGTCGTTGAGCGCCGAGGCAAAGCCTTGCATGATCGCGTTGTTTCGCTCGGGTGGCTTGCCTTCAGCCTGGGGCTTAAAGTTGTGTAACTGCTTGGCGAGATAAGCGGCATGCTGCGCAGCAAGCTTAGGGTTGGCCGGACTTGGGCTATTGCCGTCTGCTGCATGGCAACCCGCGCAAACCCCACCCGCGATTTGTTGTCCGGCAGCGATATCCGGTTTGGCGACTTTGGCAGCCGCCTTGTCCTGGGCCCATGCGGCACTCGAACCGAAGACAAGGGCCAAGCCTGTACCCGTTACGATGATGGCGTTTCGCAAAATACGGGGGGCGTTTCGAAGCGCATTCGCCGCAGCCCGGAGGCCTGACGCAAGCGCACCAGGCTGTGAACGGCAATTTGCCTCGCGGTGCAGGACAGCCTTGCCCTTCAAATTGCCTTTGATAAAGGCTGGCATTTTCATGACTGAATTCATCACTCGATCTCGAATAAAGGCCAAAGCAACGCGGCCTTGGTTGACCGCAACCGGTTGATTCTACAATAGCTGATGTTAGGCACCTCATGAGTCTGCTACAAACCGCGCAGTTCCTTGATACCGTTGTTCGGCTGGAACACTTACCCAAGGACGACTTACCCGAAATTGCATTCGTTGGGCGTTCCAACGCAGGCAAGTCATCTGCTATCAACACGCTATGCGATCGCAAGCGACTTGCCTATGCATCCAAGACACCAGGACGCACCCAGGCATTGAATTTATTCAGTCTGCGACTGCCTGCAAGCGCCATCGAACGGGACAACAGCGATGGCAAAAAAGCGGGGGAGTTCGCCAGTGGTGAAGCCGCCAAACTTGAGCCTGTCTGGATCGGGCGATTGGTTGATACGCCAGGCTACGGCTACGCAGCGGCGCCGATACACACCAAGTCGCAGTGGGATCGACTTGCCGGCCGCTACCTTCAAGCGCGAAAAAACCTTCGCGCGGTGGTCTTGATCACTGATGTGCGGCGCGGCCTCACCACGCTTGATGAAGACCTATTGCAGTGGATTGCCCCGGGCATTCCGGTGCTCATGTTGCTTACCAAGGCCGACAAACTCAGCCATCAGGAGCGCTTGCTTGCCCTCAAAGCGATGCAGCAAACCCTAAAAGCCCCTGAACATCATCGGCCGCAAGCTTTACTGACGTGCCAGTTGTTTTCAGCAACACATCGCACGGGGCTTGAGGAAACCCGTCAGGTCATCAAGGCTTGGCTGCTCGAATCCGATCAAGCCCGCCACCCACCTCAAGCCGTCTAAAGACGGCACGCCTTGCATAGAAAGCGCTTGTTCTTGACGCCCAAAATCTGTAAAACGTCTCGGACGTCCGAAAGATGTGACGCTAGAGCCCCGTTCCAAGCCCCTTTTTGCATCTTGATACATGTCTGATCACCTATTTCCCGATGCATGATCTAAACATGACCGACCAAGGCGGGAAAAAGAGGCCCCGGCATCAAGCCGGGGCAAATGCCTTTCAGTTGAAGGCTCCCGCTCAGGGAGGAGAAGCGGGTAATGCAAGCCGGCATCGGAGCGATCGGAAGCCATGATGGCAACGCCAGTCGCGACGTCAGTTGCATTAGTTGTCCATGATAAAGCCTGGACAAAATTTGGCAAGCCCAAGCTTTGTCCAGGCTGATGTGCGGCGAAATTCAGCCGATAGATGCGTGCCCTCAAGATCAAGCGGCCTGCGAAATAAGGCCTGAATGCCAACAAAAGACGCAAGGATTCAACCGACATGAGCAGCAATCACCCCCACCCTGGCCTACATACCGCATCATTTCCCGCGTTTCGCGCCCGCCGCACGAGAAAAGAGGACTGGTCACGCCGCCTCGTCCGAGAGCATCATCTTCGCATCGACAATTTGATTTATCCCACCTTTGTCATCGACAAACATGATTACGAGGAGCCGGTGGCGTCTATGCCCGGTGTCAGTCGATTTAGTCCTGATCGACTGCTTGCCGTGGCCGAAGACTGTGTGCGCTTAGGCATTCCTGTGCTGGCGATCTTCCCGGTCATCGATCCTGCGGTCAAAACGCCCGATGGCGTGATCGCCACCGATCCGGAAGGACTCATCCCGAGAACGGTTCGGATGATCAAATCGAGATTCCCCGAACTCGGCCTGCTCACGGATGTCGCGCTCGACCCTTTCACCAGCCACGGTCAAGACGGCGTCATGGATGACGATGGTTATGTGCTCAACGACGAAACAACAGCCCTTCTGGTCGCTCAGGCCCGGGTGCAGGCGCAGGCAGGGGTCGATATCGTGGCCCCTTCAGACATGATGGATGGGCGTGTGGGGGCGATCCGAGGCATGCTCGAAGCAGAGCGATTGATTCACACCCAAATCATGGCGTATTCAGCGAAATACGCTTCGGGGTTTTATGGCCCCTTCCGCGATGCCGTCGGTTCGGCGAAAAATCTGGGCAAGAGCAATAAAAAGACCTACCAGATGGACCCCGGCAACGCTGATGAGGCGCTTCGCGAAGTAGCCCTAGATTTGGCAGAAGGTGCCGACATGGTGATGGTTAAACCAGGCATGCCCTACCTGGATATTGTGCAAAGGGTCAAGCAGACCTTTTGCGTACCAACCTTTGTGTATCAGGTCAGCGGCGAGTACGCCATGCTCAAGGCCGCCGCGCAGCAGGGATGGCTCGATGAACGCAGCGTGGCCTTAGAGTCGATGCTGGCTTTTCGGCGCGCGGGCGCTGACGGCATCCTCAGCTATTTCGCACGCGATGTTGCCCGCTGGCTGCGCGAGGAGGCCTAAGCCTCGGCGAGCTTAGGCCAGAGCCTGTCCGCACCAAATTTGATTGCCTGGTGCCCCAGGCGTGCCTGCCAGTAATGTTCCGCACCAAAACCGTCGCGCCAGACAAGTAGCCGTCGCGTGGTGAAGTGCAGCCGATGTTCACGGGTATAACCCATGGCCGCATGGACCTGATGGGCAATTTCAAAAACCTTGGCTGCAGCCTCACCACAGCGTGCTTTCGCTGCGCCGACCCACCAATCGCCATGGTCTGCATCAACAGGATCAGGCCATCGTGCTGCCGCAAAAGCATCCACCGCCGACCCGACGATGGCCGACGCCGCCGCAACCTCACTTGCCATCACTGCCAGCATATGCTGAACCGCCTGAAACTTGCCGATCGGCTTGCCGAACTGAACACGTTCGTTGGCAAACTGCAGCGAAAGCTGCAAGGCCTTGCTCATGGCATGGCTCATTTGAACACTGCGCATCAAGGCAGCAGCCTGCATCAGCCATCGATCAGCGTGGGGCAGCTTAAGCTGGTCCAAGCTGTCCAATAGCGTGGCACTGAGTTGCAGGTCGCAACAAGGCTCGCCAGCGAGATTGCGTCGAGGGATAAAGCCTGCCTGCACACAAGGTTGCGGCAGCCAGGCCAGCGAAGCCGATTCTCCCTGACCGATCGATACCAGAGCCGCCTGGCAGATTGGTCCGAAAGCGAGGCCTTGTAAGCGATCGTTGACATCGACTAGGCCAAGGCTTAAAGGCTGATTGCGCAAGGGTGCAGATGGCAGGCAATCGGCCTGTCTTGCGAGCGCGAGTGCAAGAGCCGTCTCAGCGATGGGTACGGGAAGTGCGTGATAGGCAATCCGACCAAGCAGAGGCAGCAGGTCGGCAAGCGGGAGCTCGACCCCGCCGTCTTTCTCCTGAAGGCAGGCTTGGGCAAGGCCAAGGCCTTGCAAATCCTTCCAAAGCTCGGCAGGCCATTGACCCGCTTCAGCGAGCTCGCGGGCTGCGCGATCGCCATGTGTCAAGGCGATCCGATCGATGGCATCAAGCAAGGCCTCTGACATATGTTGCCCCATACCGACCTATCGCAGCCCAAGGCCTCGGGCGATCATCCCGCGCAAAATCTCGCGGGTCCCGCCGCGCAGGGTGAAAGAGGGTGACTGGAGCATGGTCATTCCCCAGTGATGATCGAGTCCATGTTCATCACCAAGCATCGCCTCTATGGGCAGCAGGCTGCGCAATCGTTCCGGCACTTCCCGCTCAAAAGCCGTTCCCAAGTCTTTAACTAATGCGGCCTCAACCACCGGCTGTGCACCTTGTTCAAGCATGCCGGCAATCGAAACGGACATGGTTCTGAGGGCCATCACATGGCTTATCAGGCGTCCAAGTACCGCAGCTTCTTGATCATGAAGCACCCTGTCCGGGGCATCGTGAACGAGTGCCGCCATCGCTTGGCGCAACAATGGAAAACTCGTAAGGAATCGATCAGGGCCTGAACGCTCAAAGGCAAGCTCACCGGTCACCATATCCCAGCCGCTGCCTTCTTCGCCGATCATCATGTCGAACGGAACCCAGCAATTGTCAAAGGTGATTTGATTGAAATCATGGCCGCCATACAGGTTGTAAATCGGCCGAATATCGATGCCAGGCTGCCTGGTATCGATGATGAACTGGGTGAGGCCACCATGCCTTTGATGCTCAGCGCCACCGGTGCGCACCAACGCGATCAAATAATGCGCCTGGTGAGCACCGCTCGTCCAGATTTTGCTGCCGGAAATACGCCAGCCATCTTCGGTTTTTCGGGCACGGCTTCGTACCGCCGCCAAATCAGACCCCGAGTCAGGCTCGCTCATCCCGATACCAAAAAAACATTCGCCCGCAGCAATCCGCGGGAGTATCGACGACCGGGCGCGCTCGGAACCATGCCGGAGAATCTGGTAGCCGCTTTGGCGGTCAGCAACCCAGTGCGCCCCGACGGGAGCGCCAGCGGCGAGGAGTTCTTCAACCACCACGTAGCGTTCTAAGGTACTTTTTTCATGCCCGCCGTAGCGACGCGGCCAGGTCATTCCAAGAAAACCGGCCTGCCCGAGCTTTTGACTGAAGGCTGCGTCGTGGATTGACCAGCAATTGCTCTGCGGCACAATCCGCCCGGCCTCGACCTCCTGCTCAACCAGTCGTCGGACCGAAGCTCGCAGCGCTGAGGCGTTTTCGGGCATTTCGACAGGGGGGAATTGAAATTCATTCATACACCAAGCCTAACGCAGGCAAGCGACTCAGGCGGGTAGCCGCTCGGGCAAAGGGTCTTTACGCCAAGTGAGGCATTCCGAATTCCGCCCGGAATCATCAGCATGGCATTCCGAATTCACATCGGATTCATCTGACAGCCAATCCAGCCTCGCACCGAGCGCCTGCGAGGCCGTCCAGATCAATGCCTGATGCGCCAACCACGTGCCAGCAACAACCAGCAAAGCAAACTGATCGTGACGCAAAATCCGAGCGATACTGCGAAATCGAGCGCAGCCGCAGCATCAGAGACGCCAAAAAATGCCCAACGCAGACCGTCGATCATGAAGAAAAAGGGATTGCCATGCGCCAGACTCTTCCATGGCTCCTCAAGCGATTGGACCGAATAAAAAACACCGGCCAGAAAACTCAGCGGATTGATCAGAAACGATTGAAAAAGTGAGAGCTGATCCCACTTGTCGGCCCACAAACCCGCCAAAAGCCCCAAGGCCGACATCAAGACGGCAGCAATCAAAAGCATGGCAAGCGCATAGCCCGGATAAAGCGGCCAGGTCCAGACAAAGGGCAGTGTTGAGAGCCAAACCGCGATGCCGACGACCAGACCTCTGATAACGCCGCCGCCGACGTAGCCGACAAACCAAGACCAAGCCGGCAACGGCGTGAGCAGCAGAAAGACGAGATTGCCGGTGACTTTACTTTGAGTTAGCGACGAGGAGCTGTTGGCAAAGGCATTTTGCTGAAGCGCCATCATGGCAAGACCAGGCGCGAGGAAGGCCGCGTAAGTGATGCCTCCGGGCAATTCAATTCGACCGGCAAGCACGTGCTGAAACACAATAAGAAAAAGCACGGCCGAAACCACCGGGGCCAGCACGGTTTGCACGCTGACTTTGCGAAATCGGATCACTTCCTTTCGCAACAACACGAGGGTGCCACGCCACTGCAGCACCCTTTCACTGGCGACTTGCACTGCTTAGAGCGCGCTTCCTTGATCCGCTTCGGGCCGGTCCATCAGCTCAACGAAGGCCATCGGCGCATTATCGCCCTGACGAAAACCAAACTTTAAAATCCTGACATAGCCACCGTTACGCTTTGCATAACGCGGGCCAAGCTCATCGAAGATTTTCACAACCATGTCGCGGTCACGGAGGCGATCGAAGGCAAGACGGCGATTTGACAAATTGGGCGTCTTTCCCAAATTGATCAGAGGCTCAACCACCCGACGCAATTCTTTCGCCTTGGGCAGCGTGGTCTTGATCGCCTCATGCTTGAGCAAGGCATTGCACAAATTACGAAACAGCGCCGTACGGTGGCTACTGGTGCGGTTTAATTTACGAAGTCCGCTACGGTGACGCATGCTGAATTCCTTCTTCTCTGAACTTCAAGCTTATCGATTGAGCACTGGATGAAGCCCAGCTCAAAGACGCTCAAGTGTGGCCGGCGGCCAGTTTTCAAGCTTCATACCCAAGGTAAGACCACGCGAGGCGAGCACTTCCTTGATCTCATTGAGTGATTTACGACCAAGGTTCGGCGTCTTGAGCAATTCATTTTCGCTGCGCTGGATCAAATCGCCGATGTAGTAAATATTCTCCGCTTTCAGGCAATTGGCCGATCGCACCGTCAGTTCGAGGTCGTCGACCGGGCGCAACAAAATCGGATCAAGCTGGGGGGTACGTCCCGAGAAGGCATCAAGCGCATCGTGACCGCCTTCAAGCGCTGCAAAAACCGAGAGCTGCTCCACAAGAATACGAGCCGACTGACGAACCGCCTCCTCTGGCTGAATAACACCGTTGGTTTCGATATCGATCAGCAAACGATCCAAATCGGTGCGTTGCTCCACACGGGCGCTCTCCACCGAATAGCTCACGCGACGAACCGGTGAGAATGAGGCGTCAAGCACCACACGGCCGATACCATGCGATTCGCTACGGCCCAAACTGCCAGGCACATAGCCACGGCCGCGCTCAATTTTAATTTGCATATCGATCTTGCCACCCTGCGTGAGATAGGCGATCACATGCTCGGGGTTTACCACTTCTACATCATGGGGCAGATCGATTTCTGCAGCCGTTACAGGCCCAGGCTGCTCTTTACGAAGCGTGACAAAAACTTCATCACGGTTATGCAATTTAAAGACGACCCCTTTAAGGTTCAACAATAAATCAACCACATCTTCGCGCACCCCGTCGAGGGTGGAGTACTCGTGCACAACCCCGGCGATCTGCACCTCGGTGGGCGCATAGCCAACCATCGATGAGAGCAGTACCCGGCGCAAAGAGTTGCCGAGGGTATGGCCGTAGCCCCGCTCAAAGGGTTCCATCACGACGCGGGCATGGTTGGCACCGAGCTGTTCAACCTCGACAATGCGCGGCTTAAGCATGGCTGTCTGCATAGTCGTTCCTTTCGTTCAAATAGAGAAGGCAAGCTGCAGCCACTTCTAAGCGTGGGCCACAACAAAGCATTGAGAATTAACGCGAATACAATTCGACGATTAGGTTTTCATTGATATCCGAGGGCAAATCGCTGCGCTCAGGCATACCTTTAAAAACACCCTCCATCTTGGTCTTGTCCACCGATACCCATTGTGGAAAACCGTGTTGCTCGGCGAGGTTCAAAGCGTCCTGAATGCGGGCCTGCTTCTTTGCCTTCTCACGAAGTGAAATAACATCGTTAGGATGAACCATCGCTGAGGGGATATTCAAAACTTCGCCATTCACGGTCACGGCTCGGTGCGACACCAATTGCCGCGCTTCAGCCCGGGTGGAGCCAAAACCCATGCGGTAGACGACATTGTCGAGTCGGGACTCGAGTAATTGGAGCAGGTTCTCGCCGGTGTTGCCGCGACGGCTTTCAGCCGCGGCAAAGTAACGTCGAAACTGCCGCTCTAAAACACCATACATCCGCTTGACCTTTTGCTTTTCGCGCAGTTGCAAGCCGAAATCCGAGGTGCGAGCACCTGAGGTGCGGCCATGCTGGCCTGGCTTGGAGTCGAGCTTGCACTTGCCGTCGAGCGTGCGGCGGGTGCTTTTCAAGTAGAGATCGGTGCCCTCGCGTCTGGAGAGCTTTGCTTTAGGTCCGGTATAACGTGCCACGCGAATCATCCTTTCATCGAGCGTCTGGCACAAGTGCGGTATGAGGGCACTTGTGTGAGTTCGCACTTAAGGGCCTCGTTAAAACTCAGCGAGGCGGCGAACAGTGGTCTTTACAATGTTATCGCAAGTAAAATGTTACAAATAAAGCCATACATGGGAAAACCAAACACCGTCTTTAAATACGGCGCTTTTTCGGCGGACGGCAACCGTTGTGCGGCATCGGGGTCACGTCCTGGATCGACAGGACCTTTATGCCCAAGGCGTTCAATGCTCTGACCGATGACTCGCGACCCGGGCCGGGGCCCTTGATCTGAACATCGATATTCTTCACACCACACTCCATCGCCGCGCGACCCGCAGACTCGGCAGCCACCTGCGCAGCAAAAGGCGTCGACTTGCGCGAACCTTTAAAGCCAGCCCCGCCCGAGGTAGCCCAGGCAAGCGCATTACCCTGACGATCGGTGATCGTAATAATCGTGTTGTTGAAGGACGCGTGCACATGCGCGATCGCATCGGTCACGTTCTTGCGTGCCTTCTTGCGTGCCCGCGATGCTGCCGCCTGCTGAGCAGCGGACTGACCCTTAGTTGCCATCAAGGTTCTCCAAGTGTTCTCTTAATTGAATCATTCTNNCGCCGCACTACTTCTTCAAGGCCACGCCGGCTTTACGCGGTCCCTTGCGGGTACGGGCATTGGTGCGCGTGCGCTGACCACGGACCGGCAAGCCGCGACGGTGGCGCACACCGCGGTAGCAGCCCAAGTCCATCAGGCGTTTAATCGACATCGACACTTCGCGGCGAAGATCCCCCTCGACGATGTACTGACCGATCTGATCGCGAATGCGCTCGAGTTCGGCATCATTCAAATCCTTGACTCTTTTGGTGTAAGCAACACCGGCAGCTTCAAGGATTTTTCGGGCGCGCGGGCGACCGATACCGTAAATAGCGGTCAGACCGATCTCAGCATGCTGCCGATCGGGAATATTGATACCTGCGATACGTGCCATGGTTGGTTACCTCGCTTAGCCTTGGCGCTGCTTATGGCGGGGATCGGTGCAAATTACCCGAACAACGCCATTGCGCTTGATGATCTTGCAATTGCGACAAATCTTTCTCACCGACGCCAAAACTTTCATGATTCAAATTCCTTGTTCACACATTCATTTCAACAAACAAAAAGCCTGATCTGACTGCTCAACTTGTGACGACGATCTGCGTGTCACTTCGCTCTAAAAACAATCCTTGCCTTTGACAGGTCGTAGGGTGTCAGTTCAACCGTCACCTTGTCGCCCGGCAAAATCTTGATGTAATTCATCCGCATCTTCCCGGAGATATGCCCAAGCACCATATGCCCGTTTTCCAACTTAACCCTGAAGGTTGCGTTAGGCAGGTTCTCCAAAATCTCGCCCTGCATCTGAATCACATCTTCCTTACTCATGCTTTCTTGGGCTTCCCCGCATTTGCCTTACGCAACAAACTTTCATACTGATGCGACATCATGTAGGACTGCACCTGGGTCATGAAATCCATGGTGACAACCACAATGATCAAAAGCGAGGTGCCGCCAAAGTAAAAAGGAACATTCCACTGCAAGACCAGAAACTCAGGCACAAGACAAACTACAGTGATATAAAAAGCACCGACCAAGGTGAGGCGCATCAAGACCTTATCGATATAACGCGCAGTCTGATCGCCAGGTCTGATGCCGGGCACAAAAGCACCGCTTCGTTTTAAGTTATCGGCTGTTTCGCGGCTGTTAAAGACCAATGCGGTGTAGAAAAAACAGAAAAAGATAATGGCCAGCGCGTAAACGGTGATGTAAACCGGTTGCCCAGGGGCAAGGGTCGATGCAGCATCTTTGATGAAGAGGACCACCGGGTTTTCCGATGCGCCCGAGGCAAACCACTGACCGATGGTTGCCGGAAACAGAATAATCGACGATGCGAAAATCGGTGGAATCACCCCAGACATATTGAGCTTCAAGGGCAAAAACGAAGTCTGACCGCCATAAATCTTATTACCAACCTGACGCTTGGCATAGTTCACGGTGATCCGCCGTTGGCCGCGTTCAACAAAAACAACGAATGCTGTAACCGCCGCGACAAGCACCACGATCACCAGCGAAGCAAAGGCCCCGATCGAGCCTGTTCGGACCAACTCGGCAAGGCCACCGATGGCACTGGGAAGCCCGGCAACAATGCCTGCAAAAATAATCATCGAAATACCATTACCCAAGCCACGCTCGGTGATCTGCTCGCCAAGCCACATGAGAAACATCGTGCCGGTGACAAGCGTCACAACAGCGGTGAACTTAAACATGAGCCCGGGATTGATCACAAGGCCCGGCTGCGCTTCCAGCGCAACAGCAATACCGAAGCCTTGAAATGTCGCCAAAGCGAGCGTGAACCACCGGGTGTACTTGGTAATGGTTCGCCTGCCCGCTTCGCCTTCTTTGCGAAGGGCTTCGAGTTGGGGCAACACCGCGGTCAGCAATTGCATGATGATCGAGGCGGAGATGTAGGGCATGATGCCCAAGGCAAAAACCGTAAAGCGCGACAAAGCGCCGCCCGAGAACATGTTGAACATGTTCAAAATACCGCCGCTTTGGCTCTTGAAAAGCGCGGCAAGCTGATCGGGATCGATCCCGGGCACCGGAATATGCGCCCCAAGGCGATACACCACGATCGCCAGGAGCAGGAACAAGAGACGACCGCGGAGATCGCCAAATTTTCCCGAAGCAGCAATACCAGCGAGTGTGCTCACGCCTGCTAACTTAAAATCTCAAGCGGCCAGCTCAGTCAACAAGCGAGCCGCCGGCAGCTTCGATTGCCTGGCGCGCCGCGGCCGAAGCCTTGATGCCCTTAAGCAGCAGCTTGCGGTTGAGTGAACCGGTTGCGATGACCTTGGCACGCTTTGCAAGCTGATGCGCCAGACCGACCTGCTTGAGCGCAAGTAAATCGATCTCATCGACCGGAAGCGCTTGCAAGTCTGAAAGGCGGATTTCCACCACGTCGGGCGAAATATGGGACACAAAACCACGCTTGGGCAGGCGGCGATGCATGGGCATCTGGCCACCCTCAAAGCCGACTTTATGAAAACCGCCCGAGCGCGACTTTTGACCCTTGTGGCCACGACCGGCCGTCTTGCCCAAGCCCGAGCCAATACCGCGCCCGACCCTTTTGCGTGCCCGTTTGGAACCCTCAGCCGGTTTGATCGAATTCAGTTGCATATCACACCACCTTCACCAAGTAGGCCACCTTGTTGATCATGCCGCGCACAGCAGGCGTATCCTCAAGCTCACGGGTTTGGTTAATCCGCTTCAATCCGAGCCCCAAAACCGTGGCTCGATGTGAATCACGGGTGCCATTCGGCGACCGCACCAACATGACTTTCAGTGTCTTTTTGCTCATCTCTCACTCCGATTCCAGGACGTCGCCGCAAGCGGACTCAGCCCAGGATTTCTTCCACCGTTTTACCGCGCTTTGCAGCAATTTCCGCAGGGGTGTTGACGTTTTGTAAGGCGTTCAAGGTGGCACGAACAAGGTTATAGGGGTTAGTCGAGCCGAGCGCTTTGGCAACCACGTTGGTAACCCCCACCACTTCAAAAACCGCACGCATCGGACCGCCCGCAATAATGCCGGTACCTTCCGCTGCGGGTGACAGATAGACCGTCGAGGCGCCGTGCTTGCCTTTGACCACATGATGAAGCGTGCCGTTGCGCAGTGACACACGGACCATTCTGCGGCGCGCCTCATCCATCGCCTTTTGAACAGCCACCGGCACTTCGCGGGCCTTACCCTTGCCCATGCCGATCCGACCATCGCCATCACCCACAACGGTGAGCGCGGCAAAGCCCAAGATTCGACCGCCCTTGACCACTTTGGTCACACGGTTTACCCCGATCATCTTCTCTCGAAGACCGTCTTCACGATCCTCACCGCCACCAACTTTAGGAACAATCTTGGCCATTGCTTACAATCCGTATGTTCTAAAAATAAAGTAAAGTCAGAGGTGCTTGGCGCCTAGAACTGGAGACCCGCTTCACGCGCAGCGTCTGCCAGGGCCTTAACCCGACCGTGGTATTGAAAACCGCTGCGATCAAACGCAACCGATGCGATGCCTGCCGCCAAGGCCTTTTCAGCAATCGACCTGCCCACCAGGCTTGCCGCAGAGACATTGCCGCCCTTGCCACTCACCCCGGCGAGCTGGGCGCGAATCGCAGGCTCAACCGTGGATGCCGATGCGATCACCTTTGCGCCATGTGCATCGGTGATGCTGGCGTAAATATGCATGTTGGAACGAAACACCGTGAGGCGATTCGCAAGCAGCTGTCGAATCTTCAAACGCGTCTGACGCGAACGACGCAACCTCGATGCTTTCTTGGTCATATTCATGATCCGCTCCGATTACTTCTTCTTGGTTTCCTTGATCACTACGACCTCATTGGCGTAGCGAACACCTTTACCCTTGTAGGGCTCAGGCGGACGGTAGGCTCTGACTTCGGCTGCAACCTGACCGACACGCTGGCGGTCGGCACCCTTAATCAGAATCTCAGTCTGGGTTGGTGTCTCGGCTTTGACGCCTGCCGGCAACTGGTAAACAACCGGGTGAGAAAAGCCAAGTGAGAGATTCAAATTGGTACCCTGAGCCTGTGCTCTGTAGCCCACGCCGACGAGGTTGAGCTTTTTCTCCCAGCCCTTGCTGACACCGTGAATCATGTTGGCAACCAACATCCTGAAGGTGCCGGACATCGCCCCAGACTCCCGTGATTCATTGACAGCCTTCGACAGGAGTTGATCGCCTTCCCGGACGATTTGCACAAGCGGGTTGATCCGCAGGCTGAGTGTTCCCAAGCTCCCCTTTACCGAAATCGAGGCAGCATCAAGCTGCACCTCAACGCCGGAGGGAATCGCAATGGGCATACGTGCAACGCGTGACATGAACTTCTCCTTAGGCCACGAAGGCGAGCACTTCGCCGCCGACACCTGTGGCACGGGCCCTGCGGTCCGTCATCACGCCGCGGGGCGTTGAAACAATCGCAACACCAAGACCATCCATCACCTTCGGCAAGGCTTCCTTGCCGCGATAAACCCGCAAGCCAGGTTTTGATACGCGCTCGAGTCGCTCAATCACCGGCCGGCCTGCGTAGTACTTCAGGCTCACATGAAGCTGTGACTTCGGGCCATCGTGGGCAACCTGAAAGCCTTCGATATAACCTTCTTCCTTCAACACCTGGGCAATTGCCACCTTGAGCTTGGACGAGGGCATGCTCACCGCACCTTTTTCAACGCGCTGGGCGTTGCGGATACGTGTGAACATGTCCGCGATAGGATCGCTCATGCTCATGGAAT
>DENJ01000025.1 GCA_002359635.1 Burkholderiales bacterium UBA2647
GCGGCAGCCAGATTCCTGAGTGTGGCCAGATCCTCATCGGCATACTGGTGCTGTTCGATCAGCAGATAGGACAGCCGCGGAACGTACTGCGCCACCAGTCCCGGCGGCGTTGGAATCAGATCGGCCACATCCTTGGCTGCACGCCAGCGTGCATCGCCTTATAAAGCACAATCGGCAGCACCGGCGGCAAGCGCTGTCCCTCTAGCACCTGCTCTCTGCGGATCAGATCCTGATAGAGCAAGCCCACATAGGTCATCACGCGCACTGCCATCCACGGATCCACCGTGCGCTGAAACTCGATCAGCAGAAAAACATACATCCACTCCCCATCATCGGCCTTCACCCGCCAGATCACATCGCTGGCGCGCTGCTTGAGGTCATCGGTGACAAAATCGCTTGGAACTTTTTCCAGCGTGGTGAAGTCCAAGCCATGCAGCCATTTGTCCTTGGTAAAGCCAAGCACCAGATCGCGCACCACCGGCGAGAAGGAATACAGCAACTTGTTCAGGCTGTCGTGGGACATCGTCATGGAATTTATGCTAGCACTGTTCGCTCCGGTCCGGGCAGAGGTCGTTGTTTCACTTCAGTCGGTTCGGCAGGCAAGCTCGGCCGCAGGGGTGGCTGGTCGGTGGGTCAGCGGACGACCGCTAGGAGTTGCGAGAGTGGCGGCCGCGGGGTCTGTAAAAACTTGAACATCGTAGCCGTTGCTCAGCCGTATGGTCCACACCGAGACAAAAAATGTTTCTAACGAGTAGAAGGGTTCAGGGCTCGGCCTACTGTTGCTGTTGCTCCGCCTCTTCCATGCTAACGGTGTTTACCACCAGCCCCAGGTGGGTCAGGATGTCGGGCTCGCAGGCCGACGACGATTTTGAACACCTCCTGGGCAAGGGCAAACAGCTTATCCCCTGTTTGAGCCCGCTAAACCCCAACATCAGGTCAGGCTCAGAATCAATTAACTTGTATTTCGACTTACTTAACCTTACTGGTAGTGATACCTGCAGGCTATGACGACCAGATTATTCCCATCAACGCAATAAACAAGCCGGTGGGTGTCATCAATTCTGCGTGACCAAAAACCAGATAGGTTTTCTTTTAAGGGCTCGGGCTTTCCGATGCCATCAAACGGTTCTCGCAAAGTATCTCTAATCAGCGCGTTGATTCGTCTGAGGGTTTTCTTGTCTTGGCCCTGCCAGTAGGTGTAGTCCTCCCATGCTGCCAGGGTCCAAGTGATCTGGGTCGGCTTTTTTTCAACCGACATCAACAAGGTCTCGCTGCAGAACCTGGCCCTGGCGGAACTGCTCGATGGAGCGAGCCAGGTGGGCAGCGTTGGCTGGAGACTTGAGCAGATGCACAGTCTCAAGCAACGAGTTGAAGGTGTCTAGCGACATCAGCACCGCATCGGGCGCATCCCGTCGGGTGATCACCGTGTAGTCAGCGTCCGCAATGACCTGATCGATCACAGCCTTCAAGCCGCTTCTGGCTTCAGAAAAATTAACGACTCTCATGAAATTCTCCGCCTATATTGTGCTGTTTACTGTACAAGTATAGCGGGGATCGTTTTGTTTTTCAAGGGGCGGAAACAAGCAAGATTGACTCATGCAGGAACGCCTCAACTCACTTTCCAAACGCATCAGTGGGTGGCTGACGGTGTCCTGTGCAATCGGCTCGATGCCCGAGGACCATTTAGGAGCCGCTCTTGCGATGTCGGAGAAGTTGCTGATTCTGATGTTGCCATCAGGAAAGCGAGCGACCACCTCCAGCTCTCCACCCATGGCCTCAATGTGGCTGCGAAGCGTAGAGATGTACATGTCTGTGCGTTTTTCGATCTTGGCAATGGACGGTTGCTGAACATGCAACACTTCGGCAAGCATCTTTTGAGACAAGCCGCGCCCCTGTCTGAGCTCACGCAGCGGCATTTCTGCCAGCATCTCTGCCGCCTGGGCATCGGCTTGCCGGGCAGCGCCCGGCGACATCTTGGCGCGTAGTTCTGAGAATTTCTTAGCCATCGCTCAAACCCTCCACTCGATTTGCTTCAAGTGATCGTCATAGAGACGATCGGCCAGTGGGACGTGCACCTCGTACCAACGCTCGTTACCCGTCTTGTCTCCTCCAATCAGCAAGATCACATTACGGCGGCGGATCGAAGGCTTAGAGGGTTCGAAACGGACGGCCCTGGTGCTGGGTGCGAAGCTCACGCATATGCGCGTGCCGATAACCATTGACAGAGCTGCTGTGGGGAAACCCAAGGTTGGGGCCACGCACCTCGAGCAAGGTCACGCTCGGAGCAATTGAAATCTGCTCGGCCTCGCTCAAATCCTCCGACCAACAGCCAAACTCGTCTGTGTACTCGACTTCCCAGTTCATTTGCGAGGTACAACCTCAAAGGAATATTCTGTCAAGAGAATCATTGATGAGCCCATAACACGCGCGTTCGAGCTCACTCTCGGGCCAAGGGTGCCGGGTCGGAGTGTCGGGTTGCGGGTTCGGGCGTTGGGTTACCCAGCCAGCAAGCGGCCTACGTGAGGCCGCGCTGCGAAACCGCGTCAATCCCTTGCCGAAACCCGCTTTTGGTTCGCGCTGCTATCGTCTACCAGGCGTTGGGCTCACTTCGCAAAGGGTCGATCGCGTGAGGTCGATCAGCTCCGTCGAGACACTTAATGAACCCGAAACACCTCGTCAAGGCTTGCAGCATCGAGCACCCGGTCCAACCACGAGTCGATTTGTGTGCTCGATGCCGAACGGATCTGCCCGAGCACGTCGTTTGGCAATGGGCCAAAGCGCTTGGTCAGCAGTCTCTGGAGAACAAGTTGCTCGCCTTCTTGGCGGCCTTCCTGGCGACCTTCTTGACGTCCTTCTTGCCGTCCTTCCTGGCGGCCCTTTTGCTCGCCTTCGAGCAGTCCCCTCTCAAGGCCGCGCTGCTCATGCCCCTTGGCCCAGATTTCAAAGCGTTGATCGATAGTCATGGTCAACTCCTTCAAACTCTTCACTTCGGGTAGCCCCAACGCGCCACCACTTCGGTTCGATAGTACATCGGGTATCCAGATCGTGAAAGCCCTCTCAAGCTCCGGATTCCCCGCCACCAACTCCTGGATCTGTGCCACCACCTGCGGCAACATCTCAAGCTTTGCAGCATGCTCAACCCGCATCATCGCGGCAGCCAGATTCCTGAGTGT
>DENJ01000034.1 GCA_002359635.1 Burkholderiales bacterium UBA2647
ACTTCCATGTGCAGCTGTAACTGGCCGAGCTCAAAGGGCAAATTGGCGTTGGGCAAGCCTAGGGCAGTGATGTCCCAAGCCATCATCTCAGCCGTTGGCAGCAAATCAAAGACGGCGTGGTTCACGCCATAGCAGCCGTTATAAGCGATCGATTCCAGCGGCAACCATTCCAGGCGCGCGCCATCACCAACATGAGCAGCGACTTTCTGAATAGCCAAACCTTGTTCGCTGCGGTAAAACCGCGTGGCACCTGGCGCGGTGAGCAAGGCGTGCGTGTTTTCACCCAAGTGCAAACGAATATCCAAACTATCGCCCCCGACCAAACCGCTTGGGGGATGGACCAACACGTTGTGGCACACGTCATACCCCTCCGGGTATAGGCTTTGCAACAAACGCAAAGGACCTTTGTGTACAAACTTCGCCACCGTGCGCTCCGCAGAGCGAGTGTAGTCAATAGCGAGGTGTGCCTGCCAGCCGATCATTTACTGATCTTCGCTCTCGACAAGATAAGGTCTGTAGCGAAGCTTAGAACAAAACGCGAGCATTCACTCTAACCGTGCGCGGTGCCGCTGGATGAATATGGACGTCCTCTGATCCTGATAGGGGCTCACCTCTAAGGCGCGACCTGTAGTAGTAGCTGATGTCGTTGTTTTTGCGATCGGTCAGATTCAGCACATCCATCGCAACAGTGATGTCTTTTGAAACCCTCCGAGATACTCGCAAGTTGCTTGTTAAGCTTACGGTCGACCGTACGCTGTTGTCCTCAATCAGGGGAGCCGAGCCGATATATCGGATGCCAATCGATCCGGACCAAAGCCCCGTATTTCTGAGTGCGAAAGTGAGATTGGCAACACGCTGAGTCGCGTTGACGATGTAGTTTCCAGCCGGATCGTTGTCTGCATAGCGGGGTTTGGTCCAGGCCAGATTCACATCCATCAGGAAGTGGTCATCTGGCGCCCAATGGTTGCTCCACTCGATGCCTATTCGCTTGCTGGGGCGACCGGCTTCGGTGTTTCCCGCATCGCCGACATAAACAAGCTCAGAGTCGAAGTCGAGCCTCCAGAAAGCCAGCGCACTCTGCAACTGAGGAACAATCTCGGTCTTGATACCGACTTCCTGTCCGCTAGAACTGACCAGACCTGGGACCCGATCGATAGGCAAACCCGTCTTGGGATCAACACGAGCGGTCATCCCACGGGCATCGTTGCTGTGAAATCCCTTGCCAGCGTTAAAAAAAAGCTCAGTTTTATTCCAGGGGCCCAAGATGGCAGAAAACTTCGGAGACAGCTTGAATGCCGAGACCTGTCCGGAGTTTTCAGCCAGCGTCTGACTGTTGACCTTGGCACTTAACTGATCCGCCCTGATCGCTGCGATGGTTCGAAACCAACGATGCCAGTTCAATTCGTTCTGACCATAGACGCCCATCATCATCTGGCGCACCTGGTCATCTCGAACCGTCCCTTGGATCTGCCGTTGCGCCGTGTCGTACAAGCCGACCCGAATCTGATCCTGCCGGACTTGAACGCCTAGGGTGTTCAGCATCAACCGATCCGATCCGAGATCAGATCGCCAAGTGCGAAATGCTTTTGCGCCTAGAACCGTTCGATGGTCCTTTTGTGCAAATTGATCCGATGGCCTCTCGAGGGCGTAAGTGAAGTTCGAGTACAGGTCAAGGTCATACTTGATCGCATACCACTGCAAGGCGCTCGATAGATTGTTTTCTGAACGCTGCCAACGCCCGGAAAGACTTGTACGACTGGTTGTTGCGCCATCACTGGGGTCTAGAGCATCGAATCGACCAAACGGCTGCCCCTGATAGGTGCCGGCGTCGATCAGCCGCTGGGGAACTTGATCCGTCGAATACCATCGTGCCGCATAGGCAGAAAAACTGGTGGACCAGCTTTCTTTGGGAGTCCCTCCGCTAAGCGTAAAGAGCGTGTTGATTTTTCTCAGGCCTTCGGGTGTGGTCCAAGGGCCATTGTTGTTCAAGCGCTCCACAGCGGTCAGCAGCGTAACGCCCTCAGAGACCTCACGAGAGCCGGCTGCCACGCCTCGAACGTAGCCGCGCTGTCCCAAGGTCACAGACACAAAAGCTAGGTCGAGCTTCGTACGGTAGAGGATGTCTGCGGATCCCGCAGATGAAAAATCCCCCTCGGAGGCGAAATAGGGGCCTTTACGGTAGGCCACGTGGCTCACCAGTTCTGGGATAAGCACGTTCAGATCACTGTAACCGTGACCGTGTCCATGACTCGGCATATTAATGGGTACGCCATTGATGGTTGTGGCGAAGTCCGTCCCATGATCCAGGTTCATGCCGCGCAGGAAGTACTGGTTAGCCTTGCCGTCCCCTGAGTGCTGTGTTACCACCATCCCAGGGATGAACTCCAACACCTCCGCTGGTCGCAACAAGGCCCGGTTGCGCAAGAGTTCAGCACCAATGACGCCTTGGCTTGCAGCATCACTCGAGCTAACCGCGTTGCTGTAATGTCCGGTGACCACGATGGATGCAAGGTCGTGGGCGTAAGTCGATGCTGCGCACCAGCAAAGTGCAGTTCCAAACAGCCATGGGCTGTAGCGGCGATACATGATCAGTAAAGGCAATAAGGCATCCATGATGAAGCCATTTGGCATACCGCTAACAGCAGCCACCAGCGCAGGCGGCAGGTCGCTGGATCGCTTCAAGCCGAACGCTTGGTGCTTCGTCGATCATTGTCTATCCTGACGTTTAAAGGGTGCATCCTAGGGGGACAAAAGATGAATATCCGCAGCATCGCCGAGTTTCGCCGCTTGGCGCAAGTGCGCCTGCCCCGCCCGGTTTTCGATTTTGCTGACGGTGGGGCAGAAGATGAAAACACGCTGCGCCATAACGAACTTGCATTTTCCCGTTGGGCGTTGCTGCCACAGAGTTTGCGAGGCGCCGCACAGCGCGATTTATCGATCGAATTGTTTGGCCACCGTTTACAGCTGCCGGTCTTGATCGGGCCCACAGGGCTTGCCGGTCTTTTTTGGCCCCACGGTGAGCTTGCCAGTGCGCGAGCAGCTCAGCGGGCGTCGACGGTTTATTGCTTGAGCCATGGTTCGGTGTGTTCGATGGAGCAGCTAGCACAGGTTCATGCGGGTCAGCGTTGGATGCAGGTCTTTATCTACAAAGATCGTGGCTTCACCCGTGAACTCACCGAGCGCGCCAAGGCAGCGCGTTTTTCGGCTTTAATCCTCACGATTGATAACCAGTTACTCGGTAAACGCGAGCGCGACTGGGTTAATGGTTTTTCGATTCCGCCGCGATTTGGCCCTCGTGAACTCGCACAATATGCGATCAAGCCTGCCTGGTGGTGGGCGATGCGTCATGAACTTCCCAGAATTACCTTTGGTAATTATGTCCGTCCTGGTGAGCCTGAATCGGTGACAGGATTGGCAGGGCGCATGGGTAGCCTGCTGGATCCCGGCATGAACTGGCGCGATGTTGAGGCCTTGCGCGCGCACTGGCCAGGTCCACTGCTGTTGAAGGGCGTGTTGCATCCAGACGAAGCGGCGCAAGCGCAAAAGCTCGGCGTCGATGGCTTGATCGTCTCAAATCATGGGGGGCGTCAGCTCGATGGCGCTATTGCCTCGCTCGAGGCACTGCCTTCAATTGTCGATCGTGTCGGTGGCTCAATGCCTGTGCTTTTGGATGGCGGCATTCGTCGAGGTTCGCATGTCTTGAAAGCCCTCGCCCTCGGGGCTCGAGCAGTGCTCGTTGGGCGGCCGCAGCTTTGGGCACTTTCTTGTGATGGCGAGCACGGTGTTTATGACATGCTCGAACTATTGCGAGATGAATTGGATCGCGCTATGGGTTTGTGCGGGTTGGAAAACATTGCTGCGATCGAAAAAGCGGGCCCAATTGTTGTAAGGACGGTCCCAAGCTGACCTGCTCGGGTCAAACCGTT
>DENJ01000065.1 GCA_002359635.1 Burkholderiales bacterium UBA2647
GCCACCTTGAGCTTGGACGAGGGCATGCTCACCGCACCTTTTTCAACGCGCTGGGCGTTGCGGATACGTGTGAACATGTCCGCGATAGGATCGCTCATGCTCATGGAATATTCCTTTTCCTATACGCTTAACAAATCCGATGTGTCATCGGGAGTATCGATGGGTCACCGGGAGTATCAATAACGGGGTAAGCTGACCGACGGGCCGAAGCCGCCTCACCAGCTCGCCTTGACCATGCCAGGCGCGTCACCGCGCATGACGACTTCTCGCAACTTGTTGCGGCCGAGGCCAAACATGCTGAACACGCCGCGGGAGCGGCCCGTGATTTCACATCGGCTGCGCAAACGCGTCGGGTTTGCATTACGGGGCAATTGCTGAAGCGCGAGCCTTGCTTCATAGCGATCCTCATCCGAACGACTGGTATCGTCGATGATGGCCTTCAGTGCCGCGCGCTTGGCCGCGTACTTCTTCACCAGGGCTTCACGCTTCAAATTTCGATTGATCACAGAAAGTTTTGCCACGGCATTACCTCAGTTACGGAAAGGAAAACGGAAGGCCGCTAAGAGCGCCCTCGCCTCGTCATCGGACTTTGCGGTCGTGGTAATTGAAATGTTCAAGCCACGGATCGCGTCAATCTTGTCGTATTCAATCTCAGGAAAAATGATTTGCTCTTTGACGCCAATGTTGTAGTTTCCACGACCATCGAAAGCCTTGGCCGACACCCCGCGGAAGTCACGGACACGGGGCAGAGCAACGGTTACGAGGCGATCTAAAAACTCAAACATCCGCTCACCGCGCAGGGTAACCATCGTGCCGATCGGATAACCCTGGCGAATCTTGAATCCCGCAATTGCCTTCTTCGCTTTGGTTACCACAGGCTTTTGTCCGGCAATTTTGGTCAGATCGCCCACAGCATGATCAAGCACCTTCTTGTCGGCAACAGCCTCGGAAACACCCATATTCAGCGTGATCTTGCTGATCCGCGGAACCTGCATGACCGAGTTGTAGCTGAATTGCTTCATCAGATTCGGTACAACCTGCTCTCGATACATTTGTTGAAAACGCGACATGGTTCAGTTCTCTTGAAATCGCAATAGGTCAGTTAGCAACACAAATTGCCGGGCATGCAGACAGGCTCGCTTGAATCAGGCCTTGACCTGTTCGCCGTTGGACTTGAAAAACCGCACCTTCTTGCCGTCTTCCAGCACACGAATGCCAACGCGATCGCCCTTCCCTGTCGCAGGGTTAAACAACATCACGTTGGAGCGGTTTATCGGCATGGTTTTATCAACAATCCCGCCAGTTTCGCCCTTCATCGGGTTGGGTCGCACATGTTTTTTTACCACATGCACACCTTCAACCAAGACGTGTTCATCGTCGATACGACGCAATACCGTGCCCCGCTTGCCTTTATCGCGACCGGTGATCACCACCACCTCGTCGCCTTTACGGATCTTTTGCATTTGGCTTTCTCCTCGTTGTCGCTTAAAGCACTTCAGGTGCCAGCGATACGATTTTCATGAAGCGCTCGGTACGCAGTTCACGCGTGACCGGCCCGAAAATGCGGGTGCCAATCGGTTCAAGTTTGTTGTTGAGCAAGACCGCCGCGTTATCGTCAAATTTCACGAGCGAACCATCAGCGCGCCGCACACCCTTCGCGGTGCGCACCACAACAGCGTTATAGATTTCGCCTTTCTTGACCCGGCCGCGGGGTTGCGCTTCCTTGATCGACACTTTGATGATGTCGCCGATACTTGCGTAGCGTCGCTTTGAACCGCCGAGCACTTTGATGCACATCACTGAACGCGCACCCGTGTTGTCGGCAACACCTAATCTGGACTCTGTCTGAATCATGATTTCCACTCCAACTTGAACCGGCGGTTTCATTGTCGAAAACTGCTTTAAACAGCATCGACCTTTCACCAGGCGCATTGCGCGATGCCGTCACACGGCTCGCCAACGCATCAAACCGGACAGTCTTGGCCCCTAGAACGGGTTGAACAACCGATTAAACAAGGATTTGATGCAAACCGCGCCACACAAAAAGCACCGTTTTCATCAGACCCGCATCTTGCTACGCCAATTGCTATGACGCTGTTTTTAAACCGAAGCCTGTTTTTAAACCAAAGCTATTGACATAAAACACGCTAGCTTGGGAAAAACTTAAACAGCCTTATATTTTGGCAGGAGAATTTAAGCTTGTCAACTAGAAGCGCCTAGGCTGCACGCTCAATCACGCGGACGACTGACCATGTCTTCGTCTTGGAGATCGGCCTGCACTCCTGGACCTCCACCAAGTCCCCCTCGCCGACAGCTTGCTCGGTGTGGGCATGCACCTTCTTGGACTGGACCAAGTACTTGCCATAGAGCGGGTGTTTTTCCCGACGTTCAATCAGCACAGTAACCGTCTTCATCATTTTGTTGGAGGTCACACGGCCCACAAGGCTGCGCTTGACCGCCTTGGCCACGGCAGTTTCGCCTGCAGCAGCAGTTTGACTGGCTTGATTCATGATTGGGCTGCCTTTTCACGCATGATGGTCTTGACCCGGGCAATATCGCGTTTGACCTTGCCGAGCTGACTGGTATTGTTTAATTGTTGCGTCCCGTGCTGCATGCGCAGCGAGAAGTGAGCCTTTAGTAAATCCTTGAGCTCAGTCTGCAGGGCCGCCTGGTCTTTTGATCGAAGTTCGCTTGCTTTCATCCTGTCTCTCCTCGGTCACGTGTCGCTTACGCGCCAACCATGCGGGTCACGAAAACGGTCGATAAGGGCAGCTTGGCCGCGGCGAGCGCGAAGGCTTCCCGAGCGAGTTGCTCATTGACACCGTCCATTTCGTAGAGCACTTTGCCAGGCTGGATCTCAGCAACGTAGTACTCCGGGTTACCCTTTCCGTTGCCCATACGGACCTCGGCAGGCTTTCTGGAAATCGGCTTGTCTGGGAAAATTCGGATCCAAACCCGTCCGCCACGCTTGATATGACGGGTCATCGCGCGACGCGCCGCTTCAATTTGGCGCGCTGTAAGTCGACCGCGTGCCGTGGCCTTAAGCCCGAATTCACCAAAAGAAACACTTGCACCGCGGGTCGCGAGACCCTTGTTGCGCCCCTTTTGCTCTTTACGATATTTTCTGCGTGATGGTTGCAGCATGATTTAAATCTCCAGCCGTATCATTCAGCGGGCTTGTCGCCTGCAACGGGCGCGCGACGCACCCGCTTGACGATTGCCTTGGGCGCATCTGCCTTAGCCTCCACCGGGGCGCCTTCAGCACCTTCGGGCCTACGTCGCGCAGGGCGGGCACCCGGGGCTGCCCCAGGACGCGAGCCCGGCGGCTTGCGCGGCTTACGCTCTTCGCGTTCGATGGGGGCTTCTTTCTCCGCACCTGCCTGAAGGTCGTTTCTGCCGAGGGTGTCGCCTTTGTACACCCAGACCTTCACCCCGATAATCCCGTAGGTGGTTGTGGCGGTTGAAAAGCCGTACTGGATATCTGCACGCAGCGTGTGCAAGGGCACGCGACCCTCCCGGTACCACTCGGTACGCGCAATCTCGATCCCGTTCAGGCGACCTGAGCTCATGATCTTGATGCCCTGAGCGCCAAGGCGCATCGCGTTTTGCATGGCGCGCTTCATCGCACGACGAAACATGATCCGCCGCTCAAGCTGCTGCGTGATCGAGTCGGCAATCAGTTGGGCATCGATTTCGGGCTTACGAATCTCTTCGATATTCACATGCACCGGCACACCCATCAACTTTTGCAAGTCTGACTTGAGTTGCTCGATATCTTCGCCCTTTTTGCCGATGACAACACCGGGCCGCGCAGAATAAATCGTGATCCGGGCGTTACGAGCCGGTCGCTCGATCACGACCCGACCCACCGAGGCACCCTTTAAGCGCCGACCAAGGTATTCCCGAACCCGCAAATCTTCGTTGAGCATCACCGGGTAATTGCGGGAGTTCGCATACCAGCGTGATGACCAGTCGCGGCTCACCGAAAGGCGAAATCCGGTTGGATGGATCTTTTGTCCCATGGCTTTCCTCTTAGTTACCCACGGTGAGATAAATATGGCAGGTCTGCTTCTCGATCCTGACCCCACGCCCCTTGGCGCGCGCATCGAACCGTCTAAGCGAAGCGCCCTTTTCGACATGTACCGTGGTGACTTTGAGTTCATCAACATCGGCGCCGTCGTTGTGCTCGGCATTGGCGATCGCCGACTCAAGCACTTTGCGCAGAATCTTGGCTGACTTTTGCGGCGCGAACTGAAGCGTATTGAGTGCCTGTTCGACCGGTTTACCGCGGATCAAGTCGGCCATCAGACGGCCTTTTTGAGCCGAAAGACGAACCCCGCGAAGAATAGCTTGCGTTTGCATGATCCCGACTCCTAGCGTTTGGCTTTCTTATCGGCTGCGTGACCCTTAAAGGTCCGCGTCAGCGCGAATTCGCCGAGCTTATGGCCCACCATGTTCTCATTAACAAACACGGGGACATGCTGCTTGCCGTTGTGAACCGCGATCGTGAGCCCGACAAAATCGGGAATCACCGTGGATCGGCGCGACCAGGTCTTGATCGGCTTTTTGTCTTTTCCAGCGATCGCGGTGTCGACTTTCTTGAGCAAGTGGGCGTCGACGAAGGGCCCTTTTTTGACTGAACGTGCCATCGTTTTCTCGGGTGTTCGTGTTACTTGCCGCGCCGCTGCACGATCATGGAATCGGTGCGCTTGTTGCGTCGGGTCTTGTAGCCCTTGGTCGGTTGACCCCAGGGCGAAACAGCGTGTCGATTACCACGCGTACGACCGCCGTGGGGGTGATCCACCGGGTTCATCGTCTCACCACGGACCGTGGGTCGGATACCGCGCCAACGTTTTGCGCCAGCCTTACCGAGCTTGCGCAAGCTGTGCTCTTCATTGCCCACCTCGCCCAGGGTTGCCCGGCATTCGATGTGAACCCGCCGCACCTCGCCAGAGCGCAGACGAACCTGGGCATAGGTTCCTTCACGCGCGAGCAAACGCGCCGAAGTGCCCGCCGAGCGCGCAACCTGCGCGCCTTTGCCCGGGAGCATCTCGATGCAATGGATGGTTGAACCGACCGGAATATTGCGGATGGGCATTGCATTACCCGCCCGAATCGGCGCCTGCGATCCGCTCATCAGCTGATCGCCCGCTTGCACACCGCGTGGCGCCAGAATATAGCGACGCTCACCATCGGCGTAGCAAAGCAAGGCCAAATGGGCACTGCGGTTGGGGTCGTATTCGAGACGCTCAACCTTGGCCGCAATGCCGTCCTTATCACGACGGAAATCGACCATGCGGTAATGCGCCTTGTGACCACCGCCGCGATGGCGTGTGGTGATGTGGCCATTGTTGTTTCGACCTGAACCACGCTTGTTGCTTTCGGTCAGCGCTGCAACAGGCTTTCCCTTGTGAAGACCGGGCGTTACGATCTTCACCATGCCACGGCGGCCGGCCGATGTCGGTTTAACCTTGACAATTGTCATGACGATGCGACCTCCGCAAAGTTAATTTCCTGGCCAGCCTTCAAGCAAACATAAGCTTTACGGGTGTTTCGGCGTCGGCCAACGAAACGGCCAAAACGCTTGGCCTTGCCGGGAAGATTGAGCACCTGCACCGCGTCAACTTCGACGCTAAAGAGAAGTTCAACGGCAGCCTTGACCTCAGCCTTGGTTGCGTCTTCCATGATTCGGAAGGCCACCTGATTACGCTTCTCGGCAAGCTGCGTGCTCTTCTCCGACACGATCGGCGACAGCAGGACTTTCATGAGGCGTTCCTGGTTCATCCGAGCATCTCCTCGACTTTGGCAAGCGCTTGCTTGGTGATCAGCACTTTTTTGTAATGAATCAAAGCCACGGGATCTGCATGCCTCGGCTCAAGCACCAAAACATTGGCAAGATTTCTTGCGGCCAGGAGAAGATTGTCATCGGGGCTATCTGCGATCACCAGCACCGAATCAAGTCCCATGCCTTTGAGCTTTTGCGCAAGCAGTTTGGTCTTGGGCGCTTCAACCGAAAACTGGTCCACCACGGCAACCCGGTCTTCGCGTACAAGCTGGGAGAGAATCGAACAAATACCAGCCCGAAACATCTTCTTGTTGACCTTTTGGGTATAGTTTTCCTCGGGTGAATTCGGGAAGGTCCGACCACCGCCGCGCCACAAGGGGCTCGAGGTCATCCCGGCACGTGCACGACCTGTGCCTTTTTGGCGCCAGGGCTTCTTGGTCGAATGCCGCACCTCGGAGCGATCCTTCTGCGCCCGATTGGCGCTCCTGGCGTTGGCCTGATAGGCCACCACAACCTGATGAATCAGCGGTTCGTTGAAATCACGCGCGAAAATCGTGTCAGGGGCAGCGACATTACCCGCTGCCTGTCCCTGATCATTCAGCAATTTGAGTTCCATGAATACCGCTCCTTAGGCTGAGGCCGCGGGGGCTGATTTCACGGCCGGCGTGACCATCACATCGCCGCCCTTGGCACCCGGGACGGCACCTTTGACCATCAACAGGCCGCGCTCGGCGTCGACACGCGCGATGACCAGGTTTTGCACGGTTGTGGCGACGGCACCAAGATGACCAGACATCCGCTTGCCCGGGAATACCCGACCCGGGTCTTGCGCCATACCGATTGAGCCCGGCACGCGATGCGAACGCGAGTTACCGTGGGATGCGCGCTGCGAGGAGAAGTTATGGCGTTTGATGGTTCCGGCGAAACCCTTACCGATCGACGTGCCCGCGACATCAACCTTCTGGCCAACCTGAAAGTGATCAAGCGCCAGCACCGAGCCTGCGTTCATCGATGCGGCCTGCTCGGCAGGCACATGAAACTCGCGTAGGACGCGGCCAGCGGTGACGCCGGCCTTAGCGAAATGCCCTGCGGCCGCTTTATTCACACGGGATGCGCGCCTGTCACCGAAAGCGACCTGAACGGCGCTGTAACCATCGTTTTCGACAGTTTTGATCTGAGTCACGCGATTATTCGACACATCAAGCACTGTTACGGGCACGGAGTCACCGTCGTCCGTAAAAATGCGCATCATGCCGACCTTGCGACCCAAGAGGCCCAAGCTCATGTTGTTTCTCCATGCCTGACTTCGATTGGCCAGGCGCTAATGGTTGTTGCAATCTGCCGCAGGTTTCAGCAGCAGGAACTTCCTTCTCAAACCTTAAACCTCAAGCTCGGTTTGGGGAAAGCCTTAAATTATAAGCGAAAACTTCAACGCCGGCAAATAAAGTAGCCGACCGGCCTTGGTGTCCGGGTCTTCAGCCCCGGCGTTCAACCTGCAGCACTGCCGGCCCTGCTGACTCGGCCCACTCGCTTTACTGAAGCTTGATCTCAACGTCAACGCCTGCCGGCAAATCGAGCTTCATCAGCGCGTCGACTGTTTTGTCTGTCGGATCAACAATGTCCATCAGTCGCTGATGGGTGCGAATTTCGAACTGGTCACGCGAGGTCTTGTTCACATGCGGCGAACGCAACACGTCAAACCGCTGAAAACGCGTAGGCAGGGGTACGGGGCCACGAACCACCGCACCCGTGCGCTTGGCAGTATCGACAATCTCTGCAGCCGACTGATCGATGAGTTTGTAATCAAAAGCTTTTAAACGAATCCGAATTTTTTGACTTTGCATGACATAACTCCAAAGAACGACAAATGGCGTGCCGGATCACCCCACTTGATGGACATGGACCGCCAAAGGGTCGGCCCATGGAAAGAACGCTCCGGAAACAGTTGACCGCTTATTCGATCACTAATGCC
>DENJ01000097.1:0-4910 GCA_002359635.1 Burkholderiales bacterium UBA2647
CAACATGTTTTGCATGAAGGAGTCGGTATCGAAAGCCACCTGAGCATTGCTGACGGTAGCCTCCTTAAAGTCTCTGAGCACCGACAACAAAATATCTCGGTTGAGCGATCGCACAATAGCCATCTTGCTCGAGATTCGCTGGACTTCGATGGGGGTAACTTGACGCAATACATCGGCGGCCACTTCTGGACCGACGGAGAGCAGTACCACGGCAGCCTTTGAAGCCCCGTCAAGGTCTTCGAATCGCGTTGGTGCGGCCCCTGCAGCCTTCGCACCTTCCTTAATCTGCTCCGCCAAAGAGAGCTGCTTTTTAGGGGCTTCCTGTTCGGTTTCTTCTGCCATGAGGTCGATTTCTGAGATGGATAGTTTCAGCCCGCGAATTTGACAGCCGAAAGTCTACGACAAGATTCCACTTTTTGACACTGGCCTTTCGTCGAGGCGCAGGTATCATCCAGTCTTGCTGAGAAAAAAGCACCCATGAAAAACGAACAGTTTCAGCTTAAAGACCAGCGCGATCAGCTTCTCAAACAAAAATCTTCGCATTCAACCCAGTTTTTACGATGACGTGTTAGCGCTGTTCTTCGAATTTCAGCCCCTGCCGGGCTGCTTGCCGCGATACCTCGAGATTGCCGGCAAGCTTAGGCCTTCACTGCTGCAGTCCGACGGTTTTTTGTTTATTGACCGATTCCAAAGTCTTTCGCGACCAGCGGTCTACCTCTCCCATTCGCTATGGCGCGATGAGGCTGCAATTGCACGCTGGCGAAGCTTCGAGCCCCACTTCTCGGCGCAAGTCGAGGCCCGCGAGAGCATCTTGGTCGCCTATCGACTGAGAATCTCAAGCGTATTCAACGCGCAGGACCATCTTAAGGCCGTCTACGACCAGAAACCAGGTAAACCGACCGTTGTGTTGCAATTCCAGTATCGACGAAGTGATCCTTCAAGCGAGACCTCCGATCGGCGGGAGACCGTAATTGCTGATGCACCGATGGAGGTCTTTCAAAGTTTGAATCACCCCGATTGGCTTTTAACGCTTGAGAGCTCCCCAATGCAGGCTCGAGAAGTACCCCGACTTGCCATGGACAGGACCCATGGCGAGGCTGGACCGCCAGGCTACCCCGGCCTCATGACTGCGCACCTTGATCGCGATTACAGCATGCACGAACGCAGTGAAGCGCCGCAATTTCATCGCAGTTGTCCGATTCGTCGTTTCTAAACCTTCTCCGGAGACTTCTTTCCATGATTCACGTTCTTGCCGTCATTACCGCCAAACCGGGACAACGCGAAAATCTGCTTGAGCACTTTCGCGCCAATGTCGCCGATGTGCTTGCAGAAGATGGATGCATCGCTTACGGTGCCGCCGTCGATGCCGAATCGGGTCCCGCATTTCAGTCGACATACGGTCCGGACAGCTTTGTCGTGGTTGAGCAGTGGGCCAGCATGGAAGCTTTGAAGGCACACGCCCTTGCGCCGCACATGGCCCGTTATGCGGCCAAGACCAAAGACTTGGTCGCTACACGGCAAATCTACATCTTGAACCCGGTTTGATGCCATTGATGACCTCGTCTGGAGAAAGTCATCGATACGTTCATCAAGATTCATCACATCAACGCGCAAGCTTGACATGCCGTCCTGTGCCCTCAAAGCATTGGCATACGTGTTTGTTTTAGGCCTTATCGGTCTGCATTTGCAGGCCTGCCACGTTCGAACACCCGAGTTCCATTGCAAGCGTAGCGGTGCATCCACTGAAAACATGGAATTGGCGATGTCGCCGCTCGAGGTGCGTTTTGAGTCCAGACGATTTGCTTTTGTTGAAGAGCGCGGCAATCAAAGGCTTTATCGCGAAGCAACACACGGTCACGTGCTCTTATTCGATCTCTCAAGCATGCAGCTAACCGAGTACGAAAGCCTGCAGGCTTACAAGACTTCAACGGGCGATTCATCGACAGCAAAGGACAGAGGCATGCAGTCCGGCGTTCAAGCTGCCCTGGCATTCCAAATCGATGCGCCCGTTGTCAAACAGTGGACCTGCGAACGTTACAAAATGTTATAACCGATGGGCAAATCCGGTTGATGCAGGCGGATTTGCTCAAGCCGCCTTGCACTTTGAAGCTTACCTATTTGCCGGTATTGCCTTTGGCCTGAGGCGCGGCAGAGCGATCGACGATATCACCACCGTAGGTGATGGTGACTTCGCCCCCTCCTTGAAGCCGGGATAACAGCGCCGCACGGACTTTATCTTCCAACGAGGGCGGCTGAATTTGGCGTGCCTTGTTTGGTGACTCGCTTGTCAGAGACGCCGCAGCTGCTTGCTGAGCACTTGGACTTGGAGCGACAGGCACCGTGGGGGAAGGACCGGCCGAACTGTTTGCACTGGCCAAGGGTTGGGACGGCACCGATGTCGCTTCCTGGTTCGCGGTGGGCATGGGTTGAGCCATTGGTGGTCTGACCTGTACCGGATTGATATTGGGCAAGCCCACCTGCACCGGCTTTTCCTTCGATGCCTTCTCATTGCTCTCCGGGGCAGCGCCGCCACCAGAACCACCCGTACCTTTGCTTGAGCCTTCCCCCGATGCCGATGACATCAATGCTTTAGCTTTAGCGCTGGCGATTTCCAGATCTGAGCTCGCTTTGGATGGTTCCTTGCTCTCAGCAGCGTCAGACCCCTTAGCGCCAGCACCCCTACCCGGACCAAAGTTAGCAACGCCTGACCAAACAATGGCACCTGGCAAGGCAATAAAGATGAGGAACAGAGCAATCAGTGTTCGCCCTGGCGTCATGAAATTACG
Organism: Burkholderiales bacterium UBA2647; assembly: GCA_002359635.1. Taxonomy (GTDB): domain Bacteria; phylum Pseudomonadota; class Gammaproteobacteria; order Burkholderiales; family Burkholderiaceae_E; genus UBA3064. Next base: position 2,787 of record DENJ01000097.1, read on the forward strand.
AAAACGAACAAAAGCCGACTCAGCACCCATATGCAATTCCTTTTAACACGCTCATCATCAAGGCATCAATACCAAAGACGCTCAAAAATAACAATCCCTGCCCAGGCATCGATGCAGCGCGATCAAAGCGAAGCTTTTCCATTTCCGACCCCGCAGCAGCACTTTTTACCAATGCATCGATGCAATACCCCGATACTTATGCATCTGGTGTTGAACTTCAAGACCGTACTCAAGCGATCTTCCTATGCGCGACCCCCCTTTTTGGCAGGCCCTGGTGCCCCATCTTCGCTTGCTCGGCTACACTGGCCTGATCCCATTTGCGGGCTTTGCACTCGGTGCATGGTTCATGCCGACAGAGGGTTTAAAGACACTCAGCCTATTGATGCTTCGGGTGTATGGTCTAGCTATTGTCAGCTTTATTGGTGCGATCTCCTGGGGCCTGGCTATTGCCATCGAAGACCTCAGTCATACCGAACGCAGGTCCCTGCTTTACTGGAGTGTCGTGCCCTCTTTGCTGGCTTGCGCAAGTTTCTTGCTCCCATCCTCAGGTGCCTGTTTAACGCTCGCTGTCGTCGCCGCGCTTGCCCTCGCCGTTGATCTGCGCACTGCAATCAGGGTGAAACTGCCGCTTGCATGGCGCGTGCTTCGCATGCATTTGTCGCTGGGCGCGATCCTGGCGCTTGGCGCTGGGGCCTACCTCGCACAGCTCAAAGGAACTTAGGTCCTCTGAACCGGTGAAGCAAGACGCTCGCTCGCAACACTAAACCGAAAGATATTTTCGCTTTACCGCTTCGTTTTGATCCAATGCTTTGATCGTACCAATAAATACATCTTTGCCGCGATCGATTACCACAGCGCGATCTGCAAGACCAAGGCAAAAATGGAGGTTTTGCTCTGCCAGAACAATGGTCGTGCCGGCTGACTTCAAATCTGCGATCAAGCGACCAATACGTTGGACCATGATGGGCGCTAAGCCTTCGCTCGGCTCATCGAGCAGAACAACCGTGGGATTGCCCATCAGACAACGGCCGACGGTAAGCATCTGTTGTTCACCGCCCGACAGTTGTCCTCCAAGTCGCTGTTTCAGCGGACCCAGCAAGGGCAGCATCTCATACACACGCTCAAGCGTCCAAGGGAAATCGCCTTTCACCGAGGCTTTGATCGCGATTTGCAAATTATCGTCAACCGTCAGGTCCGGGAAAATCTGCCGATCTTCAGGTACAAAACCTATACCCATTCGTGCAATCCGATGGCTTGGAAAACTTTGCACGGCAAGGCCTTGCAACTCAATACGACCGGACTTCGTGGGAACGACGCCAGCAATGGCCTTCATGGTGGTGCTCTTACCAGCGCCGTTGCGTCCCAAAAGCGCAAGGGTCTCCCCTTGCCGCACATGCAAAGACATGTCAAAAAGTACTTGACTCGAGCCATAGGCCACATTGATTCCGGAGACCTTGAGAATCTCGCCAGCCGTCTGCGTCATCTAGGCCCCCGGTGTCCCGAGATAAGCTTCGATAACGGCAGGATTGGCGCGAATTTCTTCGGCTGTGCCTTCAGCAAGTAATCGACCGTAGGAAAGCACGTGAATCCGCTGCGACACTCTAAAAACAATATCCATATCATGCTCAATCAATACAATTGTGAGCCCACCTTGTTGCCAAAGGCGGTAGACGGTCTCAATCATCTGCTCGCGTTCCTCGGGCCCCATGCCCGCAACCGGTTCATCCAGCAAAAGCACTTTGGGCTTGAGCGCCAGGGCAAGCGCAATGTCGAGTAGCTTTTGATCACCGTGCGACAGGTTGCCAGCCACCGTGCTGGCCTTTGTTGTGAGGCCAAGCTGATCCATGACTTCGTAGGCCCGGTCACGAGTCTGCAGCAGAGGAAAGCTGCCGCGCATTTGCAGACTGCGGCCTAACGGTGATTGCAAAGCCCCTCTGAGGGATTCCTCCACGGTTAAGCTTGAAAAAAGTTTTGCAACCTGGAACGCGCGACCGATGCCTTTCTTCACAATCTCGGACTCAGAGCAGCCGACAATGCTTTCGCCATCAAGCCAGACTGCCCCTGAATCTGGTCGAATCGCCCCCGTGATCAGATTAAAGAACGTTGTTTTTCCTGCGCCGTTTG
>DENJ01000097.1:4928-35144 GCA_002359635.1 Burkholderiales bacterium UBA2647
GCAACCACCCCGCCAAAGGATTTACAAAGTCCTTGAACACGCAACATCTGACGGCGTCCTATGAACTCGGGTAGCCGCCATAGGTCTGGCGGGAGGTTCCGACGAGCCAACCAGCGTCGACTGCAAGTGCTATGCCCGTGATTGCAGATGCTTCCTCAGAAAGCAAAAATGCAACAGCCTTGGCCACCTCGGATGCCTGCACCAGTCGCCCCATCGCCGCTTGAGAACAAAGCGCTTGAGGATCACGATCCTTGCGATCGATCGCTGCCTGCAAGGCCTCCGTAAGCGTATAGCCGGGCGAGACGGCGTTGACTCGCAAGCCCTCCCGTCCCCATTCCGCGGCAAGGCATTGGGTAATGGAAACAACCGCGGCTTTTGCGGGTGCGTAAGCATGCAGTGGCACAGCGCGCTCAGCGGTGATAGAAGCGATGTTGACGATAGCACCTCGTTTTCGCTCAAGCATGGCACGTGCAAAGGCAAGGCAAGCAAGGTAAGTTCCGCGCTGATCAATGGCAATGACCTGATCCCAGAGTTGAATCGGCAAATCATGAGGTTCCAGCCTGGGCTGCAAGATACCCGCACTGTTGACGAGACCAGCAACCGGGCCGTACTCGCGCTCAATCAGCGAAGCGGTATATGTCAAAGCATGGTCATCAGCCACATCGCAATCAAAGGCCTTCACCTGCGGCCATCGGGCCTGATGGACTGCCCAACGACCCGGCAAATCGAGCACATGCACCTTGGCGCCTCGTTGAACCAAGAGTTCGACACAGGCCAGACCAATCCCGCTCGCACCACCTGTTACCACGATTGATTCAAACGGATTCATGACGAACTCGCTGACTTTTGCTGCCAACGTTGAAGGAGGAAATCGAGCACACCGCGGCGAAATCCGAGTGCAAACAACAAGACAACGACACCCAGCGCCAGGCCGTGATACTCGGTCGTCCGAGTGATGACATCGTTAAACATCAACAAAAGGCCGGCCCCTAAGAGTGGCCCCAGAAAGACATGGATACCACCCATCATGATCATGAAAACGGCTTCACCCGACATCGACCAGTAAGCAAAATCAGGAAAGGCCCCCGAGACGAACAAGGCCATCACCACACCGCCGAGTGAAGCAAAAACGCCTGCGAGCATAAATGCGTAGAGCTTGACACGCCAGACATTGATGCCAAGAAAGCGTGCGCGGTCCGGATTGTCACGAACCATCCTGAGCGTGAAACCAAAGGGCGACTGCAGCACATAGCGCATTAATAGCAGGCAGGCAATCGCTAACACCGAGGAAAATCCATAGAGATGCAGAGGATCTGCAAGATTCAACCCCAAGACCGGTGGTCTTGGAATACCGCCCATCAACCCCTGATCACCGCCGGTGAGCGAGGTCCAGGTGATAATCACGCTATGCAATAACATTTGAAACGCAAGACTTAAAAAAGAAAAATAAATTTCTTTTAGCCGCACACAAATCGCACCGACAACAAAAGCAAGCAGCGCACTGAAAACAATAGCGACGAGCATCGCAGCGGGGATTGACCAGGAAAGCTTTTGCAAGGTCAAGGCAAAAGCATAGGCACCCCCACCAAAAAACATGGCGTGCCCAAAGGACACCATCCCGCCATAACCGACCAGAAGATTTAAAGAGGTGGCGAAAATGCCAAACGCTGCCAGGCGAATCACAAAATCAATCACGATCGGCGATCCCGCGAAAACCGGCAGCAAAACAAGAACCCCGAGTGCAAGGCTCGCCCAAAGCAAATCGCGCAACATACCCTGAGGCTTCATCAACGCGGCTCCTTGCCCAGTAGTCCGCTGGGCTTGAGAATCAGAATAAGCCCCATCCCTAAAAACATGATGCCTTCAACAAAGAGCGGAAAGCCTATCGAGCCAAAAGAGCGAAGCATGCCAATCAGCAGAGCACCAAGCAAAGCCCCGCTGACTGAGCCCATACCCCCGATGACCGTGACAATGAAAGATTCGATCAAGATGGAAAACCCCATCCCCGGCGACATCGAACGCACAGGCGCTGCGAGTCCGCCTGCCAGTCCGGCAAGCAATCCGCCAAGGGCAAATACGGCCGCATAAACGAGACTTGTGTTGATCCCTAGCACAGAGGTCATCGTCGGATTATGTGCTGCAGCGCGAACGATTTTTCCCAGGCGGGTCTTGCTGAGCACGAGCCACAAAAGCAGGGCGATCAGTGCGGCAGCAAGCATCAGGTAAAGATAAAACACGGGGATGATACCGCCGCCAATCATGAGCGGCGGCATCTGAAAGGCAGCCGGCATACCCAGCGATTGGAATTCTGCACCCCAAATCAGCTTTACCGCATCATCGAGAATCAGGATGAAGGCATAGCAGACCAGCAACTGCATCAGGACATCGGTGCCATAGACCTTGCGCATGAAAAAGCGCTCAAACACCATCGCAAAAAGTGCAACCCCCACCCCCGCTGCAAGGGTTGCCAAGAGATAGCTTTCGCTTGCTCGATAGGCTGTCAAAGCAAGATAAGCACCGAGCATGTAAAACGATCCATGTGCAAAATTAATAACCTTCAAAACGCCAAAAATTAGCGTCAGGCCTGCTGCCACCAGGAAAAGCAAGGCCCCGACGATCAAACCCGTACTTGCTTGCGTGACAACGCAAGAAGCCGAGGTAAGGCATTCAAAAAGTGCGCCAATGTCCATGGTTCAAGCCAACAATCAAGCCCAGCCCTTTGATTTTTTCCATGAAGTTTCGAGTTCTATAATTTGCTTCCAGCTTCCGGCAACAGGATTGGCCATGTAGGGTTCCTTAGCCGCTAGCGCGCCCCAACCGACTGCATAGTTGATCACGGTGTGATCTTCGGCCCGCATCGTGACCTTGCCATCTGCGCCAAAGGGCGAGTCAATCGTAAGTCCGCGAAGCACTTCGGCCATTTTCTTGCTGTCGGTACTATTCGCTTTACGCATGGCCGCAATCAGGAATTGCATCCCGACGGTGTTTTCCCAGGACCAGTTGAGTGGCAGTTCTTTAAACTTTGCCGCATAAGCGTCCGACCATTGATGATTAGCCGGTGTGTTCGGGAAACTGCGCAAATAGCGATTACCCGAGTGCAGGTTTGTGGGTACACTTTTTACAGCAGTTAACACAGCGTAGTCAGCCATATTGACCGCAAAGAACTGACGGTCTTTAAATAGGGCGTAGATGTTTGCCTGATCCATAAACGAGGTCAGGTCGCCGCCCCACAGTGCTGAGTAAATCGCTTGTGGTTTGCCCTGCAGGAGCCGCGTGATGATTTCACTGTAGTCAGCCTGAAAAAGCTTGGGCCAGACCTGACCGGTAACTTCAATATCGCTATGAAAATACTTCAAATACTCGAGAAACTCTGCTGTCGTGTCGCGACCATAAGCATAATCAGGCGATACCGACATCCATCGTTTAAGTCCTTTTTCCTTAGCGAGTTGTGCAGCATAAGCACCGCCGACCACTGCATCGTGGATACCCTGACGAGCACTTCGAAACGCGGTTGCAACGCGCAATTTAGGGTCAGCTGTAAGTGCTGAGGTTTCCGAATTGGTATGCATAACGAGGACACCCAGATCGCGCGCCACCTCATGGACTGCAAAAGCACCTGATGAAGCCTCCGCATCGAGCAGTATTTCGCAGCCATCGGCCGTCACGAGTTCGCGTGCAACCCTTGCAGCCTCCTGCGGCTGGCCTTTGGAGTCGCGGATCACGAGCTCAATGCGCCTGCCGTTTAGTCCGCCGGCTGCATTGAATTTTTCCACTTCCATTTTCGCAGCATTGGATGAGCTGATACCCAGCATCGCAACCCTTCCCGAAAGAATGGTCGGCATGCCGATTTTGATGGGCTTGTTTTGTGCGCGCGACACGAAGGGCGCTGCCAGCGGGGCGCTGCCCAAGACGCTCGCGGCGACCTTTAAGAGTTTTCGCCTGCTCTGGGCACGAGCTGTTGCGGCATGTTGTGCCGGCGACGCGCAAAGCGGGGTTGCGGCGGCAAAGCTTTGATCTGAATCAGTGCAGTGAATGGGGGTTTTCATCTCCGGTCTCCTCTATCGCTATGAGATGCCAGCGCCTGCAAAAAAGATAGCCATGGCGCCAAACGCTTTCCGGCAGCAGTGTGGGCCTTGAAGCCTCAAGGGGGAAGTTTAAGTTTCAATAAATGGAATCGGCAGACAGGCGAAAGCTTGCTTGCGCTCTAAACGGTCAAGCGGTCCCTTGAAGCGCTTATGCCAATTTTTCATATGGTTTTCGCATTCATCAGCAGGATGAAGCGTTAAATCCTAGGAAGATCCCGGTTTCCTAGGAAGATCCCGGTTTCGTTGCTTGCGGGTGTCAGACGGACGACGTTCTTTTGTCCCGCGGGCATTATCGTTTTGGGACGCCACACGCCTGTGAATCCTTCGAAAAGCCGTCGTGCTTAACTTCATCAAGGAATACTCCGATGCCATTATCAGCGTTACATGATCGTAAGAAGTTCTTGGCGCCGCCTCCGCAACAAGCGCAGTGGCAAGCATCAGCAAGAGGTCTTCGGGTGGCGCTTTTTTGTCTCGCCGCTCTTTCGAATGCGCCAGCCCTGGCTCAGTTGCGTGAAGCGCTGCAAACACCCCAGGCCGTGCAGACGCCCCCCATGGTGCAAGCGAGCGCCGCTGGGGTGCCGAAGGCGACCCTGCACGGCGCAGCCCAAGGAAAGGAGAGCGGGGACATTCGACAGACGGCCCTCAAACCACTCATCACTGCGGCTGAGCTCAGCAAACAACTCGAACAGCCGCTCTTGCGCGTGCTCGACATCCGTTCACCCCAGGCCTACTTCACAGCCCATATCCCTGGTGCCTTGAATGCGCCTTATGGCAACTGGCGCGGCCCAGTCAGTAATCCGGGCGAGTTACCAAGCATTGAAAAGTTAACGGCACTGATCCAAAGCCTCGGTATCACGCCTGCTCACCATATTGTGGTTACCTCACACGGCGACGACCCTACGGATTTTGGCTCCGCGGCCCGCGTCTACTGGACGCTAAAAGTACTTGGCCTCGAGCGGCTCTCCTTGCTCAACGGCGGCATGAAGGCTTGGAGCCAGGCCGAACTGCCCACGGATCCAGGTACCGCATCGGTCAGCAAGAGCCAATTTGTACCCAGCATTAACCGTTCAATGCTTGCAGGACGCGAAGAAATCCTGAGCCTTATGGGAAATCCCCAAACAAAGCTCATCGACGCAAGGCCCGCAAGCTTTTTCATGGGCGAGACCCGCCATGGCGCAGCATTACAAGCTGGAACCCTGAAAGGGGCAAGCAACATCGAGCATGACCGATGGTTTGCGGAAGGTAGCGCACGTTTCGGTAGCGAGCAGCAGGCGCGCAGTATTCTTGCAGCGAGCGGTATTGACGATAAATCAACTGTTGTATCGTTCTGCAATACAGGACACTGGGCGGCGACAAACTGGTTTGCATTATCTGAAGTGCTTGGGCAAAAGCAAGTTAAACTCTACCCAGGATCGATGGTCGAATGGACCAAACAGGCGGAGGCGCTCCCGATGGATAATGTACCAAACCGCTTAAAGGCCTTGCTTATCGATGCCAAGCTTTGGGCTGAAAAGAATCTATAACGCCAAACAATCAGCAGGTCTTTAAACCGCGATATTGATGGCGCAAATCGGAATACCGCTTGGCTGTGGTGCTTTTTTTGTTTTTCTGGCTGCCAGCGTCTCTATCCGCCAAGCTTTTCTTTTTCTTGTGGGTCTGGGGCTCGGTGCCTGCCTGGCGGGTGCCCGGTTCGGTTTCACGACGGGATGGCGCGATCTGGTTCGCCATCGAGACCCGCGCGGCGTGTCCGGCCAAGCGCTGCTCCTGCTCTTGACCAGTGCCATGGCACTGCCCTTGCTCGCACACTTTGATGAACTTCAAAGTGCTGCCGGCCCGCTCAGTTTAAGTCTTGTGATCGGCGCTTTTGTCTTCGGCGCAAGCATGCAAATCGCAGATGGTTGCGGTTCTGGAACGCTCTATAAAGCAGGCATGGGTGTAGCCCTTAACTTAGGCATTCTTCCGCTCTTCGCACTGGGCAGTTTTCTTGGCTCGGTACACCTTCCCTTCTGGCTAAGCCTTGGAAGCTTTTCGCCTGTGCTCCTGCTGGCCTATTTTGACGTCGCCACGAGCCTGCTACTGACCGCCCTATGCTTAAGTGTGCTACTCATTGCCGCCCGAGCTTACGTCGGGCCCCATAAGACCTGGATCAAAGCAAGTTGGATGTACGGGGCTCTAGGCCTCTCGATGTTGGCCATCTTGAATTTGCTACTGGCAGGCCAGGCATGGGGTGTCGTTTACGGGTTTGGACTTTGGGCAGCTAAACTTGCTGTTGCCAGTTCGCTTTTTGATCCCGGCCAGCACGGGTTTTGGGGCGCGGCGCAGCATCAGGATCGTCTGCGCGAGACCGTACTACTCGATATAACTTCGATAACAAACATCGGCATACTCGCGGGCGCCCTCTGGATTCACCAACGGAAGGCCGCAGCGGCGCAAAAGGCTGCAAATCAGCAACAAGCAGCCGTAAGCCACAGCACCAAGCAATGGCTGATTGCGCTTTTTGCAGGGTTTGTCATGGGCTACAGTTCAAGACTTGCCTTCGGCTGTAATGTTGGTGCGATGTTGAGTGGGATTTCAACCGGGAGTCTTCACGGGTGGCTGTGGCTGGTCATTGCCTTTGCGGGGACCTTGATCGGTATTCGAATCAGGGAACGTTATGGGTTCTAAAAACAAAAGGGTTGTGGTCTTTTGGACCGTGTTGGCTGCATTCATCCTTTGGGACTTCCATGTTTCATCAGCGATCGATTTACGTTTCGAGCCGCCACTCATCGCGGCGGGATCAGGCAAAGCAAGTTCAGGGGCGCATTGCGCGATCGTGGGCAACTAGGCGGCCAAATCCTGTCATCCACGCTCTCAGCATCTCTGGAGGCGACATGTCGACAGCCCTAAACAGGCTGTTTTACCAGCACAATGTCACAAAGCAAGCCCAGCCGGAATCAGGAAAGAGGAACACAAATGGCATACAAGGCAATCGTTGTCGGCGCACTTGGTGTGATCGGACGCTACATTGTTGAGCGCTTAGAGCAGGATCCCGATTGGGAGGTCATTGGCATATCGAGGCGGCAGGGTCCAAGTCGCCAAAGGGTTCAGTATCTGGCGCTCGATTTACTCGATGCGGAATCCTGCGAACGCCGTATCGCCGCAATCGATGGCATCACCCATGTTTTTTATGCAGCCTTTCAGCCTACTCCGGGACCCGCCGCTGGCTACGCAAGCAATATCGATGCAAATCGCAACATGCTTGTGAACGCAGTCAGTGCTGTGGCGACGCATCACGCAAGTTTGCAGCGGGTTATTCTCGTCACAGGCACAAAATACTACGGGATACATCTTGGACCGATCAAAACGCCAGCCCGAGAAACAGATTCGCGGCATATCCCGCCCAACTATTATTTTGACCAGATCGATTGGCTCATGGCCTATCAAGCCAATGCGCTCAGTGACGCATCGATTGCGGCAAGATCATGGGATTGGGTTGAATTGCGACCACAAACCTTGTGCGGATTTGCACCAGGCACGGCGATGAGTCTTGTGCCGGTCATCGCCGTCTATGCGGCGCTCTCAAAAGACTTGGGCCTCGCGTTGCGATTTCCGGGCAAGCATGGCGCATGGACATCGCTTTATCAGGTCACCGACTCGAGCCATTTTGCTGAAGCGGCCCTTTGGGCTGCGCTTGAAGAACGCGCTTCCAATCAGGCATTCAACATCACCAATGGTGACTATTTCCGCTGGTGCAACATCTGGCCCAGTATCGCCAGAGTCTTTGATATGCCCTGGGACCAGCCCCAAACCATCAGCCTCAGTCAGCAAATGCCGGCGCTCAAGTCGCGCTGGGAGGCACTGCAACAACGCTATGATTTACAGAAAATAGACTTTGAGGCCCTTGTCGCATGGCCCTTTGGTGACTATGTCTTTGGTTCGGACTGGGACGTGATGACATCCACCACGAAGGCAAGACAATTCGGTTTTCATGCGGTGGTTGACAGCGAACAAATGTTTATTGACTTGTTGGGTGCCTTTCGGCGTGAGCGCATCACACCCTAGCCGGGACTTCTTTTTCCTGTTCAATCAGCTCACGCAATTGGGCTTTAGCGATTTTCTCGAGCGTGGAACGAGGAAAATCGTCGAAGATTCTGATCTGGCGGGGTTGCTTGAAGGAGGCAAGCTGATGCGCGCAAGCCGCCAAGACATCTCTCTCGACCAACTCAGGTTCATGGCCTGCCGACAGCCGCAAGCAGGCAACAGGGACTTGATCGAGCATCGGATCGGATTGCGCGACGACCGCTACCTCGAGCACACCCGGCACCGACATGATCACGCGCTCTATTTCTGATGCAGCGACATTTTCACCACCAACCTTGAGCATGTCTTTAGAACGATCCGAGAAAAAGTAAGAGCCATCCTCGCCGATTCTCACGAGGTCGCCAGTCAGAAAATAGCCTTCATCGTCAAAAGACGCCGCTGTCGCCTCAGGATTGTGCAAGTACTCGGCAAACAGGCTCAGGCCGCGAACGCCCCTGATCGACAAGGCTCCGGTTTCGCCGGGCCTCGCCTCTCTGCCATCAAGCGATACACGAATCTCATACTCGGGTGCCGGGCGCCCAATCGATAAAGCGGTGTTGGCCATGCCTGGCACGCCGGTGATGCCATGGGTGATGGTCTCGGTCATACCCCACCATCCCACGGTTTGTACACCGAAGTATTCGTCCTGGGGCGGGGCACAGACCGAAGAACCCCAAAGCCGGTAGTGATGCTCCCGGGGACGTTCATGCTGGGCAAGCGCTCGCACGCAAAACTGAACCAAGGACGCAAAAGTGCATCGATGCTTGAGCGAAATCGGCCAAAACCGACTGGCTGAAAATCGTGGCATCACCACTGCTGTTGCCCCAGCCCATAGGCTTGCGAGCATGGAGTAAGCCTGTGCATTGGTATGGAACAAGGGCAAGCTTACCAACTGAATATCTTGCGCTAACAGCCCTTCGTGCAGCGCATTGATGCGGGCGCCCCAGAGTGCATTGGCATGTGTCCAGCAAACAGCCTTTGGCCTTGAGGTTGTCCCAGAGGTGTATTGAACTGAAAATCGTAACAATGGGTCGGGATCACGCTCGGGCAAACGATCCACGGGCGCATCGAGGTGATCAAAGCAATCGTCTGCTGCAGGTCGTTGTTGGCCTGCATCCTGCCCTTGATCGGTGGCCGTAAGCACAAGCCAACGCAGGCCCTTACAAGCCTCATGAACAAGTCCTGCGAATTTCGGTTGTGTAATCGCTGCAACCGCAGCGGAGTGCTCAGCAAAGTATTTCAATTCGTCGGCGCTTGACTTTGCGTTTGTGGTGACCGCCACAGCGCCAAGCCAGGCACAGGCAAACCAGGCAATCACAGCTTCCGGGCAATTGTCCAGGTGAACGATCACATGGTCGCCACAACGGATGCCCCGGTGATAGAGACCCGCGGCCGTCCGCTGGACGCGTTCAACAAAGGCCCGGTAGCTGAGGGTGATCGGTTCACCGTCGAAGGGCTCCCAAATCAAATAGGGATGCTCCCCTCGCCGTTGCGCTTGGTAGATCAACAAATGCCGGATGTCCATACCATTGAAGGGATGGTGATTCGGTCGAATCATGTTGTTTTGGTATGTAGAACGCATACGATCTCCCCGGGCGCTGGTCAGTTCATGATTCAATACGTGACAATTATCGGAGCAAACCCAATTTTGGCAAGGAGACTAAGTCATGGATTTGGAACTCGAGGGCAAGCGTGTCTTGATTACCGGTGCGAGCAAGGGCATCGGTCTGGCCTGCGCTGCACATTTTCTGCGCGAAGGGGCCAGGGTTTGCATCGTTTCGCGGCAACAAAAGCATCTTGATGACGCGATGACTCATTTAGGAAGTACGGCTCTTTCGGGCCATCCATTGCTAAGCCGAAGCGCCGATCTTTGCGATGCAAGTCAAGCACAGGCACTCGTCGGATCGCTTGAAAGTGATTGGGGCCCCATCGATATCCTGGTCAACTCGGCAGGCGCAGCAAAAAGAACACCAGCCGCCGAACTCAACGCGCAATCCTATGCCGATGCAATGCAAGCGAAATACTTCAGCTACACCAATGTGATTGACCCCTGCATCAAGGCCATGGCACTTCGCGGCCATGGCGTGATTGTCAATGTCATCGGTGCAGGCGGCAAAGTGGCAAGTCCGATTCACATTCCAGGTGGCGCGGCCAACGCCGCCCTCATGTTGGTGACCGCCGGACTCGCGCATGCTTATGCCCATCTCGGCATTCGCGTGGTCGCCGTCAACCCGGGCCTCACACTCACAGCCAGGCTCGAAGAAGGTCTTCTTGCCGATGCAAGAGCCCAGGGCATCACGGCTGAGGAGGCGCAACGCAAAGCAACTGCCAAGATTCCCATGGGTCGCATTGCACACCCAGACGAAGTTGCCGACACGGTTGTGTATCTGGCAAGTGCTCGCGCAAGCTACATCACCGGCGTTAGCATCGCCATGGACGGCAGCACAACGCCTTTGATCTAGTGCTCAGCGCTAGCAGGTCTGAGGCCTTAGCTCCCTCCTGTTGCCGCTATAAAGCCTGCCCTCCGTCAACAGCTATCGTCTGTCCCGTCACCCAGGAAGCAAGATCGCTTGCTAAAAACGCGGCGACCGTTGCGACCTCCTCAGGTCTTCCATAACGACCTGAGGGAATACCGGCGAGAATGCTTTCATACAGTTTGGGATTATCGCGTTTGGCGACATCCCAGGTACCGCCCTCAAAAAATATAGAACCGGGAGCGATACAATTCACTCGGATATGCTTGGCGGCAAGCAAGAGCGCCTGGGTTTGGGTGTATTCAATCAGCGCTGCTTTGACCGCACCATAGGGTGGTGTGCGAGCACTCGCCCCGAGTCCGGATATCGAAGAGATATGGATAATGCTTCCACCTTGCTTTTCGAGTGCCGGCATCGCAGCATGGCAGGCACGTACCGTCGCCATTAAATCGATTTGCACACTCACTGCCCAACCGGCCTCATCATCGGTACGCCCAAAACCGGACGCGTTATTCACAAGGCAGTCGATACCGCCGAGAAACGACTGGGCTTCGCTCACCCATTGTTTAATCGCATCGGCATCACCCAAATCGCAAGCACTCGCCAAAACCTTGCCCCCATGGCCTGCCAAACTCGCCTGAGCATGATCAAGTGCCGCTTGCGATCTTGCACAGATCGCCACGTCAGCACCCGCCATCGCAAAAGCTTCGGCAATCGAAAACCCGATGCCCCGACTGCCGCCCGCAATGAGCGTCTTCCTGCCTTTAAGATCAATCTTCATAACGTCAAATCTCCTTAAAGCTCTATTCTGCCTCTCGTGCTAGCCTACAAACCGCAAAAACGGTGATCCTTAGCGCAAGGCGTCCCGAATTTCGCGAACCGAAGCCGCAGCCCACCCTCGGAGCCATTGGTACCTATGCAAGGCCCTCATCGCCCATCCAAGCATCAGCAACTGGTTGAAGCGCAGCGCTACCACTACGCCTGGCGAAGTTTTCCGCTTTTCGTCATGGCCTTGATGGCCGGGTCAATCCTTGAGCTCGCATCAGCATGGCAGCCTTCCACAGCGCTTCAAGCCGCCGTATGGAGTGGGTTTGCATCCGCCTGCTTGCTTTGGGCAATCTGGCTGCTGCGCGTCCGCAGTCAATCGAATCAGGAAAGCGATGACGATCAAGCGGCAAGACTCAAGGAAGAAAAGCGGCTTCAACAACTCTTGCTTGCAGTCGGCAGCCTCATCGGTTTAGGGTGGATCGGACTATTTCCTGCAAGCGAGCGCCATGCCGTGAGTTTTGTGCTCTTTCACACCGGTTACTTGCTCATCAGCCTACTGTGTCTTGGAAGTCTTAAACGCCTCTTTTTGATTGCAACCGTGCCTGCTTTGCTGCCGATTCCTGCCGTCATTATTTTTTATCAGGATTTGCTGGGCATACCGCTTCAAGCAGCCATGATTTTGATCCCGATGGTCATGCTCGGGTTTCAGCAACGGCTAGAGACCATGATCACCGAACTGCTCGAATTGCGATTCAGTCACCTTGACTTGCTTCATGATTTACAAGCGCAGCGGGATGCCGCGCATCAAGCCAATCTTGCCAAGTCAAGTTTTCTTGCCACAGCCAGCCATGATCTGCGCCAGCCGATGCATTCACTAAACCTGTATCTCGCATCTACGGCAGCATACCCCCTCACCGATGACCTCCGCGATATGGTCAAGCGGATGCAGCAATGTGCAGGCTACATGAACGAAATGTTTGACTCCTTGCTCGATATCGCAAGGCTAGACGCCCAGGTCATCGCACCCCGAATCGAATCGGTAAGCCTGCAGTCGATTCTGTTGCGTCTGCAATCGGAATTTCAGACGATCGCTGATGCAAGAGCGATCGAACTTCGCTTCAGCGCCACCCCCAGTCTGGCGGTACTCAGCGACGCGGGCATGCTCGAACGCATCTTAAGAAATCTGATTTCAAATGCCTTGAAATATACAAAAATTGGAACCGTTCAGGTTATTGTCAAGCAGCGCGGCAGCCGGGTCCGTATTGCAGTCATCGACTCGGGACCAGGCATTCCGCGTGCCTTGCGACGCCGCGTCTTTGAAGAGTTTGCAAGAGTTCGCGACGACGGACTCGCCGAAGGACCGAGAGGCTTTGGCTTAGGCCTGGCGATTGCGAGACGACTGGCGGACACACTAAAAATTGGCCTTCGTCTCCGATCGAGCGCATTTCGCGGGTCTAGTTTTTGTATCGACATGCCGGTTGCCCCTTTTGCGCAACTCAAGCTTGCACTCGACGCGGGCGACCCGCCAGCAACGCTCGAAGGCCAACTCGTGCTGGTTGTTGATGACGATCTCGAGGTGCTCACCGCGATGACACTGATGTTGACCTTGCACGGTTGCCGCATTCTCGCTGCTGGCGGCTTTCAGGAAGCGCTCCAGCAATGCGAACGGATGCAAAACAAGCCATCGCTTCTCGTTTGTGATTACGCCTTAGGCCATGAAAAAGACGGTTTACAACTCATTGAACATATTCGTGAAGAATTTAATCACGATATACCTGCTGTACTGATAACCGGTGACACATCGCCAAAACATGTGGCTTTGTTTGCACGTTCAGGCGTAGAGGTACTTCACAAACCGGTACATCCCGACACCATGATTCAGGCAATGCGAAGGTCCCTGCAACAAGTGCGGCGCGAAAACGAGTCGGCCGGGGCCACCGCAAACATGCAGCCCTGAGACGCCAAAACCAAGTTGAGCTAGGATGCCGAGGCCGCCTGATGAAAGGGAAAGTCTCTCCCGGGCGCTGCAGCGAAAAGGCTTTTGGTGTAGGCATGCTTAGGGGCGTTGAAGACCTCAAGCGCAGGGCCGTATTCCACCACCTCGCCTTTTGACATCACCACGATGTCATCGCAAACCTGGGCAGCGACCCTCAAGTCATGCGTTATAAATAACATGGCTAAATTGAGGCGCTGACGGATCTCCTCCAAAAGCTCGAGGACTTGAGCTTGAACGCTCACATCAAGGGCTGAAACCGCCTCGTCAGCAATCAAGAGTTCGGGCTCCATAGCAAGGGCGCGTGCAATGCTGATCCGTTGCCGCTGACCGCCCGAGAATTGGTGCGGATAGCGATTCAACACCGATGCATCCATACGCACCCATGCCATCAAGGATCTCGCTCGCCTTGCCGCCTCTTCGCGTGAAAGACCAAAATTCATCGGTCCTTCCATAATCGTCTCACCAACAGTACGCCTGGGATTTAAGGACCGATAGGGATCCTGAAACACGATCTGTACCCGCTTGCGAAGGGCACGCAGCTTAGCCCCTGAAAGCCTTGCCAGGTCATTGCCCTCAAGATCGATACTGCCCGCGCTCGGATCGATTAATCGCACCACGCAACGCGCGACGGTCGACTTACCCGATCCGGATTCGCCAACAATGCCGAGGGTTTCACCCTTGCGAATGGTGAAACTGACCGATTTTGCAGCGTGAACTTCCTGGTGTTTGGCATTGAACCAGCCTTGTCCGCCATAGCGCTTATCGAGGCCACTCACTTGCAGCACGACGGGCGCATCAGCCTGTCTGGCCTTGGATTTGGGATGAATGCCAGGTACTGCGGCGATCAGCATCTTGGTGTAATCATGCTGCGGGCGCATCAACAGCGCATCCTTGGGGCCGATTTCAACAAGATCACCGAGGCGGAGCACTGCCACCCGATCGGCGATTTCAGCGACGACGCCGAAATCATGGGTGATAAAAAGTACGCCAGTGCCATGCTTTCGCTGTAATTCACTGATCAAGTGCAAAATTTGCGCCTGTGTCGTCACGTCTAATGCTGTGGTGGGCTCATCGGCGATCAGCAGCACGGGCTCAAGCACCAAGGCCATGGCGATCATGATGCGCTGCCGCTGACCGCCTGAGAGTTGGTGTGGAAAAGCACGAAACATGCGCTCCGGGTCCGGCAAGGAAACCTCTTCAATCATCGCGATGATCTTTTTCTTGCGCTCCGATTCACTAAGCTTGGTGTGCGCCCGCAAGACCTCATCGATTTGCTCACCGCAACGCATGACCGGGTTGAGGGCCGTCATCGGTTCCTGAAAAATCATTGACATGCGGGTAGCGCGCAATTCGCGCAGGCGACTCAACGGCGCATGCGTAATGTCTTCGCCTTCAAGCAGGATGCGTCCATCGCTCACCGGCAGCGATTTCGGTAACAGTCCCATGACCGACTGCGCAATCACCGATTTACCCGATCCTGACTCCCCGACCAGACAAACAATCTCGCCGCGACCTACAGTGAAATTGACCGCCGACACCGCATGTCGCCGATCCCCTTCTGATGGCAATGCGATATGCAGATGCTTAACTTCCAGGACTGGCGTCATAGCCGCTTTGCCATCTTGGGGTCGAGGGTGTCACGCAAACCGTCACCCAGAATATTCACCGCCAAAACCGTGATGGCCAGGAAAATCCCGGGAAAGAAGATATTGTGAGGGTATTGAATAAACTGCGGTCGTCCCTCAGCCATGATGTTTCCCCAGGTCGGGATATCAGGCGGCAATCCGACACCTAAAAAGGAGAGGATTGCCTCCACAAGAATGGCGGCCGCACAAATATAAGTACCCTGCACGACCAGAGGCGCCACGGTGTTGGGAAGAATGTGAAAGAGCATGATCTTCCAGGTGGGTGTGCCGATAGCAATCGCTGCTTCAACATAGGGCTCTTCACGGATTGAAAGCACCAGCGAGCGCACCAATCGTGTCACACGAGGAATCTCCGGGATCGTTATTGCAATGATCACAGTCGCGATACTACCTCGCCAAAGGGCGACCAAAGCGATGGCAATCAGAATCGAAGGGATGGCCATGAGGCCGTCCATAACCCGCATCACCACGGTATCGACCCAACGTATGTAGCCCGAAAGCAGTCCGAAAACAATGCCTAAAGCGAGCGAGGCAAGGGCGGTGAGCAATCCCACCAGCAGCGAAACCTGGGTGCCGTAAATCACCCTGCTGTAAATGTCGCGGCCAAAGGAATCAGATCCCATCAAAAACTGATGCTTTAAAACATCGCCTTCGAGCGTCATGATTTCGCCGGTTTTTCCCGGCAGTAAATCGCGACTTGCCGCGTCAAAAAGCGTGGGATCCACAGTGCCCAGCCATGGCGCAAAAACCGAAATAAAAATCAACACAAAAAGAAAACTTGCCCCGAAACGAACTGAGCCGTTGTCCCGCATGCGCTGCCAAGCTGATTGCTGTGTTCTTACCGAGGCCGCCTCGACCGATAAGCTTGATGAATCTTGTTGCGCCATCTCAGAGTAAGCCTCGACCTTAGTAGCGAATTCTTGGATCAAAAAAAACGTAAGACAAATCGACCAACAGGTTCACCAAAACATAGACCAGTGAGAAAAATAGAATCACGCCCTGAATCGTTGGAAAGTCTCTGGCAAGTACCGCATCGACAGTAAGTCGTCCAAGACCTGGAATCGCATAAACCGACTCGGTCACAACCACCCCGCCGATCAAAAGCGCAACGCCTATGCCAATCACCGTGACAATCGGGATCGCAGCATTGGCCAGAGCATGCTTCACCAAAACCTGAGACTCCAAAAGCCCTTTAGCTCGTGCTGTGCGGATGTAGTCTTCGCCCAAAGCTTCGAGAACCGAGGCACGCGTGACCCTGGCGATGAGCGCGATGTAAATCACCGATAAGGTAACCGCCGGCAAGATTAAATGGTAAAGGTAGGGGCCAAAGCCATCGGCCAAGCGCTTGTAGCCCTGCACCGGGAACCAGCCAAGCTTCACCGATAAGAGCCAGATCAATATATAAGCAAGGACAAAAACAGGAACCGAAAAACCCATCACCGAAAAACCCATCAGCATCCGATCAAACCAACCCCCGAAGCGCCAGGCAGCAAGTACACCAAGCGGTACAGAAACCATTACGGCAATCAAAATCGTGAGCGCAGCGAGCGACAAGGTGGGCTCAAGCCGCTGACCAATCAAGTCGATCACTTTGATCTTAAAGTAAAAGGACTCGCCTAAATCCCCCATGGCCATTTGCTTGAGCCAAATGCCGAATTGCACAAGCAAAGGCTCCTCAAGTCCCAAATTAGCCCTGATCTGAGCGATTTGTTCGGGGGATGCAGCATCCCCGGCGAGAATCGCAGCAGGATCCCCGGGGGTAAGCCGCAGCAGCATAAAGACCAGGACGGCAACCACCGCAATCGCCGGCAATGTCGCAAGAAGACGTCTGGAAATATAAGCAATCATGCGTTCATCGGCGCTTAGCTTGAGCGATCAGGTCGAAAGCCGGAACGAAACCCTCAGCAGGTTTTTGAGGGCTCGAATCCTTGAGCTAGCAACGCGAAGCCGATCCCTGGCGGCGAACACGGCCAGCGACCGGCCTATTGATGCTAATTTTTTATTGATGCTAATTCTTTTTAATACCCCAATAAACGTTCGAGAGTCCGGAGATATTCACACCTGTTATGTTTTTCCGAACACCGACAGGTTGCACATACTCACCGAGCGGCGCATGGGTTGCGACTTCAAAGGCACGGGCCTGGATTTGATCGCTCAACTTCTTTTTTGCGCCGTCATCGGTAGCGCGTAGAAACTGCGAGCGTAATTCTTCAAGCTTCATGTCCTCGCCCCATCCAAACCAACCTGCCTTCAGGCCGCGTGCATCCAGGGCGGCGTTGTTGATCGGACTCCAAATGTCGGGCGCTACCCAAGCGGTACAAAACATATGCCAGCCGCCGTCCTTGGGTGCATCCTTTTTGGCGCGGCGAGAGACAAGCGTCTGCCAATCCATCGCTTGTAAATCGACCTTAAAGCCTGCCTGCCGCATGAGTTGGGCAGCAACATCGGGCAGCTTGCCGATCGATTGCAGATCGGTGGGCTTCATGATCACCACAGGTGTGCCGTCATAGCCTGACTTTTTCAAAAGCTCTTGGGCCATCTTCATATTCGATTTGGACTGAATCTCGCTTCCGGCAGGGCTTCCATAGGGTGTGCCGCAGGTAAACATCGACGGACAAGGCTTATAAAGCTCCTTAACACCCACCTGAGCCCTCAGAAAAGCTTCTTGATTAAACGAGGCCAAAGCAGCACGCCTGACTTCAGGCTTATTGAAAGGTGCATGCAAGTGGTTGAAACGGCACATGTACTGCAAACCGATCGTCGGCTTGAGAACACTGATGGCTGATTCCTTCTGAGCCGACTCATAGAGGTCAAAGGCAACTTGCTCGAGTATGTCGACTTCACCCTTCACAAGGGCATTGAGTGCTGCTTGACTATCGCGAAGCGCCAGATTCCAAACCACCCGATCAACAAAAACCTCTTTGCTACCTGCCATTGCCGACACAGGCTCTGGACGCGGCTTATAGTTTTTGAACTTAAGATAAACAGCTTTATCACCAGGCTTAAACTCATCAGCCTTAAAGGTGTAGGGACCTGAACCAATATGTTCAGTGATTTGCTTAAACGGGTCGGTCTCGGCAACCCGTTTTGGCATGATAAATGGAACATTTGAAGAAGGCTTACCGAGCGCCTCAAGCACAAAACCGCAGGGCTCCTTAAACACAATTCGGAATCGGTTAGCGCTTATAACCTCAAGCTTATCAACGAAGGTATACATCGCCACACCCATGGCGTCGCGCTTACCCCAACGATTAAGCGATGCGATTACGTCCTCGGAGGTCACTGGGTTGCCGTCGTGAAACTCCAAACCGTTTCGCAGCTTGAATTCCCATACCTTCTTATCGGGCGAAACCAACCAGCTCTCAACCATTTGTGGCTGGATTTGATTCTTCGCATCGGTCGCAAAAAGCGTGTCATAAATCATGTAACCATGATTCCGACTCATGTAAGCTGTGGTCCATATCGGGTCAAGAATCGCCAAGTTTGAATGGGGCACCACATTCAAGACTTTTTCTTGAGCAGCGCTTTGCGTGGGTATAAGGAGGGTAAAGCCGAGCGCAGTAGCAAGCGCGGCCAGACGGTATTTCATTTGCATCGACGGACTCCTGAGAACTGGGGACTGATTGATCGCTGATGGTGTCGCCCAAGACGGCATCAGCCGATTAACAGGGAGACGCCGGCCTCTTGTCGGGCCGCCAAACAGTCAGACGATAGCCGATTTGAACAGGACTGTGCAAGCCGTTGGTCGGCACCGACATACGGGTCGATCGCGGACCATTGCCTAAAAACCGCGAGCCATGTTAGCTTCCGCAAGTCTGCGCACTGACATTGCAAGGCAGATTTTAAATATCGTGGGCATAGACCCAGTATCAAGCGGTCATCGAACATATCAAAGGGGACTTATGAAATTCATCATTAAAGCTTTGGCTGGCGCCGCTATTGCGACAGGCCTACTCGCCACACCAGCGATTGCGCAAGAGAAGAAGGTTCGTGCGCAAATGGGTTGGGCTTTCCCAAGTACCACGGGTCTGCTGGGACCGACCCAGACGCGATTGGTTGAAATGCTACGCACCCTGTCAGGGGGCAGCATCGACGTTAAAGGATTTGAGCCAGGCGCACTGGTGCCTGCCAGCCAGTATCTCGATGCCGTCGGCAATGGTTCGCTCGATATGGCCTGGACTGTTGCAGGATTTTGGACAGGCAAGGATATAGCTTTTGCGATGTACGGCTCGGTACCCTTTGGCCCAGGTGTCGGCGAGTACATCGCTTGGATGAAGCACGGTGGTGGCGAGAAGCTGATGAAAGAGCTTCACGCTAAATATAACGTTGAGACGATTCCATGCGGGATCATCTCCCCTGAGGCGTCGGGCTGGTTCCGCAAAGAAATCAAAACGCTTGATGACCTCAAGGGTTTGAAAATGCGCTTCTTTGGACTTGGCGCCAATGTCATGCAAAAGCTTGGCGTATCAACACAACTCCTACAGGCCGGTGAAATTTTCCAGGCCCTTCAACTCGGCACCATCGACGCCACTGAATTTTCGATGCCCGTCATGGACTACACGCTTGGTTTCCATCAGGTCGCTAAGTATTACTACTTTCCTGGCTGGCATCAGCAAGCAACGATCAATCAACTGATCATCTCGAAGAAAAAGTGGGCCGAATTCAGTCCTACCCAAAAAGCAATCATTCAGGCAGCTTGCGATGCAACGATGCTGCAGCAGTATGCCGAGGGCGAGGCCTCGCAGTTCAAAGCGATGAAGGACATCGAGGCAAAGGGTGTGAAACTCATGAAGTGGTCGCCTGAGTTTTTAAAGGCCTTCGAGAAAGCATGGGTTGAAGTTGTTGCCGAGCAAAACGCCAAGAGCCCCGAGTTCAAGAAAGCTTGGGATTCATACAGCACCTTCCGTTCAAACTACAAGGTCTGGAAGGAACTGGGCTACTTGCAGTAAGGTGCGCCTACAGGCTTCACTGTTATAAACACGATCACATTGCCATCGTGCATTTTGCTTCGGCACAACGGCAATCTGACACTTGCTTCGATTGAAAACGCGCTTGTTCTAAAACCTTGGCTTGTTGCTGTTTGCCTGACAAGTGAGGAACAAGCCGTTTTTATCGGTCGCTCATCCCACAGCGATCCAATGCATGCGCCACATGATGGCGTTTTCGCCAAGGGCCGCGCCATTTAAGCCATCAGCAGGTGAAATTCATGGAAATGTTGATCAATCTCGCAGATCGTATCGAGCGATTCTTGCAACGCGTCGCCTCTTTGGGCGCGTGGTCCTTTATTGCTTGCATCATTGTGATTACGATTGATGTGGTCACCCGGAAAATGGGCTTTCAAGTGCCTGGCCTCGGTTCGACACGTTTACAAGAACTTGAATGGCAATTACACACCTTACTTTTTTCAACCTGGCTCGGCTACGCTTATGTGCGTAACGCGCATGTTCGCATTGACGTCTTTACAGGCGGCATGGATGCCCAACGAAAGATCAAGCTCGAGTTGATTTGCTGCCTGCTCGTTGCCCTGCCCTATCTTGCGATAGCGCTGCCTTACTCGCATAGTTTTTTCATGACTTCATTGCTCCAAGGCGAGAGTTCTGAAGCGCCCAATGGCATACCCTACCGCTGGATCGTGAAGTTCTTTCTCTACGGTGGTCTCATTTTGGTCGCTATGGCAGTGGTCAACGTCATTTCGCGCTGCCTTGTTGCCTTGTACGGAAGTGCCGAGCAGGTTAAGCGCGTCCACCTGCCTTTTGCGAAATAGAGATCAGGAGAGATCGTTATGGATTGGCTTATCGATCACCTATCGGTGATCATGTTTGTAGCGCTCGTTGTGGTGATGTTTGCCGGTTATCCGGTCGCATTATTGCTTGGCGCCATCGGCGTTTATTTTGGCTACTTCGGCATGATTGCCGATGTTTTTAACGTCGCTCAATTTGCCAACCTCTTGCCAAGAATCTGGGGACAGGCGGCGCAAAATCCCGTGTTGGTAGCGATTCCGATGTTTATATTCATGGGAACCATGCTTGAGAAAAGCGGCGTCGCCGAACAATTGCTCCATATTTTGCAATTGATGCTCAAGCGAGTTCCGGGCGGCCTAGCAATCGCGGTAACCTTGCTCGGCACCATCATGGCGGCGACCACCGGAATTGTGGGCGCGTCGGTCATTATGCTCACCCTGATTGCCCTGCCTGTGATGCTCGATAAAGGCTATGACAAGTCTTTATCGGTAGGCACCATCGCTTCGGCGGGCACATTGGGGATTTTGATCCCTCCGAGCATCATGCTGGTGATCATGGGTGACTTGGTCGGGCTTCCGGTGGGCACCTTGTTTACTGGGGCCATCCTGCCGGGTTTACTGATGAGCACACTTTATGTGGTCTTTATTTTCCTCGCTTGCTTGATCAAACCCTCGCTCGCTCCTGCTGTCAGAGGCAAGCTTGCGGCCGACGATGAAAAGCTCACCCTGCAAATGGTCATGAGCGGTTTTGTGCCCCCTGCTTTCCTCATCGCTCTCGTGCTCGGTTCGATCTTTGCGGGCTGGGCAACGCCCACAGAGGCTTCAGGGGTTGGAAGCCTTGGCGCGATCATTCTTGCGATCACGAATAAGCGTTTCAGCATGGCTGTGCTGAAAGAGGTGATGAGCTCTTCAGCGTTAACCAATGCCATGGTGTTTTTCATCATTTTCGGGGCCACGCTTTTTTCTTATGTTTTTCGCGCGCTAGGCGGGGATGATGTCGTTGTCGAAATCCTCAACAAAATGGGCATCAACACAGGATGGGAAGTTTTAATCTTTGTGATGATTCTAGTCTTCATCATGGGATTCTTTTTTGACTGGATCGAGATCTGTCTGATCGTGCTTCCAATTTTTGCGCCGATCATCGCGAAGGTTGACTTTGGCACATTTATTGAGGGCAAACAGGTTATCCTCGCCTGGTTTACGATTTTGCTTTCGGTCAATATGCAGACTGCCTTTCTCACGCCGCCCTTTGGCTTTGCTTTGTTCTACATGAAGGGAACCGTGCCACCCTCTGTGACCATGACAGATATTTACAAGGGCATCACACCCTTTGTGATCGTGCAATTGCTAGCCTTGGTGCTTTGTATGATCTTCCCGGAAATCGTGCTCTACCTCCCGAGAGAGTTTGGATTTTTGGACTAGTGAATCGGTGAGGAGACTCAACGCTCATTTGCGGCGCGGGGCAACATCCGTTGACCCCTACGCCAAACAAGCGCGATCGCAGCCATCCCCAAGGCAAACATCAAGGTCAGGGCAGCAAAGCTTAACTCGGTCTGTTTTTTTTCCAGGGTGAGCTTACCTTGCAAGGCCTGATAGGCGCTGACCAGTTCCTCGGCCGTTGCTGCGTAGAAGTATTGTCCACCCGTAATCTGAGCTACAGCTTTTAAAGTCTCCTGGTCTACTTTCACGAAAAAAGAATAACCTTCGTATCCAGGAATCACCCCGTGTTCAGTACCAAAAGCGACCGTGTGCACCTTGATACCCAGGTCAGCAGCGCGCTGAGCGATTTCGATGGGATCTGGACCGGTTGTTCGCCGACCGTCAGAAAGCAGAACGATTGCAGCACTTCGATCGCTACCGGGTGTTGAAGGTGCGGGCCAAGGGACTGCGGAAGGTGCATAAATCGCCTGCTCCAGATCAATCGCCAGATCGGGGCGTAGTAAATGAATTGAAAACAATAAGCCGCTACCCGTTGCCGTTGCGCGTTGCAACTCAAAGCGATCGACCGCAGCCAACAAGGCCTCCCGATCTTCGGTAATGCCTTGCACCACTTGAGCGGTACCTGCAAAGGTCACGAGCCCGGCGCGCACATCATGAGGTAGTTTCCCGATAAAGGCTCGGACCGCAGCCTGCGCTGCTTCAATACGACTTGGTTCCACATCGCGTGCGAGCATGCTTCTTGAAACATCCATGGCAATCACGAGTTTTCGATAATCGCTGGGCAGGGTGATTTCGGCCGTCGGACGGGCCAAGGCAGTGAGTCCGACTGCAAACATCAGCCAAAGCAAGAAGGCTGGGAGGTGCACGCGCCAAGCCTGCCCTGGTTGCCGGGCAGCCTTGAGCAAACGCAAACTTGAAAAATGGATCACAACCTTCTTGCGCTGACGCCAGGCCCAAAGGTAAAGAAAAAACGGAATGGGGATTGAAAGCAATGCCCACAACATCTCGGGTGCCAACCAGCCCATAAGCCGCTCCTCGTGGTTAATAATGCACATCATGCCAGCAAGCACAAGCCCTCTGCAGCTTCGCGCAGTGAAGCGTCGGCGGTGGTTACGCAAATACCCCCTGCTTGCAGCAACAATTGCTTCGCTCGGTCTCACGATGCTCAGCTGGCTAGGCTTTGCGCTCTGGTATCACTGGGGCGAGGGCCAGCAGCAATTGCTACCGCTTTATCTTCGCAGCACGATGAATCCGAAAACAGGTGTTCGCAAGGAGCCGCTGCACTTCCCGAATCAGGAAAGCTTCGAGCGAGCCATGACGCAAGGTCTGGACAGGCTTGACCTTCCCTCAGTTGCCGAACGCGCAGCCAGGCAGATTCTGCCCTCGGTGGTCCATATCCGGCTCGAACTCGACAAGGCAGCACTGCCCAAGCCTTCAAGTGAGCAATCCGAACCACGCGGATCCGGTTCGGGTGTGGTCATCAAAGAGGACGGAACTATTCTCACAAACTTCCATGTTGTCGCCGCCTCGGCGCAGGCCAAAATCATCATCAGTTTTGCCGACGGCAGCGAGTCAGAAGGCCTTGTGATGCAGGTCATGCCTGAAAAAGATCTCGCGATTGTGCGCCCCAGAAAAATCCCCGACGATGTCCAGCCCGCGACCATCGCCGGAAGCGGCGATCTCAAGCCTGGCGATCAGGTCGTTGCCGTTGGCTTTCCCTTTGGAATCGGCCCGTCGGTCAGCGCTGGTGTGGTCTCGGGACTTGACCGTGAGTTTCGCAGCCCGGATGGCTCACGAAGCCTGCGAGGTCTGATTCAGTTTGACGCCGCAGCAAATCCCGGAAGCTCTGGAGGCCCTTTGGTGAATCAGCGCGGTGAAGTGGTTGGCATTGTCACGGCCATTCTCAACCCTGAAAAATCCAGAACATTTATCGGCATAGGTTTTGCAACGACCATGGAAAGCGCCGGCGCTGCAATGGGTCTCCCACGCTTTTAGCCCGATCTTTTATGTGCACTGCTCAGTTTTGCCCCAGCCCTCTTGGAGTATTCATCAATGCTTGTGATCCCGCCCATTGACCCCAGCCTTCAACAAGGCATTTCAACGCTTGCCAAGCGCATGGAACAAGTCTTATTCGAAGTGAAGCGGGTGATCGTTGGCCAAGACCGATTGCTTGAACGCGTGCTCATCGCTTTGCTTGCCCGCGGCCACCTGTTGGTTGAAGGCATGCCAGGGCTTGCAAAAACATTGACGGTCAACACGCTTGCGCAGGTACTGCAAGCGCAGTTCAAGCGGATTCAATTCACCCCCGATTTAATGCCCGCCGATCTCATCGGATCGAGAATTTTTCATCCACGCGATGCAGCGTTTCAAACACTGCTCGGTCCGGTGTTTGCCAACCTTCTTCTTGCCGACGAAATCAACCGCGCACCGCCGAAAGTGCAAAGTGCCTTGCTTGAAGCCATGCAAGAGGGCCAGGTGACGATCGCCGGACAAAGCCATCCACTGCCAAAGCCCTTCGTCGTGATGGCCACCCAGAATCCGATTGAAACAGAAGGCACCTATCCGCTTCCAGAGGCACAAGTCGATCGCTTCATGATGAAAATTATCATCGACTACCCGAATGCCGATGAGGAGTTTGTGGTTGTCCAACGTGTGATCGGCGCCCCACAACAAGCGCAGCCCGTGATATCCCACGACGAACTGTTGCACATGCAATCACTTTGTAAGCACGTCTATGTGGATCCGAGCCTTATCCGCTATGCGGTCTCGCTCAGTGCAGCCAGCCGCGATCCAGGCTCCTTTGGATTGGCAACGCTTGGTCCGATGCTTATGCATGGCGCATCGCCAAGAGCAAGCATCTGGATGATTGAAGCAGCCCGCGCCCTGGCTGCCTTGCGGGCAAGGGCTTACGTATTGCCAGAGGATGTGATCGCTGTCGCACCCGATGTACTGAGACACCGGATCAGCCTATCGGACGAAGCGCTTGCAAGCCAGGTCGACACCGAACAGCTATTAAAGCAGTTCATCGCCGCGGTACCCGCGCCCGTCAAACCGCTGGGCTCATGAGTATTGCGCCGGCCTCCATCCGCCGTCTGCGTTGGCGCCTGCTCAAGCGCATGCCCGGGCTGATTCAAAGCGACTTTATGAGTCTTGCCCGCGGCAGTGGCTTCGATTTACAGCATATCCAAGCCTACCAGGAAGGCGACGATGTACGGCGTATCGATTGGCACGCCAGTGCAAGAAGCGATCAATTGCAGATTCGCCTGATGCAAGAAGACCGGGAATTCAATGCCTGGTTGCTCGTTGATTTGAGTGCTTCAAGCCTTGCCGGACTTGAAGCGCGTAGCAAACGCGACCAAATCCTTGCCCTGAGCGCTTGCGTGATCGAAAGCATTGGGCAGCACGGCAATCGTATTGGTTTGTGGATCGACGATGGGCGGGCCAGCCCAGCCCTTCAAGTCAAGCCAAGGCAGGGTCGCGCACATCGGCTCAAGTTAATTGAGCTGTTGAAGAAACATCAGCCACCGTTGCAGCGCCCTGAAGTGTTCAGCCATTTGGAGCGTCTCTTCCGGCAAGTTCAATCGAGTCTGCGAAGGCGTTCACTGGTGATTGTGATCTCTGACTTTATTGACCATGGCGCTGAGCAGGGACAAGGCTGGTCTGATGCGCTCGCTCGCCTAAGCCGACGCCATGACCTTATCGCGATCAAACTCGATGATCCTAGCGAGTGGGAACTGCCTGAACATGGTCATTTCATGGCCGAGGACGCTGAAACAGGCGAGCAGCTTTGGATCGATGCGGAAAATCAATCATTCCGGGCCCGGTATCGGTCCCTGCTCGAGGAAGAACAAGCAGATCTGCTGCGTTTGATCAAACGCAGCGGCGCAAGGCTGATGCAACTTAGCCACCGTGATGATGCGCTACAAGCGCTTGGCCAATGGTTGCGCTATCAACGATGATGATTGATCGATGAGCCAAGACTTGTCTGAGCTCTTGCAAAGCCTTTCTCTGCAATGGCCGATGGCATTGCTTTTGTCTGCATTGCCCCTTGGCTTGGCCGTGTGGCTTATCCGGCACCCCGGTGCCCGTTGGTTATCGAGCAGCCTCTTGCTGGCAGGTCTGATGCTGATCGTCTTTGGTCTGTCTCGGCCCATGATGCAAGGTTATGAGCCTGCACCGCTTGATCAAGTCATCCTGGTCATCGACAGCTCCGCAAGCATGCGCGCATCCGATGTTGAGCCAAGCCGTATCGACGTCGCAAAGCAGTTCGCGAAAGCCTTCATCGAAGCATTACCGACACATGCAAACCTCGGACTCGTCAGCATGGCTGCCAATGCAAGCCTGCTTCAGGCACCAACCCGGCAACGCGATCAACTGGAAAAAGCCCTTGAGCGAATCAGCCTGCAGCCGGGAAGCGCACTTGGTAGTGGCATCATTCTGGCGACTGCGCAGCTGCTCCCCGAAGCGGCAATCGATGTCGAGCGGCTCACCGGCGGGAGTTCCCGTCGTTCGACTGCCCCCGCAACATCAGGCCAGTCGACGACAAGCCCAGCGGCTCCTTCGGGCCCGCCTTCGAGTTCAGCATCAGAGACGTCGGGGTCCTCTGCGGCAAATTTCCCGAAGCGTCATGAACCCTTTCAGCAACCGCAGAGCCCGGTCGAGCCCGGGAGCAGGGAAAATGCGGTCATTGTTTTACTTGCCGATGGTGACAGCAATATGGGACCTGCGCCGCTTGAAATGGCTGCGATCGCAAGGATTTGGGGCTTGCGGATTTACAGCATCGGCATCGGTACGACGGCCGGGACGGTGCTGCGCAGCGACGGTATCGCGGCGCGGGTTCGCCTCGAAGACAAGCAGCTTCGCGCCGTTGCATCAGAGACCGGGGCGGAATACTTTGCGATTGAAGATCAGTCTGCGGTGAAGCGAATTTTTGCTTCGCTAAGTGGCCGCATTGGCCTGAAGAAGAGGGCCCGTATTGAGATGACCCATTGGTTCGGTTTGCTTGGCAGCCTGCTCGTGCTGGCGGGTGCGCTCTTGAATGTCGCAAGGCATGGCAGGATCCTGTGAGTGCGCCGTGTCGGTACATGGACCTTGTTGAACAGGGTGATTGGCACGCTGTCGAATGTGGTGATGGGTAAACATTAGCGAAACAACCATCAGCGCGATCATTCGCTGGCGCGAACATCAAGAGAACACCCACAATCACTTCGGATAATCCTGCATCGATTGAAAAGGCAAGCGACAATCTTGTGTTGGATGCAAATTTTTCGGCGGAACCATCAATTTTCGGATAAAACAATGAAAATCAAACGCTCGCTTCAACTTATCGCGCTGAGCCTTATCACCAGTTTCAGCCTTGTCAGTTTTTCGCAGCAGGCCATCGCGCAAACAAAGGGCGGCGATCAGGTCTATCAACCTCAGGTTGGGCAACCCGGTAAGGATGTCGTTTGGGTACCCACCGGGGACGAGTTGGTCACCAAAATGTTGCAAACGGCGAAAGTGACCAAAGACGATCTGGTCTACGACCTTGGCGCGGGTGACGGCAAGATTGCCATTGCAGCAGGCCGTGAATTCGGCGCGCGGGCCATCGGCATTGAGTACAACCCTGATATGGCCTCATTGGCTCAGCGCAATGCTGAACGGGCCGGTGTGGCAGATCGGGTAAAAATCATTCGCGGCGATATTTTTAAAGAAGACTTCAGCAAAGCGACCGTCATCACCATGTATTTGTTGCCTGACCTTAACCTGAAGCTCAGACCAACGCTCTTAAAATTAAAACCAGGTACAAGACTTGTCACGAACTCCTTTACCATGGGAGACTGGGAACCCGATCAGGTTATCAACACGAGCGGTAACACAGGCTACTTCTGGGTGGTCCCGGCGCAAGTTGAAGGCCGCTGGATGCTCAGCGGACTCGAAGGGCAGTCTGTCGCAAGCTTGGATTTGAAGCAACGCTACCAGCGCGTAGGTGGGACCATCACGCTTGGGAACAACCCGCCGCAGGCTTTACTTGGCGTTGAGCTAAGTGCCGATGAGTTGCGCTTCCGCTACCTCGATAGCTCCAACCAGTTACAGCATGTGAAAGCCACAATCAGGGGTAACAGCATGGATGCTGAATTGATCGGCACCTACGCCAACAATCGTTTTAGCGGGAAACGGCAATAGCCACGATCGGGCTTCGGGGAAATGCATTTTCCCCGGCGCTTTGATGCGTTATCACAGTTTGAACCATTTTCATCCTAGAACTTTGATCCATGTCGCTTGCGCCTGCTGAATCGGGTAAGAACCAAGCTCACCCTAGGCAGCAACTGAGTCCTGCGACTGCGGTTGCCATCATTGTTGGCATCGTCATCGGTGCGGGGATTTTCAAGACACCTTCAATGGTTGCGAGCGTCAGTGGTGACGCCGGGTGGATGATGCTTGCGTGGGTGGCGGGCGCTGTGATTTCAATCGCCGGTGCCTTGTGCTATGCCGAACTCTCCTCACGCTACGCCCACGCAGGCGGCGATTATCATTTTTTAGAAATTGCTTACGGAAAACATTTATCGTTTTTATACGCATGGGCTAAGGCAATGGTGATCAACACCGGCTCGATCGCTTTGCTTGCCTTTGTGTTTGCCGATTATATGAGTCAGGCTGTACCCCTTGGCGCGCATTCGAGCGCCATTTGGGCGATCGGCATCGTTCTTCTTCTTACCGTGGTGAATCTCATAGGCCTTCAAGCCTCGGGGCGGGTCCAGTCTGCACTTACCATCATTGAAGTCTTTGGACTGCTTGCCGTCGTCGTTGCCGGCTTTAGCGTTCAATCCCCGGCGAGCGAAACGCCAAGCTGGTTCAGCGGCAGCCCTCCCCTCGGATTAGCAGGTCTTGCCCTCGTTTTTGTGTTGCTAACCTTTGGCGGCTGGAATGAATCAGCCTTTATTGCTGCTG
The DNA here is from genome assembly GCA_002359635.1 of Burkholderiales bacterium UBA2647. Taxonomy (GTDB): domain Bacteria; phylum Pseudomonadota; class Gammaproteobacteria; order Burkholderiales; family Burkholderiaceae_E; genus UBA3064. The sequence continues at coordinate 34,067 of DENJ01000097.1, forward strand.
AGGTCAAAGGCGGGCCGCGCAGCATGGTGCCCGTGATACTGATTAGCTTAGGACTGATTACGCTCATTTATCTCTTTGTCAATCTTGCGCTCCTGCATGGCCTTGGGCTCAGCGGCTTGGCGAAATCGAAGGCTGCCGCGGCCGATGTGATGGGGATGGCTTTTGGAACGTTCGGACAACAAGCCCTGAGCCTTTTTGTTGCCATGGCTGCGCTCACAAGTATCAACGCCACCATGATTGTTGGGGCAAGAAGTAACTTTGCAGTCGCTTCAAGTTGGCGGGCGCTTCGACCGATTGCCTCCTGGAATCAGCAAGCTGGTACCCCTGTAGCAGCCTTATTGTTGCAATCCCTGATTGCGCTCGCCCTGGTGATGTTTGGACTCTTTCAGCACGACGGCTTTGAGGCCATGGTCGAATTCACAGCACCGGTTTTTTGGACTTTCCTCTTTTTGGTGGGTCTGTCGGTTTTTAAGCTGCGAAAGCATGCCAAGCATAGCGAAGGCTATCGACTGCCGCTCTACCCCTTTACCCCGATTGTGTTTTGTGCATCCTGTGCCTATCTCAGCTATTCAAGCATGACTTACGCAGCGAGCAAGAATGCGGTACACATTTCCTTTGCGGTGATGGGTATCGGTCTTGTGGCGCTCGCTTTACTACAACTGCGAGAACGATCTTCCAATTAGCATTTGCAAGGCAAACTGCGAGAACGCTCTTCTAATTTGAAATCGCCACGCATCTAGTCCCTGAGTACCACGCCCGTACTGATCGGCCTATCGAGTCGATGAAAACCAAATCCTAACTTCACCCCAAGATCGAAGGGCAACTCGAGCACCGCCGTCACGTTGCGGGCTCGCTCGCGAAAGCTCGCGAGCTGCAAATCGATCTTGCGCGGACAGGCAAAAATCATCTTGTTTTCAAACTCGGGAACTTCGACCATATAAAGGTCGGCAAATACTTCCTGATAGGTTCGCAGCATCGAAGCATAAAGTGGATTTAGAGCAGGACCCCAGAGATTAGCGACTACAACGCCACCCGTTGAAAGTGCCCTTTTCACCGCATGCAAAAACTCGGTCGTCGT
>DENJ01000018.1:0-5039 GCA_002359635.1 Burkholderiales bacterium UBA2647
CGGCCCATGATTGCGATGGAGTATCGAATTGCGGCTTGTGCGCCTGCAGAAAGTGCTGATGCCATATGTTCCTCTCAGTTTAAGAATCGATTAGGTGCCGAAAAGGTCGGCGCTACTACGCAAAAGAGCAAAGCAAGATGCGGATACCTTTTCGGACTGTCCACATCTGAATTGTAGGTTAGTTCTTCCATCCACGCGTGATATCTGTCACAAACAATCATAAACGCAACACTAGCTAGAACCTCTTTCGAAACCCGGTTGCCACGCTCCACCCCTCCGAAACAAAAAGCGCCAGCGTCGAACGTTGCTGAAATCCTTCGACGCTTATCACCCACTCCCAACCAGGCACGATTTTCATCCTTGAATATTCTATACCAAGTCCATGGCGAATAACGAGGCGAATTTTATTGTTTTGAATCAATTGGTTATATCCGATCGAATCAGAATTTACTGTAGTAAAACCTTGTAAACGTATGCGCTGTATCGCACTTTCCCAACTCATTGCCCAGCCCAAGTCGGCTCGCGCCTGATCGCCACCCGCTCGACCCGCATGCTCTGCCCAATCGCGACCCATGCGGACAGAAATTTCACCCTGCCACTTGTTGGTTGAACACAACAATTTGCTTCCCAAGTATGCCGATCGGCCATCCAAGACCTGTCGTTCGGGGTAATGGCGTTGCTCAGCTTCGACGCCTTGTTGCCAACGACAGAGGCTTTGACCGATTTCTTTGGCTTGTTCATGAGCCAGACCCATGCGACCCAGTCGAGCCAGGGGGTTGCCTCCAAAGCGGACATATTGACCGACGCCGTAGATGAGCAAACGACTTGCTGCGCGCGCCCCAGCCTGCCCTTGATCAGACGGCGTTCGCGCAAGTGGATGCGCATAATCGAGGGCAACATCCACACTCTGGCTTTGCAAGGCGCTATCAACGCCAGCGCGGGCGAAGGTCCGCGCAGATAAGCCCCACTGACCCTGCTCGCCAGCCTGCCAGCCGCTTGCGAGGCGCGCGTCCACTTGCCAAGACGCAGCCGATTTGGGTCGATCCTGGGGATTGAGAGGCAGCACCAGAGGGCCGTCAAGCGTGGTGAAGCTAATTTCCTTGGCTGATGGCGCGCTGTTGAGGTTACTGTCAAAACTACGCGCAATCGACCACTGCCCGCTCAAGGCTGAGGCAAACGCAGTCAGCGATGACATCCTTTCCGCATGGGGCGCTGTTTCCTCGGGCCTAAGAGTACGTACCTCACGATTGAGCGCTGCAAGCTGCGTGCGAATTAAGTTGGCAACGAGCTCGGGCGGGTTGTAGTCTGAAAGCAGCCGCTCAAGCAGCAGTTTTGCCGTCTCGCGATCACCCAGGATTTGCCTTACCAGAGCATACTCCAGCAGCACGTCGGGGCGCTGCGGCCCAACCAGAAGTGAGCGCTCAAGCCAATTTGAAGCTTGCTCAAAGGCTCCCAGGCGCCTTGAAAGCATGCCGCTTAAAAACAAGAAACCGGGGTCGTCTTCACAGGAGGGGCCGAGCACGCTTTGAAGATCTTGCAAGCTGCGCAATTGCTCGAGCGTGGCATCGTCTTTAAGGGTATCCACACCAGGGCAAGCGAAAGCCCAAGCCGCACCCGAAAATCCTGTCATGCAAGCCACAAAGGCGCACCAGATATGCCTTAACGCCCCCAGCGCGTAAGACCGAAGAAGCTTGTTGATGATCCGCCCCGGGTCTTAACCGGCGTGGAAAAAACATAAACCGCTTCCTTGCCGGCATTTGCAACCACCCCCACAACCTGGGGGTCCAAAGCATCATTGCTGACTGCGCGAAACAAGCCATCAGATCGCAGCGGGCCCTGTGCTGTTAAAACAATTGTACCGTCAACCGCCTCGTGCGAGCCTCTTAAGCTTGTCTGAAACGAACCCTCAGCAAAATCAATGCCCAAGGTTCCACCCTGAATCCGCCCTGCTGTCGGGCCCGCGTCGGTCATCAAGGCTGCCCTGGCATCGCGCAACACGAACTGAAACTGACCCTCTTTTGGCGTTACCGCCCGCGCATCTGAAGGCCCGAAGATCGCGTTCACGCCGTCGGAAACAAGCATTCGAGTGTAGTCGGCACGTTCGATAATGGGCGCGGGATCGGATTCTCCCGGAATCGGCGCAGATGCCCAACGGCCCCACTCAAGCGTTGACGCCGGCAAGCTTGTAGCGGGGTTGAGCGGCAGCGGCAAGCTTGTAGCAGGCTTTGCGGTCTGAGCAACACCCACTGCATCAGCGCTTCCCTGCGATCGCTGCTCGCTAAAAAGGGTTCTTGCTGCAAAAAGCGCGTTGACTGGTGCACTGTTTGCCTGTGCTCCGGCGCTCAGGCCATTGATTTGAATCGTCACATCGCCCGCGGTCAGTACTCCGGGCGTAGCAATTTGCGCAGCGCTAACAGGCTCCACCTGCTCGCGGCGCTGCGATGACCCTTGCGCGATGCTTGCGGGCTCCGCAGGATGCGGTGCCTGTTCGATTCGCCCGGGACGAAGCGGCAAGAATCTCACTGCGCCTGGCTCAACCTGAGCCAAAACCCGCCCCATTTCTGCACTCAGAACGCGGGCCAACACTCCCTCACAGGGACCCAGGCTATCCGCTGAACAACCCTGGCCCAGCGGCGCTACAACCACCGCTCCCGTGTTGACCACCACCGATGTCCGAAGTGCTGAGGTCGCCGTCACAAAATCGGTACCACGCACACCCACAGCAGCAACAGGCGTATTCAAGCGAAACCGTTCCTTTGCCGACTCGCCCGCCTTTCCTGTGATCGATCGTGCGGTGCCCTCACGGAGTTGAAACTTGACCTGAGACGCTTGCGGTCTTTCAGCATCGAACTGGTATTGGTCGATTGCCAGTCGAGAGTTCGGTCGCACGCTCAAAAGCGCTCCATCAACAAACCGAATGTGAACATGCGATCCCGCCCCAGTTTCAAGCACATCGCCCACTGACACGAAACTTCCACGCTGCAAGGAAGAACCGCTGCTGCCCTGAACAGAGGCTGAGCCAACCGCAAACAAGACTTCACCCACCGGTTGTGCGCTCGCTGTAGTGCCGAAAGGCAAAAAAAGCAATGCAAATCCGAAGCATTGAAAAAATGCTGCGGCAAGTTCTTTCCCCTGGACTTTGAAGCCTTTCATAGCCCTTGGAGTGTAGATCGAATGCATTCAAGCATGAAAGTAGGCTGACAACGCTGCTTTCGCGCTTTGTGACAAGAGTCACAGTTTGCCCACTTACAATCGCCTCATGCCTCATTTTTCTCCACCAAGCAGCGATCGAACGGACTACCGACGATTGCTGGTTTTTGCCCCCCACCCGGATGACGAGGTCTTTGGCTGTGGAGGCATGCTCGCCAGCCAGGAACAGGCCGAAGCGATCCTGGTTGTGATTCTGACCGACGGTGCAGGTGGCGGCGTATTTGCGGATGATGAAAACCCGGTTGAAGTTCGGAAGTCAGAAACGCAACTGGCACTTCAAGCGCTCGGTATCGCCGGGCGAAGCAGGCTCGAGTGTTGGGGCTATCCCGATCAACAGCTGATGCCGAGCCATTCGCTGCTCGATGCGATGCTTGAGACCCTGGGTCGCTTTGATCCTGACCTTGTGCTCGCGCCATCTCCTTTTGAATTGCATCCTGATCACCGCGTTGCCTGCCTTATGGCCTATCGGGCCTGGCAACAACATTGCCTGGCTCGCCGGGCTCAGCCGAAAGACAAGGTAAGTCATAGCGCTGGCCCTGTTGAAGCTTCAGTGGGAGCCTGTCCTTCATTAATGTTTTACGAAGTTGGACATAGCCTGCAACCCAATGTGCTCGTGGACATTACCAGGAAGATGGCGCGCAAGCGCCAGGCCATGGCCTGTTTTGCTTCGCAGCTTGCAGAACAAGCCTATGCTGAATTGATTGAATCGTTGAATCGATACCGTAGTTACAGTATTCATCACCAAGCGCAGTACGTTGAGGCATTTCTGCGCTTACTTCCGGGCCAAGACGGCGATCCGCAGATTCAAGCAGCGCTCGAAGGAATTGCCCAGGAGCTTGGGTACCACCCCATCGCTTCACCCTGCGACGCGACCCAAGGCGATAAAAAGGTTGAAACCAAGGCCGGAGATAACAAGGCCTGTGATAAATCGGCAGCGAGCATCGCCGTTATCGTACGAACGCAGTGGCGACCGAGTCTCGAAAAGTCGCTTTCGAGCTTGGCAAAGCAAAGCCACCGTCCACTCGTCGTTGTTTTGGTATCGGCATCCGAGCCCCCAGGGGACTGGAAGGATCGTGCAGATCGTTGGTGCAAGCAACCCGAGTCTGCGCCAGTTGAGCTTTTGTCAATCGGCGTGGGGATCGATCGTCAGAAAATGTCAACCGACGAGCCCGATGAAATGGGCAGGCAGGCTGCGCGAACCGAAAACCGGCAGTGTCTAAGCCGTGCTGAAGCAATCAATAAAGGCCTTGAAATGGCGCTTGCATGCAAGGCGCAATGGATTGCCTTTCTGGATGACGACGATCAACTGCATAGGGGCCACTTTGAAGGGCTGCTTCAACGTCTTGAAAATATTCCGACTGGCTTCGATGCAGCGGCTCACGCCCATTCAATCCCTGTCGTTGGTGCATACAGCGGAACACGTTTACTCAACAGCAGCGGACACTGGCTGCAAACGCTTCACCAGGATTGGAACCGCGACCGAATCCTCAGGGCAAACTTTTTGCCGATCCATTCGGTCTTGTTTCATCGCGGCCTGATTGAACAAGGGCTGCGCGCCGATGAGCAGTTTGATCTTTACGAGGACTGGGACTTCTGGATTGGTTTATCGCGCCACGGGGATCTGCTTTGCACATCGCAAGTCAGCGCCGATTATTTCCAACGAGACGATTCCCTGGCTTCCGGCGTGGCACTGGAGCAGAACCGACGCGCGGCACGCCAAGCAATCTACAGCAAGTGGATGGGGCGGCTGTCAGCGTTTGAACTCGAAGCAGCGTTTCGTTGTGATGAGCTTGATGTGCAGCAAGCAAATTCAAGATCGACCGAATTGC
>DENJ01000018.1:5132-17654 GCA_002359635.1 Burkholderiales bacterium UBA2647
ATCAGTCCCAGTCGGAGTCCAAGGAACTCAAAAAGCATCAGAAATTGATGCACTACGAAAATCAGCAACTCCACCGTGAAGTTGCATCACGCGAATATACGATCCATGCTTTGCGCAACTCGATCTCGTGGAGGGCTAGCGCCCCGATTCGCTGGTTCGGGCGATTGTCACGAATCGTACTCAAGCAGGCTTATCCCGTTTTGAAAGGCATCCTGAAGCCCGCCGCTTCAGCGCTGGGCATTCCTCATCCGCGGCTCTGGCTTCGACAGCGCTTCGCTCGCGATCGAAAGCTTGACGATCGCAAAGCCCAGAACGGCCCCCTTCAACCTGCGGCAAACACAAGTCCAAGCCTTGAGCCTGTTTCGAAAGCGGCAATCAAGGCTCAGGCCCAAGCTGAGTTGCGACACTGGCTAGCCGGCAGCGATCAACTCGACTTTCGTCCGCTCAAAGCGACAGGATCGGGGGCGACCTCAAGCGGTATCAGCATCGTTGTGGTGCTTTTTAATCAAGCGGGCTTGACCAAGCGTTGCCTTGATTCGCTGCTGGCTCACGGGCAAGGATCTGAAATTCTGATCGATCTCGAATTGATCATCGTTGATAACGCATCAGACGATGAAACTGCGCTCTTGCTCGCCCGCATTGAGGGGGCAGAAATCATTCGTAACCCCGATAACCTCGGCTTTTTGCGCGCCGCTAACGCAGCCGCCCAACGAGCCAGTAAGGATTTCTTGCTTTTTCTCAATAACGATGCAGAGCTCTTACCAGGTAGCCTTGAGGCCGCATTAAGGCGCATACGATCGGACGACAAGATTCAAGCGGTCGGTGGTCCGGTCATTTTATTCGACGGCTGCTTGCAAGAGGCAGGTAACATTATCTGGAACGATGCCTCCTGCCTGGGTTATGGTCGGGGATGCGCGCCTGATGCCGATGAGTTTCAGCACCAACGCTACGTGGACTATGTGTCTGGCGCTTTCCTTCTTACCTACAGAGCCCGTTTTTTGGACATGGGCAGTTTCAGTGAGCGCTTCGCTCCAGCCTATTACGAGGAGAGCGACTATTGCGCAAGGCTGTGGCAGAGTGGTTTTCGCGTGGCATACGACCCGCTTGCAGCGATCCGACATCTCGAGTTTGCATCGAGCAGTTCGAGCGACTGGGCGATCGCGCAGCAGCAAAAAAACCAAACACTGTTTCAAGCCCTGCACGCTGATTGGTTAACTGGGCAAGCCAAGCTGAGGACGCAGAGCCGAGGCAATTCAGGTTCGATCGCGTCCGACGTGGCGCTCAAGGGTCTGATTCTCCGTGCCCGCGCCCGACCGCCAGGCGTACGGGTAAGTTGGATGAAAGCCGGGTTGCGACGCGTTTTTGAAAAGGCTGAAAGTTGCCCGCGAGTCCTTGTGCTTGATGATCGCGTACCCCATGCCCATTTAGGTTCGGGTTTTCCTCGCAGCAGGGATGTGCTTAAAAGCCTAGACGCGCTTGGCTGCCATGTGTGCTTCTATCCGGTCACCATGCCCCATGATGATTGGTCAGCAATTCGTGAAAGTTTGCCCCCCACCGTCGAAGTCGCCCTGAACCGGGGCGTTGTCGGTCTTGAGGCTTTTTTGCTTGAGCGCATTGACTGGTTCTCACACCTGCTGATAAGCCGACCCCATAACATGGCAATCTTTCGACCGATCTGGGAAAAGCATCGTTCACTTTTTAATAATGCCCACATAATCTACGATGCTGAGGCGATTTTTACGTTCCGAGACGCCTCCCTTGCCAAACTCAAGGGCGAGATCCTCGGTGCGGACCACGTTCAATCGCAGCTCCACAAAGAACTTCAACTGGCGTCAGGCGTTGATTGCGTGACTGCGGTATCCGAGGCCGAGGCCAACGCGTTCAGGACCGTACTGACGGGAAACGATCAGCACGTGAAGCGCAACCGCAGCGATGCCCCTGATGCGCCATCTGCTGAAGCCGGTGGGCCATTACGCAAGCCAAGCGTGCAGGTCCTTGGACATCTGATCGAACCGCGGCCAAGTCTGAAGCCATTCCACCTGCGAGACGGGGTCCTTTTTGTTGGAGCCTTATACGAGGACAACACACCCAATGCTGAGAGCCTGATTTGGTTCATCGATTCGGTCTTACCGCTTCTGCAGGCAAAGTGGAAGGCGCACAGCGGTGCGGAGATTACGCTTGATATTGTCGGGCTTTGCAAGGCGCCGGGCCTGTGGGCGCGGAGAAATGCATCGATCCGACTGCATGGCGTAGTAGGCGACCTCAGCGAGTTTTTCAATGACGCCAAAATCTTTATCGTGCCCACGCGATTTGCCGCAGGCATTCCTCACAAAGCCCACGAAGCAGCAGCTCGCGGGCTTCCGATGGTTGTCAGCAGCCTGATTGCCGGGCAACTCGGCTGGGATCATCAGCTTGTCAAGATTGCAGACGCAGCGGAAGATTTTGCGCAGGCCTGTTTCGATGTTCTAACCGATGCCGATCGTTGGGACTTTCAGCGGCATGCTTGTCTAAAACGGGTGGCTGAGGAATGCAGCGCGGCAAAGTTCGAGCAAGCGATGCTTGAGGCCTTGGGGTTTCCGATTGACGATTTAAATGCCGAAACTTTTAAATGACAAAACTAATACTGAGCGTTTCAGCCACCCCAGTCGAGCAGCAAGGCAACTGCTATAAAAAAGGTTAAGCATGACGTCCCTTATCCATTCTGTGATCCTGTGCGGCGGCAGTGGTACGCGCCTTTGGCCACTTTCACGCCAACAGTTCCCAAAACAGTTTGTTCCGCTGATTGAAGGCAAGAGTCTTTTGAGCTTAAGTGCTCAGCGGATTGAATCGTTGGGCAAGAACATCACCTTGGTTACAGGACAGGCGCATCGATTTTTGGCGCGTGATGCCCTGCGACAGCTTGGCCTGAACGCCTATTTAATCCTCGAACCAGCAGGCCGAAATACCGCGCCCGCGATGGCTGCAGCCGCGCTTGATGCTCAAAGCAGATATCCGTCGGTTGATCCGCTGCTGTTGTTCATTCCGGCAGATAACTACATTCCTGACGCGCAAGCGTTTTGCGCAGTCATCAGAGCTGGGACTGAGCGTGCTGAGAAGGGGTGGTGGGTGATTGCCGGCGTGCCACCCAGCTACCCTGCCACCGGCTATGGTTATATTGCCGCGAGAAGCCGCCTCGATGCGGCGAGCAGCGCGACCGATCCGAGTCTCAAGGTCGATCGCTTTATCGAAAAACCGGCGATGGATGCGGCGGTCCAGATGATTCTCGAAGGCCATCACTATTGGAACGCCGGTATTTTTCTGGTGAAGGCTTCGATTCTGCTCAAGAGCTTGGAAAGCTACTGTCCGGGCATGCTCGACACCGTCAGCGCTTCCCTTGATTCGCTCAATGCGGACGGCGACCGACCTTTGAATGCGAAGTTTCTCGAGGCTCAGAACATCAGCATCGATTACGCGGTTCTCGAAAAACATCCAGAAGTTGCCATGATCCCCTTTCATGGCGCATGGAGCGACGTTGGCAGCTGGACTGCGGTCGCCGCGCTGAGCGCCGAAGCGGATCATCACGGCAATCGTTGCTTGGGAGAGGCCTATCCGTTAGTTGGTTCGCAAAATAATTTCATTCATGCCTTGCACAGGCCCGTTGTGACCGTTTCGGTTGAGAATCTCCTGGTGATTGATACACCCGACGCCCTGCTTGTTGCCCATCGCGATGCAGCCGAGCGTGTCAAGGATGCAGTTGCCGAACTTGATCACCGTGCACTCGCTCAGGTTTCGAATCATCGCCAGGTTGCACGCCCTTGGGGAAGTTACGATTCAATCGATGCGGGCGATCGTTTTTTGGTCAAACGCATCATTGTCAATCCTGGTGCATCGCTTTCGCTACAAATGCATCACCACCGTGCTGAGCACTGGATTGTCGTCAAAGGGACGGCCAAAGTGACCAAGGGTGAAGAAATCTTTTTGCTGGGTGAAAACGAATCGACCTTTATCCCTCTTGGCATCAAGCACCGCTTGGAAAACCCGGGAATCGTTCCCCTCGAAATGATCGAGGTTCAGTCGGGCAGTTACTTGAGCGAGGATGACATCGTACGCTTTTCGGACCAATACGGGAGGGCCTAGAATTTACCAAGCACCAGGGCAGCCCGAAGGCTTAAATTTTCGGCCCGGGTTTGCCGATAAAACCCGCCCCTTTTGAGCAGTTGCAGGCGCTCAATTGCGCTTTGCGCATGCAACATCCGCTCAAAAATTAAGAACTGTTCTACCGCTTCAGGACCGAAAACCGATGGGTGGCGTCGCATGACCTCATTGAGGCGCATCAAATGCACCCGATTCCAGTTCGCAAATCCGCCACGAAGCATAAACGACAATCGTTTTGCCCGGTCTGACCAGCCCGAGGCGGCACCGATGACATTGCCTGGGTGTTGACGGTACAAGACACTTGGTTGATCGCTATAGAAAATTCTTGCGCCACAAGCTGACATCAGCAGGTAACACCACCAGTCATGCATCACAAGCGGCAAATTGGTCTCGGTCTGAGTTAACAAATCAAGCGCTGCTCGGTTGAGCATCAGCGTGTTTCCACGGATCATGTTTTGAACCAAAGCGTTGCCAAAACCCAGCGGCTTGCCCGGCGACAGGCTGCGACTTTGCGAATGCCTCGAAGCTTGACCGTTCCAGAAATGAACCGCAGAACACCAAAGGGCGGCACGACTGCGGTCAATCTGATGCATATCGCTGAGTGCCGAACTCAGCTTTGTTGGCAGCCAAATATCATCCTGATCGGCAAGCGCAATGTATTGGGCATCAGACTCACCCGCTGCGATGCGTCGATTTGCTTCGCTTAGCAAAAACATGAAATTTGCTGCGGCTCCTTGTCGCGGGCCTTTGAGCAACGACCAGTGATGCGTCCGCAAAGCCGGCATGGCCATCGCTGCTCGGATACGTTCAAGCGTTCGGTCGTCTGATCCGTCGTCCGCAATCAAAAGCGCCCAGGATTGGTGTTGCTGCGCGGCGAACGACTCGATTTGCTCCTCAACAAAGCGCTCGCCCTGATAAGTGGCCATCAGAATAAGTACTGAGGGCTTCGCTTCAAGCATTGCCGCTTAGGGGACCTGCGAGGGAACTGGCTCTTTCTCGAGAATCCGATCGAGTACAGGGTCTAATACCTGCTGGTAATGCGGCAGTTGCTCCAAACCAAACACCTGCTTCCAGCGGCCGGTATCAAGACATGAGTTTCGTGGGCGTGCCGCTGCAAGGGGGTACTGATCAGTTGTGATGGCCTCAAGAGCACTTGCTCTCACCCGGAGTATCGATTGCCAACGACGATGCAACTGAGCCTTCTCAAGAATATGTTTCGCATAACGATACCAATCGGTTTGTCCGGCTGGAACCAGGTGAAAGAGGCCTCTCGGGCCCTTATCGTTGAGTCTCAATGCGCTAGCGATCTGCGCAACCAGAAATGGCGTGGGGGTTGGAACACCGCGTTGATCCTCGACAACCCGTAGCTCAGATCGCGTGCATGCCAGTCGAAGGATGGACTTTGCAAAATTCTGTCCTTGTTCGCCAATAAGCCAGGTACTTCTCAAAACCAAAGCATTTGCCCCGCTTTCAAGAATCGCGAGCTCGCCGGCGCGTTTGCTTGCCCCATACACGCTCAATGGCGCCGGCGGATCCGACTCTTGATAGGCTTGACTTGAATGACCGTCGAAAACATAGTCGCTTGAAATGTGAATCAGCAAAGCCTTCGCTACAAGCTTTGCAAGCTGGGACGGAAAATCGGCATTGATCCGAAACGCAAGTTCCCGCTCCTGCTCGGCGCGGTCCACCGCGGTGTAAGCAATCGCATTGATGACCACGTCGGGCTGATATCGATCGAGTAGTTGATTTAAATCGTCTTTGATCGACGGCGTCGCCGCATCTAGGCATGCACGGTCAACGCCGATCGCACCCGGCAGGTCCTTCACGCACTGCCAGCCTAGTTGCCCGTTCATACCGAAAACCAGGATACGCATCGACATCAGGCCCTGAGTTCAAACGGCAAAGTTGGGTAATTCGCCTGCGATCTTTAAATCAGCAAGCGTTCGCGCGAACGCGTCCTTTGCCGCCAGCAGGGGATTGGGATCACGCAATCGCTCAAGCGGCCAGGCAATGCCAAGCGCAGGATCGTTCCAACGCAGGCTGCGTTCGTGTTCAGGAAACCAGTAGTCGGTGGTTTTATAGAGAAAGTCTGCGGATTCTGAAAGCACCAAAAAGCCGTGCGCAAAACCTGGCGGTATCCACAGCTGGCGATGATTCTCTGCACTCAACTCACAAGCCATCGACTGTCCAAAACTTGGCGAACCGATCCTGATATCGACAGCCACATCCCAGACCGAACCGCTTGTCACACGGACAAGCTTGCCTTGCGGTTGAACCCGCTGGTAGTGGAGTCCGCGCAACACGCCGTGGGATGAACGGGAGTGATTATCCTGCACGAAACGTAGGCTGGAGCCGGTCGCCGCCTGAAAGCTTCGTTCGTTCCAGCTCTCCAGAAAAAACCCCCGGCTATCGCCAAAGACCTTGGGTTCAAGAATCAGAAGCCCTTCAAGCGCGGTTTCGATCGCCTTCATCGCTTACAGGACTTGCTGGCGCAGCAAGCGCATCAGGTATTGACCGTACTCATTTTTGAGCATCGGGGCGGCCAGACGCTCCACTTGCTGGGCATCGATCCAGGCATTTCGGAAAGCAATTTCCTCAGGACAGGCGATTTTGAGTCCCTGCCGCTTTTCGATCGTCTGAACAAAACTGCTCGCTTCCATCAAGGACTCATGGGTTCCGGTATCAAGCCAGGCGTAGCCTCTGCCGAGTACTTCGACCTTAAGTTGCCCATGTTCGAGGTAACGCTTGTTCACATCGGTGATTTCGAGTTCGCCGCGCGCAGAAGGCTTGATCGACGCAGCGATTTCACAAACCTGCTCGTCATAAAAATACAAACCGGTCACCGCGTAGTTGGACTGCGGTGCCTTGGGCTTTTCCTCCAGTGACACCGCACGTCCCATGCCATCGAAGGCTACAACCCCGTACCGCTCTGGATCGTTCACATGGTAGGCAAAAACCGTGGCGCCTTCGTGTTGGGCATCGGCCCTGTGTCCGGCCTTTTGCAAATCGTGTCCAAAAAATATGTTGTCGCCAAGGATTAAACTACTTAATCGGTTTGCGACAAAGGACCTCCCGATCACAAAGGCCTGCGCCAAACCGTCCGGTGAGGGCTGTATTGCATAACGGATTTGCATTCCCCATTGCGAACCATCACCGAGCAACTCCTGGAACCTGGGTGTGTCCATCGGGGTAGAAATCAGCAAGACATCGCGAATGCCTGAGAGCATCAGCGTGCTCAAGGGATAAAAGACCATCGGCTTGTCGTAGACAGGCAATAGCTGCTTGGACACCACCCTCGTTGCCGGGTAGAGCCGGGTTCCGGAGCCACCGGCAAGAATGATGCCGCATCGTTCGCGCACACTCATGCAACACCCCGTCGCTGCTGGAGATTAGCCACCCAGGACTGGTGCTCCAGGTACCAGGCAATGGTTTTTCGAATGCCGGAGTGAAAGCTTTCTGCAGGCTGCCAGGCCAATTCCTTTCGAATCTTGCTGGCATCGATCGCATAACGTCGGTCGTGTCCCGGGCGGTCCTTCACAAACTGAATTTGTTCCCGATAAGACTTGCGGTCTGCGCGAGGTCTTAACGCATCCAGCAAATCGCAGAGGCTTTCAACCACCGCCAGGTTATTCATTTCGGCATCACCGCCAATGTTGTAAACCTCACCGGGCCTTCCCCTTTCGAGAACCGCTCGGATGGCTACGCAGTGATCCCGCACATAAAGCCAGTCGCGGATGTTTTTACCGTCGCCGTAGACCGGAAGCGCTTTTCCTTGCATCGCATGGCTGATCATCAAGGGGATCAACTTTTCCGGAAACTGAAACGGTCCATAATTATTGGAACAGTTTGTTGTAAGCGTGGGTAAGCCGTAGGTGTGATGCCATGCACGAACCAAATGATCGCTTGCAGCTTTGCTCGCTGAGTAGGGACTGTTTGGCGCATAGGGGGTGCTTTCATGAAAGGGCGGATCGTTCTCGGATAAGGATCCATAAACTTCATCGGTTGAAACATGCAAAAAACGAAAACGCTCTTTTTCTGCGCTTCCACTTGCAAGGCTTGCCCACCAGTCACGCGCCGACTGCAGCAGGTTGAAGGTTCCGATCACGTTGGTGTGGATAAAGTCTCCCGGACCATCAATCGATCGATCCACGTGGCTTTCGGCTGCGAAGTGCACGATTGCCCTTGGCCTTGCCTGCTGAATCACCGACTGAACCGCGGGGAAATCCCTCAGGTTTGTGTGCGAAAACAACACCTGCCCGTCAAAACGCCCCTGCTGGCCCACCGAGACCAGATTTTCCAGATTACCCGCATAACTGAGGCAATCCAGCACAAGCACAGACTCGCTTGTCGTCGCGACCCAGTCCAGTACAAAGTTTGAACCAATGAATCCCGCACCGCCTGTGACAATGATCATAAAACTGTGGAAAAATAGAGTTTCTGCATCGGTCCCATTGTATAGATTTACGCTTTGCGAATTTGTACTTCAGTCCGCACCCAGATCAACCGCGCCGAACAAAAGACGAAGAAAACGCTTGTGAACAAACCCCTCTCGAACCATTTTCTTAGCAGCCTTCTTCCACTTCTCCCCGTTCGGCGCCCTCTGATTCACGTCGATGGCTTGGTGACCCTATCGGTGATCAGCCATGGGCACGGCGATGTGATTACCGGCTTGCTTGAAGACATCGCGCGGTGCAAGCCCAAACGTCTTGCGCAAATCGTGATCACCTTGAATCTGAGCGAACCGAGGCCCGAAATACCGCTCGGCCTGGACGTTCCGATTCACTGGTGCGCGAATCCTTATCCGAAGGGCTTTGGTGCTAACCACAACGCAGCCTTTCGCTATTGCGACACCGAGTGGTTTGCCGTGGTAAACCCGGATATTCGCTTTGACAAGGATCCATTTGAACCGCTGATTGCGCACGCAGGCGAAGACTTCGGTTTGGTCGGACCGCGTGTTCTTGAATCCGATGGGCGCATCGCCGATGCAGCGCGTGGGCTGATAACACCCTGGGAAATCATAGCCCGCCGGATCAGACCGCGATCACCGCTTCGCTATCCGGCTTGGATGGCAGGCATGTTTCTGGTCGTCCGATCGGAAGCCTACAAAGGTGTTGGTGGATTCGATGAACGTTTTCATTTGTATTGCGAAGACTTTGACCTCTGCGCCCGTATCCGTTTACTTGGCTGGCCTATCGGGCTTAGCGATGACGCAAGGGTGATTCATGATGCACGTCGCGCAAGTCACGACTCGCCGCAACACTTGTTTTGGCATGTTTGCAGCTTGTTGATGATGTGGTGCTCGCGCAGCTGGTGGCGGTATCGACGCCTGCTGCGCCGTGAGGCGCCGAATCGCTTGCCGCAGCGCGCGCGAAAAACACAAAGGCTTGGATCGCAGGCATTTGCCGCTGACGCTTCTGCACCGCATCCGCTGTCAGATCAGGCAAGGGCCATCACATCAAGCCACGAGAAGAAGACAGACATGCAGGATGCCGATGCACAGCCTGCACTTGAATCGAGCGTATCGCAGTCCCGGTAAGCTGCGCACTACAATGCCGCATGGGTCTGGAACAAACCTGGGCGATTGGCGATATCCAAGGCTGCTTTGACGAGTTTATCGAGCTTGTCGAACGCATCGACGCACGCAGCCTGGAACCAGGCCAGGCGCGACTATGGCTGGTCGGAGATCTGATCAACCGCGGCCCATCCTCTTTGGAGGTTCTACGATGGGTGATGGCCAACGAAGGCCGATGCAAGGTGGTGCTGGGTAACCATGATTTAAATTTTCTTGCGGTCTCTGCCGGTGTGCGAAGGCTTAAGCCCGACGACACCCTCGATGATTTGCTCGACTCCAAGGATCGCAAGGCCTTTGTGCACTGGCTAAGGCATCAGCAACTCGCGCACTTTCAAGACGACATCTTGATGGTCCACGCAGGCGTGCTTCCGCCATGGACGGTTGCAATGACGCTTGCCTATGCCGCAGAAATCGAGTTTCGCTTGCAATCGCCGGACTGGAAGCGATTTCTTGCCCAAATGTATGGCAACGAACCGAACCAGTGGCGAGTGGACCTCAGAGGTCCGGACCGGCGTCGCGTGAGCGTGAATGCGCTCACGCGGCTGCGCTTTTGTAGCCCCGATTCGGTGATGGAGTTGGCAAGCAAAGAAGCAGCGAGCCAGGCACCTAAAGGCTTTTTCCCCTGGTTTGCGCTGCCCGATCGGGCTTGCAGCCAACAAGTGATTGTGTTTGGGCATTGGTCAGCTCTGGGGCTGATCAACACCTCAAAAGTTATTGCGCTCGATACCGGTTGTGTTTGGGGCGGAGCGCTCACAGCGATCAATTTGCAAAGCCGTGAGTTGATCCAGGTGCCCTCACGGCAAACCGCCAGAAAATCCTTGTCTTAATCATTGTCTTGCCTGTGATATTCGAGCATTTGCTCACGGACTTTGGCCGCTAACTGCTGTCGTGTGAGGCCCTCACTCGGAATCGCATCGAGCAGCTTCAGCCGGACCTCGATACCGGTTGCGGCAAGAACAGCCACTGCGCAGTCGACCAGGCTTAAATCATCGATAAAGGCCGGCGCCAGGCTACGATGGCCTGCTTGCCAATAGCTGATCACAAGCGGCCTCACCATCGCCTGAGCGCGCACCGCTGCCTCGAACAAATTGGCATGAAAAGGCAGCACTTGCGAGCCGTCGCTGGTGGTGCCTTCCGGGAAAAAGCTCACCACTTCGCCAGCACGAAGCTGATCTGCCATTGTTTTAAGAACGTCATGAACGGCATGACGTTTTCCCCGCTCAATAAAAATCGTGCCGGTACGCGCACACAAGGTGCCGATCAGAGGCCAATCGCGAATTTCGCTTTTGGCGATAAAGTGGACTGGGCGCAAAGCGTCGAGTACAAGAATGTCGATAAAACTGATGTGATTCATCACCACCAACTCGCCGCGCTCAGGCGCGTTGAAGCCTTGATCGGAGGGCATGACGGTGAGCCGAAGTCCGCAACAACGCAACATGTGTCGCGACCAAGATCGTTTGATCGCAAGGCGAGGCGCTGCCCCCAGGATCGGGTAGAGCAACACAACGGCGAGAAATCCCCAGAGAACCGTCAGCGTGAGCCATAGAGCTCGTGTAACAAGTCGAAACAAGCGCATGACGATATGATCCAACCTCACAAAAAACTGCGATGAGCCGATGTGAAAGCGAGTTGTCCATGAGGCCTGTTGCAATTCACGTCTTGATGGTGAATTTTCATCAGTCAACGCTTTGTGCAGCGTCGATCAGAGCGCTGCTTCAAAACAATTACCCCGCCTTAGCTTTTGAGGGTATCAGCCTTCACATCCATTGGATCGACAACGAAGCAGCGCTTCATGATCCCGTTCGTGAAAGCTTAGCATTGCAACTCAAGGAGCTTGTTCAAACCGAGCATCAGGAGATGCTGCATTGGCATCTGCACTGCTTTGAGCAAAACCTTGGCTTTGGACGGGCCTGCCAGAAGATTTTCGAGCAACTGCCCGCTGAGGACTGCCTGCTTTTGCTCAATCCAGACACCAAGCTCGAAGGCTTGGGCTTGATGGTGAAAGCCTTACTTCGGGCGGGCGATCGAGTAGCCGGTGTCGGACCTCAAAGCTTCTGGGACGAGGCCTTTGAGTTTTTCCTACCACCCACGCCCCTCATCGATGCAAGCTTCATCACAAGCGAAGCCATGGCTCAGTCCCTGCCTTCTTTTGCCCATCATCGATCCCGTCAGTTTCGCAAGGCCGCTATAGAACTCTGGCAAGCCAGCCAGCTCACCCCTGTGGCCGCGCTTTCAGGCGCATGCGCCTTGTTGCGGATTGATGCACTGAAGCGCTGCGGCGGACTTTTTGACCCAGCTTATTTCATGTACTGGGAAGACAGTGATCTGATGATGCGCTTGAATCGCAATGGATATACACTTTATATTGAACCAGCAGCAAGGCTCATACATGCATACACCCATCATCCAGCCAAATCAGCCATGATTGAAGCAGGCCGGAAAATTTATGGCCAGCGATGGGATATTGCGCCTTGGTGGGACGCAGCGCATTGGCCCAAGCGCTCAGGCCCAAGTCTGATGGCAAGCCTTGTCGTGCCGATCGGCACCGATCTGATGATCGACGCACCCGACCAGACCGGAACAATTCTTTGGGAATTCAGTCTTTCTGCGGATTTCGTACCCTCAATCGGGCGATTTGCGAGGGACTTCCAACTGCCCTGGTCCTTGTTGTCTGGCGTCGCAAGCGTTTCGTGCTTTGTGCGTCGAATCAGTCCTGCGCGCGATGATTGCTGGGCGATTACGATTGCGGACTCAAGCACAGCGCTTCATTTACCTTAGCGCGGAAACATCTGACGCTCGACCGCTGCGCAAATCGC
>DENJ01000053.1:0-17711 GCA_002359635.1 Burkholderiales bacterium UBA2647
GTCTCGGGGCCTCGGTAGATGACCGAACCACTTGGCTAGAGGCCAATTTCCCTTGGAGCAGTGATGCGGCCAGGCGCCAGTGGGCCTACGACGGTGCAATCGCCAACGTGGATGCCCGGTTCCAAATCGCCAGGGAAGATGCACTGCAAGCCGGCGAAATCTACGGTTGGCGTCTTAACGGTTCAACAACCGGACTGGGTAGTCCGGTCTCCAGCCAGGCGGCAGGCGTGGCCTATGCGGCCGGCCGATATGGCGACGGACTCCTCGTCAAGGACACCACCCGTGTGGCCTGGACGGTGAGCATTCCATCGGTGTTCCATACCTCCTTTTGGTTCATCCCTGCTGAGGTCACAACTTGCGTGATCTGGGTTGCAGTTGGACCCGCAGGGCTTCTATTGGTGGGCTATGACGCGGCCACATCGGTCTTTTTCTTGGAAGACCAACTGTCCCGGCAAGTGACTGTCCCGTTCGCCGTGTCGATGACCGATCGCATTTGCATTGGTGTCTGCCAAACCGTCTCGGAGCGGCGGCTCTTCGTTTGCCGCATGGGCGGAGATGTCGAGTCAGCAAGCGCAGCCTTAGCGCCGATCGGGGCGTTTACCGGTTTGCGCTTGTACTAGATCCCAGTTTTTCAACTTATCCCCAACCGTGGCGCTGGTCTCGAAAGAGTCAGCGCCACTTTNNTTTTAGCGAGGACTTTTCATGATCGACGAATCCATGCAGCTTCACGGCGCAATGACACTCATCCTTCGCCGCGCAAGCGGTGAAGTCGAGACGGTCCACAAGGACAACATCATCGTCAACGTTGGCTTTGATTTCATTGCCGATGCAATTGGCAAAGCCGCCAGCCGCCCCGCGACGATGGGGTTTATCGCGCTTGGCACAGGTACCACGGCGGCAGCAGCGACCCAGTCAGCACTGGTGACGGAAATTGACCGCAATGCGGCCACCTATGCGCACACCGCAGGCACAAAGACTTTCACATTCACAGCGGATTTCCTCGCTGGCGACAGCACCGGTGCCTTGACTGAGGCTGGCGTCTTCAATGCTGCGACCGGGGGAATCATGCTCGATCGTGTGGTGTTCCCCGTGGTCAACAAGGGTGCGGATGACAGCCTGACTGCGGTCTTCACATTCACGATGAGCTGATTGTCATGCCCGATACGGTGACGGTCAGCGAGACCCAGGGCGCAAGGTACACCTGGGCTTCTGCTGGCTTTACATGGTCGAGCGCGAGCGCAGGGAAGAACTGGACCACAGCCTATCCCGCCGTCTACAACGTGGCGGTGGCCGTCAGCTTGGCTCTGGTCGAGGCGAAGGGATGGCAATGGACGAAGCGTTCCAGCGAGGGACTTGGCTTTGTAGAGACCTTGGCCAAGCAATTGACCCTGCGTGAATCAGAAGCTATCGGGTTTGGAGAAACCTACTCAGACCTGATCGCTTTTGTCCTTCGTTGGGTCGAAACAATGTCGTTCAGCGAGGTCCCCGGAAAAGCCACCCGCAAGGAATTTAAGGAGGCCTTCCAAGCATCCGACTACCTCACAAGGGTGCTGACAAAAAGCTCTGTGGAGAACTTAGTCTGGTCTGACGGATTGCGTCAGACCAGCATCAAGCGCCTGGCCGAATCCCTGCCTTTTTTGGAGTCGCCACAACGAGGTGTCACCAAGAACGCCTTTGAAGCCTTTGGGCTAAGTGATGACTTGGATCGCCTGATCACCAAGCGCATCGCTGAAGCGGTGGCGTTTGCAGAGACCTATACCGACCTGATTGCCTTCATCTTGCGCATCAGCGAAGGTTTGAGTGTCAGTGATCTGGGCGCCAAGCAGGTCCGAAAACCTTTTGCGGAAGCTTTCAGCAGCACAGATAAGGTAGCGCGTCAGTCGATTAAGCGAGTCGCAGAGGCCGTCGCTTGGGGTGAAGCGCTGGGGCGCACGGTGGCGTATCGCAGAAACCTGTCGGAGGGTTTCTCGGTTTCGGATGCGCTTCGAAAGGCGATGCGCCTGACCGCCCGGGAAGCTTTGGCGTTGGCCGAGCAGTACCGCAGGCATGCAAACGGGGTGATCAGCGACATGATCGTCGGCACCACCGAGATTACCGAGCAAGACTTCGCTGCCATTGTCGAGGCGGGTCACCCACCGGGCTACACCGACTTCCGGGATTTCATTCAGGGCGACTACACCTACCGGCGTGCGCTTTTCAGAGCCATCTTGAATTCGCGCAATTCCGACCGCGGCTACATCGATGGTCTACGCGTGACTGTGGATGTGCCTGACATCTTTGATCGAGGAACTGTGCAGATCACGGACGCAGCAGCAGGCGCGGTGATCTCCTTCTCGCGCAGCTTTCGGGTCGCACCAGAGGTGACCATGACCCACAAGGGAGGCACAGCTGTGGCCATCCCACGTCTGCTCGGCGCAGTCACAACGACAGGCTTCACAGCCGTCCTCGAAAACAGTTCCGGCACCCGCGTGACCGGCTCCTTCACCTGGATTGCACAGGGGTACTAGATGCAAAACTTCACCGACATACCGTCGTCCAGAACACTTTCCGATTCTCTCATTGAGATTCTGAACAACGACAAGACAGGAATTTCCTGCAACAGCGGAACAACCTTCCCGACGACCAACCTCCAGATCGGGATGCTCTGCTTCCGAACAGACCAATTGAAGCTGTACCAGCTGATCGGAACCAACCCCGACAACTGGCGATTCATCATGGACTTGTCCAGTGGTATCGATGCGCAGTTCGCGGCCAAGCTCAACGCTTCTTCCTACACCGCGGCCGATGTACTCGCAAAGCTTCTGACCGTTGATGGCGCAGGGACGGGGTTGGATGCCGACCTGCTCGACGGCCAGCATGCGAGTGCTTTTGCCTCAAGCACGCACAACCACAACGCTACGTATCTCGGTATTACTGCCAAAGCCGCTGACGCCGACAAGCTCGATGGATATGACTCCACTGCATTTGTGAGGTCAGTAAACGGAGCCGGTCCTGATGCGGCTGGTAACGCGACGGTCAACATCGACCTATCAAGCCGGGTAGCAAAGACCGGCGACACGATGACGGGGAATCTGACGATTCAGAACACCGCCCCGACCATCAACATGCAGGACACGGACAACGTGACCCGCTACCTCCATGTCAACAGCAACCTGATGGGCTTTTTGAAGTCCGACGGCAACTGGGACATGTACATGAACAACAGCGGATCCATGTGGACCGCCAACTACGGGTGGTTGCATGACTACTTTTTTAATGCTGTGAGCAACTGTTTTCGGAGCAGCAATCCTAGTTCCGGGTGGCAAGGTGCGCCGAACTGTGTAGCCAATACGGGCGATTACTACAACTGCGGCGATCAGGCTCCGTACACGGGTATCTACATGCTGCGGCTTACTGATGGTGGCTCAACCATCAGCTTCGGATCGCAAACCACCCGCTACAACTGCAATTGCGATTGCAACTGCTGCTGAGGAGAGACCATGAAGCTCTATATCGGCAACAAAAATCCTCCATTTGCCTTGGATGTTTCGCTCGATGCCACGCAGCTCAGTTTTAGCGTGCGACCCATCATGCAGCGGGAGTTCGTAGGTGACCCCTCTAAGGATCACGCTAACGGTGGAAAGTTCTTTGACCAGTCACTGATCACCGAGTGGCGAGGCGACTTTGGTGTGTTTGGTGATCCGCTCTACCAGCGAACGCTGGATCTGGATTCATTGCGTCAGCATCCTGAATACTCAGATCACGCCAGTTTCATGCTCTATGCGCCGGTCGGCGTAATGGAACGGTACGGTACGCCCTCGGGATTCTTTCAGCACACTCCAAATCTTTACGTGGCCACACTGGCATCCAAGATGGATGCGCAGGCTTTCCATGCCTCGGTGCTTCAAACCCATCCGATTGGCCACATCCTGGTGCCCTTCATATCTTCACCCGCGGAGGACTGGACACTGGGGTTCAACGTCTTTGCGCCAGAGTTGGTAAAGGCTAGTCGCAACATCGAAGTCGTTCCCGCCATCACGCTGGCGCTGGTGAGGGAAGAAACCTTGCCTGTGGTTCGGTTCGTCGGTGGCCCATCCATCAAGGTCTCAGCCAGTGAAGAGGTGAGCATTGATTTCCAGCTCGAAACCCCAGACGGTCAGCCGATTGAGGATCGAGACGCAGAGGTGTATCTGGAGTCCACCGCTGGCTACCTCGTTGCACGACGAGTCAGAACCTCTGGTGGCTCAGGATGTACGGTCTTCAGACCGGATGGCATGGCAACAGGGGATGTGGCCAAGATCAAGGTGGGGTTTAAGTATTTCTCGGGGACCGATGACCTGCTGGTGAATGTCCAATGAGGCTGAACCTCTTTCCCACAGCCGTGGGTTTATGGACGCTCAACACCCCTTCCAGCTTCGACGAATGTTTGTACCAGGACCTGCTCAAGATCCATGGCGCGATGAGGACTGGGGCTGGGGAAATATGGGATCGTTATCCTCACGACGTCTTTGACGGGTCTGTCCCCAGTGCCACTCAGCTGGCCCGTATGGCCATACCCATCCTCCAACGTGACTTTGTGGGCCCACATGGGCGGATCATCCACTTGCAAGGGCGAGAGGTTGTGCGAGTTACTGGCGTGGAAATCATGCCGCACTCGGACGAAGACGAATGCCACCTGCAGGCGGTGTATTTCCCCAACGGTCCGGAGCTGGATCTGTCTCAAGACCTGCAGCATCAGGTCAATCAATACGGCCCGAACGCCTTTGCCATCTGCAATCCGGACTGGCGCTCCTCTGGCTTTGGCAAATGCCTGATGCCTTGGGAGACCTACGCCAAGTACTGGATCAGACCCCATAGGGGTCTGCTTGTGGCCTTCGATGCGCGGGCGGTGCATTTTCAAAAGCCCTACATGGGCGAGGTGCCCTTCATTCAGGTGCTTCTCAATATCAAGGTGGAAAGAATCGATGGCTAAATTTCTGATTACAGCAGTGGATTCACGCACAGAAAAGGTCGTGCCCCTGCTTTACGACAACATGGACTCCAGCTTGACCGACCTAGAGGGACGCTCGGTGGTTCGAACAGTGGATGCATCTTTGCGTGCTCCCGCGGTAATTGCCCCGGTGACATCTAGGGAAACTCCTTTGGGAAAAACGTCTCCGCGTATTCTCAAAATCTCTCTGGGACTGTCTTGTAATTACGCTTGCGAATATTGCTCGCAGCGCTTTGTTGCCCGAAATGTGGAGACCAATCCAGATGACATCAGTGTGTTTCTGGCTTCTCTTGATAAATGGGTCCTCAATCCACCCGATGCCATCGAGTTCTGGGGCGGGGAACCTCTGGTCTACATCAAGACTCTGAAGCCCCTAGCTCAAGCCCTGCGAGAAAAGTTTCCAGCAGCTCGTTTCTCTGCGATCACCAACGGATCGTTGTTGAGTCCGGATATCAACCAGTGGCTTGATGACTTGGGTTTTACTGTCAGCGTTTCGCATGACGGTCCAGGCCAGCATGTTCGTGGACCTGACCCGCTCGATGACCCTCAATCTAGGGAGGTGATCCTTGAGTTGTATCGAAGGCTGGCACCTAAGGGACGCTTCAGCTTCAATGCCATGCTTAATCGCGAAAACCAGTCTCGCGCTGCCATCCAAGCCTTCTTTGTAGATCTCACCGGGGATTCAGATGTTTTGATCGGGGAAGGTGGCTTAGTCGATGCTTACGATGCAGGTGGCATTGCTCAATCGCTGCGACCTGAGGAATTTCATCCTTTCAGGCGACAGGCGTTCCACGATATCCGTCATGGCAAGGCCGGGCGCATTTCGAGTGTTCGTGATCGGGTGATGTCCTTCGTCAACTCTTTGCGTTTCGAGCGTCCTGCATCTAGTCTGGGACAGAAGTGCGGCATGGATCGGGTGGACTCGATTGCCGTGGACCTCAAAGGCAATGTGCTTACATGCCAGAACGTGAGTGCCGCTGCATTGGCTCCAAATGGGGAGTCTCACCGCATCGGTCACACCAGCGAGCTGGGTCAGGTTGCCCTTAAATCAGCCACCCATTGGTCTCACCGAAAGGAGTGTCCTAGTTGCCCCATGCTGCAGATCTGCAAAGGCGCATGTATGTTCCTGCAAGGACCGCTTTGGGAAGCGTCGTGTGACAACGCCTATTCAGATGCGCTACCCATTTTTGCTGCTGGTATTGAATTCCTGACTGGGCTGGTTCCAGTGCACATTGAGGGTGAGCTTCGGGAGGAGCGGAAAGACATCTTCGGGTTTTCGGATCAGGTTCCACCAGTTCGAGCGGCTGCTTCAAGAAAGCCGTTTCCGGTCCCAGTCGTCACTGCCTGAACTAACCCCATCACCTTTCGGCCCGCCTGGCTCACGCCAGAGCGGGCTTTTGCTTTTGGAGATCGCCTATGGATGAAAACATGACAGTCCCATCTGATTCACGGACGCTGCTTATGAGGAAAGAGGATTTTGAGGACCTGCTCAATGGCGCTGCTGAGCGCGGAGCTGAGCGCGCTTTGGCAAGGCTGGGATTGGAAAACGGTCACGCTGCTCGGGACATTGGCGAGTTGCGGGAACTCCTCGAAGCTTGGCGTGACGCAAGGCGCACAGCTTGGCGGACCACGATCAAAGTGGTGACAACAGCCATCCTGGCGATGCTCCTGGTGGGGGCGGCCATCAAGTTGAAGCTGATGGGAGGCCCCCAATGATCGAGACATTGCTCGGCGGCCTTCTAGGGGGTGCTTTTCGCCTTGCTCCAGAGGTCCTGAAGTGGCTTGACCGCAAGGGTGAGCGCGGCCATGAGTTGGCCATGCAGGACAAAGCTCTGGAGTTTGAAAAGCTCCGCGGTGCCCAGCGCATGGCCGAGATCAGCGCCGCGGCCGACGGGGCATGGAACACCGGAGCCATTGAGGCCTTGAAAGAGGCTGTGGCGGCTCAGGGGCGTTCTTCTGGGGTGGGGTGGGCGGACGCCCTTTCTGCGAGCGTTCGCCCTGTCATTACCTACTGGTTCATGGGGCTGTACTGCGCGGCGAAGACTGCCGCATTCATCGGTGCTTTAACCACCGGCGTGAGTTGGGGCGAAGCCATCTTGCATGCGTGGACCCAAGCAGATCAGGCGCTATGGGCTGGCGTTTTGAACTTCTGGTTCTTGGGGCGTGTCTTTGATCGAGTGCGATCATGACTTCAGTCCCGCAGGCCGCGATCGATCTAGCCAAGCGGTTCGAAGGCTTTTGCAGGGTGCCTAAAAATGATCCTGGCCGGGCATATCCGTATATTTGCCCAGCCGGGTTTTGGACGATTGGGTATGGCCGACTGTGTGATCCAAAGCACCCTCCGATCACTGAGGCTGAAGGGGCGGCTTACTTGGGGCAAGACTTGATGACCACTTTGACAGCTACCCTTAAGTACTGTCCGGTACTGGCTACTGAGTCCAATTTGCGTTTGGCGGCGATCGTTGACTTTACTTTCAATCTTGGTGCGGGGCGTCTGCAAACATCAACGCTCAGGCGACGAGTTAATCAGCGGGACTGGCACGGGGTAGCCTCAGAACTGAGGCGGTGGGTGTACGGGGGCGGACGAGTTCTGCCTGGCCTGGTTGCTCGCCGCCAGGCAGAAATCATGCTTCTGGGGTGACGCCCCAGTGCCCCTCATTTGAGGACAAAGCGTGCAGTAGACTGCTTACCACCCAAAGAAATGACGGCGGCCACTTTCGTGCCAGCACTGACTTTGTAACTTCCGGTCGCCTCCAGTTTGTCCCCGCTGGGCTTGAGATCGATCTCTTGCTTTTCAGCGCCGGTCAGCAGCGTCAATTTGGCTGAGGCTTTGGACACATCAACTGCCTTGCCGTGGTCTCGGACATAAAGACGCAGCGTCGTGGTGTTGGCCACCAGTTCGTAGTCGATATCCTTGACCGTGGTCAGAATGCCTCCGTGCATGGGTTTGTGATCGCCATCGTTGGGGCCAGCCCAAGCGAGTCCGCTCAGCAGCAGCGACGAAGTGATTAAGAAAGTGCGGAATTTCATGAGATTTCCTTTTTAGGGTTGAGGTAGAAAACTAGATGTCAGAACGCTTCGGCGTCCTTGTCTTGCAAAAGCGCCTCGGCCGGCTTGCGACCAAAGAGCCAGAACATCGCAGGCGTCAGAAATGTGTCGAGCAACGTGGAACTGATCAGGCCAGAGAAGATCACTACAGCCACCGGATGCAAGATCTCGGTGCCCGGGCGCTCGGCCTCGAAGAGCAGAGGTGCCAGCGCAAAAGCGGTCACCAACGCGGTCATCAAGACTGGGCTCAAACGCTCCAACGATCCACGCAGGATCATCTGCGTGTTGAAGGACTCTCCCTCAAAGCGCATGAGGTTGATGTAGTGGCTAACCTTCAAAATCCCGTTGCGCACTGAAATACCCGCCAGGGTGATAAAGCCGATCAGGGCTGCCACCGACAAGGGCTGACCTGACAACCACAGTCCCAACACGGCACCCACGAGGGCGAGAGGAATGTTCACCATGATCAAGGCCGACAAAACGGTGGACTTGTAGCGGCTGTAGAGCACCACAAACATCAGCACCACAGAGACAACCGAGAGCAAGGAGATAAGGCGCGATGCTTCTTCTTGCGCCTGGAATTGCCCCCCAAGGGTGATGAAGTAGCCCTCTGGCAGTCGAGACTCTGCAGTGACTTTGCGGATATCGGCTACGACCTCCGAGAGCGGCCTACCCGAAGCGTTGGCGGAGATCACGATGCGACGCTTGCCGTTGTCCCTGCTAATCTGGTTCGGTCCATCAGCGTCTTCAATCGTGGCAATCTTGGACAAAGGCACCCTGCCCAAGGGCGTTTCGATCAATATCTGGCCAAGGCCTTCAAGCGAACGGGCAGACTCTGGCAAGCGCACGACCAGCGCAAAGCGTCGACCTTCTTCCATGATCTGAGTGACACGTTCGCCTTCGGCCAATGCTTGCAGTGTCGAAAGCACTTGTGCGCCCGACAGTCCGTATTGGGCTACCGCAGCGTAGTCCAACCGAACCTTGATTTGCGGCGCAAGAACTTGCTTTTCAATTTGCAGATCGGCGATGCCTTGGATACCTGCAAGTCGGGAGCGCAAGGTGTCGGCTTGCCCTCGAAGCACATCCAGGTCTTCGCCGAAAATCTTGATAGCGATTTGTGAACGAACGCCAGAGAGCATGTGATCGATCCGGTGAGAGATCGGCTGTCCCACCTCGATGGAGGCTGGCAAATTGGCCAGTCGCGCACGAATATCTGCACGAACCTCATCCATCGAACGAGTCAGCTCTCCTGAGGGTTTGATCCCCACATCCAGTTCGCTCACATGAACGCCCTCGGCGTGCTCATCGAGCTCAGCGCGTCCACTGCGCCTGCCAACGTGCACCACTTCCGGTACTTGCTTGACCAACACTTCGGCCTGGCGCGCCAGGGCAGACGATTCAGTCAGCGTGACGCCTGGGTTCAGTCGCAGGCCCACGAGCAGCGTGCCCTCATTGAAGGGGGGCAAGAAAGTGGTGGGGAAGAATGGGACAGCTGTGGCTGCCAGCAGGACCGCAACCCCTGCGCTGGCCATGGCCACGCGAGGCTTGTCCAGAACCACCTTCAAGCTGCTCTTGTACCGTTGCTTGAGCCAGGCGAGCACCTTGGTGTCGCCATGGTCCAGATTCTTCATCCGGGGCAGCAGGTAGTAGCTCAGCACAGGGGTCATCGTGACCGATACGAGCAATGAGGCCAGTGTCGAGATGATGAAAGCGATGCCCAGCGGTACAAACAGCTTGCCCTCCAGCCCCGGCAACGCGAACAGAGGCAAAAAGACCAGAACAATGATCACCGTCGCATAGAGGATGGCTGAGCGGACTTCCATGGACGCCTTGGCTACAAGCGAGAGCAGCGGCTGGCGTTGGCTGGCATCCTTGGCACGGTCTTCTTTGAGACGGCGCAGGATGTTCTCCACATCCACCACGGCGTCGTCCACCAGTCCACCGATGGCAATGGCCAGTCCACCAAGCGTCATGGTGTTGATCGACAGGCCGAAGTACTTGAACACCAGTGCCGTGATGAAAATCGACACCGGGATTGCGGTGAGCGCGATGATGGTGGGGCGCACCGTCCCTAGGAAGAAGAAAAGGATCGCGGCCACAAAGACCGACGCGCCAATGAGCTTGCCTTGCAGCGTCGAAATCGACGCCTCGATGAAGCTGGCCTGACGGAATGTCACACGTGGGGCCTCCATCCCTGCGGGCAGGGAAGCCTTGAGGTCCGAAATGGCTTCCTCGATGGACTTGGTCAAGCTGGTGGTGTCAGCCGTGGGTTGCTTTTGAACGCCCAGGATCACCGCTGGCTTACCTTCAAAGCCTGCATCGCCCCGCTTGATGGCCGCAGCAAAAGTAATCTCGGCGATTTGTCGCAACAAAATGGGTTGCCCGTTCTTGGCGGCAATGGCCAGGTTGCGCAAGTCCTCCAGACGGGACGTGCGGCCCAGATTCCGGATCAGGTACTCGCGCCCATTGAGCTCCAGAAATCCCCCGGATGTGTTGGCCGAGAACCCGCGCAGGGCAGACTCCAACTGGTCCAAAGAAATACCTAGATCCGCCATGCGTGCGGTATTGGGCTGAACCTGAAATTGACGAACTTCGCCGCCGATAGGGATGATCTGTGCGACACCCGGTATGGACAGAAGACGCGGGCGGAGTACCCAGTCGGCGTACTCACGCACGGCCATGGGTGAGATCTTTTGCGGATCGACAGGAATGGCGATCTGCA
The DNA here is from genome assembly GCA_002359635.1 of Burkholderiales bacterium UBA2647. Taxonomy (GTDB): domain Bacteria; phylum Pseudomonadota; class Gammaproteobacteria; order Burkholderiales; family Burkholderiaceae_E; genus UBA3064. The sequence goes on from DENJ01000053.1 coordinate 10,740, forward strand.
TGATCTCACCCATGATGGAGCTGATGGGGCCCATGCGGGGCATCACCCCGGCAGGCAAACCTTGCTCCATGGCCGAGAGCCTTTCCGACACCAATTGGCGTGCCCGGAAAATCTCCGTGTCCCAATTGAAAGTCACGTACAAAAAAGACAGCCCCGCCGAGGATGTCGATCGAATCGACTCCACACCAGGCAATCCGTTCATGGCCGTTTCCAGCGGGAAGGTGATCAACTGTTCCACCTCTTCGGCCGCCATCCCGCCAGCCTCGGTCATGATCGTGACCGTCGGCTTGTTCAGATCCGGAAAGACATCCACCGGCGTTCGGGTCAGAGTGAATGCCCCGTAGGCCATTAATACGGCGCCAGCAATCAGCACCAGTAGCCGATTGGCCAGACTGTTTTCGAGAAGCCACTTAAACATCGCGTGACTCCTTAGCGGACTTGATTGATGAGTGTTGCGCCCTGAGTCGCCACACGATCACCGGATTTCAGACCCGAGGTCACCGTGACGCTTGCACCGTCCAGTGGTTCAAAGGTGACGGTGCGAGGTTCAAACTTTTCAGGTGCAGTCTTGACCCAGATCACGTTCTGATTGGCTGCGTTCTTCATCAGTGACGCTTGGGGCACCGGGATGCCCTGCGTTCTTTGCTTGGACTGAACGACCACTTTGACCGGTTGCCCAACGGCCAAACCCAGAAGTACCGGACTCTGCGCCTGGAAATTCAAGGGCAGTGCCTGCTCGCGCAAGCTGCGGGCAGCACCAATGAAGCTCAGAGGCACACGCTGATCACCGACCGCCAGTGTGGCACCGCCAATGTTGCTCGCAATTGCGCCATCAAAAGCCAGTGCTTCGATCCGCAGCCGTTTCGGATCGACGATTTCAAAGAGCAGTTCGCGGGCGTCGACCACCTGACCTGCGACGACTTGGGTAGACGCAATCACCCCGGATACCGGGGCCAAGAGTGCTTCCTTGCTGGCCAAGCCTGCGCTGACGGCCGACATGCGGTCCGTCAAGCTGATCACCTCGCTCTCAGCAGCTTCCACCTCTTTGCGTGGCACGGTGTCCGACAGTTCACGCAAACGCGCCAGACGCTTTTCGGCAAGCGCCTTGGCAGCACGGATCTCAGCTAACTGAGCCGATTGGCTGGCTTTCTCCAGCGGGGCAACAGCTGAGACTACATAGGCCAGCACCTCGCCTTTTTTCACAGTCTGACCCGCGTTGGGCAAGCCATTGGGCCCGGGCTCGATCCGTCCAGCATTGATGGGTTGAACTTTCCCTCCAGCGTTCGGGTCCATCAGCACCCGTGCGTTGAGTTCAAAGGCGCGAGGCAGCTCGGCAGTCTCCACCACCAGCGTCCTGACATTGAGTTGGCGCTGCGCTGGCTTGGGCAAGAAGACGCTGCCATCGGCCATGCGTTGCGGGCCATTGGCATGTCCCACGACAGGGGCTGCGCCGTGGTCATGACCCTCACCAGCGAAAGACGGCGCGCCAGCGCCAGATAGGCTCAAAGTTGCCGCCAGAGCGAGCCAATGGAGCTTTTTCACAGTGTTTTTGGTTTTCATGTGGATGGCTCCTTAAGCACGACGGGTTTTTTGACGGAAGCGAACTATGACGCCCAGCGTTAGCAGCGCAAGTAAACCGGCGCCGACCCACATCGCGTTGGTTTTCCATGCAGAGCGAAGTCCTGGCACGCTTTCATCGGTGTGCAAATCAAGTTCCGTCGCCAATAAATCGGTCAGGTCACCGGCCTGGATGGTTGCGGTGATCGGCATCACGCCGGTCTTGAGTGTGTCCTTGAGGGTGATCTCATACTCACCCTCGCCATGCTTTTGCGCTTTGTATTTGTTGCCTGCGATGTCCAACTCGATTTGGGCGTCGTTGACCGGGCCGTTGTCTTTGAAGCGGTCCAGATAAAGCGTGACCAGCTTTCCATTGAGGATGCCAACCAGCTCAAGATCCTCAGACGTTGCGGTAAACCGGGGCAGCGCAGATCCAGTGGCTTGCGGTGCGGTGTCTCCGTGGTCGTGACCAGGTCCTGCGACAGCCAATGGGCTAAGGAGTGTGAATATCAGTGCCAAAAAAATGGCCCCAGTCGATTGAATGAACTTCATGGTGTTCCTTAATTCTTTGGTGATGAGCGGGGTCACTGGGGCAACAAGCCCAAGGACTGGCGCCACGCAGAAATGGCGGTGGCCAGATCGATTCGGCTGCGCGCTTCTTGTCGCTCTGCTTCAACGGCCTCGGCCTCGATGCGCAAGCGAGTGGGCAGATCGGTCTCGCCCAGCCTGAATGACTTGTCAAAAAAGCCACGAGACTCCCGGGCCAGCTTGGCTCTCCGCTGGGCTGCGTCGAGCTGGATGCGTGCGGCCTCGACGCGAGAAGCAGCGCCTCGCTGATCGGCCTGGATTCGATCTCTCTCAAGGATTAGTTGAGACTGCACTTCAATGGCTTCTGCCTGCGCCGTCGCGACACGGGCGTCATACCTGGGCCCTGCACCAAACGGCACTCGAATGCCGATGAGCACCGTCTGGCCATACCGTTCTCCAAATGCGCCACGGTCCCGCGTGGTGGCGACCGTCACCTCGGGGTTGGAGCGTTTCTGGGTGCTGATCAGGCCAGCCGTGCGTTCGGCAACAGCGATACGGTCTTCCAGCTCTGCAATGAGTGGGTGACGGGCTGCTGGGGCCGGAGCTGGAGAAGGTTCACCCGTTGTGTTGTGGGGCGATTCAGGTGTCGCGAGTCCGCCCGTGAGCGCATTGAGCTGCGCCAACGCAACCGCCGAGGCAGCCTGTGCCTGCGCTGCTAGCGCCTCGGCCGCTGCCACAGCGCCTTCTGCCTGATGCTGATCTGATCGCGCCAGGTCACCTGCCTGCGTCCTTCTGGCAACGTCTGCGGCTAGCCGCCTAGCGTTGGCCAACTGCTCACGCGCCATTTCGGCATCTACGCGAGCACGCTGCCAGTTCCACCAGGCATCCCTAACGGATGAGGCGAGCCGCAGCTGTGAGGCGAGAAGCCTGCGCTCTACAAAAGAGATTTCTGCCTGCGCCAAGTCGGCACTGGCCGTGCGCTGCCCAGGGAGCCAGAGCGGAACTGCGATGCCGATCTCTGCTTCACGCGCACCGTTGTTACCGGTCGCCCGGTCCGATCGCTGACTGATCTCAACAGACGGCGCCTCGGGTGACAGCAGGCCTGCAGCCTTTGCTTGGGCCTGCGCGGCGTCCCGTCGCGACTGCAGCGCGCGCGCTTCCGGCTGCCTTTGCCAAGCCGTCTCAAAAACTTCCTTCAATGACGCCACACCGGTTGGCGCAGCGCCAGAAGTGCTCTGTGCGTGAGCGCTTAAGACCCAGCAACTCAAAGTAACAACCGACAGCACAATTCGAAGAGGTGCTGTCCTTTTTTCGTTCAAACGCATGACTCATCTCCAATGGTGAAAACATCCAAGGAGATCAGCGAGCAGCGACTCAGGGGTCGCGGGCTTCAGTGCGTAACGCTTAATGCGTCATGCACACCAGCGCACAAGGGATTCGAAAAAGGGAAGAGGAAACCCGAGGCTCGCCGATCAGGCAAGCGTGGGCCACTGAGGCCGTTCAGGCCGCTTTGTGAGCGCTAGAGAAGGGTTGACGTTGTAGTCGAACGGGTAATCCCGATCTGTCGCTGCTGTAGGCGTTGTCAGATCACTGGCCAGAGCCACAGAACAACCCAAGTGGCACGTCGCGCAGTCATGATGAACCCCAGCAGATGAAACGCCGTCTTTGACGGGTTCATGTTGGTCTGCGGCTTGATGGTCGTGACTGTGGTGGCCTGGGTGGTTGGCAGTCACACCTGATTCATGTTGGCAATAACCAGCCACTGTTGCCCAGCTGAACTGCAAGGGCAACAGAACCAGCAAGATGATTGCCAAGTACCGTTTCATAGCTTGACAGTGTAGTAGCTTTAGGCTTCGAAGGCCACTAGCCCGGTTGTTGACCTCATGAATCCTGAGGCCAATCAAGAGGGGTGGCCTGTAAATGGCGGCCCTCACTTTGCTGCCTTGAGAAGGCGCAGCCCGTTGAATACCACCAACAGACTCGCGCCCATGTCCGCAAAAACTGCCATCCACATGGAGGCGTCATCAAAGATGGCCATCAACAGGAACAACGCCTTGATGCCGAGAGCGAGGGTGATGTTCTGCCACAAGATGATATGGGTCCGTCTGGACAGGCGAATCGTTTCGGGTATTCGGCGCAGGTCATCGTTCATGACGACGACATCCGCTGCTTCCATGGCCGTGTGAGTTCCCGCAGCACCCATGGCAAAGCCAATATTCGCCTTAGCAAGTGCCGGAGCATCATTGATGCCATCACCGGTCATAGCTGTCACGCCGTATCGCTCTTGGAACTCCTCAATGGCCTTGAGCTTGTCCTCGGGCAGCAGATTGCCTCGGATTTCCGAGATGCCTGCCTGATGCCCAACGGTGCGTGCCGTAGCGGCGTTATCACCGGTCAGCATGATGGGAACGACCCCTAGCGCCTTCATATCGGAAATGGCCTCGATCGATGACGGCTTGATCGTGTCTGCCACAGCGAACAGCGCGATCACCCGGTCCCGATTGGCCAGAATGGTCACAGTGCGTCCTGCCTCTTCATGGACTGCGAGGCGCGCCTCCAATTGCGCAGAACATTGGCTACGTTCTTCAATCCAGCGGTGATTGGCCAGGATGTAGGGGTGTCCATCAATCACTCCTTGAACGCCACGGCCTGCAACAGCCTCAAACGAATTGACCTCTTGGGGTTGTACCGCGAGCCCTTGAGCAATCGCTCTCGAGACGGGGTGGTCCGATCGTGCAGCCAGGCTCTTTGCGAGCAGTTCTATGTGCTCTGGCGCTTTGTCCGTCGCCACAGGCTCAAACGCCACCAGTTTGGGTTTGCCCTCGGTGATGGTGCCCGTTTTGTCCAAGGCGACAGCTTTGATCTTGCGGGCTTCCTCAAGGTAGACGCCCCCCTTGATCAAAATGCCTCTGCGCGCACCCGCTGCAAGACCGCTTACGACAGAGACCGGCGTGGAGATGACCAGGGCGCAAGGGCATGCAATCACCAGCAAGACCAACGCTTTGTAGACCGCCTCCAGCCATGTGAGACCTGCCACCCAAGGCATCAGCAAGGCAACAAGCAGTGCCAGGACAAAGACTGCAGGCGTGTAGATGGCGGCGAACTGGTCAACGAAACGTTGCGTCGGTGCGCGGGTGGCTTGAGCCTCCTCGACGGCTTTGATGATCCGGCTCAGCGTGCTGTCGGAAGCAGGCGCAGTGACTTGCATCTCCAGGGCGGATGCTTGGTTAATGGTTCCGGCGTACACCTCATCACCCGGCCCCTTGTCCACAGGCAGACTTTCACCTGTCAAGGGTGACTGATCCACCGCGCTCTGACCTGCCACAACGATGCCGTCGAGCGGCACACGTTCTCCCGGAGCAATTCGCACAATTGAATTCAATGCAACAGACCGCACCCCTAGTCGAAGCCAGCGACCATCTTCTTGTCGCACTTCTGCTTGCTCGGGTGAAAGGGCTAGTAGGCTCTTGATCGCACCCCGCGCACGATCAACGGCCCGCGCCTCGATGGCTTCAGCAACCGCGTAGAGCGCCATCACCATTGCTGCCTCAGGCCACTGGCCGATCAAAAAGGCGCCCGTAACGGCTACCGACATGAGCGCGTTGATATTCAATCGCCCCTGCCGAAGTGCAGCCAGGCCCTTTCCGTAGACTCCGAAGCCTGAAAGGAAAATGGCTCCGATTGCCAGTCCCATGCCCAGTGCTTTGATCCAGGATGTCGACGGAAACGCGTAGGCGATGGCTTCTGCTGCCAAAGCCAAGCCAAGCGCTGCCAAAAGTTTTCCCCACACCTTCCCAAAAGCCGGAGATGCTGTGGACGCATTCGAAGAAGTGTTGCCTTCTTCTTTCAAGGCCTCAGGCTTGAAACCTGCCTTTCGAATTGCCTGCAGTGCACCTTGCAATGCGGCTTCGCTCGCGGAAATGGTCAACATACGTGCTCCAAGATCGAATCGCAGGGCATCAATTCCTTGAATGCCATCCAACGCGCGACGGATCTCCGACTCCTCTGATGCGCAATCCATATTGGAGATGCGGAACTTGTTTTGCGGTTGGTCGGAGCGTGTTTGCGTCACGTCCTGCTCAGATAGCGTCGTGGTCGCGCATGCAGCGGCAGAACAGCAACTCACACTTTGGCAGTTTCCTGGCTTGGTGCTTTCTGGGGTTGTACTCATGATCTTTTTCCTCATCAGGAGCATTAGAAACCCTGTAGCCACTTCAGAGTCAAGAGCCTAGAATGGGACCAAGTCAAGTGCTCAAGGAGGACCCTCATGAGGATTGGAGAGCTCGCTAAGGCCGCCGAAACACAGGTGGAGACCATTCGTTACTACGAACGTGAGGCATTGTTGCCCCAGCCGGAGCGGACTGATGGCAACTACCGGGTCTATGGGCCCGAGCATGTTGAACGGCTGTTGTTCATCAGGTACTGCCGTGGGTTGGACATGACCCTGGATGAAATTCGAGCGCTGTTGCGCATGAAAGATGCCCCACCAGAGGACTGCTCTGACATCAATACCTTGATTGATGAGCACATCAAACATGTGGCGGTTCGAATCCGCGAGCTAAAGGCCTTACAAAGGCAGCTTGTTGAGTTGCGCAGCAGTTGCGCCGGGAGTGGCTCTGTTAAGGATTGCGGAGTGCTTTCCGGAATGGCTCAGGCCTCCAAGGAGGCCGGGCCGGCTCTACAAAGAGGGACACGCCATGTCCAGGGGGCGCACAGATTTGGGTCAAAGGAGCACGAGCCGCATTGATTCGATATGCAGAGCCCTTCAATGCTGGAATTTGTCTTTTGATGGTTCGAATCCCTGACGCCACCAAAAAATAATGCTTCTTGACCTGAGCAAGTTATTTATACAATCCCTACTGCTCCGCCAAGCAAACTTTCTTCAGA
>DENJ01000053.1:17737-21902 GCA_002359635.1 Burkholderiales bacterium UBA2647
TCCTGACTGACCCCATGGCCACCTACCCCCTAAACACGTCTCAAACCCCGTTTTGTCTCAGGACCTCCTGACTTTTTCGCCGTGGTACGGCGGGTCTTGGCCAGATGGATGGTAGAAGACACCAACATAGTGCAAAGTATTCAATCTTTGGTTGAAAGATTGAAGTATTGTGCCGGGGAGCAGGCTCACGGGATGAGCCTGGGCCGGCCTTGACAGCCAGAACGATTCGGTTACGGTTGAGTATTGCATCAAGACGAGGCCGGACGGCCTTACCAACCTGCCCCCGGGAAAGGTGGACGCGAAAGCGGATGCTGCCCAGCCGGAGCAAGTTTGCCTCGTACTTTGGACGACAAAGGGTGTCTCCTGAGTCTTGACGCTTAAGTTGCTCTAGACGGGTGCTGTGCGTCACCTCGGCTTAGAAGACACCTCCCATGAATCTGCAGTGGTGCCAACAAGTTCCTTGAGGTTGGTCCAGGACCTAGCACCAGGCACTGTCGTGTTGCCCTGCAAGGCCGACTTTGCGAATTCGACGGTACGGGCGCGCAGATAGCTTAGCTCTTGTTCGGGCCAAGTATCGATGGAGTGTGGGCCACGCGACACAACAATTTCCTTCAAGCCACGCACGCGGTCATAGGCTGCGACCGTGCCTTCAAGACTTTCCGCGCGGTCCCACAAACCTTTACCAAAGAAGACAGCAGGCCACTTGTTCATGCTCGCCAAAACGGCGGAGTTAGGATAGAAGGCGACGTAGTTCTCTGCCGCCATGCCACCCAAGAAAAGATTGCGGTCAGCGAGGTCTGGCGAATCGGGCAGGTAGCCGGGCCCACTCACGAACGACGCATAAAGAATTGCACCCTTGATGTTGGGAAACTCCTTTGGCGGCGAACAGGTGACATTAACCAGATCGTAGGTGCATGCGCCCGAGTAGTTTTTTGCCATCGCCCAGCCCGTAGCCATCGAGCCACGCGAGTAGCCAAGCAGCAGCAACGGAATCTGCCGCGCCTTCTGCCCTGCCATCAGCTTGCCGCCCGCTGCAACCCCTTCGAGCACCTGTCCGCCCGGCGTCAACATGCGCATGCCGCGCCCCGACTCCAATTGGTCCAGCACGCGGAAAATATCTTCACTTTGCTCAAGGGTATTCGTGTCGCTGAAGCCGCCCGACAGGCCCTCGCCGCGACGGTCGTAGGCCAGTACGTCAAAGCCAGCCTGGTTCAGCGCGTAAAGGGTGTCGCGCCAGCCGCGCATGCCGAAGCCCTCTGTGGTCTTGTTCGGATAACGCACCTCGGTTGCGCGGCGTGTGGCGGGATCAATTGTCACAGCCACATCGTCCGGGTGGCGGATGGCGGTGAGCTGGCCACCACCGCCCGAGCTCATGATGACTAGCGCGCGGGCCTTGCCTCCCTTGCCGTCGTCAACACCCGTGCCTTCAGCGTACCAGCCGCGCAGCTTGATGTCGTCCTGCATGTTGAGCTTGAGCCGCTCGAGCGGATCGCGCGGCACGGTGAATTCAACCACATGGGTGCGGCCGTGGGCTTCGGCCACTGCCTCTTGGTAGGGGGCCTTGGCAAAGAAGCCAGGGCGGCGTATGTCACGCAGGTCGACCACGCCGTCAGAGTCGATCTTGCCTATCGGATCCACCGTGCCGGTAACGCGGGTCGAGCGTTCCTTGTTAGGCGGCAGCCAGCGCAGCATTTGGGCGTTGATGCGCTTGAAGCAGGCTGCATCGGCCTTGCAGGCCGCCCAGCGTGCCTTGAGCTTGGCGTCGGTGAACTCGTCGACATAATAGTCGCCGCTGTATCCAGCAGTCGGCTTGCTTGCGGTGAGAAGTAGCGGCACACAGACGGTTGCGCCACTAGGTTGCAGCAGCAAGTAGCCCGGTAGCTCAGTATTGCGGTCGCTGCCGACCCAGGCCTTGCAGTCAGTAGGCGGCGAGACTCGGGCAACGGGGGGCGGGGGCGGCAGCACGCTACAGGATGCTAGCGCCGCAGCCAAGCAGGGCAGAACGAAAAACTGGCGCATTGTGTCTCCTAAAGAAGCTTTGAATTAGTTGTTTGAGAAACCAGAATACGGAAATTTGAGACTGTCAATTGCCAATTCAAGCTGAAGTCTAGGGCAATCCGTGACGTGCGTGGAACTTCTACCGCGCCACCCCCTTCACCTTCTCCGCCGTCCTGTAAGCCCCCAACCCCCTCATCACCGCTTCAATCTGCAGATCGATCTGCTTTAAAAGATTTTGCCAGCCTAGATCCGCTCGCGACTGCTCCTCTCGTCTTAATCGCCTAACTTTACTCACCGCAGCTTCAGCCTGATTGCCAAGTCCGATCTGATCGACCAACGGTTCTTGTCTGCGGTAGCCGTCCGCGCCTTTGCCTGCTGATTCACTTTGGCAAGACCGTAGGTGATCAACAAGGTGCGCAAGCACTGGAGAAGACAAGGCTTGCAGACCGTCGCTACAAGTGAATGCCGGGTTTCATTCCCTTCGTTAGTTTTTCGAATGTAGGCCCTTATAAACGTTCGAAGCTTTCCCAAGGCAGTTGAGCGTCTGAGAAATGGCCCCAACGTGCGAGTTCAACTAGGGATCCGTTGGATCGGAACTGCTCCCCGCTTCGCTTAAGCGATAGATCTATCCAGGACGCTACTCGAGCCGCGGCTAACGGTCGCTTGAGATGGTCCGTGATCTGAAGCACACGCGCCTCTCTGTCACCCGGAAACCAGCCAAGCGTCACATACACCTCCGGAGCAAGCCCCAACCAAACCAGCGCCTTTGCAAGACGACGTGCGTGCAACCCACCCGCACGATCAGCTTTAAAGAAATCTTTGCCAGACCACGCCCCACCTCCAATTGGCACGCGTGGTCCATAAGCGTCCATCACAAGTTTTTTTCCGGACAATCCATTGTCTCCCTCAGGCCCACCGACCTCAAAGGTGCCTGCCCCGTTTACGGTGAGCTGATCAGGAAGACGTGCACTGAGTGAACTTAATGATGAGGCGGCCTCTTCAAGAACCCTTTCGGTGACAAGACGAATGGCACGGTGTAGCGCAATCGCGTCATTTTGCTCGGGTTGCTGGAGCGATACGTTCATCGCCTCAAGCTGCAATCGCGGTGAATCTTCCTTGATTGATTCGCTCATCACAATCATCACTTTCCCGTCAGGACCTAGGCCTAGTTCTGGATGTTGGCTGCGAAGTTGATTGATGGCGCGTGCCAGGCGCTGAACGAGCCACTGCTCCGGAGGCAAGTGATTGCACACTTCAAGGTCGTTGGCATAGCCAATGCAAATGGCTTGATCGTCCGAGAGCTCCCTAAAAGTATCCTCGCCGTCTTCAAGCGGTCCAAGGCAAAGATTGGTCACCACTTGCAGATGCTCGGCCTGAGGTATCCAACCCGGGGTATATCCAGCATCGCGATAGACTGATCTGGCGATTGCTTCTACGTCGATGCTCGTTGCATCCTTGCATCCAATTCGCCCCGTGATATAGAGATGAGAGCGATGCGCCGCAACTTCAACGCCGACTAAGGCTCTTGACTCTTGCTCAAGGGCCGCTTGCACAAGAGCGTCAGCAACGGCGTCGCAAAGCTTATCTGGGTGACCAGGCAGAACAAACTCAGCGGCATGTGTGATCAATTTCATAATCAGCCTACCTCGACTAAAGTGGTTTCATGCGCGGCTGCCGTTTTTAGGTCCAGCCGTTGATGATTTGCGCCCTGATAGGCAATACCAAGGTGCATGGCGCACAGTGTGTCGCGCTGTGAGGGCGACAGTGCGCCAACCCAACCATCGGTGATGATTACCGCCTGTTCGACGCGATGCTTTCTGATGTGATCAACCACACAGCTGATATCGGTGCCACCCGTTGATCTGCAAACACCACTTTTCAATTCGTACAGCGATACCTCAGCTACCTTCGTAGAAAAAAGGCATATGGTCGGCTCAAGAAAATGCAGGCAATCCACAACCGCCCCGTAAGCCGATGGGATCACTGCCTCCATGCTGCCTGAAACATCGATGTACATCGTGGTTGGTCGAATCGAACCACGTTGCGTCGTAGCGGTGATCTCGTGCGTTTGTAGGAGCGGTTCAAATCCAAGGCTGCGCATCACCACTGAGCGGCGGTCCCGGGAAGGCAGGGGCATGACGACGCTGGCTTTTGATGGTGCCTTTTT
>DENJ01000053.1:21919-26643 GCA_002359635.1 Burkholderiales bacterium UBA2647
ATGACCTGCGAAGGGTTTATGACGTCAGCAAGCGAGCGACCCCTAATAGGGTCCGGTGGTTGGGGCCATTGCTCGACGAGTCCTCGGATGATTTCAAACATCAGCGGTGATGCCGCTCGCATCGAGTCACCGCTTGGACCTTCAGAATCGTGCCCACCAAGCAATGGCACCGGATCAAGGCTTTCCAGAGTCATGGATGAAAGCACTTTGGGAAGCACTTCATAGACCTCGTGATAGCTTGCGCCTGTTTCGCTGTACAAGCTGCGGTGAAGCGCTGCCACCTCACTGCGGAGTGGCTCATCAAGCCTCTCGAGCGCGGGGAGTTCCGAGTCGACACGTTGAGGCCAGCCGCGGGAGGGCCGCAACAAACAGGCGGGAAACTCCTCGTCGCTATAAAAATCCGTCAACAGACTCGTGTACTCGGACTCGGAGAACATTCTGCAAATGATGCCGTTGATAATCGCGTCAAATACGAAGTTATCGATCGCGCTTATCCGGGGAAACAGTGTCGTGTGACCAAGTAAAACGTGGTGTAACTCGTGCATCACGAGCATAAGGAGTCGCTCGGGCGTGGCAGCATGCCTCTCAACGAAATCGGGGTTGATAAAGAGCCTGGGCTCAGCGACACACTCAACTGCCGCTGTCTGCACATCGGTGCTAGCCACAATGTCCATCAGTCGAAGTAGCCCTGTGAGCGCATAAGACCCCGCGGGAAAGGCGTCGAGCACACGGTGAGACCATTCGGTGGCAGTTAATTCAGAAAGTGCGTTCATGGTTTGCTCCTTAAAAGTGCATTTGCATAGCGATCCGGAATCAGTAACGAAACCGACTGCGTCGTATGCAGCCGTGACAGCAGTGGTGATTTGCTTTTGAGCCAGACGCTATTCGTCGATTGCGTAATCACTACAAGTGCATCAAGCAGTCCGGGAAGCGGTGAAGGAAAGGCTGCCTGGGTGGGGATCACAGCGCATCCTTCGGGAAGTGGTATTGCACGAGCATGTTTTGCAATGCGCCTTGTGAGTTCATCGAGCGTAGATTCGCTATCGCCGTGCCGCCCGTCACCCTCCAGCGCAACGAGCAATTCCTCGGGTGATGCCCTTAGAAGTGACTGCGGGATCGAAAAACGCATGGGCGTCCCTACCGGATACGAATTTTTGTATCCAACCGAAGTGACGCCAGTGCCGCCGGGCAAATTCCGCTTTACAAGACCGCTAAGTCCCTCGTACTTAATGACGCTCTTGGGCGGCGCGCTCATGTTGTGGGCTAGTGCTGCAAAGTCCATGACAAAGTCCTTAACAACCCGTCGGCCGCTGCATAGGCGGCAAACGCAGCATCAGCGTCTGCAATGCTTGCTAATTGTTTGCGCTTGAAGAGCGATGCCATCGCGTTGGCCTGTAGATGCGATTGCGGCTTTTCAGGATCAAGTCGTGCGAGCAAGTCCTTGACCCGTCCCCATGCGGCGTAGCGTCCGCTGCTTGCGTGAATCGTGATGCTGAAGGGTTGCGCGCTGGCAAGCTCCTGGTACAGGTCTCCTGCCTGTGTCGCAACAGCCGCATGCAGTCGACCGACGGCACCACTTTCAAAGAGGTAGACGACCGCCGCCTCGTGCTCCCCAGGCTTCATCTGTGCGAGCGCATCGGCGATGACGCGTGAAAATTCTGCCTTGGGTAGCTGCCCGGCTGCACTAACTGCAAGTCGCAGGCGTTTAAGCGGCGTGCCTGCTGACACGATAGCGCGCAACGGGTCATGCGGACCCAGTTTGATCGACCGCATCGCCTCACGGTGCGCAGCAAGCAGCTTTACTTCCGGAACCAGGACCCCTTCGGCATGTTGTGGCAGGCAGGATCGAAGCGCAAGCCATGCTGCATCGCCAGCGTTCATGGCAGCATCGGTAGCGACAGATGCAGCCAGTACAGCAATGACCGCTTCGTAAAGCATAGCTGCCCGACGTGGACTCAGTGCGATCTTCGCGTTGGCAAGCAACGCAGTCAGCGTTTCGATATAGGATGCCCACTTTTCGCTTTGGTCAACCCGCAGGACTTCGATTGCATCGCGTGTCTGGCCAATCAGGCTTTTGAGCCAATCGCAGCTGATAACGGACGCGTCCGATCGGTTTGCTGATGCTGATAGGTTTCCTGCAGCACCGCTTTGAATTACCGCCAGTCGATCTTCGCGCGAGAACTGTTCCCAAGCAGGCATCGCGAGGATGAATGCAAAACGATCAGCCAGCGCCCGATCAAGCACCTCGCTACCCCGATAGCCGAGAGCCTCATCCTCGGTTTGTGGCGGGTTCATTGCAGCCCATCGAAATTGAAGGTCCTTTAGATCGATGCCCTGAACCTTACGCTCGTGGATGATCGGAAAAAGCTTGTTTTGCATCTCAGGCCGGCATCGGCTGATTTCGTCAAGAAAGACGGCCTGCGCATCCCAAATCGTCGCCGGCGTTTGAAGGTACTGCAGACCGCCGTCGCTTGCGGGCATTGGAAAGCCGATCAGATCATCAAAGTGAATGAGGCTTGCGTTGTAGTGTCTGAATCGAAGCTGGAGTGCCTGAGCCATGCGCGTGAGCAGCAGGCTTTTTGCCGTGCCATGTGGTCCGATGAGCAGCAACGGAAGTTCAGTAGCCAGTGCAGCAAGCAATGGAGCCTGAAGCTGATCCATGCCGAAGATTCCCAGTCGGCGAAGCCAGGGTCTCGGACCTTGGTGCGATGATTTTTCAGTTACCGAAACGTTCGTAACCGAGGAGTGGTCTGACTGCATCTTGCGCTCCTTCATCCATTTGGTGCACGCGCGGTGCGCCTTGGATGAGGCAGTCACACCGACGCTTTAGCAGCATTTGTTGATCGCCCTGCAAGTTGTCACTTAAATCGGCGATGGGTCTGTGACCCGTCTGAAGGCTGTTTCCTCAGTTCATGGGGCTGTCAGCCACCCGTGTCTTCGAGATTTCATGATCTACCCCGCGAAAGTTTTTGGTCTCAGACTGGAACCGGTCGATGGCATTTCTTAACGCAATGAGACCGCTTTGCTCGATGCAACACAGTGCCTTGATCCTCTTCTCTTCGGGATTCTTTGCCGTTAGAAGTTGGGTCTTGATCGTCAACTCAATCAGCCACGGTTGGGCCGAAATAGTCTTGATACAAATGGTTTCAATGTAGGTGTCGGATGCCGAAAGTATGCCTTGGACTTCCACAGAATTTCCGGTCGTGCCGATGTTTGAAGCTGACATGGATGCTCTCCAATTTAGCCAATTCGCCAGATGGCAGGGCTTGGCAAGTAGGAAATAAATCCGCCCTCAAAACTGCGCACCAAAAACAAAANNCGGGTGCGCTCGGATGGTTGCCCGGAACTCTTTCAGGGCCTCATCTGCCTTTCAGGCAAGCCACCTTGCCCGAAAGCAGGTTGGCACGGCGAACACCGTTCTTAATGACAGGTGAATAGTAAGCCTACAACGCTAATCCGTCAACAAATTTACGTTTTCCTCAGGAGCGGTGCAATTGGATCTTGAACGGGTCAACCTTACTGAAGCTAGATGGATCAACACGGTTGGCGAGTACATGGTTGCGGCGGACAATATGCTTCATGACCAACAGACTCAGGATCACCAAATGCCACTAGTCAAACTCGACCAACAGACAAGGAATGTCAAGATTTCTGAATTCGAGGTCTCCCACGAGTTGATCTTTAAGTTCTTTGACCGCCTCCCTGAGTCGCAGCGCGATAGCGCACTAACTCGCGCACTACAGATTGGCGCAACGGCGCTTCTGGAAGACCGTATCGCCACATTCTTGGCCAGGACGGAAAACGAGTTGGGCACGCATCTAGAAGCACTAAAGTTGATCTACGAGCAAAACGTTACGGCTAAGGAAAAGTCCACTCAGATTGGCGTCGAAGCAGAAAACCGCATCTACTCATCGATTCTCGATTTGCTATCTCGGAGAGGCTACGACAATGACGATGTCACTCTCACTGGCGCGACAACTGGATCAATTAAACGGAACAAAACAGGTGATATTGTTCTAAAAATCGACGGGGACGACGCTAAACGTATAGCTATTGAGATCAAATTCGACGCGTCAATTTCGGTTGGCGATTTTGGCGGCTCTGACTCTACTGCTAGAACGCGAGATACCGCGGTGAGCCAACTTCTTGAGGCTGGAGCCAATCGAAACGCAGTTCAATCTATCATTGTTTTTGACAAGAACCGATCATCGGAGGCGCTGAATAACCAAGTCAACGGTATCCAGTGGATCCCATCAGTCGGTTTTATTGCTGTCGTCGACTATGACCGTGGCGACTTTTCTCACCTGCATGTCACGATTGAACTTGCGCGCGCCATGGCTGTGTCCCCTGTAAAGTTGGTGGATTCCTCGATCCTAAAGTCCTTACTCCAACGGCTTGTGGCTGACATTGCGACTATCAAGGAATCCCATAAGTTGCTACAGGCCAACCACGAAAATCTGAAGAAGATTTCTGCACTTGTTCAAAAACATGCTCTTCTTGTTGAGTTCGCTCAGGAAACTATTCAAAAATTCATTGTGAAAGGGGAGATAAGTCAACTCGAGTTGCTGGAGTTGTATCGTGGTGATGCGATCCGTGATCGTTATAAAATAATCGGGAAGGAAGTAGAAGAACTGTTTCCTGCGATTCGGGAAAGTTAGTGCTAGTTTGATCGGGGCAGCCAACCCAAAGCGAAACCTTTTAACTTGGCTAGCAGTTGACAGCTA
>DENJ01000072.1:0-121 GCA_002359635.1 Burkholderiales bacterium UBA2647
ATTTCTTGCGCTTGAACCTCCGAAAGTTTGTACTGTGCGCGGACTTTGCCCGGATCTTCGCTCGCGTCTCCGACCGGCGTGATGTCAAGCGGCTGCAAGCCGAGCTCCGCAGCCAGGCCCT
>DENJ01000072.1:258-400 GCA_002359635.1 Burkholderiales bacterium UBA2647
CCTTCAAGCACATGGCCGCGTTCCCGTGCCTTGCGCAACTCGTAAACCGTACGGCGCGTAATGACCTCGCGTCGATGACTCAAAAAGGCTTCAAGCATTTGCTTGAGATTCAACAACCTCGGCTGGCCGTCGACCAGCGCCA
>DENJ01000072.1:479-14088 GCA_002359635.1 Burkholderiales bacterium UBA2647
TCGTCCCGTATATCGGAAATACCCTCAAGCCGTTTGTCATTCACCAGTTCGGCGATCTTCTCAAGCAGCACCCGCTTGTTGACCTGGTAGGGCAGTTCGTCGACGATGATGGCCTGACGTTGACCCTTATCGATGTCCTCGAAGTGTGTTCGAGCACGCATGACCACCCGCCCTCGGCCCGTGCGGTAACCTTCCCTAACGCCTGATAGGCCGTAAATGATGCCAGCCGTGGGGAAATCGGGTGCCGGCACAAAGGCCATCAAGTCCTCAACGCTTGCCTCGGGCTGATCGAGCAAATGCAGGCAGGCGGCGGTCACCTCAGACAAATTATGCGGCGGAATATTGGTGGCCATGCCCACCGCAATACCCGATGATCCATTGATGAGCAGGTTGGGAATGCGCGCTGGCAACACGCAAGGCTCCTGCTCTTTGCCGTCGTAATTCGGCTGGAAGTCGACGGTTTCTTTATCGATGTCTTCAAGCAGTAGGCCTGCAATCCGGTCAAGCCTGCATTCGGTGTAGCGCATCGCCGCAGCGTTGTCGCCGTCAATTGAGCCAAAGTTACCCTGGCCGTCGATCAAGGTGTAGCGCAAAGAGAAGTCTTGGGCCATCCGCACCAGCGTATCGTAAATGGCCGAGTCGCCGTGGGGATGGAACTTACCCATGACCTCGCCGACAACCCTTGCGCACTTGACATAGGGTCGATTCCAGACGTTATTGGCTTCGTACATCGCAAACAAGACCCTGCGATGCACTGGCTTGAGACCGTCTCGAACATCAGGCAGCGCTCGCCCCACGATGACGCTCATCGCGTAGTCAAGGTAGGAGCGACGCATCTCCTCTTCAAGGCTGATGGGGAGTGTTTCTTTGGCGAATAGTTCCATGGAGCTGCCGAAAGAGACTGATCGGACGCGATCAGACGTAAACCTTGCAGTTTACCAGTTAGGATTTCCGCTTCTGAAAGGAATGACTTTGAACACCGAAACCAAGCCCGCCACGCTCCTTTTGCCACGCTGGATTGCGACCGCGGTGCCGGGGCAGTCCTTGCTCACTTCGCAGGGCGTCTTAATTGTTGACGGTCTGATCCGGGAGATCGCAGCACAAGCACAGTTGCTGGCCTCCTATCCCGATGCTGAGCAGATTGAGCTTGCTGATCATTTGCTTATTCCAGGCCTGGTAAATCTACATTGTCATGCGGCGATGTCATTGCTGCGTGGCGTTGGCGACGATCTTCCGCTAGAGCAGTGGTTGGCCTCGCGAATCTGGCCACTCGAGCGCGAACTGCTCTCAGAGTCATTTGTTTACGATGGCAGCCTCTTGGCAGCCTCTGAAATGCTGCGAGCTGGGATCACCACGGTTAATGACATGTACTTTTTTCCCGAAGCAGGGATTGAAGCGATGCGTGTCGCGGGGATGCGGGTTAGTGCCGGACTGATCGTGATCGATTTTCCCTCTGCTTATGCCCACCATGCAGAAGATTATTTGCGCAAGGGCATGGCCATCAGGGACCGTTGGCGTCAAGATCCCCGGGTGAGTTTCTGTCTGGCGCCTCATGCGCCTTACACGGTCTCGGATGCGGTTCTTGAGCAACTTGGGGTCTTGTCGGCAGAACTGAGCCTGCCGGTGCATATGCACCTGCACGAAACAGCTTTTGAAGTCGAGGCCTCTTTGCGTTTGCACGGCTTGAGGCCCCTGCAGCGCATTGCCAAGTTTGGCTTGCTTGGCCCGGATCTCATCGCGGTTCACGCTGTCCACTTCAACGAGGCTGACATGGCGATGATGGCCGCTGCCGCCGCGCATGTGGCGCACTGTCCGCATTCAAACCTCAAGTTAGCGAGCGGCTTTGCACCTATTGACGCGCTATTAAAGGCTGGCGTGAATGTCGGGCTGGGTACGGATGGTGCAGCAAGCAATAACCGGCTCGATTTGCTCGCTGAGGCGGCCAGCGCCGCGAGGCTTGCCAAAGCGGTGGCTGGCGACGCGAGCGCTTTTAGCGCGCTTGAGGTTTTTCATGCGCTCACCCTTGGAGGCGCCACCGCGCTCGGCTTGCAGGATCGCATCGGCTCCATCGAGCAAGGCAAGCAGGCTGATCTTGTGGCGGTTGACTACAGCACGCTGGACGCTTATCCCTGCATGGATCCTCTATCGCATTTGATTTACGTCTGCGGTAGGGAGCAAGTTAGCGATGTCTGGGTAGCAGGCGAGCCTGTTGTCAGAATGAGACAGCCCGTATCGCTGGCTTTCAATCAGCAGATCGATCGCCTCCGAAGCAGGCTGCCGCTGTGGCAAAATCAAGTTGTAAGCGCATTAAACGGGCTGGATCGTTCAAAGCTTGTTTAAAGTACGGATTCGCAGTGGCTTGACGCGATTAATTTGTTGGTCGATGGGCTTGCCGCCCGGTGAAAAAGTGAGGGACTCATGAAGAAGATTTTTTCGATCACGGCCTTGGCTGCTGCACTTGCAGCATCTGGGTTTGCTTTTGCGCAGACAAATAACGGCTACGCAATCAGCTCCGACGGACAGAACGTCCGTAATTCGTCAGGCCAGTGCTGGCGTGCCGGTCACTGGACGCCGGCCATGGCCACGATGGCTTGCGATCCCGACCTCGTGCCCAAGCCGGCACCGGCACCGGCACCAGCGCCGCCCCCGCCACCGCCGCCTGCGCCTGCTCCTGAACCCAAGGCTGCGCCTGCTCCTGCCCCTGCCCCTGCTCCTGCCCCTCCGCCACCGCCGCCCGCTGCGCCGATGAGCGAGAAGGTCACCTTTGCGGCCGATGCCTTTTTTGATTTCGACAAGTCAGTGCTCAAACCAGCCGGTAAAGCCATGCTTGATGACCTTGTCGGCAAGATCAAGATGATGACGCTTGAGGTGGTGATCGCCGTCGGTCATACCGACTCGGTGGGATCAAACCAATACAACCAAAAACTCGGTGCGCGCCGTGCCGCAGCCGTCAAGGCTTATCTGGTGAGTAAAGGGATTGATGCAAACCGTGTCTACACCGAAAGCAAGGGCGAGACCGATCCGATTGCGAGCAACAAGACCGCAGAAGGCCGCTCAAAGAATCGTCGCGTTGAGGTCGAAGTGGTTGGTACACGGACAAAACGCTAAACATCCGATCGAAGGCCTCAGGCCTGTCAAAGCCCCGCCTTAGGCGGGGCTTTTTGTTTGCGCATGTGCCTCGACTCGTTACCCTTCTTTTGTGCATTCGTTTAACCGCCGAGGTGATCCGGTTTGACTTCAAAAACAATCAACGCCGACCCTGCCGAGCTTGCAAAGTTTCAACAATTGGCGAGTCAATGGTGGGATAAATCAGGCAAATTCAAACCTTTGCACGATATCAACCCGTTGCGTAGAGACTGGATTGACCGAATGATGCCGCTTAAGGGTCGCCGGGTGCTTGACGTGGGTTGCGGCGGCGGGATCCTCTCGGAGTCCATGGCCGAACTTGGTGCAGAGGTTACGGGCATCGACTTGGCGGGTAAACCACTTCAAGTTGCTCGTTTACATGCGCTTGAAAGCGGGGCAAAGCTGCGCTACCTTGAGTCTTCGGCTGAGGCAATGCTTGAAGCCGAACCAGCTTCCTTCGATGTCGTGACCTGTTTGGAAATGCTTGAGCATGTGCCCGATCCTGCGGCCACCGTTGCAGCCTGTGCGGGCCTTGCCAAGCCGGGGGGCTGGATCTTCTTTTCCACCATCAACCGGAATCCCAAGGCGTTCTTGTTTGCGATTGTGGGCGCGGAGTATGTGTTGAATCTGTTGCCGCGAGGCACGCATGACTATGAAAAATTGATCAAACCGTCGGAGCTTCAGCGTGCAGCGCGAGACGCTGGCCTGCAGTGGCGGGAGAGCAAGGGGATGACCTATAACCCGCTATTCAAAACCTATAAGCTCGTCGAGGGCGATCTCAGTGTGAATTATTTGATGGCCTTCCAACGTCCTTATTAAACGGTAATGCGTACAAAGCTGAAAGCCGTTTGGTTTGATCTTGACGGTACCTTGGTCGACAGCGCCCCAGACCTCGCAGTGCCGATCCACGAGATGCGTCAAGACCGTGGTCTCTCACCCCTTGAGGACGCCATACTCAGGCCTTATACGTCGATGGGCGCTAGAGGTTTGATCTGGTGCGGCTTTGGTGTGAAAAAAGATGAGCCCGCCTTTGAGGCACTTCGTGTTGAATTTTTAGCGCGTTACGAAAAGGCTATGGTGGTGCACACACAGCTTTTCCCCGGGATGGAGGAGGTTCTCGATCACATTGAATCGAAGGGACTCATCTGGGGTGTGGTGAGTAATAAATTCGAGCGTTATGTAAAACATATCGTAGATGCCTTGGACTTAACGCCCCGTTGTGCTGCCATTGTTGGCGGTGACACCACCCCCTTTCCCAAACCAAACCCAGCCAATCTTTTTTATGCTTGCGGCGCCGCTGCTGTCGATCCGCGTTACTGTGTTTATGTCGGCGACGATCTACGCGATGTTGAGGCTGGTCGAGCCGCCGGCATGAAGACGGTTGCAGCGGCCTATGGTTATTGCGGCGACGAACTTCCGCCCTCAGCATGGGGTGCCGATGGCTTGATTGAAACGCCTTTACAACTTCGTACTTGGCTAGCACGCGAAATTACCTGATGATCTGAGCAAGCGCCTAGTGCTTTCTTGGAGAAATTTCGTGCCGCGCATTCCTGCTCTGTTATTGAATTTAGGTCATGCTCTCGATCACCTGTTCTTGCTGATTTTTGCAACGGCCGTAAGTGCCATCGCAGCGGACTTCGGTATTGAGCGCTGGGAAGATTTAATGCCCTACACCGTTGGTGCATTTTTTATGTTTGGTGTCGGCTCGGTGCCCGCGGGCAGGCTCGGTGATTTGTGGGGACGGCGCAAAATGATGCTGGTGTTTTTTTATGGCATTGGCTTGGCGTCGATCGCTGTAGCGTTCACACAGTCCCCGTGGCAGATCGCAGCCGCGCTCACGGTACTGGGCCTTTTTTCTGCCATCTATCATCCGGTCGGCATCCCGATGCTTGTCCAACAGTCCAAGCGTCCCGGGGTCACCATCGGCATCAACGGCCTTGCCGGCAACCTTGGTATTGCCTTTGCCGCTTTATCCACGGGCTTGCTGGTGAAGTACTTTGGTTGGCGCATGGCTTTTGTTGTACCCGGTTTGCTCTCAATTGCCGCTGGTTTTTTGTTTTCGAAAACCGCCCCGATTGAATCTGCCGCCCCGGCGAGTAGAAAAGTGAGCCATGTTCAATTGCCAAAGCACTTGGCCGTTCGTACTTTTATGGTGATGGTGGCAAGCGGCACAACGGGCAGCTTGCTCTTCAATTTCACAACCAATGGCAATACTCAAATGCTCACAGAAAGGCTCGAAGGGATTGTTTCGGATCCGGCGAGCATCGGCATGCTTATGGCCTTAGTCTATGCGATTGCATCGATCGCCCAGGTGATTGTGGGTCGGCTTATCGATCGATTCCCGGTAAAGCCGCTTTTCTTTGGGATTGTTGCGTCACAAATCGTGCTTTTTGCCCTTGCTTCCCAGAGCGCCGGTTGGCTTTGGTACCTGCTCGCCGTTGCCTACATGATCAGCGTCTTCGGAGCGATACCGTTCAGTGATGCGATGGTGGTGCGATACATCGACGATTCAATGCGATCAAGGGTCAGTGGTATTCGTATCGCAATCTCTTTCGGTATCAGCTCGCTTGCGGTTTACATGCTTGGTCCGCTGGTGAAAGCCTCGGGCTTTACCCAATTGCTGATTGCGATGTCCTTTATTGCAGCCGTCAGCGCCTTTATTGTGCTTTGGCTACCCGGCGAGGCCCAGATGCGGACGGCGAGGCAAGTGACGGGTTAAGTCTAGGGCTTGGGATGGCTTCGATGGGCGCATCGTCAATCCTGTATCGGGATCTCAAGCAGCTTCATCGTGTGCCTTGCTTATCGTAAGCTAGGCAACTAATATCCCGGGATGTTCCAGGAAGATCTGTCGAGAAACTTTGGTTTCCTGCTGCACGACGTTGCCCGCTTGATGCGATTGGTCTACGACCGCCGCGTCAAGGACTTGGGTTTAACGCGGGCTCAATGGTGGGTGCTGACGCATTTGTTTCGCAGCAACGGTGTTTCTCAGACTGAGCTTGCAGAAATGCTCGAAGTCGAGAAGCCAACGCTGGGTCGATTGATCGATCGGCTTGAAGCCAAGGGCTGGGTTCGTCGTGAGTCCGATGAGCGAGACCGGCGCGTCTGGCGGGTGTTTCTCACTGCGGATGCCGAACCGGCGATGCGTAGCATGCGTGAGGTTGCGGCGGGACTGCGAAGGGATGCTTTGGCAGGCTTGAGCGCAAGCGAGCGCGAGCAATTTGTAGACACGCTGACCGCCGTCAAGGCGAATCTTGCTCGCCTCGGGGCTTCACGTCAAAAGCTAAGAAAACCGGAACGATCTGATGATTAGATCTGTAACCTCCCGCAGTGTTTTGCGATTTCTTCTTTTGCTGGTCGTGCCGCTATTGCTGTGCTGGCTTGCCCTTGATCAATATGCCAAAGGCGGCCGCATTGTTGAGACCGATAACGCCTATGTGAAAGCACATATTGTTTCGGTCAGCGCGGAGATGGGCGGGCGAGTCCACAGGGTGCTGGTGAAGGACCAGCAGCAGGTTCGTCAAGGTGATTTGTTGTTTGTGCTTGATCCTGCACCCTTTCAGATTGCACTGGCTAAAGCAAGCGCGCAGCTCGAACTGGTTCGCAATGAGCTCGATACACTGCGGGCCGAGTACCGGGTTGCCAAGGCCGAGGCAGGCGAAGCGCAGGAAAGAATTCAATTCTTAAACCTTCAGCTTGAGCGGTCGCGCCGTTTACGAGAAGTTGGCATGATTCGCGCTGATGCCTACGATGAAGCGCTACACCAACGGGATGCAGCGCGAGCCCGCTTAAGTGCCGTTGAAGAACGTGCATCGCGGGTGCTAACAGCCCTCGGAGGCGATTTGCTTCTCGCGGCCGACCGGCATCCGAAAGTATTGGAAGCTAAGGCAGCACTCGATGAGGCAAAGCTTGCCCTGGAACGCACAGAGATTAGAGCCTCGCAGGATGGCACGATCAGTAATCTGCGCTTGCGGCCTGGCGAAAATATCAATCGTGGTGCTGGCTTATTCAGCCTCATCCAACCCGATAAGCCCTGGATCGAGGCAAACTTTAAGGAGACGCAACTTGAAAAGGTGCGGGTCGGTCAGCCGGCTAGCCTGGTGGCAGATGCCTATCCCGATCGAAGCTGGTCAGCCAAAGTGCTTGCGATTGCGCCGGCGACAGGCGCTCAGTTTGCCCTGTTGCCGCCTCAAAACGCGACGGGCAATTGGGTGAAGGTTGTGCAACGCGTCCCGGTGATGCTGGAGATCGATCCGGGCGGCGAGTCAACCTCACTGCGTGCCGGTATGACGGTGACTGTGCGCATCGATACCGGTAAAGCCCGCGGGATGCCCGATTTCTTCGCTTGGCTAAGCCAATAGCGGCTGAGCCGCTGGTGAGGGGCACAGACCATGTTAGCCGTCCAGCGCAATGAAGCCAAGGCAGCCTTAACACTCGCTGAGCGCGACGATGCAGCGGCTGTTATAGAGCGCGCATTGATTCTTGCGACCTGTACCTTGGTGACTGTGCTTTATGCAATGACAGTGACCATTGCCAATGTGTCGTTGCCAGCGATGCAAGGTGCACTCTCCGCAACACCAGACCAAATTGCCTGGGTTGTGACCTCTAACTTGGTGGCAACGGCTGTGGCCACGCCGATGGCGGGCTGGCTGGTGGCGCGGTTTGGTCGTCGACGTTTGATGAATGGCTGTGTCATCGCTTTTGGTATTGCATCGCTGGGTTGTGGCATGTCAGGTTCGCTTGAAGCTTTGGTGTTTTGGCGGACAGTACAGGGTGCTGTGGGTGCGCCCCTTGTGCCGGCATCGCAGGCGATCGTGCTCGATACCTATCGCAAAGAGCGTCACGGGGCGGTGCTTGCCATCTACGGGATGGGATCAGTTTTTGGACCGATTTTAGGGCCGACGCTTGGGGGCTGGTTGGCTGAAACCTATAACTGGCGATGGGTGTTTTATATGATCCTGCCCTTTACGCTCCTTGCACTGATGGGCACATTCGCGGTGATTCGCGATCGGGTCAAACCGAGCCGCATTCGACTCGAGACCTTGGGGTTTTTGAGCCTTGCGATTGCTGTTGCTGCAGCGCAATTGATGCTCGATCGGGGTGAAAGGGCCGACTGGTTTGATGCACATGAAATGCTGATATGGGCGGGTTTATCGTTGATATCGCTCTATTTCTTTGTCGTACACAGCCTCACCACCGAGAAGCCATTTTTGGACTTGAAGCTTTTTTCCGATCGTAATTTTGTGATTGGACTGCTGATGGTTTTTGTCTTCGGTATGCTGAATTTCACACCGATGACGCTATTGCCGCCACTGCTTCAAAACATTGGCGGCTATCCCGATTCGGTGGTCGGGTACATCATTGGTTGCCGCGGCCTGGGGACGCTAGCGGCCTTCACCTTCATGATTATCGGAAGTCGCATCGAGCCTCGAGCCATGATTCTTGTGGGTTTCACCCTGCAGGCCTGGGCCGGTTGGGAATTGGCGCATCTGGACATGAACCCCACGGTGTGGGCTGTGTTCACGCCAATGGTGGTGCAAGGATTTGGGGTTGGTCTCCTTTGGGTACCGATTACCATGGTGACGTTTTCAACCCTCGACCCGAAGCTTGTCCCTGATGCGTCGTCGGTCTACCATATGGTTAGAAATTTTGGATCGGCAGTGCACATTTCCCTGACCGTGACAGTCTCGGTTCGCATGGCAAGGCATAGCTATGCCGAACTTGTCGAGCGTGTGACGCCTTTGCACCATGAAACACTGCCTTGGCCCTGGAGTTACGCCGACCTCCCAGGCTTAGCTTCACTGTCGCGCGAGCTCAATCGACAGGCGATGATGATCGGCTATCTCGATGCCTTTGTATTTTTTGTTGCTACGTCGCTTGTGGTGTTGCCCTTGGTGGCCTTAATCCGCATGCGGGATCGCAACAGCCCCTGATCCGTCATAAAGTTCATGTCGAAATTTTTACTCATCTATCCGTGAGGACAAACGCAAGATCTTCAATTTATTACGATTACAAGACCTTTCCTGCCTGGATATCGTCTGAGCAAGCCATACATCAATGTGGCCGAGCGAGTGAGTCAGTCGGCCTTGCCCTGGCGCTATGGCACCTCATATTTTCGAGGTCAGCCGGTTTATCGGCTCGAAGCTGCCCACGACGATGACCAGCGTTGGAGATTATCTATGCGACAGGTCCTGTGTTGGGTACTCAGCGGGCAATAATGGCGCAAAAAAGTGGTCGGACAAGGCCGACCAAATGCACCCTTTTGATGGTTTAACGCGTTGCGAGCTCGGCCTGAAAGCGTTGGGTTGCAGCTTCGACCGCTTTGCTATGTACCTCAGCCAGTGCGGGGCGATTTGCTCTTGCGCGCTCGGCAGCAGCCAGCGTCGAGCGCTGACCCTGCCACTGAGGAAACACATGTCTTGCAATCAGGTCATAACTTTTTCGGGTTGCGTCGAAGTTAGCCCAGTTATGAGCCAACAACAGATACGCGCCAAAGCCACCATGGCTTTGTTGCCACAACCGGTCGATTTGCGCGTGAACCATGTCTGGTGTGCCGATTGCGCCAAAACCGGAATCGTTAACAAAAGAAATCATTTCTTTCACGTTATTGCCAGGAACTGCCATTTGAGGGAAGGCAGCCACGGCTTGAAAATAATCAAACCATTGTTCGATGCCGTACTCAACATCGCGGTATGCCTGTTCCATGGTTTCTGCGCAATGAACAAGACCCACCAGTCGCCATTTATTCCGGTCAACGCTGGTTTTGTAATGGGCCGCCTGTTGCTCCATCACATCCCAGTGAAGCGCCAGCGCATCGAATCCTGCCGCTGTGGTCGCGCCGATCGAAAGGAGTCCAACCCCATGCATGCCCGCGAGTTTTGGTCCGGTGGGTGAGGCTACAGCAGGGACAGCGATATCAAAAAGCGGTTGACTGTAGGGGCGAAGGTGCAGTCTCGCTTCCTGAAGGTTCCATCGATCGTTCTTAAAGCTAACCGGCTCTTCGCTTCTTAAGAGTTGCATCACGACGCCCATGCCTTCTTCGAGCAGTCGACGGGTATCGTGTTGTGTGACTCCGATCATGATCCCGTCGCTCGGGAGCGAGCCGGGTCCCATGCCAAGCATCACCCGACCTCGCGTGAGATGGTCGAGTTGTACGATCCGTTCCGCAACCCACAAAGGATTGTGATAACTCATGCTGACAACACCAGTGCCAAGCTTGATATATCGCGTCCTTTGAGAGGCGACCGCAATCAGTAATTCGGGACTGGCCGATATTTCGCTGCCTGCCGAGTGATGTTCACCACACCATGCCTCGTCGTAGCCACAGCGGTCGAGCCATTGGATCAACTCAAGATCCTGCTCGAGCGCAAGCGTTGGGTTGATCCCAGGTTTGTGAAATGGTGCTAGAAATATACCGAAACGCATCCGATGGTTCATATCATCCTCCCTAAGGTTATTGATCGTGGGATCGTCTTGGCGATCCTCACAGCACTGATCCTAGTCGTCCTCAGCAGTATTGTCGAGCACGCTGCACCTTGAGGTCGACTGAAATGTTAAAGGTCGGCTTCGCGTGCTCTTGAGTCGGGCCGTTTAACGATCAAGGCGTTGATCTGCGATAAAGTGTGGGTCACAAACTCGCGTCGCATGGGCACTTCGCTCATGAGTCAGCGCGGGTTGCCAGCATGATTCAGATGGAGTAAGCACCCATGGCCGTGCCGATTTCGGAAGTTCCTTTTTTTAACGGGATGTCCGGCGAGGATTTGTCGGAAATCATGCTCGTGACCAGAGCCCTGGCATTTTCAGCAGGTCAGCAGGTTTTCAAGGAAGACGATGAGCCCGACGGCATGTACGTCGTGCTCTCCGGGGTTTTTCGGGTCTATGTCTTGGGCCGGGGTAGTGGGGCTGCGCCGAAGAAGGTGCTGGCAAGCCTGAAGCAAGGTGCTCACGTCGGCGAGTTTGGTCTCATCGATGGCCAACCGCGATCGGCAGCGCTCGAATGCGAAGCGGCTGGCCAGCTTTTATTTTTGCCCGCGCCGGCTTTTGTGAAGGTGGTGAGCGCAAGGCCAGGGGTTGCTAAGACGGTTACAGAAAATTTATGCCGAACCGTAGCCAATCAAAAAGGCATGATCTACAAGACTGAAGAGCTTAAACAGCGCATTCGCAATGCTCAGATCCCGCCAACATTCGACAACATGAAGGCGATGTGCAAAATGCTTCGCGTGAACAATTACACGATTGCGCGCAGCTAGGGTATTCGCATGAGGCGCTCGCTTTACCATGCTTTGGCGCTGCTCATTGGGCCATCCAAAGGCGCCGCTCACTTCGTCAACCGACAATCTTGCTTACATGGATCGCAGGGGTTTCTCCTGCATGCCATCCCCCGCTCATCGATCGTTCGATTTGCGCTGCCAGTTGCAAGAGCAAGCCATCATGAGCTTGTTTCGCTTGCGCTTGGATACCGAAGGGTAGACCATTGCTTTGCCGTGCCATAGGCATTGAGACTGCAGGAGTACCGCAAAGGTTACTTAAGGGCGTGAAAGCAAAGGCTCGCCAGAGTCGATGAAACCAAGCATAAACATCGCGCTCGGTGCTCGTTGTAAGCAATTCGCGATCACCGATCATTGGGGTGTTTTGCGCGGTAATCGGCGTCAGAATGATGTCCCAGGATTCGAAAAACTCACCAAAGCCCCGGGAGGTTTTGTTGAAGACTTCCTGCATCGCATAACGTTCGCTATAAGAAATATCCTTTCCTGCCTGCCAGATCAAGCAATTGATCGGTTCGATCATGCTCGACGGGGGCTCGCTGAGGTTCCTTGCCCGCAAGTGTGACGCTATCACTTGAGCAAAATTGGAAATGTAGCAAAGTGTTTGCGCTTCAAATGCTTGCTCGAAGTCGACCTTGGGTAACGCCCAGTCAACATGGTGCCCAAGATCTTGCAGCTGTTTTGCAGCACGTTCTAAGGCTTCAGAAATCGATGGCTCTGCGGCATAGGGCCCCCAACGATCCGAAAGTGCGATACGCAGCTTGGGTGGGTCGCTACGGATCAGCTCGCTGTATGATTGTTCTTCTTTCCAGTACGGCATGAACTCGCCGGGTGCGCCGCCGCGGCAATGGTCAATCCAGGCTGCAGTGTCGCGAACGGTTCTGGTGATGCAGCCCTGGGTTGACACCAGACCCGTAAGGTCTGAAAGCCCTGGCGCAATCGAAAAAACACCCCGAGAACATTTCATACCGATGTTGCCGTTAAATCCTGCAGGGATTCGAATCGAACCGCCGCCATCGGTTGCATGGGCCATGGGGACGGCGCCAGCGGCAACCAACACCGTGCTGCCTGCCGATGATCCGCAACTGCTGTAGGCCGTGTTCCAAGGGTTTCTAGTGATACAAATCTCAGGATTCTCGGCGGAACTGCAGACGCCAAATTCAGGTGTGCTTGTTCTGCCAATGATGTTGAGTCCGGCAGCCCGGATCTTTTGCGTGAGAAAACCATCGGCACTCGCCCGGTTGCCCTGCATAAAGCGGGACCCCATTTCCTGCAGTCGACCTTTCAAGCCAGGGCCAAGATCCTTCATCACAAAAGGAACACCCCGGAAGAACCCACTCGGGTTCATGCCGTCGATCAAGGGGTCTTCGATGACATCCGAAAAGATCTCTCTTACCGCGTCGAGCGATGGATTCACGTTTTGGATGGCGGCAGCGGCCTGTTTTGCCAGTTCGCGGGCGCTGTAGTCCCCGCGATGTAAGCCCTCGGATAAGGCAACCGCGTCTGCCTTTCCCCATGCCTCCCAAGTCATCGCGAGCCTTGTCATCGCCATCCCATCGGAAAAATCGATTGTTTATATCTAAATTATTCGTTGGACCGATTGCGCTGCCGTCTTCAGACTTCGCGCTGTGCTTGCTCTTCTTTTGAGCGGCCTCTTCTCCAAAACCAAACGCAAGGAAATCCAAATGTCAATGATCAATACTCAAGTCAAGCCCTTTAAAGCGACTGCTTACCACAACGGAAAGTTTGTTCAGGTCAGCGAGGAAAGCTTAAAAGGAAAATGGTCGATTGTTTTCTTTTACCCAGCAGACTTTACTTTTGTTTGTCCCACCGAACTTGGTGATTTGGCGGATAACTATGACACATTTAAGTCGCTGGGCGTTGAGATTTACGCCGTGTCGACCGATACCCATTTCACCCATAAGGCTTGGCACGACAGCTCCGAGACAGTTGCCAAGGTGCGCTATCCATTGATCGGTGACCCGCGTGGTGTTATCACCCGAAATTTCGGGGTCATGATTGAAGAAGAGGGACTTGCGCTGCGAGGTAGCTTTCTCATCAATCCAGAGGGTCTGATCAAGCTGTGTGAGATCCACGATAACGGGATCGGTCGGGATGCGAAGGAACTCTTACGCAAGGTTCAGGCAGCCCAGTACGTGGCGGCTCATCCCGGGGAAGTCTGTCCCGCGAAATGGACGCCAGGTGCCGAAACACTTGAACCT
>DENJ01000072.1:14142-18374 GCA_002359635.1 Burkholderiales bacterium UBA2647
TCTTATGAAACGACAACGTATAAGTTATCACAAAGCACTCGACAAGGCATCATGATGATCACAGCAGCCATACAAGAAAAAGTGAAGCAGCATTTCCAATCGATTAAAGAGCCTGTCGCGATTGAGGCAAGTCTTGATCAAACGGAAGCGAGCGTTCAACTCAAGGAAGTTTTGCTTGCGCTTGAAGCGAGTTCGGACAAGATCAGCGTCTTCTGGAACGGTACGGATGCGCGCAGACCATCATTCTCCATTCGCAAGCAACGATCAAGCCAGCATGTAGCTGCTGGCCCTGATGAAGTGCTTGGCGATCAAGGTGCCAGCTTGGTTGATCAAGGCTTCGTGGTTCAGCAGGTTGATGATCACGCTCTAAGATTCGCAGCGATCCCGCTTGGCCATGAGTTTTCTTCGCTGGTGCTCGCACTGCTATGGGCAGGCGGTCATCCGCCTAGGGTCTCCCAGGCGCAACTGGAACAGATCAAGTTGTTGACGGGAGACTTACGATTTGAAGTCTACATGTCACTTTCCTGCCACAACTGCCCTGATGTTGTTCAAGCTCTCAGTCTGATGGCCTTGATCAATCCAGCCGTTAAAACGGTGATTATCGACGGTGCACTGTATCAGGACGAGGTCAGTGCGCGGAAGATCATGGCCGTGCCGGCTGTTTTCCTAAACGGTCAGTTGTTTAGCAATGGTCGTATGAGTCTTGAGGAGGTCTTAGCGAAACTTGATCAAGGCCTACCGTCGAGGCAGAAGAATATGCTGTCGCAAAAAGAAGGCTACGATTTATTGGTTGTCGGCGGTGGGCCAGCCGCGGTCTCTGCCGCGATTTACGCGGCTCGTAAAGGTATCAGAACTGGCTTAATCGCGGATCGACTGGGCGGGCAACTTAACGAAACAATGGCGATCGAAAATTTCATATCGATGCCATCAACCGATGGCCCTAAGCTCGTCTCCGATTTGACAGCGCATCTGAATGCTTATGCAGTCGATGTCATGTTGCTGCAGCGAGCGAAGCGGCTTCTTCCAGCGCAAGTTTCTGGCGGATGGCATGAGATCGAGCTTGAAGGCGGTGCAAGTTTGAAAGCCAAAACGGTTGTGATCAGCACCGGTGCGCGCTGGCGACAACTCGGTGTGCCAGGTGAAGACCGTTATCGAAATAAAGGTGTTGCCTACTGCCCTCATTGTGATGGCCCCTTGTTTAAGGGAAAGCGCGTTGCCGTTGTCGGCGGGGGTAACTCGGGTGTTGAAGCGGCAATCGACCTTGCCGGACTTGCGGCTGAGGTGACCCTGCTTGAATTCGGTCCAAACCTGAAAGCTGATGCTGTGCTGATCGATCGACTCCGATCGCTAAACAATTTGCGAGTGATAACACAGGCAAAAACCATAGCGATCGAAGGCGACGACGATGTGGTCACAGGCCTAAGTTATTTGGATCAACGAGAAGAACGTGAGCATCGCCTGGCACTCGATGGTGTCTTTGTGCAAATCGGTCTTATGCCTAATACTGAGTGGCTCAAGGGCACTGTTGAGCTTAATGCTCAGGGCGAGATTGTCGTCAATGCGAAAGGACAAACCAGTCTTCAAGGTGTTTTTTCAGCCGGCGATGCGACCGCCACACCATTTAAACAAATCATCATTGCAGCGGGTGAGGGCGCAAAGGCAGCACTGGGTGCTTTTGATGACTTAATGCGTCGCTCATTGAACCCCGGCATGCGAGTTTCCTCAGCGTTTGCAGGGTCCGTATCGGCGCAAAACGCTTCGCTGCGAATCGCAGCTTAGTGTGTTTGCTAACCGCCGGGCATGCGATAGCTTTTTTCTAAGCGGGCAAGCAATGTTTTCACTGGCTCAGCGCGGCATTGGGGGTAGGCCCTTCCTGCCCATAGGCTCTGATATTCCGGGTCGCCAGTTTCAGCGCTGCGCTGACGCAGCGCCCCGGTCAGTGTATTTTGCTGCGGAAAGGGCAGCACTTGCTGATCCTGCATCGATTCAGTGAAGCGGTTGCGAATGCCTCTGGCGAAGCGTCCTGAAAATGCCCGGGTAAAAACCGTGCCGCGTTGAGGTTCCTGGGTCAGTAATCGCTTGTGTTCGGCGCTAGCACCGCTTTCATCGCAGGCAAGAAAAGCCGTACCCATCTGCACCGCGCAGGCGCCTCGCTGAATCGCTGCTCGAATGGCTTCGCCATCCATAATGCCACCGGCTGCAACCACGGGCAGTTTGCAGTGCTTCGAAACTTCCTCAACCAGATCAAGCGTTTCCATACCGTCTTCGATGCTCATCGATGAAGCGGCATCAAAGTAGCCACGATGACCGCCTGCCTCGATGCCTTGGGCCACAATCGCCGACGCGCCGCTTGCCTCAATGGCAAGGGCTTCAGAGCGTTTGCTTGCGCTGATCAAGACGGGTATGTGAAGCTCGCGCGCTCGATCAAAAACCCAGCCTGGCGGCAGACCGAAGTGAAAGCTCAAAAGCTCGGGGCGAGCCGACCAGACCGCTTCAAGCTGTTCCTCTAGCGAGGGAAAAAAAGGTGCCTCGGCTGCCTTGATCGCTGATCGCTCAAGCATTTGCAGATGTGCTGGCCTGTCCTCAGGGGCCAGATCGAAAGCGGCAAGCGCTTGCAAGGCTTGAACCGCCTGCTGTAATGCTGCATCGCTTGGCGCTTGCAGGGATGGGAAGATAAAGAAATTCGCATTGACCGGACCGTGTGCCACCCGACGTGCGGCCTTTATGGCGTCGCGGATGGCGTCAGGCTTGCTGTAGGCAAAGCCGAAGCTCCCGATAATGCCTTCCTTAAGTACACTTGCAACGAATGCAACCGTACATGGACCGCCCGCCATCGGCGCCTGAATGACCGGCAAACGCAAGCTCTGAACGATTGATTTGAAGCCATCGGCAGACATCGCAATCAGGATTCTCGAATCAGGTGATCGGCGAGCGCGCGATAGGCAGGCAGCGAGTGAGGATCAATTTGCGCATTTGCCGCAACAGGGTGGCTGGCAAAGCGCGCAATCACCATTTCAGCTTTTGGATCGATATAAATCGCCTGGCCATGAACCCCGCGAGCGGTATAAACATCATGATCATCGTGGGCATGCCACCACATTGATCCATAGCTCCAACCTGGCAAAGTCGTGTAGCCTGCCGGAGCGAATTTTTTCTGATCACCACCTTGCCGAATTGCTCGGATCACAGCCTTGGGGATGACCTGTCGATTGCCGAGTTGGCCTTCAAGCCGCATCATTTCGCCAAAACGTGCCAGGTCCCGCAATACCGCCAAAAGGCCGCCACCGGCAAACTCAAATCCAATACTGTCGATCTGGAGAGCAGCGTCGCGCTCTGCACCCATCGGTTGCCAGATACGCTCGGCCATCATCTCGGATAAGGTTTGATCAGACGCGCGTTTCAGTATCCAACCCAACACATCGGTATTGGGCGTTCGATACGCGAACTGTTCGCCATGTGTTCCGGATTGCACAACGGTCTGCAAGTAATCGGTAAAACAACCTGGGCCTTGATCGTCTGCAGATCGGGGAAATACCCCGCCCGCTTTCAAATGCTTCCAAATATCGGCTTCAGGGTCGGCGTAGGTTTCGTCATAGCGAATCGCCGTGGTCATATGCAAGACCTGTTCGATCGTTGCCTGGCCAAAACCACTTTTTGCCAACTCGGGGATCCATCGGATGACCGGTTCATGGGGGTCGAGTTGCCCATCGTGCACAAGCCAGGCGGCCAATGTACCGACGAATGATTTTGTCACCGAGGCGCACAAGTGGTGTTGTCGTTCTCCGAGCGCTCCAAAGTATCGCTCGTAAATCCTATGCCCACGGTGAAGAACGACGATGCCGTCGGTGAAATTCTTCGAAAGCGAATCATCCCAACGCATGGGTTCGCTAGCGCCGATCGGTTTGAAACAGACCGCATCCAAATCATCTCTCAAACTCAGGTTCAGCGGATGATGTGGACCGTTGCCCCGGTCGATGGGTCGAGTGGGAAAGAGTTCTTGATAGTGTGAAAACGACCATCGAAGCTGCGGGAAGCGATAGGCACTTGCGTCGCTGACCATGATCCGCTGCGCTTTCGCAGGAGGAAAGCCTTTCATCCATCCAAGTTTGTCGGGATCGCTGCTTCGAGCATCGTGCATCATCATTCCTTGCGCTGTGCGAAGAATCCGTGGTTAAACCAAGGATAACGCTGCGGTCATAAAAAAACCCAGCTCCGGCCATTAAGCTCAATGC
>DENJ01000072.1:18398-24908 GCA_002359635.1 Burkholderiales bacterium UBA2647
AAGCTCGATGCTAATGGCGAAGGTTAAGCCGTGCCACCCAAAACACCGCACCATCGGGACCGTAGCGCTCGGTGTGCGGCATTTCTGCGTCAAGTGCGAATTTGCTTCCCGCTTCAAGCTCACATACCGTGTCATTCAGACCAAGCCACATCCTGCCCTCAACGACAAGGGCTTGCACCGCGAAAGAATGGCTGTGGGTATCGAGGAAAACGCCAGGATCCCAGCGCCGAACGAGCACTTCATCGAAACCCAGCTGCTTCGCTTGCGCGCCAAACTGAAGAAAACCTGCCTCATCAAAGCTGCTGATACCATCGGCGGCATGTTGGAGCGTTGCGAGATTGATATCGGTCATGTCTATACTTTCACGGTCGATGTGGGAACTTATTGGTCCGAGGGCGATTGCTGAATCAATTGTGCCTGCGCGCGAGCAAGCTGTTCTTCCAGCAATTTCACATTGCACACACAACCGATGGTAAAAGCGACCAGCTTGTTGAACGTGTAATGGACATGTCGATAGATTAATTCCCCTTGATTCACGTCGCGAATCATGTCAAGGCAATTGTGCGCGCTGTTGACAATGCTGTCGAGATCGTCTGCGGGAAACAAATCCGAACCGTAGGGAATCATCGCCTTATTCGGGAAACGTAACAGAAGACAGACCATATGATCACCAGGTTTTGCATGATCAACCTCATCACGAATCTGCTTAAGGTTTTCCGCGGTCAAGCTTACAACCTCGTCCTCGTAGGTTGAATTAACCCGCTCAACACGTCTTAAGAAATGTTCAAGGTGAGCACTGTGCGTGGATGGCTCGAGCATCACAATGAGTGATTCGCGGTCGTCTTGCGAGGCTTGATTGTCGGATTGAAGCTGCATCTTGA
The DNA here is from genome assembly GCA_002359635.1 of Burkholderiales bacterium UBA2647. Taxonomy (GTDB): domain Bacteria; phylum Pseudomonadota; class Gammaproteobacteria; order Burkholderiales; family Burkholderiaceae_E; genus UBA3064. Next base: position 19,280 of record DENJ01000072.1, read on the forward strand.
ATCCGATGCTAATGCAGCTTCAGTTTCCGGGCAAATCGAGCCTAACGTCAAGTCCTTCTAGTGATCGCCCGGAATACGACTCGCATGAAGCTTAGCGCGGCTACTGCGCTTTCTTAATCGAATATTCAGCAATTCAACGATCAGTGAGAAGGCCATGGCGAAGTAAACGTAGCCCTTGGGGACATGGTGGTCAAAACCCTCGGCAATCAAAACAACGCCAACAACAACAAGAAAGCTCAGGGCCAACATCTTTACCGTTGGATGGTCCGATACGAACTGACCGATGGGCTTTGCGAAAACCATCATCAGAGCAACCGAGGCGATCACAGCGCTGATCATGATTCTTACGTCATCGACCATCCCCACGGCAGTGATGATGGAATCAAGCGAGAAAACAAGGTCAACCACCATGATTTGCATGATGACCGCCGAGAAATTGCTGCCCGCTTTGGTCTGCGTTTCGGACGCTGCCCCCTCAATGGCATGGTGGATCTCCGATGTGCTCTTCCAAACGAGAAAGAGCCCGCCAGCGATCAAAATTAAATCACGACCTGAGATCGCCTGCTCGAATAGGGTAAAGAGTGGCGTGACGAGGCCAATAATCCATGACAAAACCAGGAGTAGTCCGATACGCATCAACATCGCCATGGCCAGACCAATTTTTCTCGCCAACTCGCGTTGATGGGCAGGCAAACGGTCGACCAAGATCGATATGAAAATAATATTGTCGATGCCGAGAACCAATTCGAGCGCTGTGAGCGTCGCGAAGGCGATCCAAGCTTCAGGGCTGGACAGAAGTTCAATCATTGCAAATCCGCTTGCTTCTAAAAATGCCTAGGATAGCGAAGATCTTCCGGTGTTTCTTTCGATATTGAAGTCACAGTAACGATGGAAAAACCGAAGCATGACCCGTCGCTAAAAAATATGCACGGCAGTCGGTGCAAGCAGTCCGATCAGAGTAAAGGCTATACCCACTAGTCCCAGTCCGAAAGCAGCGAACGTTAGTGCGGTTAAGCCGGTAATAACTGCAGAGGAGGCAAGCACAATGGCGATTTGCACCGCTGCCGAGGCGACTTCGTATTGATGATAGGCAGCCATGGCAAGCTCCCTGGTTGCCTCAAGCACCTTGGCGCGGGCCATCAGCTGCTTGCGCCCCTCATTGGTTTCGGGCTCATCATCATAACGTTCTGCCGTCTTGCGCCACTTCTCGATTTGGGCCGCCATGGCGGGGCTTGGCTTTCCCGCAGCCTCGGTTTCCATCGCTTCTGCTGTTGAACGAAGTACCGTCATCCGGACTGTCTTGGCCTGGAAAAAATTCCAAAGATTTGCCGCTTCGATGTTGGCTGCAAGTGCTTTTGTTTGCGCGCCATTACCCAAGGTCTCAGAAATAGCAAGGATAAGTGCGAGAATTGAAATCAGTAAGGCAATTTTTTTATTTGATGGATCAACGTGGGCGCCACCTGACATGATGTGTTCTCCTTTTGAGCTCGGCAGTATCGAGGGCGATTGTGCGCAGACCAAGATTTTTCACCAAGGATTTCCTCGCCTTATTTGTAAGCAAATCCTACTACGTCAATCACGGCCAAGCCTCACGCAATTGGCACATTGATGAGGGCCCATACAGTCCGCCTTACCGCCTGGCTGGTTTTTTGCTGGTGTTGGCTATGTGTTGGTCCGGTGCTAGCAGCTGAACTCAAGGGTCTTAGGCAGCAATTTCATGTTGTGATCCCGTGCTTTGATTTTTTGCCGGCCACCGAGCGGGAGGACCCGTCGCTGGCTTGCGAGCTCTCAGCGCTTGTCCACCATCAGGGGCGATTGTGGTTTCTTAACGATAAATCGCATCCCTCCCTGCCGGTTAGCCTTCTGGCAGATCTGGCACCCAAGGTGCCTGCAGATGGCGATGGCGCCTCGATGGCTGCGACTGAAACCCGCCTTACAGCGTTTCTTCCCGGGCCGGCTTCACCGCTTGACCAGGCCTCAAAGTTTGAAGCGGCAGCGCAATCTGTTGACGATGCGATCGATTTTGCGGTGACAGCCTTTGACCGTTTCGATCCGATGAGTGCTCACTATGATCGGTTTAATGCGGTCTTTTTCTGGCCACGCGGGCTCATTGAGGGGGCGCGCCTGCTCAATCCAAGTCATCGCAACGGGCAAACAAGCTCGGTGCCTTTGCGCTCCATCTTTGAAAGGCAGCTCAAAGCGCCCTATTACAAAATCGAGGGGCTTGCCGCGCTTCCAGGGCGGCGTTTATTGTTTGGCGTTCGAGAAACCGGAGCAAGTTTTCGTGAACCTTTGTTCCGGTTTTTAATCTTGGCGTTTCGCTATGTTTTAGATGACGAACAAGGCTTGCGCTTAGTCGATGAGGGGCAAGTGCTTGCAGATTGGCGACCCGCAGACTTATTCCCTGATCAAAGTTTGACGGCGTCGATCCAAGGCCTGGGCTTATCGTCGATTGAGTATTGCGCGGAGCATGATCAACTCTTTTTCTTATTGAGCGCCGAGTCTGATTCCAGGATGGATGGTTTCTTGCTGAGCCAAAAGAGGGCGCGTTTCGAAGCGGGGGAGAAGCCTACGCTTGTGCGAGACGAAGCAAATGTCGTGCTGCATTTCTCGCATAAACCAGAAGGGATGACAGTTGTCGGCGCTGACTGCCAATTGCTGATTGCTCATGATGACGATCGCTTTCTCGGCGGTACGCCAAGTCGAGCAAACATCAGAGAAATGATTTATAGCGTCATACAATTCAGATTCGAATAAGGGCGCTCAGACTTTAAACCTTGATTGTAGGTTGGGCCAGACCAGAGGATGTCATGCCAATGCGACGCTTAATGCTTCATCGGATTGGAAAAATCGCGCTAATCGCCGCCTCAGGCCGACCACTGAGTATGCCCGTTTTCGCACAACCGTCAGGGCAAGAACCAATGGCGGGACCGGTTTGGAGGCTTGGCGACCTTGTTGAGTTTCCGCCGTTGAAAAGAATCGATGGCTCTGAGATCTCGTGGCCAAGCTATCGTGGCAAGGTTTTGATCATTGTCTTTTGGGCTTCGTGGTGCCCTTTTTGCGCGCAGCAGAATCCCTTGCTTGATCGGTTTTACCGCACCCACCAGAGCCGCGGGTTGGCGATGGTGAGTTTGAGCGTCGACAAGACGGCTGAACTCGCGCAACAATACATCGCCAAACATGGCTATCGCTTTGAGGTGGCTCATGCGCCCCCGAGATGGCAAGCGATCTTTCGACAAAGAAAGGGCTTGCCGCAATTGTTCCTGTTTGATCGCGCCGGGGTCTTGAGACAAATCGAACTTCGTGAAATGCTTGAAGATGATGTTGATGCCTTGAGCCGCTATCTCTAACCGAGATCTATTCTGAGGAGTTTAACGATGAAATTGAACGCTGCTGCCATTGACCAAGTCCTCCAGACTTCAGTCGGGCCAACAAAGCTTCCTGGGATCGTGGCCACGGTTTGCTCGCGTGAAGCGACGATTTACGAGGGAGCCTTCGGAGAACGATTGATTGACAGTGGCAATACGATGACACTCGATACCGTGTGTTGGATTGCTTCAATGACCAAGGCAATCACCTCAGTTTGCGCGGTCCAGTGCGTCGAAAAAGGACTTATTGATCTGGATGCGCCTGCCAGTGCCGTCCTGCCAGAGCTTGCTGATGTTCAAGTACTCACAGGTTTTAACGAGGCAGGGATGCCCACATACCGGGCGCCGAGGCGGGCAATCAGCTTGCGGCATTTGCTTACCCACAGCGCGGGCTTTAGCTATGAAATCTGGAATGCTGATATCCAAAAGCTTCAAGCTGCACTCGATATTCCCAGTGTTACAACGTGTCGAAACAAGGCGCTTAGCCTGCCCTTGTTATTCGATCCTGGTGAACGCTGGGAGTATGGGATCAATATCGACTGGGCAGGGAAAATGGTCGAAGCAGTGAGCGGAAAAACGCTCTCAGCCTACATGCATGATCAACTCTTTGAGCCGCTCGGGATGCAAAGCACAGCTTTTAGGATCACAGCGGCGATGCGTGAGCGATTATCGGCAGTTCATTTGCGCGGCTCGGATGGAAGCCTGGCGGCCTTTCCTTTTGAGATGCCCCAGGAGCCCGAGTTTGAAATGGGTGGGGGTGGCCTTTACAGCACGGCTGGCGATTACCTGAAATTCTTACGGATGATTCTTAATAACGGTCAGTTGGGTGGTGAGCGGGTGCTCAAGCCCGAATCCGTATGGGCATTAGGACAAAATCAGATGGGCGATTGTCGGGTGACACCCCTCGTTGCCGCGATCCCGCTTACCAACGATGCTGAGTTTTTCCCGGGGTCAACCAAGAGTTGGAGTCTTGCCTTTCAGGTGAATCACGAAGACCTGGCGACGGGTAGGCCCGCCGGCGGATTGATGTGGGCCGGGCTCGCCAATTCTTATTATTGGATCGATCAGAAAACGGGCATCGCAGCTGTTTACATCACGCAACTTTTCCCCTTCGCAGACCACGAGTCGCTTCCCACTTATCTTGCTTTTGAAGCTGCGGTCTATCAAGGCCTTCATGCCTAGCTCAGCGGTCTAAACCGGTCTGCCGAGTTCAGCGTCTAAACCGGCATGTTTCGCAAGCCCCTACAGATTGCTTCACACCTTTCATCCGCCTTTACAACGCCACCACTGACGCCTTTTTTCAAAGCAAGGGATTCGCACCATGACCAAGAAAGCCTACCTGATCAGCGCTTATCATGACATTAATGATCAAGACGCGCTTTCAGCCTACGCAACACTCGCCGCGCCGGCCCTTATGGCCGCAGGCGGTCGCTTTTTGGCGCGCGGCATGCCAGCGGCGGTGAAAGAACACGGCAAGATGAATCGAACTGTGCTTGTCGAATTTGATAGCCTTGAGCAAGCGCTGGCCGCCTACGATAGTCCGGCTTATCAAGAAGCTATCTCAAAACTTGTCAACAACGCCGTGGTGCGCGATATGCGCGTGATCGAAGGCCTGTGAGCAGTCATCGGGTGATCCAAACATGAAACTCTATATGTCGCCCAGAGCCCCGAATCCGAAACGGGTTTGTATGTTTATCGCGGAAAAAGGGCTTGATTCGATTGCTTTGATCGCTGTCGATCTCAATGCCGGTGCGCACCGTGAGCAAAGTTTTTTGTTGCGTAACCCGCTCGCCCGGGTACCGGTTCTTGAACTCGAGGACGGTCGTTGCATCAGCGAAAGCCGTGCGATTTGTACCTGGCTCGAAGGAACTTTTCCCCAACCCAATCTGATGGGCGAGGGAACTGATGAGCGCGCATTGATTGAAATGTATGACCGCTATATGGAATGGTATGTATTATTGCCAACGGCGCAATGGGTGAGGCACGCGCATCCGGGTCTGGCAGCGCTTGAAAGTCCTCAGTTTCCCGATTTTGCTCAAAGTCAGGCTGTAAAGCGGGAGGTGGGATTGATATGGTTAGAAGAAAGACTTGCTCAACGCCCCTGGGTTGCAGGCGAGCGATTCAGCATTGCGGATATCACGGCGTTTTGCGCCATTGAGTTTGCTCGGGTGATGAAATTCAAACCTGGCGAATCGGGCTACGCCAATATCCAACGCTGGCGCGATCAGATTGCGAAGCGTCCCAGTGCGAGCGCTGGGGAT
>DENJ01000038.1 GCA_002359635.1 Burkholderiales bacterium UBA2647
GTCCAGATGAAAATATCTCGTTCTAACATCAGGTATGAAGTTTACGCCACTGACGCCATGCTTGCTCAAGCGCCTCAACACGCAAGGTCAAGACCTGAGACCAGAGTCGATGCTCACTGACATATTGCCTGGCCGACTGAGCAATCGCGCGGCGCCTGGCGTGGTTCTTGATTAAATCTTCCAGTGCCACCGCAAACTCCTGTACATCGGCTGCAATCAACCCGTTCATCCCCTCATCGATGCTTGCCGCGTAAACCGTAGGCGATGCGATACAAGCCATCTCGTGGGCTGCGCACTCGATGAACTTCAGATCGCTCTTGCAAGCATTGCCCTCGTGGTCTGCCAGCGGCAAAAGCGCAATGTGGCACTGGGCAAGCAACTGATGGTACTGGTCGTAGCTTAGCTGAGGCACAAAGCGCTTTTGGTCGACGCTGGCCGCCTCAAAGACTGCTCGATCCTGCAAGACGACAAGCTCAGCTTGCGGATACGCTCTAAAAACCGGTGCAATGGCGCGCATAAGTTCAATGCCCTCTTGCGTCCGGTTCAAAGCCCCGAAGAAAACAGCAATTTTCTCCGCTGCAACCGCCTCAGCGCCTACAGGGGTTGGGGACGATTTCAACGGGGGCAACTCAATGAGGCGGTTATCAAATAAGAGGATACGGTCATCACCGCGCACTTTTGCGATTTCCTTGGCGAGCCTTGGCGTTGAAGTCACTACGCCATGGGCTGCCTTGACCGAAGCCCAGGGGGCGCGATCAAAATGCTCTTTTATCCGGGGGGCAAACAGTGAGGGATGATCATCCCACTCCGCAAGCACAAGCCAGCCCTTCGCTTCAAGCCTTTGCACCGTTTGTTGCCATTCGACAAGGCTTGAAGGCAGCTGACGCTGAACGATCAACACCTTCGGCAGGTCAAGCGGCAAGTCAGGGATTTGCGCGCTTCGTTCAAAGTAATGCACCTCCACATCGACCAGTGAACCAAAGGCAAGCAAAGGAAGTCGGGTGCGAACATCAGCAAATCCTGGCGCCATGGCAAGCATCACGATCACAAGCTTGCTGGCCCGGCTTCGGACCCGCACAGCTTGCGCAGCAGACGGCTCGGGGATGGCCTTGCCCCCTCGGATGGCCTCAGCACCGGGAATGGCCTTAGCCTCTTGAGGAGCTTTAGCACCAGGTAGCTGCGAGATGCCAAGCCTCGCTGAAGGTACCGCCCGAATCACATACTGAAGGCTTAACCACCGTTGACGGACAACCGCGAGGTCCTCAGCGGCTGACGCGATCCAGGGCTTCATCGATTCGACGAAGGCTTCAAAGCCTTCTTTGTTGACCACAATCTCGCGGGCGCGCATTTTTGATGCTGCAAGTCCTGCACGCTGAAACAACTCCAACATCGATGAAGCGGTAAAAAAACGCAAATGCGTGCGATCCAGTAAACCTTGATCACGGTAAGAAAAATCGCCACGAAGTAATCCGTCAATAACCGTCCAGTGCCCGACATTCGGGATACAGGCAAGCAGCACACCATCGGGCGAGAGGCACGCCGCAAGCCTGCTGAGCATTGCCCAGGGATCCTTCAGGTGTTCGAGGATGTCGCCCAACACAATGGCATCCATCGCAGCGTGCCAGGATGCCCAGGGCAATTCCACGCGGTCGCTTTCGACATCAGCGACATAGATCTCATCGAGCCGCTCAGCCGCCATCGCTGCAGGCTCTTGCATCAATTCAACGCCGATCCAATTCGCTTGCGGGTTGCGCCGTTTAAAGGCTGCACCAAGCGCTCCGGCACCGGCGCCTAGCTCAAGCACCTTGGTTGCGTGCAGCGGAATCGCAGCCAGCAAATCGGGGTTGACATTGTTATAGTAGGATGGCTTCATCGATGGCTACATGGTTTGCATCGGGGTATGAACGTTGTGCGCCTTGGCTTGATTTGTGAGCGTTGTTCTTATTGTGATTGAAAAAACGATCGATGCCCGCCGTGCTTCAACCTACACTTGACTCGCCGCAGTTGGCTGCCTGGCTTAGCCCGCCTTTGCCTGACAGTGCGCCTTACTGGGTTCAGGCTCTGATCGGCCCGAATATGGCCTACTTGATCCGGTCGGCACCGTCGGATCGGATTTTGTTTTATACCTTTGCCGAATCGATGCCAGAGTATTTCGCTTTGGATAACAACGACGAGGGTTTTGCGCCGATTCCCATCGAACAGCGCGCAGCGGTGCGAGCGATGTTTGCCCGGCTTGAGCAAGTGATTGATCTCCACTTTGTGGAAACCAATAACCCGATCCAGCAAGGCACGATTGCCTTGATGACAAACCGTCAACAACGCACCGATGGCTACGCTTGGGGACCGGGCTTTTCGCTTAAAGCCTATGATGTAATGCTCGATAACGAACCACCGCTAAAGTTTGCCGATGGTCAATACGATGCGCTCACGCTGATCCATGAAGTGAGCCACGCCCTTGGCTTGAGGCATTCGTTTGAAGGCAGCCAACGCTTTGACAGCGGTGGCAATGACCCAAGCTTGAGCGGCGCTGAAGAATCCACGGTCTGGACCGTGATGAGCTATACAAGCTATAAAGATCAGTATCGCGCAGAGCTCCGGCCCTTTGACATTGCTGCATTACAATGGCTCTACGGACCTTCAAAGATCGCCAGATTGGGCGATGATCGCTATATGCTTCGAAGCACCGAAGCGAATTTCATTTGGGATAGTGCTGGTTTTGACACCCTTGATGCCTCGGGTCTGGACGCAGTAAGGCGCGACTACTTTGGCAGTCCTGTGGGCGAAACAAGCGACTTGAGACTCGTTCTGGACTTACGACCAGGTACCAAGGGATTTATCGATAACGCTTTTGACCGGATCAGTCTGCCTGGCCAGATCACCGTCAATGCTGGCACAGTGATTGAAGCTGTCGTGGGTACCGCAAGCCGGGACTGGGTCTACGGCAACGAGGTGGCAAATCGACTAGAGGGGCGCGCCGGGGACGATTTGCTCGTAGGCCGCGAAGGTGACGATAGCCTTTTCGGCGGCGAAGGTGCTGACTCGCTTATGGGCGGACCCGGATCGGATTTTCTCGACGGAGGAAGGGGCACCGACTGGGCATTCTTTGAAGGTCCCCGTTCAAGTTATCGGATCAGCCCACAAGCCAGCGGTCGCTACCTCATTCAGACACAAACCGCTAATGGGATGCAAATTGATCAACTCGTCGATCTTGAGCGTTTGCACTTTTCCGATGGCACGGTGATCTTGAAGGAGGATCCTCAAGGCTATTGGGCTGTGCGCATGATTGCGCTTCTTGGCGGGCCTTCGAGGCTTCAAGAAAAAGCGCTCAGCGGCTATGCGATCAACGCGCTCGATCAGGGCATGCCACGTGCCGATTTGGCGCGCCTCGGTATCAGCGCAATGGTCGGTGAGAAAGCGAGCACGCGTGATCTCATCGCCAAGTCCTATGCCATCTTCTGGCAAAGCGGTCTTCTTGCACAGGCGCCAAGCGATCAAGACATCGATGCACTCAACGCTGCAGCGCTCGGTGCGGCCATGGACGCCTCCGCGCTGCTGCTTTGGGCATGTGAGCTTCCGGTCACCGAGACATTGGTTGCACTCGCTGGAATCAATGAGCAGGGCCTGGCTGTGTTGTGGCCGCCAGCTGTTTAGCGCCTTCAAAGCGCACGATGCCCAGTTTGGCGAGCCACGCCAGAGCACGAAGGCCGTGGGGGGCGCGCGTATCGCCTAACACCGCCGCAACAGCGCGTGCTTTGGAACTTCGGCCGGGACTTTGATCTAAAAAATCGATCATTAAACGAAACTCCTGAACATTCGGCATCACCTGCAAGGTGTAGTTCACCATGGCCAGCGATAACAAGCGCTCGAATGTCTCAAATGCGTTGTTCTCTGAGAGGCAGACCACGCTGTCTTCGTTGAGTACCGCACTCGGATAGTCAGCAAAGCCATGCATCGGATCCAAGCGGGCGGGCCAAAGCCGCGACCGAGGGCTTGCTGAGGCGCGCAGCTCCCTTAAAGCGTCCCATAAAGCTTCGTATTGCGTCATCACCACCGACCAGTCGAAACGCTCTTGCGCCTGAGTTCGGCCAGCAAGCCCCATTTGCCTTCGAAGCTCAGGTGAGCAGAAAAGCTGCACAAAAGCCTGCGTGGCCGCCTCGATATCCACACTCACAAAAGACGCGCTATGGCCGCAATACATATCATAGCTATCAATGTCCAAGGCATGACGCAAGGCTAGATCTGCGCCAAGCCCTCCGTGTGGCATCCAGCTCGGAATCCTAAATCCATCTACAGCGTCTCGAACACTATCTTTATAACCATTCCAGTCGCTCACAACCAGCGGCAAGCCGCTGGCCATCGCTTCAATCGGTGTGATACCAAAAGTTTCCTGAATGTTGTCAGAAAGCGAGCAAAATACATCGGCCGATGCCCAGGCCTTTTCACGCGTTGCCGCTTCGCGTCCGTCCAGCGTGAGCACCCCAAGCGAAGGAGCAGCAAGGGCTACAGCGTCCCGGTAAGCCTTGGCAATGTGCTCGTTTGCATGCCAGCCACATTCGATCAAACGCAGTCGTGCATGCGGCGGCAAAAGGCCGGCGTGCTGGCTTTGCATCCGCGCCCAGGCCCGCTCGAGTGCAAGATACATCGGTAGCGGATGCGCTTTTGCATGGAAGGAAAGCCGGCCCACATAAAGCACAACGATATCGTCCGGGCCGATGCCCAATTGCTCGCGCGCGGTGATTCGAGCTTGCGCGCTGAATTTAAAGTCCTCGACATGAATTCCCAGCGGAATCACCGGCAGTTGGGGCAAGACAATTTTTGTAACACCCAAGCGCTCTTTTAAATAATCCACATGCGCTTGTAACAGGCGTTCGACGTTTGATTTCACAGCCTTTGATGTGCAAATCACTGCGTCCCATGGCTGCACAGGCGCATCAAGCCACGCTGCAATCGCATCCATGGCCCGCGCCGATGAGGTGGTGTGGGTGATGCCACAAAGACTCCAGGACTGGTGTCCAAACGCTGCGCGCTGCCAGGCAAACTCGGCAAGTCCGGGCCCTGGATAATAAATGCAGCCGGGCTCACGAAGCTTCGCAAGATTACGCCGATTGATGGTGTGTAGCCTGCCCTTGCGCCCATAGCGTTTTAAGGCATCCGACACATCGTGGGCCATTTCAGGTTTTTCAAGCTGAAGCCAGAAGTCCTCCCCTTTGGCATAGCGCAAAAAACCCCTCAGAAACGACTCGCCGGCGGCATTGCGGCCCATGAGTTTTGGCCCAGCGGTGGTGTAGGCCTCTGGGTGATAAAAAACGCAAGGATTCAAAACATTCAACAGGCTTGGCTCAAGATGGGAGCTGTTTGCTCAGTGGCTTAGCTGAAGATGGGTAGTGTTTTATCTTTGAAATTGGCAAGGTTCGGAAAAACCCGGGTGAATCGATCGCCGGAAAGCCCTAGCCACTGCATAAGGCTTGCAGCAAGCTGATCACTTGCGTAATCGGGTACCCATCGTCCCTTTTTCCACGTGTCGCCATCATCGACGCCGCCCAGGACCAGACTGGGGATGCGACCATAAACCTGCCCACCTCGAATCGGTGCACCCATCACGAACCAGTGATTGCCCCATGCGTGATCGGTACCCTGACCTGCCGGCTGCAGGGTCCGCCCAAACTCACTCATCACAACCACGACCACATCACGGTCCAGATTGCGAAGGCGCAACTCTGCATCAAAGGCGGCCAGAGCTTGCGCGGTTTGTTGGACCTGGATATCCAAGGCAACGCCTTCTTCGGTCCCGCGCTGGGTCAGATGCGTATCGAAGTTTCCAAAATCTGTAAAAAAGAGCTGTCTGCGAACACCCTCCGACTTGAATACCGGCATCAGGCTAGCAATGTGTGAAAGGTCGCTTCCGAGCCTGTTGTTGGGAAACAGGGTGCGATTTTTCGCCGCCTTTTGCTCAGCCACCGAGAGCGCCATCGCATCATTGAACGAGGCCGAAAGCGAGCTGGCGAACTCGTTTTCGATCGGGTTTCTTGACTGGAAATGTCCCAGCGACTCAACCAATTGGGTCCAGCGATTGTTGCTGTCACCCAGATCGGCGCGACCCCACCAGCGGGTACCGTTTGAATTCGCCAAGGTCATACGCGAGCGCAGACCCGTCACGAGTGTGTTATCAAAGGCATAGCTTACAACGGGCAAGCTCCGGACCAACTCGCTCGGTAGCAGCTCCATGGCACGTCCACCCCAGCCATTGACGATATCACTGGGATCCCAGCCCTGCACGATATTGACCTGTTCGGAGTGCGACATCAAAAAGGGCGGGACAGCCACTTCGTTGTTGCGCCACTGCGCTGCCGTCAACGGCCTCACGAGCGCACCAATGTTTGCCACCCAGGCCAGACGCCCCTGCTGATACAAGGGCAGCAGGCTTTGCATACCAGGATGCATCCCAAGGCTGCCCTGCCCATAACCTGCAATTGGAATCAATTCATCGCGCTTCAAAGCGAGATTGGGTCTGGCTGCGCTATAGTCTTTGTATCCAGCATCTAAAGGCACCAGCATATCGTTGCCGTCAAAACCGCCCTTCAGAAACACCACCACCAGTGACTTGTAATCAGCCGCATTCGCACTGGGCAGCGACGATAAGGCAAGTGCGGTGGAAAGGCTCGCACCCAGGCTGTAACGATTGAAAAGGCCGCCCGCGGCAAATCTGCTGGCATCGGTCAAAAAAGATCGACGATTCATTTAATCACCCCGAAAGCCGGTGTTGTGAGCATGAAAGTCATCACCAGGGCAGCACGTTGTCCGGTGTTTTCCCTACTGGTTTCATTGAGCAAAACCTTGGATGCATCCCGCAGCACCGGAGACATGGAGCCCTTGAATAGGCGCTGATTCATCAACTCCATAAAGGCATCGGGCGACCGACTCAGCGCCTGGACATAGGCATCGAATTGGCATTGCGCATCGCGCAGCGCTTTGCCGTCGTCACCGTAGACCTGAGACAGACCACCGAGTCGGTCGCGAAACTCTTTTGAATCGAGCAGTTTTTGCTCAGGCGCGAGCACATTGCTGCCCGGGGCCCGATGCATCGGCGAGAAAAAGCTGAATACCGAGGGTGCAGCAAGCGGCTTTTGGTTTGAAAAGCCATACACTTCATAACGATTCCAGGGCATGGTGATCGGCTGCTTGCACTCAAGCGCTCGCATCACAGAGACCGACTGCAAGACAGGTTCCTTGATCCGCCCGACCCGCAATTCACGGAACGAGGGATCGTCGGCACGACGCGCCTCGGGGTCGAGCAAGATCGCCTTAGCCACAGCGGCCAGGTCACCGCGCTTGCCCTTGCCATTGTTCTCAAAAACAGCAACGACTCGCGCGACGTATTCAGGCGATGGGTCGCTTGAAACCATGGCCTGAATCAGTCGAAACACAACGAACGGGCCGGTATTGGGATGATTTGACAAAATGTCAGCGACCGCCCGCGCGTCCTTCTCTGCCCCCTGGGCCGCAGGGATCGACATGCCGAGCACCCGTTTTGCGCCATCGTCATGGCTACCGGCCCAGCCGGGAATCATGGCCTTTTCGTAGCCCGCCCAGTTCGGGTGATTCAATGCACCCTCCTTTTGAACATGTCGATTATCAAACTCCCAGCCGGTCAGTGCGCGTGTGATGTCTTGCACATCGGCTTGGCTGTAGGTTTCAAGCGGTTTGCCGCTGCTGTTTTTCACAACGCTTCCATCGCGATTGAGCATAAAGACGCCCACGGTGAAAAGTTGCATCAACTCCCGGCCAAAGTTCTCGTTTAAAAAACAGTCGGGGCAGGCGCCCTGGCGGCGATTCTGGTTATTGTCAAGATACTGGCCCATGGCAGGACTTCGGATCACCTGATAGAGCAACTCACTGTATGAGCCCAGCGCCTGGCGCTGCAACATGTTGAAGTACTCTGTAACGCCATAGGGATTCACCTTGTTCTGAGAAACCACAATAAAGTTTGAGAGCGCCCAGGTCATGCGCATCCTGAGTTGGTCGGGAGCCGACAAAAATGCCTTTGAGGTCTCGATCTGATTAAAGCCCCAGTTGAGTTTGCCTTGCTCTTTGTCAAGAAGGTTTAGATCGCGCCAGACCAGCAAGGGCTTGCCATCGATTTGGGTGGGTGGCAGCGCGAGCTGTCGATCGATCCAGTCGGCATAGCCAAGGCTTTGCACCTCGGCGATTGACGCGGCGTTTGACCCAAAGCTTGCCTGATCCAAAAACCGGGCCGCGGCATAGGCCTTGACACTGCTCGGCCTCGAAGCTTCTATGCTGACTTGTCCGCTTGCAGGAAGCAAGCTCGGCTTGTTGGAGGGCGAAGGCGCATCGCCACAGGCAGACAGGCCCAAGGCGGTAGCAAGAACCCATGCGATCAATCGATTCAAAGCCATTCTCCGAAACAAAGCCATTCTCCGAAATATAAGCGCCAACCCTCAAGGGCAGGACCTTGTTCAAAAAAGCGCATCGCCTGAGCCTGTGCCTGCATCATCGGTTGCTACACGCCGTAGGGTAGGCCAAACGATGCGTAGCCGACCAAATCAACCTGATCGGTCAGCAAGGCTAATCCGGAACCGATGACGGCAAGATCTGACTGTCCGTATTGCTTGATCAAGGGCATCAGTACCGCAAGATCTGCAGCGCTTGCCGCATGCCCAAAAACGTTTTGAAACAAAGCCCTGGCAACCGATGGATCGCTTCTCAGACCCCATTGCACAGCAAATTCTGCACTCTCAAACATCGCACTTGCGACTTGCGCTGGGGTCATGCCTTGATCACTAAGCTTGAGATAGCGGCCAACCAGTGAAGCATCCTTTAACGACGGGGCGCCCAAAACGGTGGCGATGAGCTTTGCAACCGATCCAGCCGCCCCTTCAAGGTCGAAAGCAAGCGCAAGGTCAGCGAACTGCAGCCTTTCCACGCCTTGTAACGAGTTGCTGCCACTGACGCCATCACGTGATGTCACCAAGAGCCGTCCTGAAAAAGGCGAGATCATGAGGTCATAAGCGGCGCGGGGCTGATCAAACACAGCACAGTCCAGACCTGCAAGGCCATCGATCCAGTCGTTTCCCTCGCCGGGAAAAAAACAGTCGTTGAGAGCGCTGCCAGTTAAAAAGTCGTCGTAGGCCGATCCAATGACCGCCTCAATAACGGTTCCGTAGGCAATGGCAAGATTTCCAAACGCAGCGTAATCCTCAGCTGTGCGGCCCACCGAGCTGCGGCTTCCAGGACTCAAGCTGATGCTTACGCCCACCGACGATGCTGAGGCGTCGATGACATCATAGCCGCCTGAATCGACCAGTGTGAGAATGCCTGCTGCTGCCGGGGTGCCCACTTTGTAGACATGGTTTGAAAAATCAGGCGGCGGTGGACCGTAAATCGTTTGCAATGCCAAAACGTCATCGATACTAAAGCTTTTCGGATACATGCCTGACCAAGGCAAGAGCTCTGACATCACACTAAAACTCATATCATTGCGCTCGGCTGAAATCACCGGCTTATTTTGGGCGCTTCCTTGCAGCGCAGGGTGCTGCAAACCGAGCGCGTGGCCTAGTTCGTGGAGCACCACCCAAAGGCCCTCTGAACCCGGCTTCAAGTTTTCGACGGTTTCAAGGTCTAGCCAAATATCGCCGGCAAGCGGCCCTTGAGCAGGATCAGGAGAAAAACTATACCCTTTGGTGTTGCGTTGCTGATTTACCCCGATGCGAATTTGGGCGAGTAAGGGATCCGCTTCCACCAGTCTGATGTCAGCCTGGGCGGCCGCGTCCTTGAATGCGGCCCGAATCGCGTCTTGCTGCGATGCACCGAGCAGGAAAAAACCGGTTCCGCCTCCGCCGTTACCCTCTGAGGGCGTTTTTTGAAGAAATCCATAACTGACTTCAACGCCCGTTCCCATCGGTTTGTCTCGATTCCAGCGCGCGGCACCCCCTTCAATCAAAGCCGCCGGTGCTTGCGCTTGCCAATCAACAAAATCCAATAAGGACTTTCGTTCGTTTCGCTGCGGCGAATTAAGCGAAAGGTACTCAAAATTCGTCAGCTCAATCGATGAGCTGCGCCCGTCTGTCGCACTCCACTGCAGGGTGAAACGCGTGAGCGAGGGGTCGTAACCCACTGAAAAGTTTTCCTTGCCAGGCATCCAGAAATTGAGCGTATCGATACCCCCTGCGCCATCCAGAATGTCGCCCCCCCAGGAGTCGTCAAAGAATTCATCGGCAGCCGACCCGATAACGGTGTCGGCAAAAGGTGATAGTGAAACCGCACCCACATTTGCAAAGGAGTCCCGATCACCCCAACCGTCGATTGCGTAGCCCTTGCTCAAATCGATGAACACCCCCGAAGGATTGTCCCAGTAGGCGACGCGGGCATCGGTTGATCGCTCTAAAAAGACGATCGTATCGTTGCCAGGTCCACCCAGAACCTGACCTGAAGCCCAGGAGATGATGTCGTCACCAGCGCCTCCGTGCACATGAAACCAATGCCGATACTGCTCTGGCGGGACGTCTTTTGACTGATCGATCGTATCGGCCTCGTCACTGAACCAGATCTCTTCGTGCCGCCGCTCCGGGCTAAAGAGCCTGAGCGTTTGGTCAGCAAACTCGATGAGCGCGATAGCTTTGAGCGTATCGACTGTATTGTTTTTTAGATACCGGACGGTTGCGTTACCGTTGCCTTGCTGATCAACAACAAAGGATGACATGGGTTCTGCGTAGCGAACCACATCGATACCCCCACCACCCTCATAGGTGTCGTTACCCTGGGGCGGAAGCGTTTTGCTTCCAAAGCTCTGAACGCCGGGGTCACCCTCGAAAAAGTCGTTGTACGGCCCGCCAGTAAATGCGTTGATTCCCTCGATACGGTCACGAAACCCAAAGCCGTCGTTTTCAACACTGGACCATCCCACCCGAACCTTTACCGGCCCATTGGCATTGATGAAGCTCATGGTCTTTTCGCCGGAGCCCAAGCCACGAATTGCGTCGTAGCCCGGCCCGGCAAGGACGGTATAGCCAGCAACAAATTCAATGCGGTCGCTGCCCGCACTCCCGGCAATCGTCGCTGAGGCGGCATTCGGTTCCGTAAGAAGGCGCAAGGATTGGCCCGCAATCGCCTCCCGCGATGCCTCACTCAAACTCATCGTTTTATTCAGTGCGCTATCGGCCCGGTTGATCCGAATCGACTCGAATTCAAGCAAGGTGATGGTCTCGGAAACCGTCGGGCCCCAGCGCAAGACATAAGCTTTCGATGTACTGTCAAATATAACGCTATAAGGACCCCGATTTTCCGCCCAAAACGACAAGGTATCGACTCCGGCACCGCCGATCAGGGTGTCGCCACCCCCTGAGTCGTAGACCGTGTCATCGCCATCGCTACCCACAAATCGGTCCGCGAAGTTTGAAAGGCTAACCTGAGCGACGTTAACAAGCCTGTCCCTACCGCCCCAGCCATCCAGTGCATAGCCTTCCTTCAAATTGACGTAAACCGCCGATGGCGAATCAAAATAGGCCGCAATGGCACTGTTGGGGTTGTCCAGGAAGGTAATCGTGTCGTCACCAGGCCCTCCGAGCACGTTACCCGATCGCCAGAAGATCAGGTCGTCGCCCGCGCCAGAAAACAAGTGGGTCCAGTTATACTGGCGATCGGCAGGAAGCACGAGACGCCGGTCAATTTGCTCGCTTGCTTCCGTACCGTAATAATCATCGCGGCCCAGGCCGCGAACGTTCAGATCGATTGTCTGATCGGTAAAAACGATTCGTGAAAAGCCTTCGAGCCTGTCGACCGTGCTGTAAATGATCGATCGAACCAAAGCGCGGTCCGACGCTTTGTCGAACTGCACCACATAGTCGCGCGCAGGGCCGGCGTAAAGCACGATGTCGTAACCACCGCCGCCCACGTAGGTATCGTCGCCCTTTGGGGGGTAGAGGGCGCTGCCAAAAATCTCGTTGCCCTGGTGACCCTGGATATAGTCTGACTGAGGACTTCCGATATAAGCGTTAAAACCCTCGATACGGTCCTTGCTACCAAAACCATCATTGAGTACCAAGCCTTGATCGGCGCGAACCGTTACAGCGTTTGGACTATTTTCAAAGCTTAGTACTCTGGTGGCAAATCCAGTGGCCCTCAACGATTGGGATCCAGCGATGGCGACAGTCATGATCGATCACTTGAGCGATAAAGCCTTGGCTTCGAGAATTTTGGAGTGTAGCGAGCAAGCGCAATATCGCTAAAAGAAGTTGACTGGTTTTATGGTGATTGCCATGGGCATGTGCCCTGGTCTACGCATCAGCCCCTTTGATCTGGTCACATTACTGAATGGTTTCGCCCAAACCAAGGATGGGATCGCTTGGCGCTACCAGCACCGCTTTCAGGGCGTTGGCATAAGCCTGGCGCGCCGTTTGCATCATTGCAAGCTCGCCTTGCAACTGCCGGATCTTTTGATCGCAAAGCATCAACATTTCAAGTCGCCCCTTCGCTTCTTGAGACATCGCCTCCGTTTCGTAGTCATGACCATCGATTTGAACTTTTGCCATCATCGCTCCGAATTCGCGCGGTCTACGCGGGTTGATTACACTCAAAAGGGCAGTTTACCGTCAAGTGAACTCTTGGGGTGAGACCAGCGGCATAGCTTGCCCCTGAAAAGCGGCTTGCTGCACCTCAGGCTGCGACCAAGGCCGGCGGCTCAGTCCAGGTAGGCATGCCGCACACCCCTAGTCTCGGGGATAAATTGTGGGAAATCCGTGCGCGAGGCAAGGACGGTATTTCGCGGACTTCCTTCAGCTTACGGCCTTGACTTAGTGGCGAGAGCGCTCAATGTGACATCACTGAAAGATCTCATTCAAGCTTGCAACACTCCATCCCGCACATGGCGCTCCCAGATCTGCCGCGCCTGCTGGAGTGCCTGAGGATCTCCGCCAAGAAAAGGAGCCACGCAGTGCTCACAGGGTCCACCCTTGGCAAGCGGCGTGATTAGTGATCGGCGCCAAGCTGCGCCCACTTGTCCGCCCCAGGCCTCAAAGATCGACCCGAAATCGTCGAGGTTGCCAAACAAGTGATCGGCATGGACTGGCGAGTCGCTGCGAATATGGCAGCAGGGCGTGACATTGCCGCTAAACCCGACATAAAAGTGCGCAAAGGGGAAGTGGCAGGGTGCGGTGCGAGCTGGCGGCTTCTTGACCACCTCGACCAAGCCACCGCGGTCGTTGCCATGTTCAAAGTAATTGATTGACCGTACCTCAATTTCGATACGGCTATGCGGGATCTGCGCCAGAATGAAGCTCCCGGCTTTCACTTGCTTATAGCGAATCTTCGACTTGAGCCTGCCGACGAGCTTGGCAATAAGGTTGAGCGCATCGACCTCTGAGTACTTGCCGTTATAGCGCGTGTGAATGGACACATGCATATAGTCGAGACCTGCATCTGCGAGTGCTTGCAGGTACTCAGCATCGAGGTAGTCACCGTTGGTGTATGTCATCAGCCTGGCACGTGGTGCGGCGGCACGAGCCTCTCTCAGCCGATCCACAATGGCACGGTCCGCAAGCGGCTCGTTGTAACTCTGAAAAACGAGGTTTCCCGCATAGTCAATCTCGGCCAAATTACCAATAATCAACTTCCAGTGCTCTGGTCGCATTTGCTTGTTGTCGCCCAATCGGTCCCCAACCACATTAGGGCAATAATTGCAGCGCCGGTTGCAATATGAATGCGTCTCAATTTCCACGCGGCTGACCGATTTCGCAAACACTTCACGTGCCGAAGACCGGCTGGACAAGGGGCGAAAAACTTCAGCGGCCACGTACATTCGACGAGTATAAATGACCCACGCTCGCGCTCCGACTTGCCGCGGATCTCGACCCCACGAAAATGGCTACGTCGCAATCCAGGATTGAACGGCTAAAGAGTGGCACTTTGACGTCCTCGATGAGGCCCGCCGCTTCGGTAAGCGCCACCTCGATGAGATAACCCGACAGAAATCTTCACCACAGCTTTGCGAGTCTATTGATCAACTCCGGGCGTAGCCTCTATGAGGTCCAAAAGCTCCTTGGGCACACCCAGGTCAAGACGACCCAACGCTATGCACACCTGGCCCCTGAGACCCTGCTGGCTGCAAGCAACGCTGCGACCAAGGCCGTCGGTTCCATCATGGGTGTGATGCCTAACCGGGTGGT
>DENJ01000070.1 GCA_002359635.1 Burkholderiales bacterium UBA2647
ATTTCTGCCGACGACGGACCGACGTGAGCAGTCCTGACAGGAGAAAAATCAAGCATGGCGATCTATGAACTCAGGACCTACGATGTGGTGGTGGGGAAAATGGCCGAAGTCATTGCGCTTTATCAACAAGAGGGTTGGCCAGCGCTTCAAAAACATCCTGCCAAACTCGTGGGCTATTTCACGGGGGACATCGGGGCGATCAACCAAATCATCCACTTATGGAAATTTGATGACGATGCTGACCGTCGTGCTTTTTGGGCCGGCGTTTTCGGTGATGCGCAATTCATGGCCTTTGCTAAAAAGTTAAGACCGCTCTTGCAAACACAACACAATAAGTTAATGCTGGCTTCGCCCTGGGGGCCTCACCCCTAGNNCGCGAGGCGCTTGGTTCCTGGGTGCCCATCCCGATCCGCCGGTCAAGCTGAGGCCCTGACACAACCCCGCTTAATCAAGTCTTACGACCCGTCCTTCAAGTTCGGGTGAAGGTGCGGGGTACTTTTTCATCACCAAAGGGTCATGTCCTGGAATCACCAGATCGGGACTTGAGGCTAAACGATAAAGCTTTTGATGGCCTTCAAGCATATCGGCAACGTTATAAACAATCGGAAAGGGTCGGGATTGCTCCATATTGGCGTAGAGATGTGCGGCGTCCGATGCAAGTACCAACCGACCTTTTCGGGTGTGAATGCTCACGCTTTGTAAACCCATGGTATGCCCCCCGATCCGATGAAGGCTGAGACCCGGCGCAATTTCCTCATCACCATCATGAAACACCGCTTTGCCGCGATGCACGCGGCGAACCATGGTAACAACGTCTTCTTCATCGTAGGCCTCACGCATGGACCTAAAGCACATGCAGCGCCCGGTGGCATAGGCGATTTCCCGATCCTGCAAGTGAAAGCGCGCCTCACGAAACAGATGATGATTACCGCAATGGTCATAATGCATATGGGTAATGATCACATCGCTGATCCCTTCGGGATCAATCCCCATGGTCTTCAGTGTGTCCCCGGGGCAGGCCAGGAATCGCCGTCCTCGAGACTCACCCGCTTGCCGGCTGAATCCGGTGTCGACAATCCATTGCCTGCGACCTTGTTTGATGAGCCATACAAAATAATCGATGGGCATCGTGCCATCATGATCGTCGTGGCCGATGAAATTATTTGCTGCGGGCCGATTCGGATGGTCGGCGTATTTGAGGGCATAAACTTCATAAGGTTCCAAAGTTTTACTCCTTGGATGACGATGGCTTGATTTCGATCACAACGCCAGCTTTCGCCTCAATAATTTTTGCTACTTCGCTGAAGTCGCTTTCTGCGCCGAGTCGCTCGACCGTTTCATGCCAGATCGCGCCGACCGCCGAACCGATGGCCATCGGGACACCGCAGGCCTGCGCCTCTTCAAGGCAGAGTTGAACGTCCTTGTTCATCAAGCCGCTAGCAAAACCGAAGTTGAAAAGTCTCGGGATAATTGCTTTCGGAAACTTGTCGCGAATCGCCGTGTTGGCGCCTGTTGAAACATTGATCACCTCGGCCATCACCATGGGGTTGAGGCCTTGTTTCACACCAAAGGCTATGGCCTCGGCACTTGCCGCCATGGCTGTTGCAGAAAGCATATTGTTGGCAAGTTTCATGCTTTGCCCCTGCCCTGCTTCTTCGCCCACGTGAAAGGGTTTGCCGAAAACCGCAAGCAATCCTTCAAGCGCCTCATAATCCTTTCGGGGGCAGGCGCACATGATCGCGAGGGTTCCTTTGACCGCGCCATTCACACCACCACTTACCGGTGAATCAACGTAGCAAACACCGGCCTGCTGAGTGACCCTGGCAAGGTCTTTGGTGATGCTTGCCCCGGTGGTGGACAAGTCAACCAGGACCTTCATGGCTGCGGCTCCAAGGAGCCCTTCGCCCTGATGTTTGCCNNCTGAGGGGTTGGCAGGCTCATAAACACCGTGATCGCGCGATCGGCAATTGCTCGAGGACTTGTTGCGATCTCAGCGCCCTGGGCTGCAAGAGCTTGGCAGGCGTCTTGACGTAAATCAAAGGCAAGTACTTTGTGGCCGGCCGCTAAAAGGCGTGAGGCCATCGGCAAACCCATATTGCCCAAACCGATAAAACCCAGCATCGCGTGTTCGTTCATGCTCGGCTCAGGCTTGATCAAGTTCGGCGAAGACTTCTTTGGCGCATCGGAAGGCTTCCACGCCTGCGGGGATACCTGCGTAGACAGCCGACTGAATCAGCACTTCGCGGATCTCTTCTTTGCTCACGCCGTTGGTGAGCGCGCCCCGGATATGGAGCTTGAGCTCATGGGCACGTCCGAGTGCCGAAAGCATCGCAAGGTTTAGCATGCTGCGGGTGCGGCGATCCAAGCCAGGGCGTGTCCAGCAGGCACCCCAGCAGAATTCGGTGACAAGTTCTTGAAAGGGGCGGTTGAAGTCATCGGCGTTTTGAATGGCCTTGTTGACATAGTCTTCACCAAGCACCTCTTTGCGCACTTTGAGCCCGTCTTCGTACATCTTTGGGTCCATTTCTCGATCTCCCGGTTGAATGAATAAGATGACTTGATCATGGCATGCGCTGCTCGCCATCGAGCGCGTCACAGTGAGGCTATAATTCCGCTTTCACGGAACTTGCCCATGACCCAATTTGTTTTCGTGACCGGCGGCGTGGTGTCATCGCTGGGCAAAGGCATTGCGGCTGCGTCGATGGCGGCGCTGCTCGAATCTCGAGGCTTGCGCGTCACGCTGCTCAAGCTCGATCCTTATATCAATGTTGACCCCGGGACCATGAGCCCTTTCCAGCACGGTGAGGTGTTTGTGACCGAGGATGGCGCTGAAACTGATCTTGACCTGGGGCATTACGAGCGTTTTGTTCGTGCTCGGATGCGTCGAAGCAATAACTTCACCACCGGCCAGATCTACGATTCAGTGATTCGGAAAGAACGTCGAGGCGAGTATCTGGGTCGCACGGTGCAAGTCATTCCGCATATCACCAATGAAATCCAGGCCTTTATCGAGCGAGGCGCTTTAATCGATGATGGCGAGGCTGCTCAAGTGGCCATTGTCGAAGTTGGCGGCACCGTCGGCGATATTGAATCCTTGCCCTTCCTCGAAGCGGCAAGGCAAATGAGTTTGCGGCTTGGGCGGGGGAGCTGCTGTTTTGTTCACCTGACCCTTGTGCCTTTCATCGCCTCTGCCGGCGAGCTTAAAACCAAGCCAACCCAACACTCGGTTCAGAAACTTCGTGAAATTGGTATTCAAGCCGACATGCTGCTGTGTCGAGCCGATCGTCCGATCCCCGAGGACGAACGAGCAAAAATTTCACTTTTTTCCAATGTGCCGATGGATGCAGTGGTTTCGGTCTGGGACGCCGATTCAATCTACAAAATACCAAGAATGCTGTCTGAACAAGGCGTTGATGAGCGCTTGACAGACTTGTTAAGGCTTCAGGCGCCCAAGGCAGACCTTGCGGTGTGGGATCGGCTAGTTGCCGCCCTGAGTCAGCCGAAGCACCATCTCCGGATTGCCATGGTCGGCAAATATGTCGATCTCACCGAGTCCTACAAATCATTAACCGAAGCCCTGGTTCACGCTGGCATGCATACGGAATCGCAGGTGGCGATTGAATATCTTGATTCTGAACAAGTTGATCCTGCATCTGTAGATCATTTGTCGACCTTTGATGCCATTTTGGTGCCGGGTGGCTTTGGCAAGCGTGGTGTCGAGGGCAAAATTGCAGCGATCCAGTATGCGCGCGAGCACAAAACGCCTTATTTGGGGATTTGCCTGGGTATGCAACTCGCTGTGATTGAATTTGCCCGCCATCGCTGCGACTTGCACGATGCCAACAGTACGGAGTTTGACGAACACACGCGTCACCCGGTGGTGGGACTGATCACCGAGTGGCTCGATCGTGAAGGACAACTCGAGCGGCGCAGCAGCGATTCCGACTTGGGCGGCACCATGCGTCTTGGCGCACAGCGTTGTCCGGTTCGACCTGGCAGCCTGGCCCAAGCCATTTATGGTGACTGGGTTAACGAACGGCATCGCCATCGCTATGAAGTCAATAATCATTATGTCGACCGTCTGGAAGCGCAAGGGCTGGTGATCTCAGCCAAAACGCCCAATGAGGGTTTGACAGAAATGATCGAATTGCCGCAGTCGGTTCACCCCTGGTTTGTCGGTGTTCAGTTTCACCCTGAGTTCACCTCAACTCCCCGCGATGGCCACCCATTGTTCATTGCCTATCTGCAAGCTGCGCTTCAGGCAAAATCGCATAAGAAAGTTATACGATGAACGAGGATGCGACCGAAGCCGCTGTATGGTCACTCTGCGGCAGGCGGGTGGGGCTCTCATACCCGTTTTTCTTGATTGCCGGTCCTTGTGTGATCGAATCGCTATCGATGGTGATGCATTGCGCCGAGCGGTTGAAATCAATGACAGCATCATTGGGTATTCATTTTGTTTTCAAGAGCTCGTTTGATAAGGCCAATCGTAGTTCGGCCAAATCATTTCGCGGCCCGGGTATTGACGAGGGCCTGAGAATTTTGGAGCGTGTTCGACAGGAACTTGACCTGCCGGTCTTAACCGATGTGCACGAAGCGTCTCAGATTGAAGCGGTTGCCTCGGTGGTCGATGTCTTGCAAACCCCCGCTTTTCTGGCGCGACAAACCGACTTTATTGAAGCGGTTGCAAGCACAGGAAAGCCGGTGAATATCAAAAAGGCGCAATTCATGGCGCCTGCCGACATGCTGCAAGTGGTGACCAAGGCGCGGGATGCCGCCGCTGCAAAAGGGCGAAGCGCGAAATTGCTGGTTTGCGAACGTGGGGCGAGCTTCGGATACAACAATTTGGTCTCCGACATGCGTGCCTTGGCCATCATGAGGCAGTGTGAATGTCCGGTTGTTTTTGACGCAACCCACTCGGTCCAACTGCCCGGTGGCCTAGGTCATGCTTCGGGCGGGCAGCGAGAATTCGTACCGGTCTTGGCCCGTGCCGCAATCGCAAGCGGTATTGCAGGTTTATTTATGGAAACGCATCCGAATCCAGCTCAAGCCAAATCGGACGGCCCGAATGCCTGGCCGCTGGATAGGATGCCTGCCTTGTTAAGTCAACTGAAACGGCTTGACGATTTGGTCAAGCAAGACGGTTTTGCAGAACTCGATTGCATAGGAAACTAAGCCCATGGCTGCGATTGTTGCTGTTCACGCCCGCGAAGTCCTCGATTCCCGCGGCAATCCGACGGTTGAATGCGATATTCGCCTCGATTCCGGAGCATTCGGACGTGCTGCGGTGCCATCGGGCGCATCAACCGGATCGCGCGAGGCCATTGAATTGCGCGACGGTGACCCTAAGCGATATCTCGGAAAAGGGGTGCTCGCGGCTGTCGAGCATGTGAAAACAGAGATCGCAGAATGCTTGCTCGGACTGGACGCCAGAGATCAGTGTGGTGTAGACAGCGTCTTGATTGAACTTGATGGCACCGAAAACAAGGCGCGGCTAGGGGCCAACGCTACGCTTGCGGTTTCAATGGCTTGCGCCAAGGCTGCGGCGCAGGAGTCGGGCCTTGCGCTTTATCGCTATATGGGTGGTATGCATGCCCATGTGTTGCCGGTGCCGATGATGAATGTGATCAACGGCGGGGCACACGCAAACAATCGTCTCGATATTCAAGAGTTCATGATTTTGCCCGTCGGTGCGGGCAGTTTTCGTGAGGCCTTGCGCTATGGGGCTGAGATTTTTCATGCGCTAAAAAAACTCATTCACGACCGTGGCTTATCCACGGCTGTTGGCGACGAAGGTGGCTTTGCGCCTGCCGGATTGGCCTCACATGAAGCCGCGATTGAACTCATTCTTCAAGCCATTGATCGGGCTGGTTTTGATGCCGGTGAACAGATCTTATTGGGTCTCGATTGCGCTGCGACGGAGTTCTATCGCGATGGCTTTTATCATCTTGAGGCGGAAGGCTTGAAGCTTGACGCCGAAGGTTTCGCCAACTTGTTGGCGACTTGGGCAGACCGCTATCCGATCGTGAGTATTGAAGACGGTATGGCCGAGCATGATTGGGATGGCTGGAAGTTGCTCAGCGATAAGCTGGCTGATCGTGTTCAACTTGTTGGTGATGATCTTTTTGTGACAAACACCAAAATCCTCAAGCAGGGTATTGAACAGGGTATCGCCAACTCGATCCTGATCAAGGTCAATCAAATCGGTACATTAACTGAAACGATGGCGGCCATTGAAATGGCAAAGCAACACGGATACACCGCTGTTGTTTCCCACCGCTCAGGCGAAACAGAAGACGCCACCATTGCTGATCTTGCGGTCGCAAGCAGCGCGATGCAGATCAAAACCGGTTCTTTGAGTCGAAGCGATCGGATGGCAAAGTACAACCAATTACTGAGAATTGAAGAAGAATTAGCGGCTCAGGCGTTGTATCCTGGTAAAAGTGCGTTCTATAATCTTGGATGAGCGTTTTTTGCTGCCTAGCCCATGACGTCAAAACACCTTAGTTACTTGCTCATTGGCCTTCTTTTGCTGATCCAATACCCTTTGTGGATTGGTAAAGGCGGCTGGTTGCGGGTGTGGGAACTCGATCGTCAGGTGCAAATTCAGCGTGCCGATAATCAGCGTTTAATGCATCGAAACGCTGCGCTTGAGGCTGATGTCAGGGATTTACAGGTGGGTACCGTGTCGATTGAAGAGCGTGCGCGCTATGAGCTTGGCATGGTCAAGGCAAGCGAAGTTTTTGTGCAGGTGACCGAAACCGCCGATGTGAAAGCCCATGAGATACGAACCGTCGGACTGGCCTACCAAAGCGCCTCGCAGTCATCAGCGCCGAAGCGGTAAAAGGCATTGCAGTACTCGCAGTGAATTTGAACACTGCCTTGCTCACGCAACACCCCGTCGACTTCTTCCTTGCCAAGCATTTGCAGCATCGCCGCGACCTTTTCTCGCGAACAGCTGCATCTGAAATGACAGGCATGCTGGTCGAGTAAGCGCATGGGCGATTCCCAAAACAGGCGATGGAGCAAAGACTCGTTATCGGTTTCGAGCATTTCCGGCCGGGTGAGGGTGTCAGCGAGCAGTTGATAATGCTCCCAGCTTTCATCACTTTGTTTTGAGCTGTTTTCGGGAAGTTTTTGGAGCATCAGCCCGCTTGATCGCCCGCTATCGCTGGCTAACCAGATTCTTGTCTGGATTTGCTCAGAGCGCTGCATGTAGTGTTCCAGCACTTCAGCAACCGTATCGCCTTCAAAAGGCACAATCCCTTGGTAGGGGGGCTTATCGGGCTGATCGGGTCCTGGGTCAAGCGTGACGACGAATCGGCCTCGTCCGTGGCGATTAACCAGATCGGCGAGACTTGCGTCCGGGGCGATCGCTTGATCGTCACGACATTTCACCGTCGCTCTGAAGCCCCCTAGTGAATCGCTTTCGACCACAAAAAGTGCAACCGGTCCGTCGCCATGGATTTGCAGGATGAGCTTGCCATCGAACTTAAGTGAGGCAGACAAAAGCAGTGCAGCGGCGGATAACTCGCCCAGCCGGTCTCTCACCGAAGCCGGTAGCTTGTGGCGCTGGACGACCTGTTGCCAGGCCTGCTCCAGACGGACAACTTCCCCACGCACAGTGCCGCCCTGCGGCATAAAACGAAGCAGTTGATCGGCCATATCAGGCGCTGCAGCTGCGCAACTGGCTGCGATAGCGCTGGGCACGGTCGGCATATACGGCAGCGATACGAAGTAAGCCTGCGCATTCATCGTTGGTCAGGCTGCGGACCACCTTGCCGGGCGAGCCAACCACGAGGCTGTTGTCGGGAATTTCCTTGCCCTCGGTGATTAAAGCGCCGGCGCCGATAAGGCAGCATTTGCCGATGCGTGCACCATTTAAAACAATCGCTTGGATCCCAATCAGACTTCCTTCGCCAACATGGCAGCCGTGCACCATCGCTTGATGTCCGACCGAGACACGGTCGCTCAGCACGATTTCAAAACCTGGATCGGTATGCAAAATAGCGCCATCTTGCACATTGACCTGCGTACCAAGCTTGATGCGATCATTGTCGGCCCTGATGACCGCATTGAACCAGACACTGCAGTGGGCTCCCAACTCAGCCTGTCCGATAACATGTGCCCCGGGCGCGATCCACACGCTTGGATGGCAGTGCGGTTTGTGATCCTCAAGTTGATAGGCCGGCATTTTCTTCTCCTTGCAGCCGCTGCTGTTGATGAGCCCGATCCAGTTCCAGTTGCCGCAGCACGGCGCGCTGCACTTTGCCACTGGTCGTCATGGGCAAGCTCTCAATAAACTCAATTTCTTTCGGATATTCGTAGGGGGCGAGTTTTTGTCTGACCTGCGCTTGAAGCGCCAGCGTAAGTTTTTCGCGTTGCCTGTGATGCTGATACTTTTCAGGCTGGGAAAGTACCACAAAGGCTTTCACCAGGTTGCCGCGTTCGCTATCGGGCTTGGGTACAACAGCGACGTTGGCAACAGCACTGTGTTGAAGCAAACAGTTCTCGATTTCTCCCGGGCCAATCCGATAGCCGGCTGCCTTGAACATGTCATCTGCGCGCGCTGCATACCAGAAAAAACCGTCCTGATCCTTGATCGCAAGATCGCCGGTGCGACACCAGTCGCCGGTGAATTTTTCATCCGTCGCTTTGAGATTGCGCCAGTATTCAATGAAGAACACCGGGTCCGGGTGGCCGTGCCGATCGTTACGATGAACTGCGATTTCGCCTATGCTGCCGTCCGGCATTTCGCGACCCGATTCATCAATCACCGCAACGCGATGTCCGGGATAGGGCCGGCCTATCGAACCCGAATGACTTGCCCAGTACCGTGAGCAGTTTCCAAGCACATAGTTCATTTCGGTCTGACCGAACATTTCATTGACGGTCAGTCCCAAGGCTTCTTCGCACCACTGATAAAGCGTGTGACCCACCGATTCCCCGGCTGACATGACAGCTCGAAGTCTCAGCTTGCGATGAGACTGCGGGTTTGGATCAGTTTTCAGCATCGCTTTCAGTGCTGTAGGAAAGAGGAAAGCGTGTGAAATGTCATATCGTTCTAAGAGGTCATACGCCGTCTCTCCGGAAAAGCGCCCCTTGTAGGCAAGGATTGTCTGTCCAAAGTAAAGGCTTGGAAGTAGGGCATCCATCAAGCCGCCTGTCCAGGCCCAGTCGGCGGGTGACCAAAAGCAATGCGCTTCATCTGGAAACCAATGCTGCGAGGCCACAAAACCCGGCAGGTTGCCAATCAGTGCCCGGTGCGGGATGAGCGCGCCTTTTGGGGGGCCGGTCGTGCCACTGGTGTACAGCAACTGCGCCGGTTCCGATGCGAGGGTTTTGACGGCGCTAAAGCGCGGATGACCGTGGTTGATCAAATCTTGAACATCAAACTCCTGCTCGCTTGGATCAAGCCAGTCGGCGGTATGTTCGTCTGCGGCAACCGCCAGGAATCGGACGCAGTCAGGCCTCGCGCTTCGCAAGGCTTCCAGCGCAGATGCATCGGCGATGACACCGGACGCCTCGCTGTCAGCCAGTCTGTAGGCCAGAGCCTCAGGTCCGAAGAGGATGGACAGGGGCATGGCAATCGCGCCCAGTCTGTAAATGGCAATATGTGCCACTGCCGTGATCGGGCGCTGGGGCAAGACAATGGCCACGCGGTCGCCACGATCGACGCCGAGTTCGCGTAGCGCACAGGCAAGGCGGTTGGCCGCCAGGTGCAAATCGCGATAAGTCCATGTGCTTTGTTGTCCGCTATCACTTTCATATCGAATTGCAATCCTGCCGGGCTCTTTAGCCCAGCGCGCACAGATGAACTGCTCAATATTGAGTTGGGCTGGAACCTTCCAGCGGAATGCATCGTAAGTTGTCCTATAGGTATCAGCCATGCTGGTCTCCGCGCCCCACTACAATCCAAGCCAATGAATGCTAACCCGAATCCCATGCAGCCCTATTTGGCGCGGCGGCAATCGCAGGCACATCGTTTTGCAATCCGTGGTCTCAACTACTTCTTGCGTCATTGGCCGACCCAAGCGAAGGCAAGGCATCAAATCCTGATGCTTCATGGCTGGATGGATGTTTCGGCCTCGTTCCAGTTCCTGGTGGACCATTTGCCTGGGGATATTGAGGTGTTTGCACCCGATTGGCGTGGCTACGGACAGAGCTCGGCGGCACAAAGTGATACTTATTGGTTTGCTGACTACCTCGCAGACCTTGATGCCTTAATCACTGTGCTGCAATCGGAACAACTCATCAGCGGCCCCATGCCCTTGTTGGGTCACAGTATGGGCGGCAATGTGGCTTGTCTTTACGCCGGCATTCGCCCCAAGGCAATAAGCGCACTGATTAATCTTGAGGGTGTCGGTATGCCCGCCGTTGATCCGGGGCAGGCACCGTTGCGCTATCGACAGTGGCTCGATCAGCTTGCCAAGGGCAAACCTCGGATGAAGTCCTATGCCGATCAAGGTGCTGTGGCGCTTCGCCTGATGCAAAACAATCAGCGGCTACGCGCTGACTATGCAGCCTTTCTTGCAGGGCACTGGGCGCAAGCGGGTGCCGATGGCCAGTGGCATGTGCTGGCTGACCCTGCGCATAAGGGTGTCCATGCCACGCTTTATCGGGTTGAGGAGGTGCTTGCCTGTTGGCGTCAAATCGAGGTTCCAGTGCTCTGGGTCTGCTCTGAGCACATGAATGCATGGCACGACTTTGTCAAAACCGAGGCCTACAAGACAAGGCTGGAGAGTATTCCCCAACGTCAGGAATGCTTGATTAAGGACGCCGGCCATATGCTGCATCACGACCAACCCGAAGCGCTCGCCAGGGCCATCATGCAATTTCTCCAATGAGTAAGCGAGCGGCGGGGCAATGAGGCTTCATGCGCAAGGTCAATCGGGGCTGAAACCCTTCGCCAGCCTTTTTCTGGCTGATCCATGGCGGCTTCGCGCTGATTTACATTGCCACTCGTATTTTTCGGACGGGGTGTGTGCGCCCAGTGAGCTGGTTGCCATGGCCAAAGTGCAGGGGGTTGAACTTTTCGCGCTCACCGACCACGATAGTCTCAAGGGCCAAGACGAAGCCAGGGCCGCTGCTGAGGCTTGCGATCTGGCCTGGGTCAGTGGGGTCGAAGTGTCTGTGACTTGGGCAAACCAGACGATTCACATCCTCGGTCTCGGGTTTGATCCTCATGATCCGGTTTTTGTGTCGGGACTTGACCGCGTCAGGGCGCAACGCCTGGCGAGAGCCCAGGCAATTGATCGTTCGCTTGCCCAGGCTGGACTTCCTGGTGCCCTTGAAGCTGCCTTGGAACGGGTGCGCGAGCCCGAGCAGATTTCGCGCACCCATATTGCCCGATGGATTGCCGGTCAACGCGGCTATTCGGACCTGCGTGAGGTTTTTGCCCGCTATCTCTGCGACGGCAAACCGGGCGACGTACCCCAGGCCTGGGCGAGTCTGCGCGATTCAGTCGGCTGGATCCGCGCTGCCGGCGGTGTTGCGGTGCTTGCCCACCCGGCCCGCTACCGGCTAAGCCCTCTGCTCCAACACTGTTTGATCGAGGAATTCCGCGAAGCGGGTGGTCTGGCCTTGGAAACTGCATCGGGTTCGCATGGTCCGCGCGAGGTACAGCATTTCAGTCGCTTGGCGAGCCAATACCGGCTCAGAGCATCAGCCGGCTCTGACTTCCATGCCCCGGGGGAAAGCCGGACGGCACTTGGGGCCGTGTCATTGATTGCAGATTCTGTTGAACCGCTATGGTCGAAATGGGCCGTAAATAATTGAAATATAAGTATAAAGATTCATGAGACGTTTGATCGTTCATCCCGAAAATCCGCAAGCTCGTCTCATACACCAGGCCGCACAGGCGCTGCGCGATGGTGATCTGGTGATCATGCCGACTGATGCTTGTGCGGTGATCTCAGTGTCGATGGCCCACAAAACCGCTGTCGACCGTCTTAGGACGGTGCGGCAACTGAGTGAAAAGCACCTCTTAACGCTGCTATGTCCCGACCTTTCGGCCCTGGCGACATACGCCAAAGTAGATGATGTCGCGTTTCGCTTCCTCAAGGCTTGGACGCCCGGGCCCTACACCTTCATTCTTAACGCCAGCAAACAAGTGCCCCGAAGGCTTTGGCACCCCTCGCGAAAAACCATTGGCTTGAGGGTGCCCAAGCATCCGGTCGTGATGGCCTTGCTGCAGGCTTTTGGAGAGCCTTTGCTCTCGAGCAGCCTGATTTGGCCGGGTGAGCAGGTGCCGCTGCATGAATCCGAGGAGATTGCCGAACGATTTGCGGGCAGCTTGGAGGTCTTTTTGGATAGCGGACACTATGGGCTTGTTCCGACTACCGTGATTGATCTGACCAGCGGTGAAGCAGCATTGATCCGTGAAGGGGCAGGTTCGCTGAAGCCACTTACAATGGACCCATGGACGAAAACTGGATCCAAGTCATCGCGGTCTATGCCCTCCCGGTGATTTTCGCAATTACCCTCCATGAGGCTGCTCATGGATGGATGGCGCAGCGGCTTGGCGATCCAACAGCCGCCCAGCTTGGCCGTATATCGATCAATCCGGTGCGGCATGTCGATCCAGTAGGCACCTTGCTGGTTCCCGGGCTCACCTTGGCGCTCGGCGGCGCAATGGGGGCCTTTGCGCTTTTCGGTTGGGCCAAGCCGGTGCCAGTCGATGCGCGCTACTTTCGGCGGCCGGCGCGTGACATGGCCTGGGTTGCCGCTGCTGGTCCAGGCATGAACTTGATCATGGCTTTTGCTTGGGCCTTGCTCGCCAAACTCGTTTTGATGGCTGTTGGTATGGGCGGACCCGAAGCCAACGTATCGGGTCAGATGCTCACACCACTCGGGGCAGACTACATCTTGCGGGTTGCCGTGGCTGGTATTGTGGTGAATGTTGCCTTGATGGTACTGAATCTGTTGCCGCTACCGCCCCTAGACGGCTCACGGGTGATCACTGCTTTGCTGCCGCCATCGATCGGATGGCGTTATGCACAATTAGAACGTTACGGATTATGGATCTTGTTGATTCTCCTCTTTAGCGGTGCGCTTGGTGCCATTGTGAGACCTGTTACCGGGTGGATGCTTCAGAGTATTGTGACTATTTTTGGGCTTCGTTGAGCGATGCAAAAGACCGAACAAACTTCAGTCCAGGCGCCAGCGCAATCGGTTTTGTCTGGGATGCGCCCAACCGGGGCTTTACATCTTGGCCATTACCACGGCGCGCTTGCGAATTGGGTCAAGCTACAAGAACAATATCGAAGTTATTTTTTTGTGGCCGACTGGCATGCTCTGACAACCCATTACGAGTCGCCCGAAGTCATCCAAACCAACATTCGTGAGATGGTAATCGACTGGCTTGCGGCGGGTGTCGATCCTGAGCGCTCCATACTGTTTGTGCAATCGCAGGTGCCCCAACACGCCGAGTTGCATTTGCTCTTGTCGATGTGCACGCCGCTAGCCTGGCTTGAACGCGTCCCAAGCTATAAGGATCAGCAAGCCAATTTGAGCGACAAGGATCTTACGACCTATGGCTTCTTGGGCTATCCCTTGCTTCAAGCGGCTGACATCTTGATTTACAGCGCCTCTTGGGTACCGGTTGGCGACGATCAGGTGCCGCATGTTGAACTCACCCGGGAGGTGGCCAGACGTTTTAATCATTTGTTTGGACGCGAGCCGGACTTCGATCAGAGACTGGGCCACTGTTTGAAAAAGCTCGACGCGGACGATATCGCCGCGTTAAAGAAATCTCGTGCGAGCTGGTTGGAATCAGGGGACGTAAACGCGCGCGATGCGGCGAGGCGTTTGCTTCAGCATTTATATTTGACCCGCTCGGACCGGCAACGCTTGGCGGGTTGGATCGAAGGCGGGGGCCGACAATTACTTCTGGAGCCCCAGCCTTTGCTGACAGAGGCGTCTCGACTACCGGGACTCGATGGTCGCAAAATGTCCAAGAGCTACGGGAATGCGATCGCCATGCGCGACGACCCCGTACAACTGGAGAGCAAAATCCGCAAAATGCCCACCGATCCCGCCCGGGTGCGTCGCAGTGATCCTGGTGATCCTGAACAATGTCCGGTATGGGATTTGCATAAGATTTATAGCGAAACATCGGTTCGCGACTGGGTCCTCGAGGGTTGCACCAGTGCAGCGATTGGCTGCATCGATTGCAAAAAACCCGTCATCGAAGCCGTGCAGCGCGAGCAAGCGCTTTTTTATCAGCGCGCCGAGCCCTTTGTGAAGCATCCCGATCATGTGGATGACATCTTGCGAGCCGGTTCCAGAATCGCCGCTGCTGCAGCCGAACAAACCATGGTCGAAGTTCGTGAAGCCATGGGCCTATCACCCCGCTGGGTTTGAGGTCCGTTGCTTTCATGATGCTGAAAGCGCAAGGCGAGGCATCGCCATGGGTGCAAAGGCATCTGCAGCACAGGCTCGCAACGGCTAGCGAAAAGGCCTGCTTAATGGATTGGGCTTGCGGCGCCGGGAGACATAGTCTTTTGGCACTTGCGCGGGGTTGGGAGGTTTTCGCACTCGATCATGATGAGCAGGCGCTGGCGTCCTTGCGTGAATCAGCCGATGCAAGGGCGCATGGCGGTCGATTGCACTGTCTGAGGATCGATTTGGAAGGGCAAGACAGCATGGGCGAAGTAGCGCGTGCCTTGTCTATCCATGGGGTCGATCAGGTTTCGGCGATCGTGGTTTGCAACTACTTGCATCGGCGGAGTTGGATCGGCATGCTCGAATGCCTGGCGCCGGGTGGAAGCTTAATTTATGAGACCTTTGCTCAAGGTCATGAGCAATTAGGGCGGCCCAGGCGAGCTGCTTTTTTGCTCCAACCGGGCGAGTTGCTTGCGAAGGCTCAGGCCTGTCATCTTGCGATCATGGCCTATGAGGATGTCGTCGATGTGAATGAACAAGGGGAGCCTGTAGCCAGGATGCAGCGGCTTTATGCGCGAAAGCCCGGGCTTGCGTCGAGCGGCCATCTGTGGCTCAGTTAGAATTTCCACTTTCTGGGGTAAGTCATGATCAAGGGAAGCATTGTCGCCATTGTCACACCGATGCATGAAGACGGCAGCATCGATTGGGATAGCTATCGTCAGCTCATCGACTGGCACATTGCATGCGGTACTGAGGCGATCGTTGCAGTCGGTACCACCGGTGAATCACCCACGGTTGATCATGAAGAAAACTGCAAGTTGATTGAAGAAGCGGTCCGTCATGCCGCAGGACGCGTGCCGATCATCGCGGGCACCGGAAGCAATTCAACCCGTGAGGCTCTGGAACTCACAGGCTTTGCCAGCAAAATCGGGGCTCAAGCAAGCCTGCAAGTTGTGCCCTACTACAACAAGCCCACCCAAGAGGGGCTGTATGAGCACTTTCGAATCATCGCCGAAGAGGGTGGGTTGCCTGTTATTTTATATAACGTGCCGGGCCGCACAGTTGCTGATTTGTCCAACGACACGGTCCTTCGTCTCGCAAAACTACCCGGTGTCATCGGACTCAAAGATGCAACCGGCGATATCCCCCGGGTGAGTGATCTACTGGCGAAACTACCGAGCGATTTTGCGGTTTATAGCGGTAATGATGACTCAGCGCTCGCTTTAATGGCCATGGGCGGTCACGGGGTGATTTCGGTCACTGCCAATGTTGCGCCTTCAGCGATGGCAAAGCTTTGCGATGCTGCCTTGTCTGGGCGGTGGTCTGAAGCGCTCGCGATCAATCGCCAGTTGCTTCCTTTGCACTTTAAGCTCTTTGTCGAAGCGAATCCGATTCCGGCGAAGTGGGCTCTGCAGCAGATGGGGCGAATCAAACCGGGCATTCGCCTCCCCCTGATGCCTTTATCCGCGGGCCATCATGAGGTGGTGCTCAATGCTTTAAAACAGTCGGGAGTATTTTCTTGAAGCGCAAGCTGCCAGCCGGTTTTTTGCTCCTAAGCCTGATCGCCTTATCGGCTTGCTCAAGTCTTGATGGACTTAGTGAATTCAATAAGGTGGATTACAAAGGTGCAAGCAAAGGACCTTCGCTCGAGGTTCCGCCTGATCTTATTCGGCCCGCTGGCAGTGACCGCTACGCTGCCTTTGACCGTCCAGCCGACCGTACGCTCAGCGGTTTCCAAGCCGCAAGATCAGGGCCAAGTGCCGATCGGGGTGTACTGCCCGCAGTCACCGGCGCGCGCATTGAAAAGGAAGGGGGAGGGCGCCTGATTTTGGTGGTTGATTTACCGATCGATAAGGCCTGGCCGATTGTGAAGCGCTTTTGGCAAAACAATGGATTCACTTTTATCGTCGATCGCAGCGATATCGGGATCCTCGAAACCGACTGGCTTGAGAATCGTGCGCGAATTCCGCAGGATATTATTCGTCGCACCATTGGCCGAATCGTGGATGGGCTCTACTCCTCCGGTGAACGGGATAAGTACCGCACGCGCCTTGACACGAGGGGCAACAGCACCGAAATTGTTATCAGCCACCGAGGGATGCAAGAGGTTCTTATCGATCGGGATGGTGTTCGCACGCAGTGGCAACCCAGGCCAAGCGAAACCGAGCTCGAAATCGAATTCTTGCGCCGACTGTTGATTCAGTTTGGTGACTCTGCCTCGCAGGCCGATGAAAGAATCACCCAGGCCACTGGCCCTCGCGCCACGATGGGCCCGGGTCAAGGCTTGCGACGCGAAGCAGGGTCCGATACCCCACAAGCGAAGCTAAGGCGTGATGCTGAGGGTTCCTCGCTTGAACTTGCGCTGAACTTCGATCGTGCTTGGCGTCAGGTAGGTCTGGCCTTGGATCGTGGTGGGTTCACGGTTGAAGACAGGGATCGGAGTCAAGGTATATATTATGTTCGCTATATCGATCCAGGTATTGATCGTGAGGCGCCCCAGCGAAGCTTTATGTCGGGATTGACTGCGATTTTTCGGTCAAGCGCGGGGCAAGCCCCCAAGCAGTACCGTATGCAGGTCACTGCCAAAGATCAGCTTGCCAGGGTTGATATTTTCGATCCGAAAGGTCAGCGACTGAAAGGTGACGAAGGGCAACTTGTTGCTGAGAGCATGCTCAAGCTTTTGCAAGAACAATTGCGCTGACTGCGCTGATGCGATTTTGCAGTCTTGGGAGCGGCAGCGCGGGCAATGCGATGCTGCTTCATTGGTTGCACGAGGGCAGAGATCGACACCTGCTTTTGGATTGCGGATTTTCCGAGCGCGAGCTTGCACATCGGCTCGCCAATCGAGGCCTTTCGATTGCCTCGCTTGATGCGATTTTGATTACCCATGAGCATGGTGATCATTTGGGAAAGGCCCCCAGCATTTCATCCAAGCATCAGGTGCCGCTTTGGAGCAGCTTTGGAACGCTAAGGCCCTTGCTGCAGTCGCCCTTGGGGGGTGAACCCTCATTTCCCTATCGTCGCTTACAGCCGGGGGCCTGCTACGCCTTGCATGGTCTGACGGTGGAGGCCGTTGCCGTGCCTCATGACGCCAGCGAACCTGTCCAATTCATTTTCAGTCTCGGTGGTGAATCCTGTATGCGGCCGCTGCGACTGGGCGTGTTAACCGACCTCGGTCATGCAAGTCGCCATGTGATTGAACGCTACAAGCATCTGGACGCCCTCGTGGTCGAGACGAACCATGATGTGGACATGCTTGAGCTATCTTCCTACCCCGCTGCCCTGAAAAAACGTGTCGGCGGTGACTGGGGTCACTTGTCGAATCTTCAGTCAGCGAAGCTTCTCACAGCAATCGATGCAGAAACAATGCCCTGTGTGGTTGCTGCCCACTTGAGTCGGCAAAACAATCATCCGGATCGCGTGCGTTCGACGCTGCACCAGCATCTCGGTCAGTCATTTTCAGAGCGATTAATCATCGCCGAGCAGGATGATGGCTTCGACTGGCAAATCGTAAAGCGCAGATAGCAAAAAAGCCGGCGTTTGGCCGGCTTGTCCAGACATCCCGAGCGTCAGGCTCAGGATGAACCCGGGGTACTGATTACTTCTTTGCAGGCTCAGCAGGCGCAGCAGCAGGTGCGGCTGCATCTTTGTTTTCGGGCGCTGGCGCTGCTGCGTCTTTGTTTTCAGGGGCAGGCGCTGCAGGTGCAGCGGCAGGCGCTTCAGCTTTAGGGGCTTCTGCGGGTTTTGCCTCTTCCTTCTTCTGGCAACCGGCCAGGGCAAGAGCCAAAAGCGATGCGATCAAGAGCGACTTCTTCATGTGTTTTCCTTTCGTTACGACAAATAAATCGGTAAAACTGCTGTCCGAGGATGATGGCAGTCTGCCTCGAAACAAAACTGACGAACCTTAGCCAGGTCAAACGAGTGCAGGCAAGCTCGAATTATAGCTGTTGGGACTGCCTCTCATCGAAAAAGGCTATCCAGCCTAGCTGATACCAGGCAAATAACTGTCCAATTAGTTGCTGAAATTCCACAGTTTTCTTGCACTCGCTTGCATTTTGCAGACCGGTGACAAGTTTACTTTGCACATTAGGGGCATTTGACAAGGTTGCGGGCAAGGGGCCACTGAATAGCGATTCAAGCTGCATTCCGGTCAGGTAGCGCTGGTCGGCAAGTTTTCGTAGCAAAGCGTTTGGTGCGCCAAATGGCTCGCCGTTGAGCCATGTCTCGCGTTTATCGTAGACCATGCGGCTCGCCGGATGTAAAGCGATGCCAACACTTAATGAGCGCTTCAACCAATGGTGTTTGCTTAGCTTTTTTCGCGGCCCTTCGAACCAGGTGTTTGCTGCGGGCTCACTCAAATAACGGCCTAGAGCCTGAGCAATGATTCGCCTGTCGCTGCGAAAGTCTGAGGCCCATTGTGCGAGTGCTCTGGCAAGGCGCTCAGGAATTCGACCAGCCTGTCTCGATGCACGCAAGCCGATATCCTGAAAGCGTGGATTCGGGCCTGATAGCGACTCAGCTGCCTCAATTAAAAAGTGTTGCAGGAACTCGTGCCGCGATGGCGCACGAAATCCAACGGACCATGTGCTGCAGGGTTCGAGCGCTATACCATCGTGGGCCCAGCGTGGTGGCAAATACAAGGCATCGCCTGGTTCAAGTACTGCCTCGAATTGGGGCCTGAATTGCTGTAACAATTTCAGTGGCTTGTCAGGCTGAAATGATTGCGCTGTCTGATAGCCCCATTGCCAGCGTCTGCGGCCGTATCCTTGGACCAGAAAAACATCGTACTCGTCCAGATGGGCCCCGACGCCACCGCCCGTTGAGGCCACGCTGATCATGACATCGTCAATTCTCACATGAGGCAGGAAATCAAAGGCCATGCGTAAGCGATAAGCTTGATCATGAATACGGTCCATGCCCTGTAACAAAACAGTCCAATGCTTGCTGCGAAAACTGGGTCGACGGTCAACTGGTCCCTCGCGCATGGACCAGTCGCTGTTCCGACGTCGAATAAGGCGACTTGCGATATCGTCGCGTTGAGCATGCGCCAGCAGCTCTTGAAGCGGGTAGTCGACCGATGACGGGCTCACGAACGCTCGCAACAGAAGCGGTTTTCGTTGCCAATAGTGGCTCAGAAACTGGGCTACACTGATTTTTCCCCAGTGAAGTTCGCAAGCGCTGAAAGCGTCCGGTGTCGTTCTAATTGTTGCAGGTGGTTTCATGACGAGGTTGACTGATGCGCGGTGTCATTGTTTCGAACGATGAAGCATAGCAAGCTCACTGACCATGGAACAGGGAGGTTTTTTTGAGCGACGATAAGCAGATTGCCTGCGGCCAATGGGTGAGTTTACGTTATCGAATTTATGATAGCCTCGCGGAGGCCATTGAACCTGAGGCTCGCACCCTGGTCTACTTATACGGGGTGCAAAAAGACCTTTTTCCGAAGATCGAACAAGCCTTAGAGGGTCTTGAGGTGAACGCAAGGCTGTCTTTGTATCTTGAGCCGAGCGACACTTTTGGAGACTATGACGAAACGCTGATTCATTTGGTGTCGCGCGATTTGCTTCCCTCATCGCTTGAGGCGGGAATGAGTTTTGAAGGGCTGCCAGGTGAAACCAGTGATGGGCTACTTTATACGGTTACGGATTTCACTGATGAGATTGCCGTGCTCGATGGCAATCATCCGCTCGCTGGCATGGGCTTGCGATTTGATATTGAGGTCTTGGACATTTGGCCAGCGACCCCGGATGAAATCGAAGCTTGCGCAACGCTCGGCGACTAAGCTTGCTGTTTGCTGAGTCGCTTTAATTCGTAGAGCAAATCGTGGGCCTCGCGAGGCGTCATCTCATCGGGGTTGATCGAATGCAGGGTATTGCGTATCGCTGCTTCAAAGGCTTCGGTTTCGCTGCCGGTTTCGGCAGCTTGCGGATCGCTTATCGTGTTAAACAGATCGGGTTGAATCGACCGCTCCCTTGATGCCTCTTCAAGTGCCTCAAGCAATTGGCTCGCTTTTCGCGTGACGCTTGACGGTAAGCCTGCAAGGCGGGCAACCTGAATGCCATAGCTGCGGCTTGCGGCACCTTCCCGAACCTGATGTAAAAACTTAATCGTACCTCGACCCTCGGCTGCACTGAGGTGCAAATTAAACGCCGCCGGGATGCTTTGCGGGAGGCTGGTGAGTTCAAAGTAATGGGTTGCGAATAAGCATAGGCTTTGATTGGTATGGGCAAGCGCTTCAGCAATAGCCCGGGCAAGCGCGAGACCATCATAGGTTGAGGTGCCCCGTCCGATTTCATCCATCAACACCAAAGAGTGTTTGCTCGCATGATGCAAAATCGCTGCGGCTTCGGTCATCTCCACCATAAAGGTCGACCGCCCGCCGGCTAAGTCGTCGCTAGCCCCAATGCGGGTGAAAATCCGATCGAAGACCCCAAGCTGACATCGCCTCGCAGGTACGAAAAAGCCACAGTGCGCCATCAGGACAATGAGCGCCATTTGCCGCATGTAAGTGGACTTGCCACCCATATTGGGCCCGGTGATGATGGCCAAGCGTCGTTGCGCATGCATCTCGCTGTCGTTGGCGATAAAACTCTCGACGAGGGTTTCGAGTACGGGGTGGCGGCCTTGTTCAATGCTGAGCATCTGACCTTGGCTGAATTCAGGCTGGCACCATTGAGAAGCTAGGGCAATCGAGGCGATGGACTGCGCAACATCAATCCTGGCAATCGCTTGCCCGGCAGCTTGCAGCGCAGGAATATGTATGAGCAGATTGCCAAGGAGCGCCTCGTAAAGCTTACGCTCACGAATAAGAGCCCGCTCTCTTGCTGAAAGTGCTTTATCTTCAAAGGCTTTCAGCTCGGCCGTGATAAACCGTTCTGCATTTTTTAAGGTTTGTCGCCGTCTATAGTCCTCAGGCACTTTTGAAAGCTGTCCTTGGCTGACTTCGATATAAAAACCATGAACGCTGTTAAAGGCAACCTTTAGATTGGCGATACCGCTGCGTTCGCGTTCTTTGAGCTCAAACTGTGCCAGGTACTGATCGCAATCACGATCTAGACTTCGTAATTCATCGAGTTCCGCATCAAAACCATCGCGGATGACCGATCCATCGCGCAAATGGCCCGCGGGTTCATCAAGCAGTTGCTCCTTGAGATCGGTTAAAAGCTTTGGATCAATGTTTAGGGCGTCGCGCTCTGCTGCAAAAGCCGCGGGCAGCATGAGGCTTAACCGTGGCAGGACCTCAAGCGCATCGCGCAGGGCAGCGAGTTCGCGGGGTTTGATCGATGCCAAGGCGATGCGTGTGGCAAGCCTTTCAAAATCAACCATCGCATCAAGTGGTGCGAAAAGTCTTTCTTCGAGCAAGGCTAAAAGGGCCCTGACCTGCTGCTGCCTTAGCGCAATCTCTTGCCAATCACGTACCGGATGAAGCAAGCGCTGCCGCATCAGGCGCGAGCCTGCAACGCTTCTGCACTGGTCGAGGCGCTGTAACAGGCAGTGGCTTGTTCCGCCATGCAGACTTTCGATCAGTTCGAGATTTCGACAGGCAACCTGATCAAGGGTGAGATAGGCCTCGCTACGCCAGCGTCGAATGGACTGCAGATGGGGCAGCATCGCGTCATCGCTAAAACCACTGTTGCTTGCGGCATATTCAATCAAGGCATAGGCTGCGCTCTGTAACTCGGGTTCGTTACCAATTTCAAAACCTTTCATCGAGGCAACACCAAGGCGTTCTTTGAGCTTGCGTTGCGCGCGCTCAGGCTCGAATCGCCAATCAGCCAAGGCTTTGATGACAATGCTCTGAGGCGTCGAATCGATGAGTGGTGATTGCAAGCTTTCCGGCACCAGGAGTTCAACACACTGCATGCTGTTAAGAAAATCGGCCAACGCCACCCAAGCAAGCTCACACAACATACACTCGCCCGAGGCAAGCGACATCCAGGCGAGGGCGGCCTGGCCTCGTTCCCTGCTTCTCGTCACCGCAGCCAGGCATCGTTCTTCGCGTTCGGGCAGAAGACTCGCTTCGGTCAGCGTGCCTGGCGTCACGACGCGAAGGACTTGTCGCTCAACAGGTCCTTTGCTGGTCGCTGGGTCGCCGATCTGCTCGCAAATCGCAACTGATTCGCCTGCCTTGACCAAGCGGGCCAGGTATTGCTCGAGGGCATGCACAGGAACACCTGCCATCCGAACCGGCTTCTGGTTTGACTGGCCACGGCTTGTGAGGGTGATGCCTAAAAGCTTTGCCCCACGCTCTGCATCGTCGCCAAAGAGCTCATAAAAGTCGCCCATCCTATAAAAAAGCAGAACGTTCTGATAATCGGATTTAATGCGCAAATACTGCTGCATCATTGGGGTGTGCCCTGCAAAAGGCGCTGCGGCGTCTTCTTTGATGGTGGTCAC
>DENJ01000077.1:0-15367 GCA_002359635.1 Burkholderiales bacterium UBA2647
CAAGTTAACCGTCTTGGCCACAACCTTGCCAACTTGAGCGCACTGTACGAAAACCTGAGCTCTGCTCGTAGCCGTGTTCTCGACACCGACTACGCCAACGAGACCGCTCAGTTGACCAAGACCCAGATTCTTCAGCAAGCTGCTACTGCAATGTTGTCCCAGGCTAACGCCCAACCCAACGTTGTCTTGGCTCTCTTGAAGTGATTTAGGGAGATTGTTTCCTAAGCGTTCAATGGGGAGAATGCCATGAGTAGCACTGCTTCTGTCAGCGCAGCTATGCCAAGCGTAGCCAGCGTCGCAAATCGGGTCACGCCGAACGTGGTTGCTAATCCGCAACCCCGCTCTGGCCAAGCCGAGGCGGTTGCTCAGCAGATCACCGCGGCGCGTACGGTTAACGCTCCGAGTGTCCAAGAAACCGCCAAAGTAAGTCGAGAGACGGTCGAAGCTGCCGCCAACAAGATTCAAAGCTTCGTATCGTCCATGAGTCGTGATTTGAATATTTTTGTTGATTCGTCGAGCGGGAAGGCTGTGATTCGTGTTGTCGACCCGCAATCGAGCGAGACTGTGCGCCAGATTCCTGGTGAGGAAGCGCTCAGACTGGCCCGGACGATTGATTATTTGTCTAGCATGCTGGTCAGCCAGAAGGCTTGATGAGATCTCTGCTACCTTTGCCGAGGTAGCGTCGTTCTCAACTTCAAAACCCGCAACGCTCGCCAAAGCGTTCGCGGGTTTTGTTTTGGCTGACAGTTTCGCGTCCATAGCCAGTTTACGGCGACATTTAAAAAAAAGATTAGCGATGGGTTGACTTTTTGTCGACACATCGAAAAGTCCATGCTTCAACCTGCCATTCGGTACACGATCTTGGCCGTCGACATCGCCCCCAAATAACAACACCCCCTCTAAAGTAGGGATGCCATCGAAGGGCTGGAAACTAGACTTTGTGTTCTCCATGTTGGGGCTTACGGGCAGTATGAATTTTTCGTTTAATCTCTCTTTATGCGCGCACTGGTAGCAAACGCTCTCTCGAGCATCCCGATTTCTCAGATCGCGGCCCCACTGCTGGTGCTGTTGGTACTGGGCTTGATGCTTTTGCCCTTGCCGCCGCTGGCACTCGATATCTTTTTCACCTTCAATATCGGCGTGTCGATGATCATCCTGCTCACGGCGCTGCAGTTGAAGTCTTTTAAAGATATGGTGGCCTTCCCCACCATTCTGCTGGTCACCACGCTGCTGAGGCTCTCGCTCAACGTCGCCTCCACCCGGGTGGTGTTGATGCAAGGCCATACGGGTCCAGATGCAGCAGGTAAGGTGATCGAGTCGTTTGCCCAGGTGCT
Source organism: Burkholderiales bacterium UBA2647 (assembly GCA_002359635.1). Lineage (GTDB taxonomy): Bacteria > Pseudomonadota > Gammaproteobacteria > Burkholderiales > Burkholderiaceae_E > UBA3064. The sequence goes on from DENJ01000077.1 coordinate 1,335, forward strand.
TGTTGGCGGTAACTATGTGGTTGGGGTGATTGTTTTTATCGTGGTCACCATCATTAATTTCGTGGTGATCACGAAGGGCGCTGGCCGCGTGGCCGAAGTTTCTGCTCGATTCACCTTGGACGCGATGCCCGGTAAGCAAATGGCCATCGATGCTGATTTGAATGCGGGCATTATTCGTGATGATGAAGCCAAGCGGCGCCGGGCTGATGTTGCCCAGGAAGCTGATTTTTACGGCTCCATGGATGGTGCGTCCAAGTTTGTGCGTGGCGACGCCATCGCCGGCATCATCATCCTGATCATCAACTTGCTTGGCGGTATCGCCGTGGGCATGTTGCAATTCGATCTGCCTTTTATGAAGGCACTTGAAACCTACGCCACGCTCGCCGTGGGCGACGGTCTGGTCGCTCAAGTGCCCGCGCTGATTGTTTCGACAGCCGCTGGTGTGGTGGTGACCCGGGTGGCAACCGATGAGGATTTCGGCGAACAGGTGGCCAGCCAACTCGGCGCCTCGGCCTTTCCCCTCTTTCTTGCGGCCATCATCCTAGGCATCTTGGGTGTGATCCCGGGGATGCCTCACTTTGCCTTTCTTACATTTGCAGTGGCTTTTGCCGCGGTCGGCTATGCCTTGCATCGCCGTGCCAAGGCTGAACTGCTGCGCGTGGCGACTGTTGAGGCCGCAGCCAAGGCGCCCAGTGAGGAAGTGAATTGGAGCGATGTGCCGGTGGTCGAGCCCTTGTCACTTGAGCTTGGCTATCGCCTTATTCGTCTGGTAGACGCAGGCGACCAATCTGATCTGATCAAGCGTATTCGTGCGATTCGTAAAAAGTTTGTTGCTGAAGTTGGTTTCCTGATTCCTTCGGTCCATGTTCGCGACAACTTGCAACTCCCCCCTGAAAACTACCGCTTCATGATTTTCGGCGCCGAAGTCGCCCGAGGCCAAATCCTGCCCGACCGTTTTTTAGCGATAGAGCCCGCAACAGAGCCCGCCCATCTCGATGGTGTTCGGGTACTTGATCCCACCTTCAAGATGCCAGCTGTCTGGATTTATCCCAACCAGCGTGATTCAGCGCTCGCCAAAGGCTATACCGTGGTCGAACCCTCGGTCGTGCTCGCCACCCATCTTGACCAAATCGTGCGTATGCATGCCCATGAGTTATTGGGCCGCCAGGAGGTGCAAGATCTGGTTGATCATTTCCGCGCCCGCTTCCCGAAACTGGTCGAAGAAACCGTGCCAAAGAACGTGTCTTTGCAGGTGGTTCAGAAAATGCTGCAACTTTTGCTGGAAGAAGGCATACCGATTCGCGATTTCCGCACGGTTTTGGAAGTCGCTGCCGAACAAGCTGGTAAGGATCCTCAACCTTTGCAATTGCTTGCACCGCTTCGTTTTGCCCTCAGGCGCACGATCGTACAAGAAGTTTTTGGCGATGCGCCTTCGATCCGGGTAGCGGCCGTACACCCCGACTTTGAGCGAATCATCGAGCAGGCGGTCGGCAATTTGCCGGTGGCCCCCGATGGTGCGATCGAACCAGGCCTGATGCGTTTTTACGAAGGCGAAGTGACAGCCGTCGTTGATGATATGGAATCGCTTGGCTTGCCGCCCGTCATTGTTGCTTCAGCTCGCAACAGGCTGACCTTGTCACGGATTGCCAGAAAAGTGAGGCCTCAGGCCGTTGTTCTCGGTATGAACGAAATGCCTGTGGATGCCGATTTGTCTTTTCACCGGGTGATTTGCTCACGTCAGGGGGCTAGCCAGTGAGTAGCAGTGCGGGCACAGGACCGCGGCGCTTCGTCGCTTCAACCGCCACCGAAGCCCTCTCGATGGTCAAGCAGGCCATCGGACCTGACGCGATTCTGCTCTCGAACCGGGAAGTCGATGAGGGCATTGAGATCATCGCCATGGCGCAGGATCAATTTAAGGAAATTGCGCCCAGGGCGGCTGCTCGCAGCCAGGTGCCGCCAGCCCAATTCAGCAAGCCGACCCTGCGCTCCTTCGATGATGATCCCGGTGTCGGTATCTCGAGTGGTGCGGACCGCCACCCACGACCCGAGAGCCTAAGACCTCGCTCCGATAGCGCGATTCGAACCGCCAACCACAAGTTGATCATCGCTGACGTTGCTGATCGGCCAATGCGAAACCTTGACGGTTCGCCGGTGTTTTCGCCTGATATGGCAGCTGCCCATTTTCGCTCAGAGCCCGGCGTCTCGATTGCCAAGACGCAGCAAGAAACCGCAGCGCAAGCAAAAGCCGCCGCCGATGCTGCGCAGCAGGCCCAGGCTGCAGCCGCCGCAGACCCGGCCCTGAGCGATCTTGCTGAGCGTTTGATGGGCCAGGTGAGCGAGGTCAAGCACCTGTTGCAGTCGCATATCGCGGGCAACACCTGGAATCAACTCAAAGGAGTCTCACCCGCTCGGGCCGAGATGCTTAAGCGTTTGCTCGCCGCTGGATTTTCGCCCGCCCTGGCGACCTCCTTGCTCGAAGAACTCGGCGACGTTGACGAAGACAGTTCCGTGTTTAGCGCACTCACGCAACCGCTCGCTAAGCGCATGCGCACCATCGATCCGATGTCCTTGTTTGATGAGGGCGGCGTTTTTGCCTTTATCGGACCCACCGGCGTGGGTAAAACCACGACCGTCGCGAAAATCGCTGCACGCTGCGTGATGCGCTTCGGCCGAAAATCGGTATCGCTCCTGTCGACCGATACCTACCGAATCGGGGCCCTAGAGCAGCTGCGCGTTTTTGGCAAAATTCTCGGCCTGCCCGTCACGGCGCTTCGCGATGCTGAGGATTTAACCGCCCGGATTCAAGAACTCGAAAAGTTTCATGTGGTGCTGATCGATACAGCCGGGATGGGCCAGCGCGATGTGAAAATGGTCGAGCAGCTCAAGGTGCTTTCAGACGGCTACAAGCAAGCGCAACGCCTGCTGGTGATGTCCGCCACCACCAGCCTTCAAACCATGCAAGACGTGATTCAGGCCCACTCACAAGGTCGCAACGGCGGGATCAAAGCATGCGTGATTACCAAAGTCGACGAAGCGATGAGTCTGGCGCCTTCAGTCGACTGTCTGATCCGTCACGACCTCCCGCTGCTTTTTATCGGCAACGGCCAGCAAGTACCCGAGGATTTGCATGTTGCCGATCCTCGATATCTTGCGCATCGATCGCTTCAGCCACGTTCGATGTCCGCCGATTTCGAGCCCGAAGACGAGATGGTGCCCGCGATGATTGCTGATAACATCTCCGAGTGGGCAAAACGGCGATGAAGTTAGCAAATCCAGGATCAAGCGTACTGACAATCGCAACAAAAACAGACAAGATCATGGGTTTTGGTTTGAGGCTAACTTCTCAACATGCAAAGAAAGACGAGCAAATATGACTGATCTTCAGACGTCCACTACCGGTCTAGGATCAAGCGATCAGGCCGCTGGATTACGCCAACTGTTTGGCGAAGGATTTGCCCGCGTTTGGTGTTTGGTGTCCTCACTACCTGGTGACCCCACGGTGATGGTGGCGCTTGGTGCTGCCAACGCCCTGCGTCGGGCCGGGCAACGGGTCTTGCTTGTTGATGAGGTACCGCTCACCAACCGTAATCTGCTCGGTGGCACGCCTTTTCCGGTGCGCTACGATCTCGGCCAGGCGTTTGCAGGTTCCATCGGCATTGAGAAGGTCGTAAAACCGGTCGGTGATCGGCTCTGGTATTGCGTGGCGACCAAATTGCGTCGCGCCAAGGAAGACAAAAAAGCCAGGCCGCCCACGCTCGCCCAGCGTTTGCAGGCCGCTGGGATCGATATCGATGTGGTGATCGTTGCCAGTACCGATCCCCATCGGGGCACCCATCAATTGTTTGCAGACGACATGGAGTACATCCTGATCTCAGGCACCGACGACGAGGCGATCAGCCGTAGCCTTCATATGGTGCAGGAACTGGGTGTTTTGTTTGGCGGCGATCCGATTCCTGTATTGACGGTGGGCGGTGGATCGGCTGAAGCCGGGCAGGCCTCATTCGACACATTGCAAGAGCGCGCCTATGAACTCATGGATCAGCCGCTTGAGCATCAGGGCTGGGTTCGCGCCATGCAATTTGCCAGCGCCGAAGGCGAGGACGCATCAATGCTGGTCCCAGCCAGCCTCTACAGGATGATGGCGGGCAAGATCTTTCCTGAGGGCGTGGTCCAAGACCATAACGCAAACGCTGAGGCGACATGAGCGTCAGCGCACTTGATCACTTTCTGCTGCGGCGATCGGCCTGCCACTGAGCATGCGCGCCAGAGGCTATGGTCGTAGCGACACGCTCGGCGTTGAGGCGCAGCTCAAGCAGCATGCGCCGATGGTTCGGCGCATTGCGATGCAGGTTGCCTCGCGTCTGCCCCGTAATGTGATGCTCGATGATTTGATTCAAGAAGGCATGATGGGTTTGCTCGATGCGATCAACCGCTACGAACCCAAGCCTGGCGCCACCTTTGAGACCTATGCTAAAGCCCGGATCCGGGGCGCGATCTACGACTCGCTGCGCGAAGAAGATGTGATTCCTCGGCATGTGCGCGACAAGCTCACGCAAGTCGAGCGAACCGCAGAGGAGTTAAGACAAGTGCTCGGGCGCCCGCCGGAAGATAACGAGATCGCCTCTCATCTGGGCATGTCCATCGATGATTATTTCGCCATACTTGACTCGGCCATGTCGATCACGGTCGTTGATGACGAACTACCGGATGTGATCGATGAGAGTGCGGACCAGACCAAAGCCTTGCAACAAAAGCAACTCGCGGGCCGCATTGAGACAAAGCTCAAGGAACTACCTGAGCGTGAGAGACTGGTGCTCGCCCTGCACTATCAGCAGGATTTGAGTTTTCGGGAAGTCGCCTATGTGATGGAACTCACGCCTGGTCGAATCTCTCAGCTACACACCCAGGCGCTCGTGCGTCTGCGAGGCATGCTGGCAAAAGAGCAGGAAGAAAGCAAGCCTGATTAGGCTGGGATTTGGGCTGAACCTAGGCTGTTTGACGTGTTTTGATTCGGGTTGAATCTAGGCTGTTTGACGTGCTTTTTTTCAGGCGCGGGCTGAGAGCCGTGAACCAGGCTTAATTGCGCGATGCTCGTTGCCGTAGGTTTCATCCGAAACCGTGTTCTCATGAAGCGCTTTGAGGGCGCTGAATCGATGCAAATTGATCTTGATCAATTCGGCGGCAACCCGACGGTCGACCGAGGCAGCTTCCATCAAATGGTTGATCCGTTGGCGTTGATCATCAGGCAGATTCTCGAGTCGCTCCCTGAGACCTTCCAGACCGCCTGGGAATCGACTGATCACGAGCAAGGCTTCCTGCAATTTGGGCACAACATGATTCAGTTGTTGCCAGTCGCCTTTTTCAATCGAGGCACGTTGGTTCGCCATACATTCGCCAACAAAAACAATAAATTCGACCAGATCTTGCTCGGTTACCGGTACTTCCATCAGTGAATTCACGCAAGCACCATCGTTTTAGTAATGAGATAAGTTTGATCTCAAGCATCATCGAGACGCCCGAGATCGATGAGGGTTAACCGCGACGCGAGCTTTTTTGCTGAGCCGCAGCATCAACCAACTGTCGAGCAATTAAACCATAATCGAATTCGAAAGAACCGTCTTTGATGCTTTCTTTGAGCGCGTCGAGTTTAGCGGTATCGAGTTTGTCGCTGTCTTTGGCCTTTTCAGCACCAGCCAAGCGAGCAATCTTTGCGCCGTCCACCGAGACTTGGGCCGAAGGGGCGATCGAGCCCGCAGCACCCGCCTTGGCAAGCGCTTCCTGAACAACTTTCACGGTCGCTTGGGCGATTCCAGCTTGCTTGGTGGCATCAACATTCGAGGCAGGCTTAGCGTCCACCTGCGGACGAAGTGTATCGATTGAACTGCCCATGCCTGACTGAATTTTCATCTCAAACTCCCGCGACCATATTTCTAGAAACCAAAAAAACCGTAAATAACGACTTAGTCAACACGCACTTCGATCAGTCCGGCGCGAAGCACCACGCCTGTCACAACCTGGCCGCTTGCCATTTTTGCCCGCAAGCTTTCGCCGACTGCGCCTTGGTGCATCGCAACCCCATCCCCTGATACCGTGAAATTGGATCCGGTCATTTGGACTCGAATCTTCTCTCCTGTCCTAATAACGGCTGTTTGACGCACGAAATTTAGGGTCAGTGCCTGGCCGGCGCCAAGACTTCGGTTCAAGGTCCGGCCGAGGACCTGATCTGCCTCAGTAACCACATCTTCCGAAAGACTTCCCCAGTCGGATTCGGTCAAGACAAGATCCGCTTCGCTGAGGATTGTGCCCATGGCTAAGGCCCGTGTCGTAACCCAATGTGAGCGACGTGCGCTCACGAACACTTGCAGCGCGGCCTGCCAACGAGGCGCTTCGCAACGCAGCGAAAGCGAAATTCGCCCAACCGGCCGCGATGAAGGGTTAACCTGCACCCTCGGGGCGCGACATCCTGGCCAGCGGGGGCGCTTTTCGGGCAGGCTCACGTTAAAAGGCCGACCCTCAAGCGCGGACTGATCGGCAATCGCTGCCTCGATCGCCTTTTCCCAGGCCCCGTCAATGGCTTGCTGAGACATCAGCCCTTCATCAGCTTTTGTTGCAACTGGCGTTTGCGCCTGAGCCTGGCCTGTTGCAGCCAGCATGCTGAGCGCGATACTGAGCGCGATGCTTAGGAGCACAAGGCCATGCCGTACCCGATTTCGATAAACGTTACCTGACCTGCAAAGCCAGCCTCCCCTACAAAGCCAGCCTCCCATCAACCGAAGACCGGTAAGGGGTTGCCACGTGAAACCAGCGCGATGCCGCGATATCGGTCCCTATGCCTGAGCGGTTTGGGTAACTCATACCAGACACCAACGCTCACCAAGCCGACTTCGTCCACGCGAATTCGGTCTGGGGTATTGCCAAGGGACACCTTCACGCTTCGAGTGTCGCCGAGCGCAGCTTCTTCCAGCCCTACGAATTGGGCCCAAGGCACTGCGAACCAGTCCTCGCCGAGTCGCAATGGAACGATTCTTAGCAGGCGTCTTGAGGCTGGCAGCGTCAAACGAATTCGCCTATCGCCATCACTGGTCTCAAGCCGGCCCGAAAAATTGGCGGCAAACCGGGCAAGCGGGGTCGGGTTGAGCGCTTCTTCGCATTGCAACGAGAGGATGAGCGTGTGTGAAACAACCATCGCATCGGCAAGGGCCTCCAGTTCGCCGCGCAGGCGCGCCTGATCGAGCGCTTTGCCAAGCGCCTCGGCGAGCTGAGCGCTAATTTTCGCTTCGGCACCGCCCACCAGCTGGACCTGCCAAGGCAGGGCTTTTTCGAGCGGCATCCGATCGAGTTCATCGATCGCGTCAAACAAGGCTTGCATGCCGGGCGGCCATACCTGCACATCGCCTTCAGCAACCCGAACTGCGCGCCGGAAACACTCATCGACCTTGGCCACACTGCCTGCAGCCGCAGCAATCTCTGGCGGCTCGCTGCTTTCCTCGGGCGCGAAGCGATCAGCGTCATCCGAGATGTCGCGCGATAGCCCGGAAGCATGCGACGCCGGGCTAGTAACCGCCGTGGCAGCTAGCGATCGGGTTCGCAGCAAAGCCGCGAATTCATCGGCAGCTGCAAGCGTCCTTGCCGCGTCTTCAAAAACCCCTGAACCGGAGCGCGGTTTGGTCTGATCGGATCGTTCAAGGTCGAGCAGCGCCGATGAGGCGGGCGCCGCGTCGACCCGAAAGGCCTCCGGCAACCGCTCCCAAAGGCTTTCGGGGATATCCTGATCATGATCGCTCTGGTTATCGCTGCGAATTGCTTCAATGCCTCGCCGGAGAATCTCGGCAAAATCACGCGCGGTTCGTCGAGCCTCGCCCTCTTCCATGCGTTTGGCTCCGCGTGCGAAACTTGATGCAAAACTCGCATGAGCATGCAAATTCACTGAGATAAGCAGCGAGGAAACATAATGCAGCGAGGCGGTCAGACGGTCGGACGAGAGCTCAGCGGCACCTGCGCCGTACTGCGCGAGTTCTTTGGCCTCCTGATCGACGTCGATCAAAAAGAGTTCATCGGGTCGGTCATTCATGAGCGCGCAGCAACCGTCTGTCTAAGAGGTTTGATGACGGCCGCGTATGTAAGACACCGGTAGATCCGCCACGGCACCCTCTTGAATGCCGCGGATAAGCGATTCGCTGTGGCGGCGAAAACGCTGAGCGTCCTCAAAAAGCGTCTCGGTGCGCTCTTTTAAGGTCTCCGCTGCGGCAATCATTCTTCGACCCTCATCGAGCGAGTTGGTCAGTCGACGCGAAACAGCTGCTTCCTTGGCAGCCGGCTCGCCAAACTGCTTGAGCACGGCGGTTAAGGACTCAAGTTCAGCATTGAAACGCTCCAAATCGTCAAGCACCGGCCCGGCACTTTCCCCCCCAGTCACCTGCAAGGAAAGGTTCAAGGCCAATGATTGCAATTCGTCAACCCGCCGCTTGATCTGTTCGATACTCTGCAATTCGGCGCTCGCCGTGTGCTCAAGCGCGATCTGCAGGCTTTGCACCACGGTATCAATTCGACCGGCAAGCGTTTCTGCAGCGGCCATGACCGCCTTGACATGACGCTCAAGCTGATCGGACTGCCGGTCAAGCAAAGCAACCCGACGTTCAGCCATCGAACCTGCGGCAATCCAGTAACCCGAGGACAAGGCTTCGATCGACTCTTCAACAGCAACTTCGGCAAGTGCGCGAACCGACTGCGCCGACGCCGCCTCGCCCCTTTCAAGCTGATCGGGTGACCGATCCGATAAGGAAAGCTCCCTAACTGAGGGCTGGTCGCGCCCCGCAATCGCATTCGCAAGTTGTGCCGACACCAGGGATTCCGCCTGTTGACTCGCACTTTCAAAGGTTGCGGTTTCAAGCCCGCCCTGGCCTCTTGTTTGATCCGCCGCGAAAGCATCCTCGGCAAGCACACTTCGGGGCACCATCAATTCGACATCCGAGGACGCCGCCGATTCGTCCCGTCGCGCTGAACCAGAATGCCTAAATGCCGCATAGGCAAGCCCAAGCAAGCCAACACCCACGCCGCCCCAAGTCAGTATTGCGGCAACCACAAGCAAGCCCCCGCCCGAGCGCGACTGCAGCAGCATGCGTTCAGCGCTATCGACCTTTGCAGCGACCTGCTCGAGCCTTGACATCGCCCGCCCGCGCTGCGCTTGAAGCTCATCAAGCATACGTCCATCGGCGAGCAAGCGGTCAACCAGATCACCTCGCTCAGCAGGCAACAAGGCCAGGATGTCCCGCCATGCGGCAGGCGCCGTCTTACGACGCGACTCAAGCGTGGCTGCCGGAAGGTGTTCCCCGAGCACCATGGTGGCATCGCGCAAGGTTGGCAGTGCCGCAGCGGCGCTTCTTGCATTTCTCAGCGCATTGGCAGCGTCGACATAAGCGTCCAAGGCGCCTGACACGCGCTTAATCGCCGGCAGATCGGCTGCCTCCAAGGGCTTAAGTGTAAGCTTTAAGTTGTAGGCACGCTCGAGTTGCGCAGTGCTCGCGGTGAGACGCTCAAAGCCCTGTTGCATACCGACAATGGCGGCAAGCTCCTTGCTCGGAAGTGTGAGATCACTGACACGCCCGGCGTCGCTCTGCGCTTTCGATTTTGCTTCGACTTCCTTAATACGTTCCACAAGGCCGCCAACGAAGCCAGGGTCGAGCGCACGCGGCGCTTCGAGGATACGACGGAGTTGTTGCACCGAAGACGCTAGATCACCGAGTTCAACACGTTGCTGAAAACCCTGCTCAAGCGTTGTTCGAAACTCGCGCTCATACCTTGAACCGATAGCAACGCCAACCACCATCGCCAATCCCAGGCTAAGAAACACGCCATAGCGGAAAAACCAGGGTAAGAAGCTTGAGGAAAAGGTCTTCAAACGACCCAAGAAACCAGTCATGCAATGAACTCATCGAGATCTTCAACACGTTTGTGATGAAGTATTTTTACTTTACCCAGGCTGGGATTGGCCACCGGTCCGCTAACCGAGTCAGCTAAGACACCCAAGCGTGTGAGGCCACTTGCTGCTTTAAGCACGAGGAGCCAGTCCCCCGCGCCCTGACTACGGTTTAGTTCGGGAAAGACCTGACCAGGCGAGAGTAACCAAACCAGCCAGCCCTCGGCGCGAACAATGCCTTGGACAGCACCATTCCCGGGCCAGCTTTGGACCCGTGGTCCTCGAATGACTCTCTCGATCTGCCCCAACGATATCGCGCAGCGCGTTTGCCCGAAGCTCGCAAGCATAAAGCGCTCACGGGCATCAGGCGCTTGCACCGTCTCCAGTCCTCGAGGCGTTCGGGTTGACCGCCGTCGCTAGGGGCGAAGCCTCGCTTTGGGCTCCCTCAGCGATCGTCGCTGTCGAAGCTTGCGGTATTGCCGCAGCGTCAGCTGCAGCCGATTCGGCAGCCGTAGCGCCCGTTTGGTCGGAGGCTTCGCCCTGAGCTAGTACCAGCGCTTCTGACGCTGCCCCCGCCTGAGGCGCTGCATCGGAGCTTGCCTCGGCGGCGCCGTTTGCATCCGCGGCGCGGTTTGCCTCGGCGGCAAGATGAGCTTCGCCCTGTGCCTCAACCATCGCGGCTTCAGGCGCTTGCACGCCAGGGTTTGCAGTGTGCGAATCCTCAGCCTGCTCCGACGCCGGCATCGGATCGTCATCATGCTCAGCGCTCTTATCCTCATCGGCATCGCCAGACAGCGCAACGCGCGCTGCAAGTTCAGCAAGCGACATCCCTGCAGCAGCGGCAGCGCCAGCCCCAAGGGCAGCAGCGCTGGCAGATCCTTTAGCCTCGGTGGGGCTAGACTCGCCTGCCCGCTCAGGCGCTCTCACGCTTTCGCCGGCTCGCGCACCGGCAGCGGCCCCCTGCCTCATCCCCATGCGGCTTGCGGCCGCATTGTCAGTACGGCTTGCTGGACTTGGCGTTGCACTCGCGTGAGCGAGTTGATCCATTTGCGAACGCAGGCCCTGAAACTGCGCACGCAATGCTGCAAGACCTTGATCACTCACATGCTTATTCAGTTGAAGCGCGGCTGCGAGCGCGGCAAGGCCCGCAATAAGAGCCGCCACAAGCAAAGCGCCGATTTTCACAAAACCGGCCTGCAGGCTCGCTTGCATCGACTCGAGCACCGTACCGTGGTGGGCCAGCGCTTTGCTAAACTTGTTGTGATGATCAGCGAGGATTTGCTCGGTCTTAAGCCACATCTGATCGGCGGGCTTTACTGCTGCCTGCTCCACACCGCGCTTGACCAGATTGCCGCCCAATAAAGCAAGACTTGTCGCATAAGCCAGCCTTTCGTCGCCCGCCAGGCCTTCCATGTAGGCCCGTGAAAAACCGCTGCGCAGCTCACGCCGATCGTTTTCACCGATGAATCGATAGCCTTCGGGGATCTCAAAGAGCAATCCCGTGTTGGAGGAAGTGATCATTTCGCCGTCGGGCGCCACCAATTCGCCGCGCAAAACCTCATTACCCCGCTGCACTTCGAGCAAGACCGCCGACTTCCCTGCCGCGGTAAGCTTGCGCAAGCCATCCCAAACAAACCCTGCCTCTTCGCCATCCACACTTAAAATCAGATCGCCGACCCGAAAGCCTGCTCTCGCAGCAACACTGCCTGGGGCAACCCCGGCAACATTAGCCCGCGTGCTGCGCAAGACGGCCTCTGAACGTGTGTTTTCAAAATTCGCGATTTGCTCAAAGGCGTAGTCGATCCGCGGATCGGTCCCTTCGGGGAGCTTAACCTTGGCGTTGTTTGCGGCCTTGGCTTCCTTGGCATGATCAGCTTTGCCCGAGCCATGTTTGCCACCGTCGGCGGGCGCGAGTTCGGCCAGATCAACCATGGGAGGCGCAGCAGTGTGGATCGCCTTGTTGAGGCCGTTTTGCGCAAAAACGCTGTAAAGCGCAAAAAGCACCAGCACCAGCGCAAGCCCGCCCAGACCTTTCATGGTGAGATCAAGGCGCTGCTGAACCTCTTGCTCATGGCTCTTTGCAGGCGCAGCTTTCGCCTTCGCAGCACCGGAAGCAGACGCGCCTGCTTTGGGCTTTATGAATTTCGACAACACCGGGACCTTGCCCAGTGTTCCTTGTAAATCAATCGCTGGCAGTTTCAACTTTCTTCCCCACTTGCAGAATGCGGAAGCTGCGCTTCATAGCATCCACATCCCTTGATGCCGCTTCCATTAATGTTCTTTGCAACCGATGATCCATTCGCAAACGCAGCGCAATGAAGGCTGAGAGCCAAGGCCCGACATGCAAACTTGAGACAAACTCCTTGTCAAGCTTGGCACGACTCGCATCGGGTCGGGCCCGCACTTCAGCCAAAAGCCTTCCATCTTCGTCATGCAACGTGATCTCATAATAATCGATCCTGCTGTACTTCCTCTCAAGAACCCTCAGCAAATACCAGATACCCTCGAGCTTGAAGTAGATCTTCCAAGGGTCACTGTCCTCACTTGGCAGCAACACATCATCGGGCTCGATACCGACTTGGCCATGCCAGGCCCGATCGATCGCCTGCGCATCTGAACCCTTTTTGGGAAGCGTTTTCAGACTTTCGAAGAGTTCAAAAAGCGTGAGCGTTAAGCGATGTTCGCTTGCCATGTCGCGTACCCTCGCCACATGGCGCTCGGTATCGGCTCGATCCGCCTCCATTGAGGACTGCAGCTGCGCCAAATCCATATTCAGTTGCTTTTGCAATTCGCTTAAGTGTTGTTCCATGCGTTTAACGACCTGCTCGGCCGTTGTTGGCGGCAAACTTGGCATACTGCCTGCTGTGAGTCCTGGATCTGGACCCGCCTTGAGCGCTTCAGCAGTCGGCTTTTCGTTGCGTTTTTGCAAAAATGCACCAAGCCAGACAAGACCAACCGCCGACAAAAGCAAAAGCAACACCAACATGACGGTGTAGTCGGTCTCGGTGAGCGTGCCGGTTAGACCCATCCCTTAGCCCCCATTGTTTCCACCAACAAATCAGGAAATGAACCTGACTGCCATTGGTCGATTTCCACCAAGGCATGCGGATTCATCGCGCGCAGATGACTGGCCGCGCGATCCGCCTGCAAATCCTGATCGGCACGATTAAGCCAAAGCCTTGTGCCCTTTCCATAGTGCACGCTCAACTCGACGAAGTCCAGCGAATCTGTGTAGGAGGCAATCTCGTCCCAGCGCTGACAAGGCCAAAGATCGTGTTTTCGCGGCGCAGCAAATGATGGCGACGGTAGCAAAAAACCAAGCATCGAACCCCATTCATGACGTGCTATCGCCAGCGCAACACTGGCCCACATCCCTCGCCCGGAACGGGTTGAATGGCAAAAGGGCGCGTTAAAGCCCAAAAACGGGTCAAACAATTCAGCCTGTCGGATCGCACCTTCACGCCGACAGCCCAACCAGTAGCCGAGCGCAGCACCCATGCCCGACCCCACCCACTGTATCGGACCCACGGCTTCAACAACCGCCCGCAGCCGATCAGCGTTGTGCGCCATGCTGCCGATATCCTCTTGCCCCCAAATTTGACAAGGGCCAATCCAGGAGCGCACACGACGCACCAGTTCCTCCATCGACTGATCATCGAGGGCCGGACAGCAAATCACGGTGGTGGCAGCTGACATCAGTGTGGGGGTATGGTTTTGGGGTATGGTGTTGCCTAGACAACGCGCCCAGCGTGCAGCTTAATCATGTGAGCGGTACATGGTGTAGAACATCAGTCCAATACGTACCCGAATGGTGGTGGGGTGGCCGATGGGACTCGAACCCACGACAGCCGGAATCACAATCCGGGACTCTACCAACTGAGCTACGGCCACCACTGAGGAAGGCGGATTGTAGGTTCCTGAGCCTATCGACGTCAAACGATGCGGCGGAAAAACGCAAGCTTTGAACGCCGAGGCATGCCGTGGAACGCTGAGCAACGCCGAGGCATGCCGAAGAACATCGCGAGCTGAGAAAGCCATCAGCAATCCCCGGCCCAGGGCTCGTTCGTGCTGGCCTGCCCAGCACGACTCGAACGTGCGACCTACGGCTTAGAAGGCC
>DENJ01000077.1:15396-19405 GCA_002359635.1 Burkholderiales bacterium UBA2647
CACCGGGCTGAGCTACACCCCGAGCCCGTTATTCTAACCTGCTTCCTCAGCTTATGCTCGCTGCCAGACGTTGCGCATAGGCCTGCGCCTTGGCCTCGTCAGGGTGTTCGACCATGACCCGAACAACCGGCTCGGTACCTGAGGGTCTGATAAGCGTGCGCCCCTGGCCTTGAAGCTCACGCTCAAGCGCTTGAAGTGCAGCACGAAGCGGCTCGTGATGTTGTAGCTGAAAGCCAACAGGGCTTGGCACATTGATCAAGACCTGGGGCATGAGGACGAGATCGGAACAGAGTTGAGCAAGATCTTTACCCTGATCCACCATCGCAGCGAGCACTTGCAAACCACTGATGATGCCATCGCCGGTGCTGTGCAAATCAAGCGCAAGCAGGTGCCCCGAGCCCTCCCCACCCAGCAACCAGCCACGGGCCTGAAGCCGCTCAAGCACATAACGATCGCCAACCTTCGCGCGCTCAAAGTCGATGCCTTTCGCCCGAAACGCCCGTTCAATGGCGAAGTTGCTCATCAGGGTGCCCACAACACCCGGAATGACCTCACGCCGGGCTCTGTCGCTCACCATGATCCAAAGCAATTCATCGCCATTGAAAATACGACCGCTTCGGTCACACATGATCAAACGATCGGCGTCACCGTCTAAAGCGATCCCTAAATCAGCACCTGTTTCGATCACTTTGGCGCGCATGGCATCGGGGTGGGTGGCACCGCAGTTGAGGTTGATATTCGTGCCATCGGGTTCATGGCCGATTCGAATCACATGAGCGCCGAGTTCATGCAATACAGGGCCGGCAACATGGTAGGCCGCCCCGTGTGCTGAATCGACCACAATCTTGACGCCTTTTAAGTCAAAGCGTTGCGGGAAACTGCTTTTGCAAAACTCGATATAGCGGCCTGCCGCGTCATCGATCCTTCTTGCCCGGCCCATGTCCGCCGCCGCCACACAAGACAGATCGGGATGATTCATCGAATCGCTGTGCAGGTAAGACTCGATTTGCGCCTCAACCGCGTCGGACAACTTGCTGCCCTCACCCGAGAAAAACTTAATCCCGTTATCCTCATAGGGGTTGTGGGAGGCTGAAATCACGATACCTGCATCGAGACGAAGTGCTCGGGTAAGGTAGGCCACGCCAGGCGTGGGCAGGGGGCCCACCAAGCGCACATCCACGCCCATCGAGGATAAGCCCGCCTCAAGCGCCGCTTCAACCATATAACCCGAAAGCCTCGTGTCCTTGCCAATCAAGGCCACAGGCTTGCGGCCCGCCCGCGCTCCCGATAGCCCAGCATGCGCTTGCAGCAACACCTTGCCCGCCGCCTGTCCGAGCCGCAATACAAACTCAGGAGTCATCGGTAAAGAACCCACCCGACCGCGCACACCATCGGTGCCAAACCAGCGCCTCGTCATCTTATGCCTGTCCCCTTGCCATCTTCTGCACGCCCCCTTGTCATCTTATGCATGCCCNNATCTTATGCATGCCCGCTTGCCATCTTATGCATGCCCGCTTGCCAGCGTCGTGGATTCCCAAGCCTGAAGCCTCGTTTCCTCAGGCATGCTTCTTCGCCGTTAATGCGCCGTAAACCTTCAGTGCATCGACCGTCGCAGCCACATTGTGAACACGCAGCATCGATGCGCCCAGACTCGCAGCCGCAAGCGCGCCACCGATTGATCCTGGATCGCGTTCTGCAATCGCTTTACCCGTTAGCTCACCAATAAAGCGCTTGCGTGATAGGCCAATTAAGAGCGGCAATGACCCGTCATGCAAGCTATATCGTGATAATAAACCCAATGATCGAAGTAAGGCCAGGTTGTGTTCAAAAAGCTTTCCAAAACCGATCCCGGGATCGAGCACCACCCTGTTGACATCAAGACCATGGCTCAGACCCAAACGCAGCTGTTCCTCGAAAAAACGTCTCACAAGCCCCACAACACCGCCCTCGCTTTCGGGATAATGCGGCGCATCTTGCATGCTGGCAGGCTGCCCTTGCATGTGCATCAGGCAAATTCGAGGCGCTTGAACGGCGATCGGCCAAGCACCCTCTGCGCGAAAGCCATTAACGTCGTTGAGCATGTCAGCGCCCTCTTGGAGGGCGGCTGCCATCACGGCGGGCTTCATGCTATCGACCGAGATACGAAAACCCAACCTCTGCTTAAGCGGCGCCAAGCGCCTTAAGACCGGCATCAAGCGATCGAGCTCCCCGCGCTCGGACACCGCCTTGGCGCCGGGGCGGGTTGACTCAGCACCAAGATCAATCCAGTGCGCCCCGTCGGCAACGAGCTTGAGGGCTTTAGCAAGCGCCTCATCGGGGCTTGAGAGCCCGCCGTCTGAAAACGAATCGGGGGTCAGATTCATGACCCCCATCACCTCAAGCATCAATGGCACCACAAAAGAAAGTGGGCTGGCCCTAGGGACGTGGGATGACCCTAAGCATGTGGGCTGAAAGTGGGTTTGTTCAAGCTGCCGGCGCCTCCGGCACATCGCTTGGTGTGGGTTGAACTTGCGGACCATTGGTGCCGCTTGGCGCACTTGGCTTGTTGTTGCCCGGTTCTTTGGGCGGACGTGGTGGCAAGCCATTGATGATGTCGTCGATCTGATCTGCGTCGATGGTTTCCCACTCGAGCAAAGCTTTCGTCATGGCCTCGACTTTGTCGCGATTATCTTCGAGGATTTTGCGCGCAACACCATACTGATCATCGATGATCTTGCGGATCTCCGTATCAACCTTACGCATCGTCTCTTCCGACATATGCGTGGTCTTGGTGATCGAACGCCCGAGGAATATCTCGCCCTCGTTTTCGGCATAAACCATCGGGCCGAGCACATCGCTCATGCCGTAACGGGTAACCATATCGCGTGCAAGCGACGTTGCACGCTCGAAATCATTACTCGCACCGGTGGTCATTTGATTCATGAACAGCTCTTCGGCGATGCGACCACCAAAGAGCATCGAAATCATATTCAACATGCGTGTGCGATCCATCGAATAACGGTCTTCGGTGGGCAGTTGCATGGTGACACCAAGTGCACGACCTCGCGGGATGATAGTGACTTTGTGCACTGGATCGGTCTTTGGGAGCATCCGTGCAACGATCGCGTGGCCCGACTCATGGTAGGCGGTGTTTCTGCGCTCCTCTTCAGGCATCACAATCGAGCGTCGCTCGGCACCCATGATGATTTTGTCTTTGGCTTTCTCAAAATCCATCATTTCAACCAGCCTTGCAGCGCGACGCGCCGCAAAAAGCGCTGCTTCGTTGACTAAGTTGGCGAGATCAGCGCCCGAAAAGCCAGGCGTGCCACGTGCGATGATGTCNNGCCTTCACATCCTGAGAAATCGGGACTTTGCGCATATGGACATTGAGAATTTGCTCACGTCCGCGGATATCAGGCAGGGGCACAACCACCTGACGGTCGAATCGGCCAGGACGCAACAAGGCGGGATCAAGTACATCGGGCCTGTTGGTTGCAGCGATCACGATGATGCCCTGGTTGGTCTCAAAACCATCCATTTCAACCAGCATTTGGTTGAGCGTTTGCTCGCGTTCGTCGTTGCCGCCACCCAAGCCAGCACCGCGCTGACGACCGACCGCATCGATTTCGTCGATGAAAATAATGCAGGGCGCCTGCTTTTTGGCGTTTTCAAACATGTCGCGGACACGGGCCGCACCCACGCCGACAAACATTTCCACGAAATCAGAGCCTGAGATCGAGAAAAAAGGAACCTTGGCTTCACCCGCAATCGCTTTAGCAAGCAGGGTTTTACCGGTACCCGGCGAGCCGACCATCAAAACACCACGTGGAATTCGTCCACCAAGTTTTTGAAATCTCGACGGATCCCGCAAGAAATCAACAAGCTCTTGCACCTCTTCTTTGGCTTCGTCGCAACCTGCAACGTCGGCAAAGGTGATTTGGTTGTTGTTTTCATCGAGCATTCTGGCGCGTGATTTCCCGAAGGAGAAAGCGCCGCCCTTACCACCGCCTTGCATCTGGCGCATGAAAAA
>DENJ01000024.1 GCA_002359635.1 Burkholderiales bacterium UBA2647
CGCCAGTCGGCATCGCTATTCAGCGCTAGGCCCAGTGCCCCGGTGAGTTCGTAAAGGCTCACGATCGTGACCAGCGAGGTATCTTTAAAGATACCAATAAAGTTATTCATCACACCGGGAACCACCATCGCGAGTGCCTGAGGCAAGACGATTTTTCCTTGGGTTTGCCAGTAACCCATGCCAAGTGACTGCGCAGCCTCGACCTGGCCCTTCGGAATAGCCTGCAAACCGCCGCGGATTACCTCGGCCATATAGGCGGCAGCAAAAAGCGTAATGCCAATAAAAACGCGCAAGAGCACATCGATTTTGGTACCGGCTGGCATCAACAGTGGAAAAAGAAACGAGGCCATGAAAAGCACTGAGATCAGCGGGACGCCGCGAATAAGCTCGATGTAAACCGTACAAACAGCGCTAATCGCCGGCATGTGAGAACGCCGGCCAAGGGCGACAATCACGCTTAAAGGAAAGGCAGCAACAATCGACAAAGTGGCAAGCAAAACCGTGAGGGGTAAACCGCCCCATCGATCGGTCTCCACAGCGCTCAACCCAAACCAGCCACCGCGCAAGATCACAAAAACAACAACCATCACCAGTAACCAGAGCAGTACCAGCCACCGACGCCAAAGCGCCCTCGTGCAGCTGGCGATCAACAAGGCGAGCAAGAGCAGGGTGGCAATCAGAGGACGCCAATGCTCAGCATGGGGATAATAGCCAAAAATGATAACGCGATACTTTTCAGCAATCACACCCCAACAGGCACCCTCTCCCATTGCTTGCTTGCATAGCGCGGCATCCGGTGTCCAAACCGGATGGATCAGCGCCCAGGCGATAAAGTCAGGCAAGGTTTGCAACAACACCGCAATCAAAACAAGGGTCGTGAGCGTGCTGAACCAGTTCCCGAAAAGCTGCCTGCGCAAGCCTGCCAAAATGCCCTGATCGCGTCTCGGCGCATCGCGAGCTGCTACCGGCGCAAACACCTCGGCCTTATAGCGAACCATGGGATGGTCCTCTTGCGTTCTCAATCCGAAGGGACTTCAAGATTTATCGCTCTTGAATCGCAGCGCGGGCGTTGTACCAATTCATAAACGCTGAGGTACTCAGGGATGTCGTGAGGTACACCATCATGATGATCGATATACATTCCACGGCACGTCCGGTTTGATTGATCGAGGTGTTCAAGATTGACACCACATCCGGATACCCAATCGCCACAGCGAGCGAAGAATTTTTAGTGAGGTTGAGATACTGGCTGGTGAGGGGCGGAATGATCACTCTCAAAGCCTGAGGCAGAAGGACCAAACGCATCTCTTGCGCCGCAGACAATCCGAGCGACTGCGCGGCTTCGCCCTGTCCGCGCGGTACTGACTGGATGCCCGCACGGACCACCTCCGCGATAAAACCTGCGGTGTAAAGCGTGAGCCCGATTAAAACCGCAAGAAACTCAGGCGTTAAAGCTCCTCCCCCATCGATCGCAAAAGCGCCCATCTCCGGGTAGCGCATCTCAGTCGGTGCACCGCCCATCATCCATCCCAGCAAGGTTCCCAACGAGGGCAACGCGAGGCCCGGCAACCACAGACGCGGTGCCTCACCAGTTCGCTCAAAACGCTGGAACTGCCGGCGTCGCCAATAGAACAAAGCAACAAGCCCCAATGCAAACCCAAAAAGTGCGCTTGCGTGACCGAAAGCCCACTGGGGCAAGGGAAAGCTGATGCCGCCTTTGCTCAAGTAAAAGCCTGCGCCAAACACCCAGGGCTCATTGGGCGCAGGCAGCATTTCGGTGAGCAGGAGATACCACATCAACAACTGTAACAATACAGGCACATTGCGAAAAAACTCAACATAGACCTGGCAAAGCCCGCGCAAAAGTGCGTTTCTTGAAAAACGCCCAATGCCAACGGCAGTACCGATAAGCGTTGCCAACAAAATTCCCAGGAAGGCCACCCGAATGGTGTTGCTCAGGCCAACAAGAATCGCCTTCCAGTAAGGATTACCCGAGTCGTAGGCAAACATGGTTTCACCAATGTCAAAGCCAGCGGGTTGCAGCAAGAAACCGTAACCGCTTTGAATGCCGCGCAGGCGCATGTTTTCGGTGGTGTTATGAAAAAGATAAGCTCCTATCGCGATCAATAGCAGAATTAATAGCAATTGGAAGAGCTTGGATCTGAAAGCCTCACTTTGTATCGACCATGACGAGACCGCAGGGGGCGCAGGCCTTGCTGAAACCATTTCAGCAGCCGTGCGCGCCGAGCGATGCGATTGAATCGCAGCTTTATCCATAGCGAATCAAAAAACCATCATGAGCAGTAAGGTCGGCCGCCAAATCGGAACCGCGAGACCAGCCGCTCAGCGCTTGAGCAGGACTAGTCTCCAGCGGTAGACGACAAACCGACTTAGCGCAACGGCGGTGCGTATTGCAGCCCACCTTTGCTCCAGAGGTTGTTTAAACCTCGGGGCAGTTTAATCGTTGATTTTTCACCGACATTGCGATCAAACATTTCGCCATAGTTGCCAACGGCTTTCACCGCCCGAGCAGCCCATTCCTTATCAAGACCGAGAAGCTTGCCCATATCTTCTGATGTCCCGAGCAGGCGCTGAACCGGTGGCTCGGTGCTTGACTTCATTTGGTCCACGTTCGCTTGGGTTACGCCGTACTCTTCAGCTTCCAGCAAGGCATTAAAGGTCCATTTCACAATCGTAAAAAATTCCTCGTCACCGCGGCGAACTGAGGGGCCAAGTGGCTCCTTCGAAATCAGATCAGGAAGGATCCTGTGCTCTTCTGGATTTTTCGCTTCCTTGGCACGAATACCTGCCAAGCCTGAAGCGTCAGTGGTGTAAGCCTGGCATCGGCCGGCGAAATAAGCCGCGTTGGCAGCTTCGAGCTTTTCAAACACGACAGGCTTCAAATTCAGGTTATTAGACTTGGAAAAGTCGGTCAAATTCTTCTCGGTTGTGGTACCGGATTGAACACAGACCGTTGCACCTTTGAGACCCTTGGCTGAGCTCACTTTCGCTTTTGCAGGAATCATAAAACCTTGGCCATCGTAGTAGGTCACGCCTGTGAACAACATGCCCAAGGAGGCGTCGCGCGTGAGGGTCCAGGTGGTGTTGCGCGACAGCACGTCGACCTCACCGGCCTGTAGCGCTGCAAAGCGCTGTTGTGCCGTGAGGGGTACGAATTTGACCTTGCTCGCGTCGCCTAGTACGGCGGCAGCAACAGCTTTGCACACGTCCACATCAAGCCCAGCCCAGTTTCCCTGACTATCTGCCTGCGAAAAACCGGGCAGACCGGTACTCACACCGCAAATCAACTGACCACGCTGCTTGACTGCATCAAGGGTCTTTCCAGCATGGGCAACACCGGAGAAAACGGCTATCGAGCCAATTGCCAGGGCCGCTACGCCTGCTTTCACTTGCTTCATGTACAACTCTCCCATTGTTTGATTGAATAAGGACGGACCGGCGGGCGCGCCCATGCAGCGCAATGTAACAAACCTGTCGCGACTCGTGGCGCTTTTCCCTAGAACTTTTCGCGAAAAGTCTCGCCAGCCATGGCGGCGTCCGTACCACGCTGTATGTTGACGCTCGATAAGAGCCACAAACCAAGCAGAAAAAAAAGTCCAACACAGCCAAGGGCAACGCGCTGCTGTCCATCGGTGAGCCAGACAAGCAATCCGTAGCAAACCGGACCGAGTATGGCTGAGAGCCGCAGGGCGAAGCCCCAAAGCGCAAAGATTTCCGACTGGCGCCCGAGCGGTGCAAGTTGAGCGACCATCGCACGGCCCGCTGATTGGCTCGAGCCCATGTTCAGACCCGCAAGCGTGGCCGCAAGCCAAAAGGCCTCCCGGCTTTGACCGAGTACCGCAATCGCAACCATCACGATCCACGATACCAAGGTGATGGCAAGCGCACGCCGATGCCCGATCCGGTCCTGAAATCTGCCAAAAAAGAAGGCGCCAAGCGCGGCTGCAATATTGACAAGAAACACGAGCATCATGGTTTCGGTCTGCTGAAAGCCCATGACCTGCTCGGCGTAAACCGCAGCCAGGGTAATCACCACAAAGATGCCCGCATGGTAGGCAACACAGCAGCCAAGCAAGCGCCTGAGGTCGATCAACTCAGCCGTACGTTGCCAGGATGCGCGAAGTCGAAGCCATCCCCCCTCCCAGGATTGCGCTTTCTGCCCGCTTTCGACTTGGTGACGCTCTTTCAAGCACGCAAGTGCGGGAAGGCTAACCCCCACATAAATCATTGCCACAATCCACAGCGTGACCGGGACGAACTGGCTGGCGCTCTGCCCCTGCGCCTTTGCCTGCAAGACCCATGCGAGCGATAGGCCGAGCGTGAGCATCCCTCCAAGGTAGCCGAAGCTCCAACCCCATCCTGATACGCGACCGTAAGCACTCGGTTTGGCAAGTTCGCGCAAAAAAGCTGCGGTAAAGGTTTCACAAAGATTGAAGGCCAGACTAGATAGCCCGACCAGGGCAACCGCCATCCAAAGCGCCGAGCTGTCGACCAGGGCCAAAGCCGCTGTAGCCAGACCGCAAAGCAGGCTCGCCCAGAAGATGATCAAGCGCTTGCCGCCAGCGTGATCGGCCCACATGCCGAGTGTTGGGAGCGCGAGCATGGTAAGCAGCGAAGCGCCCGAGACCGTCAAGGTCCAAAGCAGTGTTGCCCAAGGCGCAGCCCCTGCGATCACCCCGACAAAATAAGCCGAGTACACGGCCGTCAGCACAACAGTCGTGTAGCCTGAATTTGCAAAGTCCAAAAAAGCCCAAGCGAGCACCTCATAGGGCGCAACGCCCGGGCGCAGATGGTTTCGCATAGAACCTGTAAGTGCCAGCTTCAATCTCCTCGGCGTGCCGCAATACCCGCCTGCGCGTTTTGTGCGTCGTGGGCCTGCGCGGTTCGCGCATCCTAGCTGACTTTACACCTGATACCCCGCCTGAAGGCATTGTTGTACCTGCTCGAGCGCAGCGGGATCCTCAATCGTCGTGAGGTCACCCGGGTCACGCCCTTCACAGATCGCCTGTATCGACCGACGGAGCACTTTGCCCGATCGGGTCTTGGGCAGTACGGTTACAAAGTGAACACGGGAAGGTCTTGCCACCGCCCCGAGTTGCTGATCGACCGTTTTCATGATCTGCCCTTCAAGGGCGAGATGGCTGCGCTGATCCTGCGCAAGCGTTCCATCTTTGAGCACCGCGAAGGCCACTGCCACCTGGCCTTTGAGTTGATCGGCCACGCCCACCACCGCACACTCAGCAATCGATGCATGTGAATTGATCGACTCCTCGATTTCTCTCGTTCCGAGGCGGTGACCGGCAACATTAATCACATCGTCGGTGCGGCCAAGAATGAAGTAGTAACCATCGCTATCCTTGATGCCCCAATCGAAGGTTGAATAGGCCATGACCCCAGGGATCGACTCAAAGTAGGTTTTACGGAATCGATGATCATCGCCCCAGACTGTCTGCAGGCAACCAGGGGGCAAGGGTGGCATGATCGCCACCACGCCTTTTTCGTCAGCGCCGACCTCTTCGCCCGTGCCCTCGTGCAAGAGTCTTACGTCGTAACCGTACATCGGCAATCCCGGACTGCCGAATTTGGTGGGCAGGTCCGACGCCACGCCCTTTGCGATGGTCAAGATCGGCCAGCCCGTTTCGGTCTGCCAATAGTTATCGATGATTGGCACACCGAGTCCTTCGGCGATCCATCGCGCTGTGGGCTCATCAAGCGGCTCACCCGCGAGAAAAAGCGCGCGTAAAGACGAGGTGTCGTAGCGTCTTAACAGGGCTGGATCCTGTTTCTTCAGTACGCGAACCGCCGTGGGCGCGGAAAACATTACCGTCGGCTTATAGCGTTCTACGATTTGCCAGAAAATACCCCCGTCGGGACGAAGCGGTGTTCCCTCGTAAAGAATGGTGAACATGCCCGCGATCAAAGGTGCGTACACGATGTAGGAGTGCCCAACCACCCAGCCGATATCACTGGTGCAAAAGTAACCCTCACCGGGCTTGCCAGGGAAAATATGCTGCATCGAAGCGGCAAGAGCCACAGCGTAACCGCCAACATCGCGCTGCACGCCCTTGGGCTTTCCGGTTGTTCCTGACGTATAAAGAATATAACTTGTATCGTTGGACTCAAGCCAGGTGACTTCCACCGCTTCGTCGAGATGTGCCTCTCGAAGCTGCGCGTAGTCCAAGTCTCTAAAGGCTACAAGCTGTATCGGCGCAAGCTTGCGATCAAACATAATCACCCGCTCAGGTTTGTGCGTCGAGAGCTCAATCGCTTCGTCGAGAAGACCTTTGTAAGGCACGACCTTGCCACCGCGTGATCCCGCATCGGCGCTCACGATAAGCTTAGGTCCTGCATCGTCAATGCGGGATGCAAGCGCGTGTGAGGCAAAACCGCCGAAAACCACGGAATGAACGGCACCAAGGCGAGCACAGGCAAACATCGTAAAGACGGCCTCAGGGATCATTGGCATATAAATTAACACCCTGTCACCCTTGCCGACGCCTTGGGCCCTCAGCATCGCTGCCACCGCGCATACCTCCCGTAACATTGCGCTGTAGCTGTAGACCCGCTCCTCCTCGGTTTCGGTGGAGACAAACACAAGCGCTTTTTGCTCGCCCCGCTCGTGAACATGGCGATCAAGTGCGTTGTGGCAAAGATTGGTTTTTCCGCCCACAAACCATCGGTTGATAGGTGCACTCGAGTCATCGAGGACCTGCTCAAAGGCTTGATGCCAAGCAATGAGCTTGGCCTGCTCCGCCCAAAAACCCCTCGGGTCGTCTAGTGATCGACGATGAAATGCAGCATAGCTTTCCATAGGCAAGACCTCTCGATAGGCGTACAGGGCTATTATGCCGCCGCAATTACCCATTGCTAGACGCGCTGAGCGCAACACATGAAAGACTGGACCCAAGCAGTTGAATGAAAGCGGATTTGTGGCGCAAAACCTTTGACATCAGCGGCTTATTCCCTTAGCCTGCGCGCATGTTTCAGAACTTAGACCGAGCAAATGCTTAATCGAGCGGCACGCCAGGCATGCCGATACAGCGCAAGTTTGCTTTGCATGCTGCTCTTACAGCTTGCATTTGCGGGCAGCGCCAAGGCTAATCTTGCATCGGATGGACCGTCCGCCGAGAGCATCAGCTTGCCCGCCGAGGTGATTGTTCGCGCGTTGTCGCTCATGGGGATCACCTACCGCTGGGGCGGCAATCTTCCGGAAACCGGCATGGACTGCAGCGGCTTCGTGCGCCATGTTTTTCACGAAGCTGCGGGTCTTGTTTTGCCCCGCAAGAGCGAGGAAATGAGCCGCGCCGCAACCTCCATTGGGAGGGAGTATCTGCTTCCAGGCGATTTGGTGTTTTTCAATACCCAACGACGTGGGTTCTCGCATGTCGGCATTTATCTCGGCGACGACAAATTTGTGCATGCCCCGGCCAAAGGAAAGTCCATTCGAATCGATTCCATGGGCGACCGCTATTGGGTGAGGCGATTTGACGGTGCCCGAAGAGTGATGGGCGAGCTTCCTAGCCAGGATCCTGCGGCGCTTGATCAGTTGATCGATCGCACGCTTGCACGCATCGGCGTGCCACTGCATGAACTTGAAGGTCCAACGCATGGCTCGGGATCGCCATCGATGGCAGGCGCGGGCGGCGGCGGTCTTTTCGCTGGCGCGCAGTGGCGACGACAAGCAGCAGCGGCGCAGGCCTATCTGGAGGAGCAGCGCCCGCTTCCGAATGCCGCCATGACGGTCTCGGATCAGCGGATTTCCTCAGGCCCTGCGTCAAGGCCGTCGCTGATCCCGGCCATCCAACAGCAAGCCTCGAAATTAAAGGCAAAGCCTCATCAGGGCAAACCCGCGACAAAGCCGAATCAACGCAAAGCGAAGGCGGCGCAACGCGCCAAGGCAACGCGGGCTTAAACGGTTTAAGACCCCGTTAGCCCAAGCGTTTGCCGCCATTTCCCGAGCGATGCGAGCATAACCTTTTCACCCTCAGCGATGGCTTCCGGCCTGGTGCTGAAGTCGATGGCTGATCGCTGAAAAACCTCCGGTCTAAGCACCAGATCCGCCTCTGCAATTTCGGCTTGTCCGAGATGTTCCCCCATGATGTTGATGGTTTGCATCAACAGTTCAGCAAGACTTTGCGTTGCCTGAAATTGTGGCTTGGCAGAGATGTCGACCGCCAACACCCGCTTGGCACCCATTGATCGGGCAATACGGACCGGAACCGGCGAGGCCAAACCACCGTCGACATACTCGCGTCCCGCGACCTGTACAGGTTGAAAAACGCCGGGTACGGCAGCAGAGGCTCTGACGGCAATTCCCGCGTTGCCACGGTCGAACACCACCAACTTTCCAGACCATAGGTCGACCGCAGTCGCTGCAAAGCGGCGCGGAAATCGCTCAATGGGTCGATTTGCAACATGCCGGTTGACGAAGTCGGCGAGCGCCTGTCCTTTGAGCAGCGCGCGCGTGCTAAAGGCCCAGTCTCCCAGCGAAGACTGGTCAAAGGAAAGCGCAACCGAACGTAAGGTGGCCGCGTCCATACCACTTGCCCAAAGGGCACCCACAAGAGCCCCCGCACTCGTACCAACCACCATATCCGGTACAAGCCCGGCGCGCTCAAGCACCTGAATGACACCCACATGCGCAAGCCCGCGCGCTGCGCCACCGCCGAGCGCAAGCGCCCATGGCGCTCTGGGAACTGTTACGGGCCCTGCAGGCGCCAGGCCCTGATCCGCGGTTGACCCGGACGAAGCACCGACGGCGTTGTCCGCCGGACTGCCGCTTGAAGCGCCGGTCGCGCCGCTGCGCTGTCCGCTACCTGAGCCGATGCTTGCACAGCTCTGTAGCAGCAGCGCACCACCAAGAAGCGTAATGACTTGCCGTCTATTTTTTATTGGGCACCCATCTAATTCGGAATTCATCGTATGTAGTCATTAACTTGCAAATAGGAATGATTTCTTTTATTATCGATCCGTTGATCATGCAGCATCCGGAGCGCCTGATGCATGCGAGGCGCTTGACGATTTTGATCGACCAGACCAATTGATCGCCTTCGTTCTCGTTTGGCCAGCCCCTTGGAACCCTCGATAACTTTTATTAACCTCATTGAACACCATGATGAAACAACGTTTAATTTCTATCGTCGCATTTACGCTTGCGAATCTGATCAGCGCCGCGGCCTGGTCTTCAAATGCCGTCAACATCTATTCCGCACGTCATTATCAAAGCGATGACAAGCTTTATGCCACCTTCACCAAGCATACCGGCATCCAGGTCAATCGGATCGAAGCGGCCGACGAGGCCTTGCTTGAACGTCTCCGCAGCGAAGGGAGCAACAGCCCAGCAGATGTCTTGGTCCTTGTTGATGCTGCCCGATTATCACGCGCTGCCTCCGAAGGACTCTTCGCGCTTAGCGATTCAGAAGTCTTGCGACAGAGAATTCCGGAGAGCATGCGCGCCACAAAGGAAGCGCAAGGCTATGCTTGGTGGGGATTTTCAAAACGCGCAAGAATCATTGTCTTCAATAAACAACGTTTTGGCGATAAGCCGCCACTAAGCTATGCCTCTCTTGCCGAGCCCCGCTTTAAGTCGGCCGTTTGCACCCGCTCAGCAGCCCATCCCTACATGCTTTCACTGATCGCGTCACAAATCGAACATCGCGGAGAAAGCGCCACTTTAAGTTGGGCTCGCGCCGTCGTCGGCAACTTCGCGCGCCCGCCAAGAGGCGGCGATACCGATCAAATTCGTGCCACAGCCACCGGTGAGTGTGGTGTTGCATTGAGCAATACCTACTATCTGGCGAGGCTCATGCGCTCAACGAAAGCTGAAGATCAGGAGTTGATCCGAAAAGTGGGATTCATATGGCCAGATCAGGACGACAAAGGAACCCATGTGAACGTGACCGGGGGCGGCATCGTCAAGCATGCGAAAAATCGTGAGGCTGCGATGCGTTTTCTGGAATTTATGGCGAGCGATGAGGCGCAGCAAATGCTCGCGGACGGCAACAATGAATGGCCAACAGTCCCCTCGGTGAAGATCAGCAACCCTGCGCTCGATGCAATGGGCTCGTTTAAGGCGGACAGATTGCCGATCGCCACCATCGGCGCAAGACAAGCGGCTGCCGTAAAACTTGTTGATCAGGCCGGCTGGCGATAATAAGGGGACCTGCGCAAGATAAAGAAGGAACTTCGCCAGACAGCGGCGGGTTATTCGCCGCAGGCGGCGATCACTTTGATCTCGACAAGATACTTTGGCGTAGCCAACTTGGCTTCGACGGTAGCACGCGCAGGCGTCTGGCCCTGCGGCACCCAGGCATCCCAAACCTGATTCATCGCCGCAAAATCCCCGATATCAGCAAGGAAGATTTGCGCCTGCAAAATCTTGGTCTTGTCGCTGTGTGCCTCGGCAAGCAGACGATCAATCGCATCAAGTACTTGTTGGGTCTGTCCTTTTACATCGGCGCTTGTATCTTCGGCAACCTGGCCAGCCAGATAAACCGTCGAGCCGTGAATCACAGCATCGCTCATACGCGCTCCGACGCCAATACGTTTGATGTCAGTCATGGGCATTGAACTCCTTGGGTTTGTTGTCAATGTCGTTCCGACAGTCGCTTGGCAATTTCAAAACCCGAGTCCAGTAGCGTTTTGCCCGACTTCGCTCGGCTTGCCAGCGGATATGGCCATCCGGCCCAATATGGATTTCGATGGCGCCTTCAATATCGGTTCGGCGTAAGTCGATTGTACGTTCGCAAAGCCGTCTGAGGGTTTCAGGCTGCGGATGCCCGTATCGGTTTTGGTAACCCGATTGCACAAGCGCTGTTGCTGGTTTCCAGTAATCGAGCCAGGGTGCAGCGCTGCTGTTTGCCGCGCCATGATGACCGAGCATCAGCACATCAAGGGTTTGGGCTGGTTCAGCGGGTTCCTGCAAGAGCACCGAGCTCTCCAGTAAGGCCGGAAGATCACCAGGCAGCAAAAGGCTTCGACCCTGGTGTTCAATCAGCAGGACACAGCTTTGGGCGTTACGGTTGCGCTTGGCTGACTTGCGCAGCAATTTTGGCGCTGCAATAGCATCGGCTGGTCCAGATGTCTCCTGCGCCTCACTGATGTTTGGCGGGTGAAGAAAGCGCATCCGGGTTTCTGCCTTCAGTCCTTGGGCATGGGCCGCCGCCGCGCTGTCTTGGGCATGCTTGTCTTTTGGGCCCAAAAGCTTGATATCTCGATGGCAGGGTGTTACCGCCAATCCCCTCAGGCTTGGTTCATCAGCTGGTGAGCCCGAAAGAATCTGACCAATTCGCAGGTGGCGTTGCAGACTCAATGCGCCACCGGTATGGTCGAGGTCGGCATGGGATAGCACCATCCAGTCGAGCGATTCAATCCCGCGACGTCTCAGCACAGGCAAGATCGATTGAAAGCCCGCGTTTCGACCATCCTCGCGAGCGTCAAGGCTCCAGGCAGGGCCAGCGTCGTAGAGCAAGCTGAATGCGCGAGATTGCACCAAGACGGCGCTCCCCTGCCCGACATCAAAAAACAGAACCCGCAGCTCACCCTCTGCGGGTTGATCTTGGGGCCAAAACATGATCGGTAGCATCAAAAGCGCAGCCCCCCAGCGTGGCCAAGGCGCAATCGGCCAGATCAGCATCAAACAAGCGATGATGGCAAACGCAATCACCGCCTCAGGGGGTAGCGCGCGATGGCTGCTAATCCACGACCAGGCCGCCATCGAATCAAGTAAACCCAGGCTGGCTTCAGTCATGGCGCTCAACCAGGCAATCGGCAAAGCTGCCAAGGAAGTCGAAACAGATGCGACCAAAGCCAAAAGAAGCGAGGCCGGGGTAATCACGAAGGTGATCCAGGGAATCGCAATCGCATTGGCAAGCGGCGCAAGCCAAGCGATCTGCGAAAAAAACAGCACTGAGAGCGGAATCATGACAATGCTTGCAGCCCACTGTCCTCGGAATGCCTCAAGCAAGCTGTTCCTCAAGCCATGCAAGGGCATGACCGTCTGCTGAATTTCAGGGTTTGTCGGCCGCTGCATCGCCTGACCGCTAAGCACCAGGGCTGCAACCGCTGCAAAAGATAGCCAAAAGCCCGCCGAGACTACCGCCCAGGGATCAATCAGACAGACGATCACACCGGCGATCGAGAGCACCGCTTGAGGTGCGTGGCGCCGGCCGCTGAGACCCATCAGTCCGGTGACCAGCACCATGGCGCAGGTGCGCTGCGCTGGCAGTCCAAAACCTGCAATCAGCGTATAGGCAATCGCGCCCAGGCTGGCGAAAATCACACGGGGCACAGCCAACGTGTGCCATCGCAGCGCAAGCAGACCTGAAGCACCGCTCAGGCGCAGCAAACCCACCCCGAAAAACGCGGCAAAGCCTGCAAACATGGTTACGTGCGATCCAGAGATCGACAATAAGTGCCCGACCCCGGTGCGATTGAAGGCATCCCACTGCTCCGGGTCAAGTCCTTCACCGCTGCCGATCACCAGTGCTTCGATCACCGCCATGGCTCGGCCCAGGTCGGGCAATTCAGCCTTTCGGTCTGCCTGATTGACAGCCTCGATGTTTGTTGACTGCCCTGCGCGAGCGGCAAGGGCACTCTGTCTTAATGCTGCCCGCAGCTTCTCTCGCGTACGATGCACCCAGGCAAGCGGATGCATCGCAAGATCGTCGAGCTTTTCAAGATGCGATGCCGGTGCCGAGCCCCGGGCAACCCAATCCGACTGTAAGGCCAGCCGCTCAAGGTCTGGTCCTCCGGGATTACGTTGTCCGTGCAAGGCCTTTAGACGTAAATCCATGCGCCAGACGCTGCCAGCCTGAATGGCATGAATCCATGAGGATGCAGTGGCGCTGGTGCCAGACTGTGGGGCAGTTTTGCCAACATTTATTTTGACAAGAATGCTTGAACCCACCGGACACCACTGAGTTGCCTCGGCACAGGATTGAATTTGGAAGGGGAAGCTGGCACTGGGCGGGTGGTCCTCAAGCCTGACTAGTCCATTGACAAACCCTCGGACCACGAGTCGCTCGGTTTCGAGCGCCAGGGGTAAACGCTTATTCAAGGCCGACTCGGCCTGAAAGCTCGCCCAAGCAAAGCCTGCTAGCAGGCTACACACAGACCAGGCCAAAACGCCTGCCTGCCTGATGCCACATCGAAGGGCTAGCGCAACAGCAGCTAAACCAAGGCCGGCCAAGCAGATCAGGATATGCAGACCGCGCCCGCCGTCCGGACCTAAAGCGCCGAGAATGTTTGCCAGATCGGGTAGCACGGGCAGGGCCGCCAACTGCTGGACAACGAGGCATCCGGCCATGAAAAACCAGCCCGGATGTAAACGAAAGATGGCAAGGGGATTCACCCCTGCAGGGTCCTAGCCTAAGCTTGTGTCCCTACAAATTTTGCTTGAAACGATGTAGATTGCCCGCGAAGGCATCTGATAACTCAGCCAGGGTCTGCCCTCTCAGTCCTGCAAGGCAAGCGGCGATGGCTGGGAGTTCACAGGGCTCGTTGGGCTGATCAAGCCTCCCGGCAAACCAGCTTGGTCGAATATCCGGCGCGTCGGTTTCAAGCAGCATTGCACTGAGTGGCAACTCCCGCGCAAGCCTGCGGATGCGCCTTGAGCCCTGATAGGTCAAGGATCCACCGAAACCGAGCAACATACCTTGGCCGATCAGTGCCTTAGCCTGCTGCTCGCTGCCATTGAAAGCGTGAATAATGCCGCGGCGAATCTTAAAGCGCCGAAGGCCCGCAAACACCTGATCCGCAGCTCGCCTAGCATGCACAATCACCGCAAGATCATAACGTTGCGCTAATCGCAACTGTTGTTCAAAGAACCATTGTTGTTGCTCAATCGGCGGATGGCCCGGATACAAATCCAGGCCAATTTCACCGAGGGCAAGCAATTTCTTATCGGCGCGATGTCTCAAGAGCCAGGTCTCGAGCAAATCGATATGCGAGGCTTTTGCGGTCTTCACATAGAGCGGATGAATCCCTAAGGCATAGTCCGCACCCGCATAGCGATGTGCAATAGCACGTACAACTTCAAAGGCACTTGTCGATACCGCAGGCACAATCCACTGCCCAACACCGGCAGCCATTGATCGCCTCATCACTTTGTCAAGCTCCGGCTGAAACTCGGAGGCATCCAGATGGCAGTGGGTGTCGCACCAATGCAGATATTCAGTCCCGGAATCTGTACTCATGACATGCCAGCGACAGTGCTCATGAAATACCAGTATCGGTGCTCATAAGTTCATATGACCGATGTTAACTTTCCATTTTCCAACACAACCAGCCGGTCACATGCCTTCGCAAGCGAATGATCATGGGTGACAAGCAGGAGCGCTGTACGAGACTCCATCGCGAGTTCCCGAAAAAGCTTAAAGACCTGGGCCGCACTTTGCTCATCCAGATTGCCCGTGGGTTCATCGGCGAGCACACAGGCTGGCCGGTGAACTAAAGCACGCGCCACAGCAACGCGCTGTCGTTCCCCACCGGATAAGGCCGATGGACGATGCTCCAGCCGATCCTCGAGACCCAGGCGGGTGAGCATGGCAGCGGCCTGCTGCCTTGCCTCACGAGCGAACACTGAACCGATACGCAAGGGCAGACTAACGTTATCGATCGCAGAGCATTCTTCAATGAGATGATGAAACTGATAAACAAATCCGAAACGTTGATTCCGCAGCTTATCGATGGCGGATTCTTTCATTGACGCAAGCGATACCCCCTCCCATTGAATATGGCCTGAATCGGGCTTTTCAAAGCCGGCGAGCAAATGAAGCAGCGTGCTCTTGCCGGCGCCCGATCGACCCATGATGGCAAGCGACTCGCCAGCTTGCAAATGCATTGAAACCTCGCGCAAAATCGATATCGGACTGCCAGGCGCAGGACCGATATAAGATTTCGTAAGACCCTCAACCACCAGCAGATCAGCCATGTCGTAAAGCCTCAGCCGGCTTTGTTGATGCTGCCCGCCAACTCGGATAAAGGGTCGCCAAAAAGGACAGGCACAAGGAAATCAAGCCAATCTCAAGAAGATCGCTCAGATGCAGATCCGTTGGAATTCGTTGTAAAAGATAGATCCCTTTGGGTAAAACTTCAAAACCAAAAAGACCCTCCAGAAAACGCAGGAGCGCATCGAGCGAAGCGACCAGTAACAGCCCTAGGCCCAGGCCAAGCCCGGTGCCAAGCCCCCCGGATGCAAGCCCTTGCAGCATGAAAATTCGCATCACCGACCATTGACCTGCACCCATGCTTCGCAAAATCGCGATATCGCTGCGCTTATCGACCACCGTCATTACCAGCATGGAAACCAGATTAAAGCTCGCCACAGCAACAATCAGCGTGAGAATAATAAACATCATGCGTTTTTCGACCTGAACAGCCTCGAACCAGACACGGTTCTCCTGTGACCAGTCACGCAGTTCATACCGATCGTCCAAGCCCTGGACAAGTTCGCTCGCAATGCTGCGAACCCGAAGGGGATCATCCGTGAGCAGGCGCCAGTGCTGTACCTGTGTTCGTCGATTAAGCCTGAGCGCATCGTCAAGATGAATCAACGCTAGAGCGCTATCGTATTCATAATGCCCTGACTCAAAAACACCAATCACTTCAAACTGCCTAATCCGCGGCGCAAAACCTGCACCATGGTCACCCAGATCGGGGGCCATGACCACGATGCGATCGCCGGGGATAACGCCAAACACACGGGCAAGTTCGCGCCCTAGGATAATCCGCCAGGCACCGGGCTCAAGGGATTGGCGCAAGTCTGCAGGCATTGCCGCAACCATGCTCGAAACAAGGCCCTCCTGGGCTGGGTCAATACCTCGAATCAAGGCGGCGCGAAGTGTCTCATCGCGGGTCATTAGAACTTGCAAGGGTTCAAAGGGCGCCATACCAAGCACCGAAGGATGTTTGCTGATGGTTTGACGCAGCTTCTGATCGTCTTGTTGGGGTTCGGCCCGCAAATGCAACTCAAGATGCGAAACCACGGACAACATCCGATTTCTGACTTCCTTTTGAAAACCGTTCATCACCGACAAAACGGTGATCAAGGCAGCCACCCCAAGTCCGATCCCAAGAACCGATAAGAGTGCGATGAATGAAATGAATCCGTTGCCGGTCGGATTTGACCGTCGTCCACGCCAATAGGCCCATGCGAGTTGCCATTCAAATTGCATGGAAAGAGTGTGCCACAGCCATACAATGCACCGTATGGCGCCAAGCACCCCTTCCCCGAACAATACTGTGACGAACAAGGCATCCCCTCGCGCAACGGCATCAAACAGCGCAACGTCAGACAAGACGGCGGCTGCCACAACCATTTACGTGCTGGATGGCTATCTGCCAAGCAGAGACTGGCCCGAAGTCAAAGCGAGCTGGGCCTCAATCATGGGGTCTTGTGAGGCGATCAATCGCTGGCAGGAATCGTCCATCACGCCCCGGACACTTGCCCTTGAACATTGGCTTTGCGAACAGTTGGGTTGGAGGGCAAGCGCGCTTGATGGCCTATCGTGCTGGCCGTTGATCCGTGACGCTACCAAGCTTGAACAGCTCAGCGCCGCTGGCACGGTGAAGCAGGACCGGATCTTGTTGACGCCCTGTCACTTTTATGTCCGCCTGGACCATGTTGGTGTGACTTCCCTAAGCGACAAGGCCTTGAGTCAGGACGAAGCCCATGCCCTGCTTGCAAGCTTAAGTGATGACATCGCAAGCTGGTCCAACTGGTTTGAATCGACAATCACCATTCAATGCCTTGATCCGATGCACTGGCTGATGCATTTTGACAGGAGCGATGTTGATCTAGAAGGTTGCACACTCGCCCTTGCTGAAGGACTTAATGTCGAACAATATCTCGCTCAGGGTGGCAAGGCCAGGACCTGGCGCCGGGTCTTGAATCAGATTCAGATGATTTGGCATGAGCACCCTGTCAATCTAGCCCGAAGTCAAGCGGGTCTGTTGCCGATCAATGCCCTTTGGTTGGGAGGTCGGCTGCAGCCTGGCAGTAAGCGGGTGAAGCGATATTTCAGCCTAAAAAGCCAGAGCGATTATTTGCGCGGTTTAGAACGTTATATTCAAGCTTCGGCAGATCAACAAGTTGACGACTTGTTATTGCTGACACTTGACGCCGACCAATTGAAGCCTGACATTGTTGAGCATGGCCTGCGAACCCTGCTTTCGGCCATTGCGTCTGCTCCTGCCCATCAAGCCCTTGAGTTGCTTTTATGTTCAGAGCATGTTTGGGAACACTATCGAATCCGACGCCCTGGTCAAATCCTGCAGGGAAGCCTTCTTGAGCGCATTTTTCAATGGTTCGTCAAGCGATGAAAAGAGGGTTGCTTGAGCGATCACGACGTCGAGACGGTGCTCGATGAGATGTTGCCGGCGATGATGAGAAATCGTCATGTTGATCGAAAACTTGAGCAGGCGCTGCTTGATCAGGGACTCAATCCTATTTTGGCGCGGGTTTATGCAGCAAGAGCGTTAGCCTCAATCAGCGATGCCAAACCGAGCCTCCATGATTTGTTGCGCCCCGAGGCGCTCGCAGGTATTGAACAGGCTGTCGATCTTTTATATTTTTCGATCCAACAAAGAAAAAAATTGCTGGTGGTCGCAGACTATGACTGCGATGGTGCGACAGCCTGTGCGGTAGCGCTTCGAGGCTTGCGCATGATGCAGGCCAGGGTTGATTATCTGGTACCAAACCGCAGCGTCCACGGCTACGGACTTACAGCCGAGATCGTCGCGCTGGCCATGAAACACCCCCGGCTCGGAAAGCCTGATCTTTTGATCACGGTTGATAACGGTATTGCCTCACACGAAGGCATCGAGGCAGCCGCAGCCCATGGGGTGCCCGTGCTGGTGACCGATCACCACTTGCCGGGCGATTCCCTGCCCCCGGCTCAAGTGATTGTCAATCCGAATCAGAGCCACTGCCAGTTTCCCAGTAAGCATCTCGCCGGCGTTGGTGTTATGTTTTATGTATTGCTTGCCTTAAGGCGCCGATTTCGTGAGCAGGACCCACAGCATGCGGCCGCACAGGCGGGCCTGCAACAGTTACTCGATCTTGTAGCACTTGGCACCGTCGCGGATCTGGTCAAGCTTGATCGAAATAATCGAGCGCTGGTTGACGCAGGCCTAAAACGCATGCGAGAAGGAAAATCGCAAGCGGGTATCAAGGCCTTGATGAGTGTTTCGGGACGTCATGCCCCGCAGCTCGAAGTGGCAGACCTTGGCTTTGCGATTGGCCCTCGCATCAATGCCGCGGGTCGCTTAAAAGATATAAGCCTTGGTATTGAATGCCTTTTGACCGACGATGCAAACGAGGCAGAGCGCCTTGCCCGCGAACTTGATGCCATCAATCGCGAACGGCAGCGTATGCAAGCCGATATGCAGCAACAAGCTCTTGAGGCATTGCCTACGCTTGCGGCAGAAGGGCCAAGCCTTGTCGTGTTTAGCGACAGCTGGCACGAGGGCATCGTGGGCTTGCTTGCATCAAAACTGAAAGACCAGTTTCATCGACCCACGCTGGCGCTCGCGCCAAGCGCTGACCCGCAGCTTTTGCGCGGCTCAGGGCGTTCAATGCCGGGGCTTCATCTGCGCGATGCGCTTGACTGGGTTAGCAAGCAATCGCCAGCAATCCTGGTGCGCTTTGGGGGACATGCGATGGCGGCAGGCTTTACCATCCGGCGCGAGTCACTCAAAGCATTCGATATACTTTTTGCCAGGGCTGTCAGTGCCATGACCGACCCTGAACAACTAGAGCCCATTGTCTGGACCGACGGTTCACTCGATCCAAGTTGGCTGCGCGAAGACTGGATTCAGAGCATTCAGGAGGCGATATGGGGTCAGGGGTTTCCGGCGCCTTTGTTTCAGGATCAGTTTGAAGTGATGTCACAACATTCACTTGCCGACAAACACCTCAAAGTACGCCTGCAAGCTGAGCAGGGGCATAAGCTTGACGGCATCGCCTTTGGTCGGCGGGAACCCTTTGAGCGCAGGATTCGAGCAGCGTATCGCTTGCAACTCAATCGATGGCAGGGACGACAAAGCCTGCAGTGCGTACTGGAGCATGTCGAAGCACTATAATCATGCCGATCAAACCGCTTAAACAGGCCTCACTCGATCCTTGTGGCCAGCCGTGCCCCGAGCCCTGTAAGCCCGACTCTCAGACGATTTCATCGAAGGACAAGCTAAGTGAGCATTGAAGCCGAACGCCTAAACGCACTGGATGCACTGATCAAAGATCTCGGACAGCGCGTTAATGAGCTACGGGGGTATCTTTGACTACGATGAGAAAAAAAATCGCCTGGAGATTGTCAATGCTGCACTTGAGGCACCGGATGTTTGGAACGATCCAGAAAATGCACAGGCTCTAGGCAAAGAAAAAAAAGCGCTTGATGTTGTTGTTCTTGGCATTGATCAGATTGCGCAAGCGCTTGAAGATGCCAGCGAACTTTTTGAAATGGCTCATGCCGAAGGCGATCTTGACACCTTCGTTGCGGTTGAACAGGACATTTCAGCCCTGCTCGCCGCGGTTGAGAACCTTGAATTCCGGCGAATGTTTTCAAACCCGGCTGATCCCAGCGATTGCTTTTTGGAAATACAATCAGGCGCTGGCGGCACTGAGGCGCAGGACTGGGCCCAAATGCTGCAAAGACAGTATTTGCGGTACTGCGAACGGAAGGGGTTTCAATCAGAATTGCTTGAAGAAACCGAAGGCGATACCGCCGGTATCAAAGGTTGCACGATCAAAGTCAGCGGTGAGTATGCATACGGCTATCTGCGCAGCGAAACAGGCATTCACCGCTTGGTAAGAAAGTCGCCCTTCGACAGTAATAACGGCCGTCATACCTCGTTTGCCTCGGTCTATGTGTATCCTGAGGTCGATGATTCTATTCAGATCGATATCAATCCCGCTGATCTCCGAATCGATGTGTTCCGTGCTTCCGGCGCAGGCGGTCAGCATGTGAACAAGACCGAATCAGCCGTTCGCATCACCCACTTGCCCACCAATATTGTGGTGCAGTGTCAAAACGATCGAAGCCAGCATCGCAACAAAGACGAAGCGATGAACATGCTCAGAGCGCGGCTTTTTGAGCTTGAAATGCGCAAGCGACGTGCTGAGCAGGACAAGGTTGAGGCAAGCAAGACTGATATTGGCTGGGGCCACCAGATTCGATCCTATGTTTTAGATCAATCCAGAATCAAGGACTTGCGAACCAATTACGAAACCAGCAATACCAAGGTGGTCTTGGACGGCGATCTCGACGCATTTATCCAAGCCAGCCTGAAAATGGGTGTTTAAACGATGAACGACCAGCCCCAAGACGAGAACCATTTGATTGCCGAGCGGCGTGAAAAACTCTCAGCGCTGCGCAAGCTTCGTCAGGCGGCTTTCCCAAACGATGTGCGGCCGAACGATCACGCCCATGAGCTGCTTGATCATTACCATCAAGAGACGCGTGAATCACTCGAAACACTGCAAAAAAAGGTTTCGCTTGCGGGGCGCATGATGCTTAAGCGGGTGCAAGGCAAAGCGAGTTTTGCCACCCTGCAGGACGCAAGCGGACGAATCCAGATTTATTTGAATGACGAAGGCGTGGGCGGTGAGACTCATGAAGCATTCAAACACTGGGACATCGGCGATATTGTTTGGGTCGAAGGAATCTTATTTAAGACCATGAAGGGCGAGTTATCGATTCGTGCCTCGGCGCTCCGTCTCGTCACAAAGGCTTTGCGCCCGCTCCCAGACAAATTCCATGGTCTTGCAGACCAGGAGATGCGATACCGCCAGCGTTATGTGGACCTGATCATGAATCAGGAAAGTCGCGAGACCTTTTTAAAACGATCGCGGATCACCACTACGCTGCGTCAGTTGATGCATCAGGCTGAATTCTTGGAGGTTGAGACCCCGATGATGCATCCTATCCCTGGCGGTGCAAGTGCCAAGCCCTTTGTCACTCACCACAATGCCCTCGCGCAGGATATGTATTTGCGGGTTGCGCCTGAACTCTATTTGAAGCGTCTGATTGTTGGCGGCTTTGAGCGGGTTTTCGAGATTAATCGCAATTTTCGTAACGAAGGCATCAGCCCGCGTCATAATCCTGAATTCACCATGATGGAGTTCTATGCAGCGTACACCGACTATCGCTGGCTGATGGATTTCACCGAACAATTGCTGCGCGACACAGCCATCGCAGTTTGTGGTCATGCAAAACTTTCTTATCAGGGACAGATTGTCGACCTCGAAAGCCCTTTTGCCCGCCTGACCATGGTCGAGGCGATTCGCATCGAACACCCTGAATGGTCGGCATCACAGCTGAACGATATGGATTTTGTAAGCACGCAATTGCGCTCGCTCGGCGAAGACTTAAAGGTACCAGCGCTTCGTCACGCAGGACTCGGCAGCTTGCAACTTGCTTTGTTTGAGGCATCTGCCGAATCAAAACTCTGGCAGCCAAGCTTTATCGTCGACTATCCGGTGGAAGTGTCGCCACTTGCGCGCGCCTCAGACGGTAATCCTGCAATTACCGAAAGATTTGAGCTTTTTATAACGGGACGCGAAATCGCCAATGGCTTTTCAGAACTCAACGATCCTGAGGATCAAGCGGCCCGATTCCACGCCCAGGCAGCCGCCAAAGATGCCGGCGACGAGGAAGCAATGTTTTACGACGCCGATTATGTGCGTGCCCTCGAATACGGCATGCCGCCAACGGGTGGTTGTGGCATCGGTATTGATCGTCTGAGCATGCTATTGACCGATCGAGCTAATATTCGTGACGTTATACTTTTCCCAGCGTTAAAACGAGAAGAACCTGCTTAGATGACGCCTGCAAACGCCTCATTTCCGCGCTTACCAATTGAGCCCGTCGTGCCGTTAAGCCCGTCGTGCCGTTGAGTTCACAGGCGACGCCTTGCCACTAGATTTCGTCGATCCAAGCCTGTTGTATCGCCTCGAGAATTTTTTCACCACTGCGTTTGGGATCGTCATCAAAGCCTGGTAACTCGACGACCCAGCGATGTAAATCAGTAAACCGAATCGTCTTGGGATCGATATCCGGATGGGTCTGTGCGAGTTCGATCGCCAACGTCAACACATCTGTCCACTTCATTAGCCTTCCTCACGCGCATGATTGATGGTGTACTTGGGTAACTCAATTTGTAGCGGCTCATCGCCGATCTGTACCTGACAGGAGAGTCTTGAGCGCGGTGTCAGACCCCAGGCCCGGTCAAGCATGTCATCTTCCTGATCACTTGCCATGGCCAGCGATTGAAGGCCCTGCTTCACAATCACGTGACAGGTGGTACAGGCGCAGACGAGGCCGCATGCGTGTTCGAGATCGATACCGGCGTCGAGTAAGACCTGGGCTAGATTTTGACCCGCTGGGGCATCAATCGACTTGCCCCCTGGACAAAGACTTTCGTGGGGTAGCACGTCAATACGCGGCATTGAAATTCCTCATGAGCATCATCAGATTGGCAGTTAAACGGCACAAGCGCTATGAAGCTAACTCATCGACCCTTCGCCCACTTAACGCCAAGGAAACTGCCCGATTCATTCTGAGCGCTGCAAAATGATCGGTCTGATGGCTCAAGGCGTGGATCGCATTGCGGATGGCGTGATGATCATGCTGCAGGGCAATGCTTCGCAAATGATCCATGGCACAGCGGATCGCATGCTGCTCCTCAGTGCTTAGCAAGCATGCATCGGCCGACAGTGCCGCCTCCACCGCAAGCAGCATGCGTTCGGCATCAACCTGCTGCTCCTTCAATGCTCTTAATTGCATATCGAGGTTGGCATGATCAACCCCGTCTCTGAGCATGCGGGTGATCGCGTCATCACCCAGGCCATACGAAGGTTTGACAATGGTTGAAGCATGAACACCACTGCTGAGTTCCTGAGCCGAGACAGAAAGTAAACCATCCGCATCAACCTGAAAGTTGACACGAATCCGCGCCGCACCCGCTGCCAATGGCGGCAGCCCACGAAGTTCAAATCTTGCAAGGGAGCGACAATCGCTGACGAGTTCGCGTTCACCTTGAACCACATGAAGCGCCATGGCTGTCTGGCCGTCTTTATAGGTTGTGAACTCTTGCGCGCGGCTAACCGGAATGGTTGTGTTGCGTGGAATAATCTTCTCAATCAGCCCACCCATCGTCTCAATACCAAGGGAGAGCGGAATAACGTCGAGCAAGAGCCAGTCATCATTGGCAGTGCGTTGACCGAGCAGCAGACTCGCCTGAAGTGCTGCGCCGATGGCTACAACTTCATCGGGATTCAAG
Organism: Burkholderiales bacterium UBA2647; assembly: GCA_002359635.1. GTDB lineage: Bacteria > Pseudomonadota > Gammaproteobacteria > Burkholderiales > Burkholderiaceae_E > UBA3064. The sequence goes on from DENJ01000024.1 coordinate 23,302, forward strand.
TGCGCGTAAACCGGACAAGAAAGTGATGCTTCCAGCGCCTGACGAATCTGCGGCATTCTTGTTGAGCCACCAACCAGAATCGCAGCATGGAGATCGGCTGGTTCAACCGAGGCATCGCGCAGTGCACGACGAAGCGCGAGCAAGGTTTTGTCGAGCAGCGGTTTCGTGATGGTCTCAAAGGTTGACCGATCTATATGTTTTAACCCTATCGGACTTTGCATCGCTACCGCATCAATATCGGTCAGCTTCTCTTTGGCCTGCTTGGCGAGCATCAGCCATTGATGACGTTCAGCGGGCCCAAGCGTCTGCATTGAAAGCCCCGCTTCCTCTAACCAAAAGCTAACGATCCGGGCATCAAAGTCATCGCCACCAAGGGCTGAATCTCCGCCGGTTGCCAACACCTCAAAAACACCACGACTGAATCGGAGCAGCGACACATCAAAGGTACCACCGCCAAGGTCATAAACCAGGAACAAACCCTCCTCGCCCTGATCGAGACCATAGGCAATAGCGGCAGCTGTCGGCTCGTTCAAGAGACGCAGCACTTTGATTCCCGCAAGTGTTGCCGCGTCTTTGGTTGCCTGACGCTGGGCGTCGTCAAAATAGGCAGGGACGGTAATCACAGCACCGTCGAGTTCTCCGCTTAATGACTCCTCGGCTCGCTGGGCAAGCGTGCGCAGTACTTCGGCAGACATTTCAACCGGCGTCTTGGGTCCCGCAGCGGTTTCGATCGTCGCAAGTCCCTCGCGGGCCATAAATCGATAAGGGCTGGTCGAGCGATCAATATCGTGATAGCCACGTCCCATCCAGCGCTTAAAGGACACCAGGCAATTAAGCGGGTCGATCACCCTGCGCTCTAGAACCTGGCGCCCGACGCTAACCGAAAAATCCTTGTGATATTGAACAGCCGATGGCAGCAGAACATCGCCTTCATGATCGCTTAAGCATTGCGCCACACCCGACCGAACCGTTGCAATCAAAGCATGCGTCGTACCCAGATCGATGCCAACGGCACGCTTGAGCTGATGGGGATCCGGACTTTCACCAGGTTCTGAAATTTGCAACAGCGCCATGAGACCTCATCAGCTAGGCAGAACCTCCAGCCATTGCATGCGCTGTTGTTCAATATCATCAAGAAACTTTTCAATAAACATCCACTGCCTCAGCAACTCAACGGCAAGCTTGGCCGGCTCGCTCGGGTTTGACCCCGATAAGGCAGGCGTAATCTGAGCAAACTGGCCGGCGAGCTCCTTGGCGGTCTGCCTCAACGCCGCCTCAAGCTTATCGAGCAAAACAACACGATCGGCATGATGAACGATTGCCTCAAAATCTTCGCGCCACTGCATTTGCTGCATCAAAAAGGCTGCGGGCATCGTCGTCTGCAAGAGGTCTACAGGTCCAGCGGCGATTTCGCAAAGCAGCTTGGCCCTGGACAAGGGTTTGAGCAGTTCGCGATAGGCCTCATTGATCCGGCTTGACCACTGCATAGCCAGTCTTCGCTCTGCTTCGCTTGCGCCGACATGTCGGTCCGGGTGAACGGCATGCATCAAGTGATGAAAACGCTCGGTAAGCTTTGCCTTGTCGATCTCGAATCGAGGTTCCAGGCCAAAGATCTCGAAACTATTGCGATGCAACTGAGGCTTGCCTTGAAAGGCAAGATCAGACATTGAAAGATTCACCGCAACCGCATTCGCTTTTCACGTTTGGATTATGGAACTTAAAACCCTCGTTTAAACCCTCACGCACGAAGTCAAGCTCGGTACCATCAATATAAGGAAGGCTTTTTGCATCAACAAAAATCTTCACGCCATGGGATTCGAAATTCAAATCCTCAGGCAGCGTTTGATCCGCATACTCGAGTTTGTAGGCAAGACCCGAGCATCCGGTGGTCTTCACACCAAGCCGCAGCCCCAAGCCTTTGCCGCGCTTTTCGATGTAGCGCGACACATGCGTGGCCGCGCGTTCAGACAGCGTGATTGCCATGGCGAGCCTTGTAGTCAGCGACCGCAGCCTTGATTGCGTCTTCAGCAAGAATTGAGCAATGAATCTTAACGGGCGGTAACGCGAGTTCTTCAGCGATATGGGTGTTACGGATTTCAAGTGCCTCATCAAGGCGCTTGCCTTTTACCCACTCGGTAACCAGCGAACTTGAGGCGATGGCCGATCCGCAGCCATAGGTCTTAAAGCGAGCGTCTTCGATGACGCCCTGCTCATTGACCTTAATCTGCAATTTCATCACGTCGCCGCAGGCAGGTGCGCCAACCATACCAGTCCCAATGGAGGCATCATCCTTGGCGAATGAGCCCACGTTGCGGGGATTTTCATAATGATCAACGACCTTGTCGCTATAAGCCATTTGCTTTCTCCAACAAAACTTTTGTCATTCGGAAGCCGAAATATCCGAGTATTTTACTTAGCCACTTGCAAGAAAAGCTTTTTTACCCTTCGACGACCGTGGACAAACAAGGCAGCATGTTCGAAGACTCGGCTCAGTGCGCAGCCCATTGCACGGCATTCAAATCGATACCTTCTTGAACCATCTCCCACAGCGGCGACATCTCACGAAGCTTGGCAACCTTGGTTTGTATCGTCTTGACGGCGAAGTCGACCTCCTCCTCAGTGGTGAATCGACCCACACTGAAGCGGATGGAACTGTGGGCTAGTTCGTCACTGCGACCAAGCGCACGCAAAACATAAGACGGCTCAAGGCTCGCTGAGGTACAGGCTGAGCCGCTTGAGACCGCGATGTCCTTGATCGCCATGATTAGGGATTCACCCTCGACATAGTTAAAACTCGCATTGAGGTTATGAGGTACGCGGCGGTCCATGTGGCCGTTGATGTATACCTCTTCAAGCGTCGAGATGCCGCGCCAAAGGCGATCGCGCAACATCCTAATCCTTTCGTTTTCATGCGGCATTTCCAACAGCGCCAAGCGAAATGCTTCACCCATGCCAACGATTTGGTGCGTTGGCAGCGTGCCAGAGCGCATGCCCCGCTCATGTCCGCCACCGTGGATCTGTGCCTCAAGCCGAACGCGTGGCTTACGCTGCACATAAAGAGCGCCTACCCCTTTGGGCCCGTAGGTCTTGTGCGCTGAAAACGACATCAAATCCACGGGTAACTGATTGAGATCAATCGGTAATTTACCTGTTGCCTGCGCTGCATCAACATGAAAAATTACACCGCGTTCGCGGCAGATCCGGCCAATCGTCTCAATATCCTGAATCACACCGATTTCATTATTCACCAGCATCACTGAGACGAGGACAGTATCTTTGCGCAGACTGTCCTTGAACCTGTCCAGATCAAGTAGACCGTCTTCCTGAACATCGAGATAGCTCACCTCAAAACCTTCACGCTCGAGTTCACGCATGGTGTCGAGGGTGGCTTTGTGTTCGGTTTTCACGGTAATGAGGTGTTTTCCCCGTTCCTGATAGAAACGCGCCGCACCTTTCACGGCCAGGTTAATGGATTCGGTCGCACCCGAGGTCCAAACCAGTTCCTTCGCATCGCAGCCCACGAGGGCAGCAACATCATCTCTTGCCTGCTCGACAGCTTCCTCAGCATGCCAGCCATAGGCGTGAGATCGCGAGGCCGGGTTGCCGAATGCCTCCCGCAGAAAAGGAATCATCTTGTCCACGACGCGCGGATCGACTGGTGTGGTTGCGGAATAGTCAAAATAAATTGGTAGTTTCATGCTGATAGTTCCAGTGCAAGCTCTAGTATTTGCCGGATAAAAAAACGCCAGGACTTTAACCTGGCGCCTCTTCGAAATGACCCCTGGCTTCCGAGCCCTTCAAGCGATAATCACAAGCTATTCAGACTGGTCAGACGCGAGCCATCGGCACGGATCGGCTGCAGGGTCGAGGTGGGAAACTGAAGTGCGGCACGGTGTTCGCGCAGAATCGACACATGCTGACGGGGCCTTTCAACTTCGCGTCCACGTTGTTGTTCAACAAGATCCGACAGCGACACAGAGTCGAGGAACTCGATCATTTTCTGGTTCAGGTTGGACCATAGTTCATGGGTCATGCACTGGCCTTCTTCCGTGCAGTTTTCCTTGCCACCACACTGGGTTGCATCAAGCGGCTCATCGACCGCAAAGATAATATCTGCCACGGTGATGTCTTTAAGTCCGCGAGCCAAGGTGTAGCCGCCGCCCGGGCCTCTCGTGCTTTCGACCAACTCGTGGCGCCGCAGTTTCCCAAACAATTGTTCGAGGTAAGAGAGCGAAATCTTTTGGCGCTGGCTAATGCCTGCCAAGGTCACCGGTCCTTGATGCTGACGAAGTGCCAGATCAATCATCGCGGTTACCGCAAAACGTCCTTTTGTTGTCAGTCTCATCATAGGCTCCGAAGAAGTAGGCGATTTAAGGAAAGACCAGAAAACTTGATTACCTACGTCAACTATATATTCCCGACGAATCCTATCAACAATTCCCGACTGATTCAAATGGTTTTGTCCTGGACAAAAAACACAGGAGGCAAACAAAAACCGCCCGAAGGCGGCTTTTGCCTATCCAATCCGCCCTAAGCGGCAGCGACCTGAGTCGCACGGCGGCGGGCAACATCGAGCAAGCCAGCGCAAGCGTCCTCGATATAGTCAAGCGCCTGCTCAAAACCCTGGGTGTTGCCGTGGTAAGGGTCCGGAATTGTTGCGCTTTCATGCTCGGTAGCAAAGCGCATCAACAGTTGCAATTTGTGATGAATTTTTTTTGCGGTTTTCTGCTGCAGGAATGAAAGATTGTCCCAGTCCATTGCAAGAACGAGGTCGTACTGCTCAAAACTGTTGACATCGACCGCACGGGCGCGATGGGCGGAAATATCGACGCCTCGCTTTTGTGCCGAAGCAATCGCGCGCTTGTCTGCTGATTCGCCTGCATGAAAGGAATGGGTGCCTGCTGACTCCATGCTTACCACCTCATCAAGCCCGGCCTGTCGGACCATTTGACGGAAAATGCCTTCGGCCATTGGCGAACGGCAGATGTTTCCCATGCAAACGAAGAGCACCCGGGTGCTCATTGCAAAGGAGGTCGTATCTTTTTTACCCATCTTGTTTACCCTCGTTTCAGTTCAAAGTTGTTAGCGTTAATACCCTGTTGTTAGGCCATCCAAGCCTGCACTCACCTTTTTCTCAGGCTGCCTTGTGTCCCGCAATGGCGTAAACATCAGCCTTGCCATTCGCGCCAAAAAGCTGCTCTTTCAGCAGATTCAATTGATCGCGCACCTGGGCCGCCTTTTCAAACTCCAAATGTTTTGCGTGCTCAAGCATGAGTTTCTCAAGTCGCTTGAGTTCCCGCGAGGCACTTTTTTCACTCATCACCTCATAACGCGCCGCATCTTCGGCGGCCTTCAATTCCTGGCGCGCTTGCTGCGGGTCAAAAACACCATCAATCAATTCCTTCACCTGTTTCACAACGCCGCGAGGGATGATGCCGTTGACCGCGTTGAATTCGAGCTGTTTCTGACGTCGCCGCTCGGTCTCTTGGATCGCTCTGGACATCGAATCGGTGATCCGGTCTGCGTAGAGGATTGCCATGCCGCTCAGATTACGCGCAGCCCGCCCGATGGTCTGTATCAGGCTACGCTCCGAGCGCAGGAAACCTTCCTTATCAGCATCAAGAATCGCCACCAAAGAAACCTCTGGCAAATCAAGACCTTCTCGCAATAAGTTAATACCAACCAAAACATCAAAAGCACCAAGTCTCAGATCGCGAAGAATCTCTACCCGCTCGACGGTATCGATGTCGGAATGCAGGTAACGCACCTTCACCCCATGCTCTGAGAGGTAGTCGGTGAGATCTTCGGCCATGCGTTTGGTGAGCGTTGTGACTAACACTCGCTCACGTTTTTGTACACGCAAATGGATCTCCGACAACAGGTCATCGACTTGTGAGGTGGCAGGTCGCACCTCGATGTTCGGGTCGACCAGGCCTGTGGGGCGCACCAGTTGTTCAATCACCGCTCCTGCATGCTGCTTCTCATAGTCAGCCGGTGTTGCCGAGACGAAGATGCCTTGGCGCCACTTCGCCTCAAATTCCTCAAAGCGCAAAGGCCGGTTATCGAGCGCGGAAGGAAGGCGAAATCCATACTGCACCAGCGTGTCTTTTCTTGCGCGGTCGCCGCGGTACATGCCGCCCAACTGGCCGATCGTGACATGACTCTCGTCAACAACAATCAAGGCATCCTGGGGCAGGTAATCGACCAGTGTTGGGGGTGGCTCGCCGGGCTGAGCACCTGAAAAGTGACGGGTGTAGTTTTCGATGCCCTTACAAAAACCCAGCTCCTGGAGCATTTCAAGGTCAAAACGCGTGCGTTGTTCAAGTCGCTGTGCCTCGACGAATTTTGCTTCGGCGGTGTAGAACGCCAAACGCTCACGCAACTCATCTTTGATCGTCTCGATGGCTCGGAGGACCTTGTCTCGAGGCGTGACATAGTGCGAGGAGGGATAAATCGTAAAACGCGGGATCCGCTGTCGCACCTTGCCAGTCAGCGGATCAAAAAGCAGTAAGCCTTCGATTTCATTGTCAAAGAGCTCGACACGCAGCGCCAATTCCGCATGTTCCGCAGGAAAGATGTCTACGGTATCGCCTCGGACCCGAAAGCAGCCACGCTGAAAATCGGCGTCGTTGCGCTTATATTGCATTGCAACAAGGCGCTGCAAGACGTCACGTTGCCCCATGTTGTCGCGCACGCGAAGCGTGAGCACCATCGCGTGATAGTCAGACGGATTACCAATACCGTAAATGCAGGACACTGTAGCGACGATGATGGTGTCGCGGCGTTCGAGCAGGCTTTTGGTCGCCGATAGGCGCATTTGCTCGATGTGCTCATTGATCGCGGAGTCTTTCTCAATGAAAAGGTCGCGCTGAGGGACATAAGCCTCTGGCTGATAGTAGTCGTAGTAGGAAACAAAGTACTCGACCGCATTGTTTGGAAAGAATTCCCGCATCTCAGCGTAGAGCTGTGCGGCAAGCGTTTTGTTGGGCGCAAGGACCAATGCGGGTCTTCCGGCTTTTGCAATGACATTTGCCAAGGTGAAGGTCTTACCCGAGCCGGTGACACCAAGCAAGGTCTGAAAGCTCAATCCGTCATCGATGCCTTGTAAGAGCTGTTCAATCGCCGCGGGCTGGTCACCTGCAGGCGCGTAGGGCTGATAAAGCTGAAACGGACTGTCTGGGAAGTTCAGCAAGCGGCCCTGCCCAGGCTCTACGCTTGGCGTAAGCGGGGCGCTTGACATCACGGGCTGCTGGTGCATCGGGCTCGCTTTTTGACAATAAAAAGTCAGTCTGAAGTGTTAAAATCCGGCCGTGTTGCGGCGCAAAATCCAATCCGAAATTATCGCGCTGCAAGCGCTAAAAAGCTAGCCCCTTGCACAAATTTTGTGCTCACGTCCGGAGAAATGCATGTCATCCGCCCTCTTTGCCGATGTAGCCCTCGCCCCAAGGGACCCGATTCTTGGTCTCACCGAAGCCTTTGTTGCCGACACCCGTCCCGACAAGGTGAATCTTGGCGTGGGCGTTTACTTGAACAACGAAGGGAAAGTACCGCTTCTCGACGCCGTACGCCAAGCCGAGCGTGAACGACTCGAACTCGCACCTCCCCGCGGCTACCTGCCCATCGAGGGCTTTGCGGACTACAACAAGGCGGTCCTGAATCTGCTTTTTGCAGCCCATCAGGACTTGATCGCAGCAGGCCGCTGCGCAAGCTTTGAGGCCCTCGGTGGCACGGGCGGCTTGAAAATCGGCGCAGATTTCATCAAGCGGATGAAGCCTGAGGCAACGGTCTGGATCAGCGACCCGAGTTGGGAAAACCATCGTGCGCTGTTTGAAGCCGCAGGCTTTCCTGTGAAGTCATACGCCTACTACGATGCGACAAGTCACGGTGTGCGATTCGAGGCCCTGCTTGCTGACATTCAAGCCATGAGGGCAGGCGACGTGATCGTGCTGCATGCCTGTTGTCACAATCCAACCGGCGTGGACTTTAGCGAGCCCCAGTGGCGTGCGGTTATCGACGCGGTGGGTCGCCAGCAACTCATTCCCTTTCTTGATTTGGCCTACCAGGGCTTTGCGGAGGGCATAACTGAGGACGCCATTGCGCTTAATTTGTTAGCGAGTTCCGGCCAAAGTTTTTTCGTATCAAGCTCATTTTCCAAGTCCTTCTCACTTTATGGCGAGCGAATCGGTGCGCTCTCCGTGGTAACGCAAGACAAGGATGAAACGGCAAGAGTCGTGAGCCAGGTTAAGCGGGTTATCCGTACAAACTATTCGAGCCCCCCAACACATGGCGCCGCAGTCGTTGCAGCCGTGCTAACAACGCCTGCCATGCGGCAGACCTGGGAAAAGGAACTCGGCCAGATGCGCGAAAGAATTCGCGAAATGCGCCGCGGCTTCGTTGATGGTCTCAAGGCGCTCGGCGTGAATCGCGACTTTTCGTTTGTAATCCAACAGCGTGGCATGTTTTCCTACTCGGGCCTTAACAGCGAGCAGGTCGATCGCCTTCGTGAAGCATTTGGGATTTATGCGGTATCGAGTGGCCGCATCTGCTTGGCCGCCCTCAACACAAGAAACCTAGGCAGCGTCTGCGAGGCTATAGCCAAGGTACTTTAGAAGGCTGCGCCACCCTCAAGTCTGACGAAATCCGTTATACTTGAGGGCTTGGCAGATCCCCGATAGCTCAGTCGGTAGAGCGCCGGACTGTTAATCCGTAGGTCCCTGGTTCGAGCCCAGGTCGGGGAGCCAATATACTTAAACAGATTCTCGTAAGTGATTGAAATATAACGACTTTACGAGACAGAAAAACACACA
>DENJ01000046.1 GCA_002359635.1 Burkholderiales bacterium UBA2647
TATGTTTATTATGTCAGTCTAAAAGGTATTACCGGGGCTGCACACCTTGATGTGCAAGCGGTTGCGGCGAAGATGCCCTTGATCCGGCAATACACGGACTTACCGATTGGTGTGGGATTCGGCATCCGAGATGCCCTCAGCGCGCGTGCGGTCGCAGAAGTCGCTGATGCAGTAGTTATAGGAACGAGATTGATCCAGGAGATGGAGCAAGTTGGTGCAGACAATGCCGAAGCCGCTGTAGGCCGTCTGCTTGCCGACATTCGCAGCGGTATGGACGCTTAGGTGAAGCGCTAAACCGCGATGGTTTTTTGCTAGGAGTCGTCTATGAGTTGGCTGGATAAACTGCTTCCCCCGCGCATTCAGCGTGCGCCGGGTTCAGCGAAGAAAATTCCCGAAGGGCTTTGGGTGAAGTGCCCGAGCTGCGATGTGGTGCTTTACTCAGCCGACTTGCAAACCAATGTGAATGTTTGCCCCAAGTGTCATCATCATCTCAGGATGTCAGCTCGAGAACGCATCAATAGTTTGCTCGATCCAGAAGGGCGCTTTGAAATCGGTCAGGAAGTGCTCGCGGTTGATGTACTGAAATTTAAGGACTCGCGAAAATACAGCGAACGTTTGCAAGAGGCTATTGACCAAACTGGCGAGACCGATGCCATCGTGGTGATGGGTGGTGCGATATGCAGCATTCCTGCCGTGGTTGCTGCCTTTGAGTTCGATTTCATGGGCGGCTCAATGGGAGCCGTCGTTGGCGAGCGTTTCTCACGTGGCGTGCAAGCAGCCATTGACCAGCGCATGGCTTTTGTATCGGTTGCTGCATCTGGTGGCGCAAGAATGCAAGAGGGATTGATCTCATTGATGCAAATGGCACGCACAACCGCCATGCTCAGTGAGCTTGCAGCGCGACGACTGCCTTTTATTTCAGTGCTTACGGATCCTACGATGGGTGGGGTGTCGGCAAGTTTTTGTTTTCTTGGCGATGTGGTGATCGCCGAACCCAAGGCCTTGATCGGCTTTGCCGGTCCGCGGGTCATTGAGCAAACCGTGAGGGAGAAACTGCCCGAAGGGTTTCAGCGCGCTGAATTTTTGCTCGAAAAAGGTGCGGTCGATATGATTCTTGATCGGCGTCAGCTCCGTGAAACCATTGCTCGTCTCGTGGCTTTGCTGATGCGTCAAAGCAGCGATGCGGTTGTGATCGGATCATCGGCTTGATGGCCCTGCGCTCAATGGCGCTAAGCGAGTGGTTGTCTCATTTAGAGCAGGGTCCGCGTGGTGGTATTGCGCTTGGCCTTGACCGTGTGCGGGTGCTTGCTTTGCGCCTGGGGATTCGTTTTGACTGTCCGGTGATTCTGGTGGGCGGGACCAACGGCAAAGGGTCGACCTGTGCCATGCTCGAGTCGATTCTCACCCAGGCGGGCTACCGAACCGCGCTATACACATCGCCACATTTGCTGCGCTTTAATGAGCGCGCCAGACTGGCTCAACAAGCCATGGATGATGAAACCCTGCTTGCGTCCTTCGAAGCTGTGGAGGCTGCACGCGGTGATGAAGCGCTTACTTTTTTCGAATTCACGAGCCTGGCGGTGTTTCACGCGTTCATGCAGGCCAAGCCCGAGGTCTTGATTGCTGAAATCGGACTTGGCGGGCGACTTGATGCGGTCAACATCCTGGATCCCGATTGTGCCATCGTGACGGCGATCGATATTGATCATGCTGAATGGCTGGGCAACACCCGCGAGCAAATTGCCTGGGAAAAGGCGCATATTTATCGGCCCGGACGCCCGGCAATTTGTTCAGATCCTGCGCCGCCGCAAAGCCTGATCGATCATGCTGAGAAAATCGGCGCCGACCTCTACCTCTTCGGACGCGACTTTAATTACGCCGGTGACCGTCAACAGTGGTCTTTTGCGATTCGCGATCGTCGCCGTGCAAGCCTTGCTTATCCCGCTCTGCGCGGTGCGAATCAGTTGCTCAATGCCTCCGGCGTGCTGGCCGCGCTTGATGCACTGCGTATGCGCCTTCCGATTCCGGCCCATGCGGTGCGGCAGGGTTTTGCGTTGGTTGATTTACCAGGACGCTTTCAAGTCCTGCCGGGACAACCCACGGTTATTTTGGATGTCGCACACAATCCGCATGCGGTGGCTCATCTTGCTGCCAACCTCGATCAAATGGGTTTTTTCCCCGAGACCTACGCCGTCTTCGGTATGTTGAAGGAAAAAGATGTGGAGGCTTCGCTTCGAGCAATCACATCGCGGGTTCAACACTGGATGCTGTGTTCATTGCCCGGTGCTCGAGGTCAAAGCGCCGACGCGCTGGCACAAAAGTTAAGCGAAAACAAGCTGCTTGCTGTCGACGCCTTAGGGAAGAGCGCGCAATTTTCATGTCACGAGTCGCCCGCAGCAGCTTTTGCTGCTGCGCGAGGACAAGCGCAAGACAATGATAGGATCGTTGTTTTCGGGTCTTTTCTCACGGTTGCCGACGTTCTCGCGGGGCGAGGCTAGGAATCGATCAACATGAATAAGTCTGCGGACGAAGACGATCAGTTTTCGCTTCAAACCGCTTCGCCTTATCGCATCAAGGCAAGACAGCGTCTCATTGGTGCCGTGGTACTGATGGTGCTTGTAGCGATCGTCATGCCGATTTTTTTCCATGCCGAGCCTCGAATTCCTTCGGTGAGTCCAAAACAGAACCTGCCCGAGCGCGATGCTGCTATGCAGGACGGCAAATCCAACGATCGATCAGCACAGGCATCGTCGGGTGAAGCTGCCGACGAGGCGAAAGCAGCTGCTCATGATGAGCATGGCGCAAAGCCTGTAGGAAGCGATGAATCGTTGTCAAAGGCTGATGCCCATTCAGGCTCAAGGCCAGTTTCCGAGGTAGACGCTGCCAGCGCGAAAGCCGAAGCGGTCGCGAAGGCAGAGCAGGCGCCAAAGCCTGAAGCGGCAGCAAAGTCTGAGATGCCTGCCAAAGCTGATGTTGCCACCAAGACAGAACAGGCAGAGCCTGCCACCAAGAACCCCTATCCAGAACGTTATCCTGACCGGTATGTTTTGCAGGCCGGGGCCTTTTCCCAGCCCGAGAGCGCCGAGGCGCAGGTTGCGCGAATAAGAAAGCTAGGTTTTAAGGTTTATACCGATCGTATCAAAACCCCTAAGGGTGAGCGCGTCAGGGTCAGGGTGGGACCTTTTTCGAACAAGGCTGATGCCATCAAGGCGCAAAACAAGTTGCGCCAGTCGCAACTCGATATTCCCTTGGTAGGGCCGGATGCGTAGCGACCCTGTTTCGAAGCGTAGCCCGATGGTTCACAAGGTTTAAGCGCGTGGAAACTTCGGCATGGTTCCAATGGAGCCTCTGGGACTGGATCAGCCTATTGGTGCTGTGTGCCTCGGCAGTTGCGGGTATTCTCAGTGGTCTTGTCAAGACGGCTTTTGCGCTCGCTTCATGGCTGATCGCTTTCCTGTTTGCCTCTGAGCTTGGGGCGAAACTCGCTGCCTGGCTTACCTGGCCACAGGATCGTTTTGTGTTGATGGCCATCGCGTTTTTTCTGCTCCTGCTGATCACCCGGGTCATCGGCGCGATGACGGCTTCAGCCCTTCGGTGGGCCGGATTAGGGCTTGTTGATCGCATTGCTGGATTTGCGCTTGGGCTGGCAAGAGCCATGCTCGTGCTGGCCTTTTGTGCCTTACTGGCGCAACGCCTGGGTTTGATGCAGCATGAGTCTTTTGATCGTGCGCACAGCCGCGCTCTTTGGATCTGGCTTGTGCAAGCTGCTGAACCCTATTGGGCTGATATGGTTCAAGGCGGATTGCGAGTGGGGAGTTAAGCGATGTGTGGCGTGATTGGTGTTGCAGGACACGGTCCTGTGAATCAGGCGATTTACGACGGCTTGCTGCTCTTGCAGCATCGTGGTCAGGACGCTGCAGGCATAGCAACCGAAGACCGTGGTCGTTTTTATATGTATAAGGCCAATGGTCTGGTCCGCGATGTGTTTCGTACCCGTAATATGCGTTCGCTGCCCGGGTTGCATGGACTCGGACATGTCCGTTATCCCACGGCCGGTTCGGCGATGAACCCTGAAGAGGCGCAGCCTTTTTATGTCAATGCGCCACACGGGATCACGTTGGCACATAACGGCAATTTGACCAATTCCCGCGCCTTGCAGCGTGAAATGTATGCGCTTGATCGCCGTCACATCAACACCGATTCGGATTCAGAGGTCCTGTTGAATGTATTTGCCCATGCGCTTCAAGATCTCGGTGCGGCGTCCAAACTCGAGAGCATCCGTGCTCAAAGTCCCCGGGCCCAACTCAGTGTTGATGAGATTTTTGCAGCGGTAAGCATGCTTGGCGAGCGTGCCCGAGGTGCTTATGCCGTGGCCATGCAAATTGCCAATGTTGGTTTGCTTGCTTTTCGCGATCCATTTGGCATCAGACCCATGTGCCTGGGCTATTTGGAAACCGACCATGGCACAGAGTGGATGGTGGCTTCTGAATCGGTCGCCGTCGAGGGTCTGGGGTTTAAGCGCTTGCGCGATTTGAAACCAGGTGAAGCGATTCTTATTGATCGGGATGGCCAGTTACATCAACAACAATGTATGCCGTCACAAGGTTTACATCCATGTATTTTTGAATACGTTTATTTTGCAAGACCGGATTCGATGATTGATGAAGTGTCGGTCTATGATGCCCGCTTAAAAATGGGTGCCTTGTTGGCAGATGATGTGAAGTCGGCGCTTCGACTCGGTGATATCGATGTGGTGATGCCCATACCGGATACGTCACGTCCCTCAGCGATGGAAATGGCGGATCGCCTCAATCTGCCCTACCGTGAAGGTTTCATCAAGAATCGTTACGTGGGTCGTACCTTCATCATGCCGGGCCAGGCGGTGCGTCGGAAGTCGGTACGTCAGAAGCTCAATGCGATGAGCGTTGAATTCAAGGGGAAAAGTGTTTTGCTGGTCGACGATTCAATCGTCAGGGGTACGACCTCGCGCGAAATCATCCAAATGGCGCGCGATGCCGGCGCGCGGAAAGTTTATTTCGCATCAGCGTCACCTCCGGTACGTTATCCTAATGTTTACGGTATTGATATGCCAACGCGGAGCGAACTGATCGCGCATGGACGAAGCGATCAGGAAATCGGCAAGTTGCTCGGTGCTGATGGGCTTGTTTATCAGTCGATTGATCGCATGAAGCAAGCGGTTGCATCGTTCGGTACGCAATTCAAGGGTTTCGAGGCATCTTGTTTTGATGGTCGCTACATGACCGGTGATGTCGACCAGGAGTTACTCGACCACCTTGAATCGCAACGTCTTCGTGCAGAGGCTACGGCGGAATCAATGCAAGCTGACTTGCACGCTGCGATGAATTTACAATTTTTACAACGCGAGACTTAAATCGTTGGACACATCATGGATGATTACTTTGCAAGCGATCCGATTCGAGATCTAGATTTCAGTACGAGATCGGTTCGTTCGGGTTCGGATAGGACGAGTTTTGGCGAACACGGTGAGGCGATGTTTCTCACCTCAAGTTTTGTGTTTCGAAACGCCGCTGAAGCCGCGGCGCGTTTTGGTAATCAAGAGCCCGGCTATGTTTATTCGCGATTCACGAATCCGACGGTTCGTCAGTTTGAACGCAGGCTTGCGAGTCTCGAAGAGGGCGAGGCATGCATTGCCACAGCATCGGGTATGTCGGCGATCATGACCACGGCGCTTGCCTTGCTGAAGGCAGGTGATCACATGGTTTGTGCAAGCGCGGTTTTTGGCTCGACCTACCAGCTCTTTGGTATGTTGTCCCGATTTGGCGTGCGATGCAGTTTTGTACCGCTCAGTGATCTGGCCGCATGGGAGGCGGCGATTGAGCCCGCAACAAGGCTTTTTTACGTTGAAACGCCTTCAAATCCGCTTACAGAACTCGCCGATCTTGCCGGACTTGCCTTGATCAGCAAGCCGCGAGGTATCCATTTGGTGGTCGATAATTGTTTTTGTACTCCGGCGTTGCAAAAGCCGCTTTTGCACGGCGCTGATATCGTGATTCATTCCGCTACAAAATATATCGATGGTCAGGGGCGGGTCCTGGGCGGCGCCATCGTGGGGCAACGATCCTTTCTCCATGATCAGGTCCTGCCTTTGATGCGAACCACCGGACCGAGCCTTTCCGCTTTTAATGCATGGGTTTTATTGAAGGGCTTGGAAACCTTGCAAATTCGCATGGATCAGCAAAGTGCAAATGCCTTCGAGGTCGCGCAATACCTGGTGCAGCATCGGGCAGTGGCGCGGGTTTATTACCCCGGCTTGACTTCGCATCCACAGCATGAACTCGCCAAAGCCCAGCAAGGGGGGTTTGGTGCCGTCGTCTCCTTTGAGCTAAGGGGTGAAGACGATTCGATGCTTCGCCAAAGGGCCTGGTCAATCATCGATGCAACCCGGCTCATATCGATCACCGGTAATCTTGGTGACACGAAGAGCACGATCACCCATCCGGCAAGCACCACCCATGGCAGACTCAGTCCCCAAGCGCGGCTTGATGCGGGTATTGGCGAGGGTTTAATCCGCCTGGCTGTCGGTTTGGAGTCAGCCCGCGACATTTGCACAGATCTCGCCCGAGGGCTCGATGGGATGGGTCAATGACGAAACAGATCGTCGAACAAATCATCATAGGGGTTCCGAGTACTGACGGTGCAGGCGTCAAACTGTTGCGTGTCTTGCACGGCCCTGCGATGCAACGCAGACTCGACCCCTGGTTGATGCTGGATTATTTTTCGTCTGATGTACCGGAGGATTATCTTGCGGGCTTTCCCGATCACCCGCATCGGGGATTTGAAACGATCACCATCATGCTGGAAGGTCGTATGCTGCATCGAGATAGCCGAGGCAATCAGGGTCTGCTTCAGGCCGGCGATGTGCAGTGGATGAGCGCGGCACGCGGTATTGTTCACTCGGAGATGCCTCAACAGGAAGCAGGGCGACTCGCTGGTTTCCAACTGTGGCTTAACTTGCCAGCCTCACACAAAATGCAGGATGCCCGTTGGCAGGACATCAAGGCCTCTTCGATCCCGCGGTGGGAAGACGGGAGATCTGGCTTTCTGCGCCTCATCGCAGGGCATTTGCCGCATCAACTGGGGGCGTTTACCTGTGTGAGCGCCCATCAGCAAGGGCCGCTTGAGCAACACTTGAGTTTTCCAATGATCATTCATGGCGAGCTCGGATCGCCTCAACCAGGCGACGGTAGCCTTGAGATTCCGGTTTCAAAAGGGCATCATGCTTTCATTTATATGATCAATGACGGTCTGACGGTTGATCATCAGAAAGTGGCGGGCGGCGCTATGGCGGTGATTTCGCCGCAAGTCGATCGTCTGACGGTAGGTGGCCATGGCGCTTTTCTTTATGCCAGCGCCAAGCCGATCGGTGAGCCGATCGCGCAGATGGGACCTTTTGTGATGAACACGCAGGAAGAATTGATGCAAGCGCTTGAGGATTACCAAAGGGGACGGCTTGGCTAAGCACTGCCGAACTGCATCAGTGATGGACACAACAAACGACGATAAACGACTCTGGTATGTATGCCACACGAAACCCAAGCAGGAATTTCGTGCTGCTGAAAATCTCGAACGCCAAGGCTATCAAATCTGGTTGCCTCAAATGCGGGCTTGGCAGCGAAAGAAATCTGCCTTGGTACCCATGTTTCCACGTTATATGTTTTTGCGACCAGCGCACGAACAACACAGTATTGCGCCGGTCCGATCGACACTTGGCGTTTTTGGCTTGGTACGGTTTGGTATGGAACCTGCAACGATTCGTGATCCGACATTGCAGTCGCTCAGGTTTTTGGAACAACAGTTGCGCGAGGCTGAATTTTCGAGTTTTTCGCCGTTCAAACCCGGTGATCAGGTGATGGTGGTGGAGGGTCCCTTTAAAGGCTTAGAAGGTATTGTCAGCAGCGTTGCCGAGGAGCGGATCAGCGTGTTGATGACTTTACTCGGGCGAGAACGATCGCTTGAGTTTCCTGCAACCCTGCTAAAAGTCAGTTGAGCGGAAGATCCCCTCATGCCTAAGCAAACGGCTGTGCTGCTCACCGGTGGCGCGGGCTACATCGGCACACATACCGCCTTGAGCCTCGTAGAGGCCGGATACTTACCAATATTGCTAGACAACTTTTCCAACGCTGATCCCAATGTCGTCTCGCGTCTGAGGCAATTGCTTGGCGTATCAGCCTTTGTTATCAGCCCTGGGGATGCTTGCGATCAAGGCTTGCTTGGCGATTTGTTCGAGCGCTTCGAGATTCAGGCAGTGATTCATTTTGCGGCCTTGAAGGCGGTCGGAGAATCGGTATCACAGCCTTTACGTTATTTTGAAAATAACAATAACGCCCTTCTTGCCGTCCTTAAGGCGATCGCGGCGATCAGTCCCGATCGCCTGATTCCTCTGGTCTACAGCTCCTCGGCGACCGTTTATGGTGACCCCGATCAGGTGCCGATTAGCGAATCCGCGCCACTGCGTCCGACCAATCCCTATGCGTGGACCAAAGTCATCGGTGAGCAACTTATTCTTGCCCAACAAATAGCAGATCCGTTTTTTAGAGCGGTCATACTTCGCTATTTCAACCCGGTCGGCGCACACGAATCCGGATTGATCGGAGAGCAACCGCAGGGAATCCCTAACAATCTCATGCCCTATGTTCAACAGGTCGCTGTTGGACGGCGCGAATACCTCGCTGTTTTTGGTCGAGATTGGCCTACCCCGGACGGAACCGGCGTGCGCGATTACTTGCATGTGATGGACCTGGCGCAAGGACATGTCAGGGCGGTCGAGTACCTGCTTGCCGGGAAGTGTTCGGAAATTATTAATCTTGGAACAGGAACGGGCCGCTCGGTGCTTGAGCTGATCGATGCCTTTTCGCAGGCAAGCGGTCGGGAGATTCCCTATCGTTTTACCGACAGGCGTGCCGGCGATATTGCTGTTTGCTACGCTGACCCTCGCAAAGCGCTTTCATTGCTGGGCTGGAAGGCTGAGCGTGACCTCGCAAGCATGTGTGCCGATGCCTGGCGATGGCAATCCCGTAATCCGGACGGTTACCGTCAGGTTTCAAGCGCTCAAGAAGCGTGATCTAAGGATCAGCGATGCGTGTTTTAGTCACTGGAGCAGCCGGGTTTATAGGTTTTCATGTTGCCAAACACTTGCTCGGCCGGGGCGATCAAGTGCTCGGGGTCGATTCGGTTAATGATTACTACGACCCGTCGATCAAGCGTGCCAGGCTCTCAATGTTGCAGGCCTTGCCTCGTTTTAGCTTCATGGAAGGAAATCTCGCCGATGAATCATTCACGCGGAAAGCCTTCGAAGCGCCTCAGGATCGGGTGATTCACCTTGCGGCTCAGGCCGGTGTGCGCTACTCGTTGGTCAATCCGATGGCCTATGTTGAAAGCAATATCATGGCCTTTACAAGGGTGCTTGAGGCCTGCCGCCACAACGAGCTTGCGCATCTGACCTATGCCTCAACCAGCAGTGTTTACGGGGCAAATACCAAGATGCCTTTCAGTGAGCATCAAGGTGTGGACCATCCGCTCCAGTTTTATGCAGCCAGCAAACGTGCTAATGAATTGATGGCCCATAGTTATAGTCATTTGTTCAATTTGCCAACGACGGGTTTGCGCTTCTTTACCGTGTATGGGCCATGGGGTCGACCGGATATGGCGCTATTTCTCTTCACGCGCAACATTCTCGAAAGTAAACCGATCCAGGTTTTTAACCATGGACGCCATACGCGAGACTTCACCTATGTGGACGATATTGTTGAAGGTGTGGTGCGCGCCAGTGATCAAATCGCCCAGAGCAATCCCCGTTGGCAGTCGAGTGATCCCGATCCGGCAACAAGTCGTGCACCATTTCGAATTTTTAATATCGGAAACCATGCGCCGGTGAGTTTGAGCAGCTACATCGAGGCGATTGAAGAGGCAGTGGGTCGTAAGGCGATTCAAGAGCATTTACCGCTCCAGGCTGGCGATGTGCCCGACACCTTTGCCGACGTGAGTGCCTTGGTTGAACAGGTTGGCTATAAGCCTTCAACGCCCGTGCAAGTTGGTGTTAAGCGCTTTGTGGCGTGGTATCGAAATTACTACAAGGTATAAGCAGAAGACTTTTGAATGAGCAGAAAACTGATGGATGGCAGAAAACTGATGAGGTTCGACAAAGGCCTGATCGGTTTGATCTTGCATCAACGAAAATCTCTGCTTGCCTTGGGCTGAAAAACACCGAGATAAGCGCTGTGATCTTCGACCCGCATGGCCAGTAAATGGGTGACTTGGCCCTCTGTATGAGGGTCTCGCTGCCAGCGGCCGTAGACGGTCATGAGTTGTGCGTTGAATATAGCGTGCCGATAACGATTCACAAGATCGGGATAAATAAGGACTTGAATTACCCC
The DNA here is from genome assembly GCA_002359635.1 of Burkholderiales bacterium UBA2647. Taxonomy (GTDB): domain Bacteria; phylum Pseudomonadota; class Gammaproteobacteria; order Burkholderiales; family Burkholderiaceae_E; genus UBA3064. Next base: position 10,416 of record DENJ01000046.1, read on the forward strand.
TGTTTCATCTTCTAGTGTTACAAAAATAACACCTTTGGCGGTTTCTGGCCGTTGCCGATGGGTGACGATGCCGCTGCCTCGGGCAAGGGCGCCGTCTGCCAAGACCCGCAGATCCATAGCGCTTCTTATCCGGTATCGTTGCAGTAAGGGGCGCAGTAAAGCCATCGGATGTCTGCCCATGGAAACGCCCAGATGCTTGAGATCAGCCGCCACGTTCAGGAATTCATCCGGGGCTTGAATCGCCTTTGGTGGCGACTCTAATGCGGACGCCTCACTCATTTTCAGCAAATGATGCTGGCGCTGCCAGCCGCTAACTTGCCATAAGCTGTGGCGTCGATGGCCGCTCAGCGGGCTCAAGGCATTGGCTTTGGCAAGCGCTTGAAGATCGGCCTGGTCGAGCCCTGTTTGGCTTGCAAAGCAGGCAAGCTCGCGCGAATGGGTGCCGCTTTGCCAGCGTTCAATCGCTTGTCCGGCAGCTGCGCTCAGTCCTCGCACCATGTGGAGGCCCAGTCTCACCGCATCGCTGCCGTCTGCCTGTCGCTCAAGCTTCGATTCCCATTGACTGTGCAGCACATCGACGGCAAGCACTTCGACGCCATGGTGACGGGCATCTTGGATCAATTGCGCCGGCGCGTAAAAGCCTAAGGGTTGACTATTGAGCATCGCAGCCAGAAAGGCTGCAGGTTCGTGGCACTTGATCCAGCAACTCACATAGACGAGTAGAGCGAAACTTGCTGCATGGCTTTCAGGAAAACCATATTCACCAAAGCCTTCAATTTGTCGAAAGATCTGCTGGGCAAACTCGGTTTCATAGCCCCGTTGCTGCATGCCTTCGATCAAACGCTGTTGGAACATCTCAAGCCCGCCGCGACGTCGCCAGGCAGCCATAGCCCGTCTGAGCTGATCGGCTTCACCGGGACTGAAGCCGGCAGCCAATATGGCGATTTGCATCACCTGCTCTTGGAAGATCGGTACGCCCAGGGTGCGTTCAAGTGCTGGCTTGATTGCCTCTTTGGGAAAGACGACTTTCTCCAGGCCTTGGCGCCGCCGTAAGTAGGGATGAACCATGCCGCCTTGAATCGGACCAGGTCGCACAATGGCGACTTCAATCACCAAATCATAAAAGCGCTGAGGTTTGAGTCTTGGCAGCATGGCCATTTGCGCCCGGGACTCAATCTGGAAAACACCCAGGGTGTCGCCTGCACTAATCATCGCGTAGGTTTTTGGATCCTCAGCGGGTATGTCCTGCATACGAAATCCGCGCCCATCACGCGCACTGATCAGATCGAGTGCTCTGCGAATAGCGCTCAGCATACCAAGCGCAAGAATGTCGACCTTAAGCAAACCGAGTGCGTCTAAATCATCTTTATCCCATTGAATCACCGATCGTCCGGGCATGGCTGCAGGCTCGATAGGAACCATCGCATCAAGACGGTCGCGGGCGATGACAAATCCGCCGCTATGCTGTGATAAGTGCCGTGGAAAGCCTATCAATTGCTCGCTCAGCTTCATCCATTGCTGGACCTTGAAGTGCTCGATCTGGAGACCCGCCTCTTGAAAAGCGATTGCCTGGGGGCTGTCGCGGCTTAAGCCGCGGTGCGCGCGAAGACATTGCTCGATGTCGCTGTTTTCAAAGCCTAAAGCCTTGCCAACTTCGCGCAGCGCTGAGCGCAGTCGCCAGCTGAAAACCGCTGCCGTTAAGGCTGCCCGATCGCGCCCGTATTTACGATATAAATACTGAATAACTTCTTCGCGACGTTGATGTTCAAAATCGATATCGATATCGGGTGGTTCTCGTCGCTCTCGAGAAATGAAACGTTCAAAAAGTACCGACATTCGTGCAGGATCAACTTCTGTAACGCCAAGCACGTAACAAACCGCCGAATTTGCCGCAGAGCCACGACCCTGACACAAAATCCCCTGTGCGCGCGCAAACTGCACAATATCTGCAACTGTAAGAAAGTAGGCTTCGTATTGCAATTCCTCAATCAGCGCCAGTTCATGGTCGATTTGTTTGTGAACCGATGCGGGCGCTCCCATAGGGTAGCGTTGGGCTATACCTTGTTCGCAAAGCAGTCTGAGATAAGTATTAGGGTGGTAGCCTTGAGGCACAATTTCTCTTGGATACTCGTAACGCAGACTGTCGAGCGAAAAATCGCACTTTTCGGCAATCTCAACGCTCGCTTCAAGCCACGCTGCAGGATAGCGCTGCGCCAGCACAAGGCGGCTTCTGAGGTGTGCTTCAGCGTTGGGTAAAGCACAACAGCCCAGTTCGGCAACAGACAGGCCTCGCGCGATCGCATGCAGTACATCGGTGAGGGCGCGGCGTGATCGACGGTGAAAACGCACATCACCACAAGCGGTGATGCTAACGCCGGTATCGTCGCTCCATCGTTGTAATTGCTCGGTCCAAGCCTGATCCCATCCTCGTGCGTGGCATACCGCCCCGATGTATAAGCGCTCGCCAAAGCAATCAAGCAAATCCCTTAAACCTTCCGGGCAAGCCGATTGCCGATTTCGGACTTCTGCATGATCGAAGCGTACAGCCGGTACCCAAACGGCCAGACAACCAGGAAGGCCGTTATCCCATTGCGCCTTGGTCCATCGGTAAGAACCTTTTGGGGCTTGTTGTCGGGCTTGCGAAATCGCCTGGCTTAATCGGGCATAGCCTTCACGATTCATGGCTAATAAAAGCAAACGATCGGTGTCGCCGAGGTTGGCTCGATGATCCGGATCCATGCGACATTGGCTACCGATGATCAGGGGCATGCCGATTTGTTTGGCGCGTACGTGGGCTCTGACGACACCTGCCAATGAGCATTCGTCGCTGATGGTGATGGCGGCATAAGCCATGGCTTGGGCGCGCTCGACCAACTCTTCGGGGTGAGACCCGCCTTGCAAAAAACTGTAGTTGCTAAGGGCCAATAACTCTGCATAGGCAGGTGAGTGGCTCAATGGCGTATCGATACCGGATGGGTTTTGGGTTGATGGGAAAAGCATGCTGAGGCCTGAAAAGCTGAACAGATTATTTTTGGTTTGAAACTGTATAAATATACAGTTAAATTCAATCATCTGCACCAACAGGCTTGTCCGGACTTTGTCATACTTCGCTTTGACAATATGAAAGACAACATTTCAAGTCTGTCTTCCTTAGGAGATTCCGATGAAACTCAAGTCCTTGATTGAAAAACCCAACACCAAATTATCGATTCGCCGCCAATGGGCTGGTCTGAGCCTTGCCCTGATGGGCTTGGCTGCCCTGCCCACATCTGCCCATGCCGCCACTGAAATTCAGTTCTGGCATTCCATGGGCGGCAAGCTTGGCGACTGGGTCAACGATATGGCTACGGGCTTTAATAAAACACAGTCCGAGTACAAGGTGGTACCTGTTTTTAAAGGTACTTATGCCGAGTCAATGACTGCGGGTATTGCAGCGTTTCGTGCTGGTAACGCCCCGCATATTCTTCAAGTTTTTGAAGTCGGTACCGCAACCATGATGGCGTCGAAGGGCGCGATCGTTCCCGTTGCTCAGGTCATGAAGGATGCTGGCGAGAAGTTCGACCCGAAGGCTTATGTGCCAGCGGTCGCAGGCTATTACACGAGCCGCAAGGGCGAGATGCTTTCTTTTCCCTTCAACAGTTCAACCACTGTTTTTTACTATAACAAAGATGTTTTCCAGAAAGCAGGCGTACGTAAAGTTCCTGAAACCTGGTCTGACGTTGCTTTAGCCGCAGCACTGATCAAGTCATCGGGTGCGGCCAAGTGCGCTTACACATCATCCTGGGTCAGTTGGGTGCACCTGGAAAACTTCTCGGCCTGGCACAACGTACCGATTGCAACCGCCAATAACGGTTTTGACTCGCCCGATGCGAAATTGTTGATCAATACGCCTTTGCATCAGAAACATATTGGAAATCTGGAACAGTGGTCCAAGCAAGGCTTGTTCACCTACGGCGGCCGCGCCGGTGCAGCCGATGCCAAGTTTCACTCGGGTGAATGCGCCATGTTTACCGGCTCATCGGCTGCTTACGCCAACGTCAAAGCAAATGCGAAATTTGATTTCGGGATCACCAAGCTACCCTATTACTCCGATGTTCCAGGCGCCCCCCAAAACACCATCATCGGTGGTGCGAGTCTGTGGGTAATGGCAGGCAAGAAGAAAGAAGACTACAAGGGTGTGGCTAAATTCTTTAACTATGTTGCCAGCCCTGAGTTACAGGCTCAGTCGCATCAACAGACGGGTTATCTGCCCATCACCTCAGCAGCCTACGAGATCACCAAGAAATCAGGCTTTTACGAGAAAAACCCCGGGACCGATGTCTCGGTTCAGCAAATGATTGTGAAGACCACGGATAAATCGAGGGGCTTAAGACTTGGTAATTTTGTGCAGATCCGTACCATCATTGATGAGGAACTCGAGGGCGTTTGGGCGGGTAAACAAGACGCGAACACCGCACTCGCAAGAATCGAGCAACGGGGTAATGAGCAACTGGCCCGCTTTGCACGAACAAGCAAAGAATAGATGACCTTTGCCGCCCAGGAGCGAGGCACGTGGTTTAAGGGATGGGGCCTGCCAGCTTTGTTGCTGGCACCCCAGCTTGTGATTGTTTTAGTTTTTTTTTACTGGCCTTCGGTCCGTGCGGTTTTCAGTTCGTTTTTTCTCGAGGATGCTTTCGGTCAAGGGGCCGAGTTTGTCGGTCTTGAAAACTTTGAGCGATTATTTGCGGATTCCGACTATGCCGATTCATTCGGCATTACGGTTGTCTTCTCGCTGCTTGTCACGGGTATCGGCCTGTCGGTAAGTTTGGTGCTCGCCTGGTTTGCTGACCGGGCGATCAAGGCACGTTATGTTTTCCGGACGATGCTGATCATTCCTTATGCGGTGTCGGCGGCGGTTGCAGCGGTCTTGTGGAGTTTTCTGTTTGCGCCAAGCGTTGGGGTGGTCGCCCATTGGCTGATCAAGCAGGGCTTGGCATGGAACTATCTGGTCAACGCCAATCATGCCCTCGCCCTGATTGTGATGACGGCAGTCTGGAAACAGATTGCTTATAACTTCATCTTTTTTCTGGCGGGATTGCAGGCGATTCCCAAGAGCATGATTGAGGCTTCGGCCATTGATGGCGGCGGCCCGTTTAAGACTTTTTTTTATGTGACCTTGCCCTTGCTCTCGCCAACAGCTTTTTTCTTATTGGTCGTCAATGTGGTTTATGCCTTTTTTGACACCTTCGGCATTATTGATGCCTCGACTGGCGGTGGTCCGGGGACCTCAACGAGCATCTTGGTCTATAAAGTATATAACGACGGATTCAAGGCCCTGGACCTTGGAAGTTCGTCGGCGCAGTCGGTGATTCTGATGATCCTGGTGGTCTTGCTGACCGTAGTCCAGTTTCGCTTTATTGAACGGCGTGTTCATTATGCTTGACGGGCGTGTTCATGATCGGTGAGCCACGCTGGATGCCATGGCTCACCTACGGGGTGCTTATCCTCGGTGTGGTCATCATTGGATTTCCCCTCTGGGTTGCGATTGCCGCCTCAACCCAGTCGATTGAGCAGGTACGCGATGTACCGATGTCAATGGCGCTTGGCGCGTCTTTCTTCGACAATCTTTATACCGTACTTGATTCCGGTGCGGGCAATAGCGCAGCACCCGTTGGACGCATGGTTTTCAATACGTTTCTGGTTGCCCTGGTCATTGCGCTCGGCAAGATCCTGATTTCCTTGCTTTCTGCCTATGCTTTCGTATTTTTCCGTTTTCCCGGCCGGACAACGGCGTTTTGGCTTATTTTCGTGACCCTGATGTTGCCTGTTGAGGTGAGAATCATGCCCACCTATGAGGTCATGGCGAGCCTGAAGCTGATCAATACCTACACAGGTTTGACCTTGCCATTGATGGCCTCAGCAACAGCAACCTTTCTGTTTCGTCAGTTTTTTATGACGATTCCGCCTTCTTTGGTCGATGCTGCGCGAATCGACGGTGCATCGCCGATGCGATTCTTTTTCGATGTGTTGCTTCCTTTGTCGCGAACCAATATTGCTGCACTTTTTGTCATTACCTTCACCTATGGCTGGAATCAGTATTTGTGGCCCTTGCTCACCACCACCGACGAGTCGATGTATACCGTGGTGGTGGGTATTAAGCGTATGCTGGCGGGCAATGATGCCGTGACCGAGTGGAACTTGGTGATGGTGACCGCACTTTTGGCGATGCTGCCGCCGGTGCTGGTGGTGGTAGGCATGCAGCGCTGGTTTGTGAAGGGTTTGGTGGATTCGGACAAATAGCCCATGCTCATCGATTGGCCTTATCCCAAAATCATCGCCCATCGGGGTGCCGGTAAGCTTGCACCGGAAAATACCCTTGCGGCGATGCAGCTGGGCTTTCAGCTTGGGCAGCGGATGGTTGAATGCGATGTGAAATTGTCTGCGGATGATATTCCCGTGTTGATGCATGACACGAACCTTGATCGGACAAGCAATGGGTCAGGGCCACTGCGCGCGCTCAGCTGGGCACAACTGGCGCAGCTTGACGCAGGCCGTTGGCATTCAGTGGCTTTTGAAGGTGAGCCGATTCCTCGTCTCGATCAAATCCTGTCCTGGTTGCTCGAGAAAGGCATGCTGGCGAATGTTGAGATCAAGCCCTCGCCTGGGCTTGAAACCTATAGCGGTGACCTGATCGCTCGCAGTTGCGCCAAACACTGGGTTGATCAAAAAGTTGCATGTTTGCTTTCCTCATTTTCAGAGCCTGCTTTGCATGCCGCGATGCTTGCTGCGCCGCAACTGCCGAGGGCTTTGCTGATGGATCGCTTGTTTCCAGATTGGTTGGCGCGATGTCGCCGTTTGTCTTGCGTTGCTGTGGACTGGCATGAGCGTCTCGTGACCGCAGCACTGATCCGCGATGCCCACGCGGCTGGACTGCGGGTTTTGGTCTACACCGTCAACGATCCGCAACGCGCAGCGCAATTACTCGCTTGGGGGGTTGACTCGGTGATTACCGATGCTGTGGATCGACTCAAACCCTGAGACTTTTGGGTTGCTTTTAGCTTTTGCTGTTTCGGGATTGTCCTCAAGTCCTTGCTTCAGACCATGTGGACTTTGAACGATCAACAGCTTTGAGCCAGGCTTTCATGCGGCTTTGGGCTTCGTCACGCGACATCTCAGGCGTAAAAAGCCGGTCGGTCTGGCGCATGTTTGCACAAGCTTGAACGTTATCAAAAACACCGCAACCAAGCCCTGCAAGTTGTGCTGCGCCAAGTGCTGTGCTTTCTAGAACGGTAGGACGGTTGATCGTAACACCCAGCAGGTCTGCCTGAAATTGCATCAGCCAGTTGTTTGCGCTTGCGCCGCCATCAACCCGCAGTTCGATCAGTGGGGCACCGGCATCGGCGTTCATCGCAAGCAGCACTTCAGCGCTTTGAAAAGCGATAGATTCCAGCGCTGCTCGGACGAGTTGTGCGCGATTCGTGCCTCGGGTGATTCCGACGAGCACGCCGCGTGCTTCCGGATCCCAGTGTGGTGCGCCGAGCCCGGTGAAAGCCGGCACCAGGTAGCATCCGCCGGTATCGTCGACCGATGCGGCGATCGCTTCGCTCTCTTGAGCATCGTTGATCAAGCCAAGTTCATCGCGCAGCCATTGCAAGGCTGCGCCTGCAACAAAAACGCTTCCCTCAAGGGCGTAATCCATCTCGATCTGCCCGTCTGCTGTGGCTTGAGACCAGGCACAGGTGCTCAGCAAGCGGTGCTTGGAGCGGCGAATCTCCGAGCCAAGCTGCATCAGCATGAAGCATCCGGTGCCATAGGTGTTTTTTGCCATGCCGGGGCTGATTGCTGCCTGACCAAAAAGGGCAGCTTGTTGATCGCCGGCAATACCGGTGATTGGAATACCCAAGGTGCTTGGGCTTATCTCACCGGGTTTTAGAACGCTATGAACAATACGGGGCAAAACAGCTTCAGGGACATCGAGCAACCCAAGCATCGCTTCATCCCATTGGCCGCTTGACAGATTCATCATCAAGGTACGGCTTGCATTGCTTCTATCGATCACATGGTCGCGCTTGTCGCTGAGTTGCCAGATCAACCAGCTGTCGATCGTTCCAAAACATAGCTCACCTTTTGCTGCACGTTGCCTGAGGGAAGCATCCTGCTGAAAAAGCCAGGCCAGCTTGGTACCCGAGAAGTAGGGGTCGAGCAATAAGCCTGTGCGCGCCTGAACCATTGCCTCGTGGCCTTGTTCGCGCCATTGCTGACAGAGCGCGCTACTGCGCCTATCCTGCCAGACAATCGCGGCATGGACGGGTCTGCCGCTTGCGCGCTCCCACAGCAACATGGTTTCTCGTTGGTTGGTGATGCCGATGGCTTGGATTTGATGGTTTTGTAATCCCGCTTGTGCGATAGCGGCATGGATACAGTATTGCTGGGTTTCCCAGATCTCCATCGGATCGTGTTCGACCCAACCTGGTTGGGGATAGCACTGGCGAAAGGGCTTTTGTGCGACCGAAACGACCTGGCCAAGTTCGTTAAAAATAATGCCCCTCGAGCTGGTGGTACCTTGGTCAATCGCGAGCAGGTAAGCATGGCGGGCGTTCATGGCGGTTTCCTTTGAGGTCATGAGATCTTAGCCGAAGCAGCCTTGAATGAACCACTGATATGAGTTTTGTTCCGAAGTGCTTGGTCGGCTACGATAAATCCAGTAAAGCACATGGTCTTGGTCTGCCGCAATGAAGTAATCACGTGCAAACCATTCTCCTTCCCACCAAGCTGTTTCAATACGCTCAGGACCGGCAACAAGCGCCAGAGGTCCTTGCCAGTAAGGACGCTTGGCACGCTCCGTGATCGGAATTGCTTGATCAAAAAACCATATTGGTCTTGGCAATCCCATGGTTTGTTCATGGCCTGACATTGAAACGATCTTGTTGTGATCGGCGGTTTTATCGACAAATGCTTTGCTTGCATCCAATTCGAAAAGCTTTTGTGCCAACTCAGGGCGGTGATCAGCGATTGAAACGATATGGAACATACTGCTGCGACCTAAGCGTGCTTGCAAACGCTCGAATAAAGCTGTTTGCGCCTGTCGATTGAGTGCCGGTCCAGGAAATAAACAATCTGATGCCACAGGCATATCCTGAGCAAACCCCCCGCAAAGCGTGATGGCAAGCACCGGGTCGCGCAAAACTGTTTTTGCCAGATGTTCTTCCCATAAGGCGCACCAGCGGTTTGCTTGGTCACAGAGTGCCTGCGTGCCCAAGCTAATAAGACTGATAGGACCGCGGTCGCGGTGATGGAGCTGAAAGCTCATCGCCATCAAGCCAAGCCGGCGAGCCTTTAGCTGAGCACAGGCCTGTTCGATAAGCATTTGTCCCAATTTGAACAATTGCTTGCTGTCTTCAGCCCAAAACGTGAGTTCGCGATGCAGCTTTAAAGGCTCGGGAATCTTCAGCCAGGTCCTCGGGTCAGCTTCCAGGCCTAAAGCTTGGTCCATCGCGAGTAAAGCCTTGGCACCGAGTCGTTGCCGAAGACTTCGACGTGGCATATCCCAGAGCGATTTCAGGGTCATCAACCCCAGATCTTCGCGCATCATCTGAAGATTTTGGGAATGCCGGCCGGCTTCTGTATGGGGTGATAAACAAAGTATATCAATGTCTTTCAGCAGCGTAGCCAGGCTCGAAGGCTCTGTGGCCATCAGGATGTGCTTGAAGTGAGTATGTCGATGCTCAAGCCTCGATGGCGGGTTTGATGGGGGGCTGGATTGCCATCGACTCAGCCACATCGCTGCACGGGCTGTGCAGGCTATCGCCACATTCAAAGACAGTCGAGGGTTAGAGAATCCTTCTAATATTTGCTCCACGAAGGTTTGGAGTCCCCCGAAAAGTTTTAAGCTGCGGCTTACTTCAGCCAGTAAAAAACCATCCTCTTGGCATAAATGGGGGGTGAAGCGTGAAAGCCACCAGCATTGTTCGTTTAAATACTGGGTTTCAGCCTTGGGGTCGCGAGCAATCCATAGCAGTTGCGGGCAACGGCTTAAAGCGCTCGCCTTGCCTAAGCCAGCTTCGATGCCTGAGGCAAGGGCTTTTTGATTGGCTTGATAAACAAGACCATGCTCGTGGATAGCAAGTGCCGACTCCGAAGTCTCGCCGAGGCTTTGCTGGGTGACCCATAGCGAAAGATTGTCGATGTAAAAACTAATCCACAAATTGTCGCTCAGAGCCTTCGACATGATTGAGGTAGCTCGATTTCCAGGATGCTGCTGTGCAAGGGCCCACGTCGCTTGAGAATACGTAAAGCTAACCGTTGCCGAGGTCTGGGTAAGAGTAGAACCCTTAGCGGTGCTGCTGAAACCTGCTCCTGAACCAGACTCGGTCGAAAAATAAAACTGGGTCCTTCGGATTGCTGTGCTGCGAGTTGCAGTCGTCTGAAGATTTCAGGGCGCAGGTTGTTTTGAGGAAGCCAAGCCAGGACACAACCTAAGCTGTTACTACGCAGACACTGTTCTATAGCCCATAAACGATCCAGGACATGCGCTGCTTGAAGCAAAATCAGATGCTTGAGATCAATGCCGTGGCAGGCTAATGCCGGGCCATAAGGCATCATCGGGGGATTCATGAGCATGACTGTCTTTTGCTGTGAAGTGAGTTGACGCAAGACAGGCACCAATAAGCGTAGCTCGCCGATACCAGCCTGTTGACTTAGTAATTCCGATAAAGCTCCGCAAGGCCAGCCATGCGTTGGTAGCTGTTGATCGAGTGCCTCAAAACCTGAGCTGATGCTGCCCTGAAGTCCGCTTTGAGGCCATCCGTCAGCCCACCAGAGCTGAGGGGACAAGCCCAGTAAATCCTGCTTGCTGCCCATGCTTAGCCAAGGAATTGCTTATCGCGGACCAAGCCGACCGCAATACCTTCAAGAGCAAAGCCATCATCGTTGGCCGCGATAACAATCACTTGATAATCAGGGTGGGCAGGCCAAAGGCTTATCTGTTCTTGTTCCTGCTCAAAGCGCTTGACGGTGACTTCATCGTGAAGGCGGGCAACCACAATTTGACCTTGGCGCACTTGCTGCGTTCGCTTAACAGCAAGCAAATCACCATCGAGAATCCCCGCATCGCGCATGCTCATCCCGCGAACCCTGAGCAAATAGTCCGGAACTTGAGCGAATAAATGTTTGTCGAAACGGAAATGTGTTTCGACATGTTCCTGCGCCAGGATCGGGCTGCCTGCTGCAACCCGACCAATCAGCGGCAGACTGAGCCAGTTGCTGGGAGCAGCTTCTTTGGCTTCATAGCTCGCTGCTGTGCCTTCCGGCAGCGCTGCATCATTAATACGGATGCCGCGGGATGTGCCCGCTACAATCTCTAAAACACCTTTGCGAGCCATGGCTTTTAAGTGTTCTTCGGCTGCATTGGGTGAACGAAATCCAAGTGCCTTCGCGATTTCTGCCCGGGTGGGCGGAAAGCCGGTTTGGACGATATGGCGGCGAATCAATTCAAGAATTTCGAGTTGACGTTTGGTGAGTTGACGCATCTTTGTTGGCTTTACCAGGGAGTCTTTGGGTTTTGACTTTGAGTTGAGCTTTGAGGTTAAGGTTTGAGGTTGGGCAGCACATTTTTAGCTTTGCTGCGCAAGGTGGATTCTGATCGCTGTATTTTTATACAGTTTTTGTCGTATTTGCAAGTAACTTTCGGCTGATCCTCTGTGCCGCTAGTCGGTAATAACCCTGAAATATCAATTTCCTGGTGCGCAATCACAAAGCTTGTGGCAGAGTGCAAATGTGCTGCCCCGTTTTTAGTGTTGTTGTCTTTTCTGAGTTTGTCCTCATTGATGGAGAAGCTTGGAAATTCAGCAGATCTTTGAATATTTCCGGATTTTTCTGATGCCTACCAAGATTTATGTCGGCAACTTGCCCTGGCGAGCAACCGACGAACAACTCACAACCATGTTTTCAGCTCACGGCGATGTCACCGAGGCTCGCATTGTGACTGACCGCGAAACAGGACGCTCGCGCGGTTTCGCTTTTGTTACCATGACTGATGCATCGCAGGCTCAATCAGCGATACAGGCTATCAACGGTGCCTCGATGGAAGGGCGTGCGCTTGTGGTAAACGAAGCGCGCGAGCAAAGCCGCCCGCCTCGTGGTCCTGGTGGCGGTGGTGGTGGTGGCGGCTTCGGCGGTCCGCGTGGCTCAGGCGGTCCGAGACGTGAGGGTTCTTGGGGCGGCGGCGGTGGCGGTGGCGGCGGCAGCGACGGTGCACCTCCGAGGCGACCGCGACAATTCGGCGGTTAGAACCGTTATTTTTTCTAAACCTTGAGTCGATCCGATTCAAGGTTGCCGGATTCCTGCCTTGTCAGCAATCGGGATTATTGGCGCAGGCCTCATGGGTATGTCAGTGGCCGAACGGCTTCGTGAATGCGGGCATCGGGTTCACATCCGCGACATCGATGCAAAGCGTGAAGCCCTTGGGCGCTCTTTGGGTTTTGTCGTTCATCCCACAGCCGCTTCGCTTGCAGCAGATTGCTCAGTCATTATCGTATTGGTGCTTGATGCGGCCCAAGTCCGTGAAGTTCTCTATGGCGGCGATGGCGCCTCCTCGCATGAACCAAGCCAAGGCGCCTTACTTCCGGTAATTGGCCCCGAGCATCGAATTATCTTTTGCAGCACTGTCTCACCGCAAGAGGCGAGCTTCGCCTGCCATCTGATCGTTCAACAAAATGCTATAGCGCTTGATGCACCAGTTTCAGGCGGACCGGCCCGCGCCGCCACCGGGCAGATCAGTATGATGATAGCGGGTCCTGCTGCAAGCCAGGCATCACTTGCCGAATTGTTACGTGTGCTTAGCAACAAAATATTTTTTATTTCAGAACGTTATGGTGATGGCGCAAGGGCAAAGTTAGTCAATAACCTGCTTGCCGCTATTAATCTTGTGGGCGGTGCCGAAGCCATGGCGCTTGGTGAAAAACTGGGGCTTGATCCCCAGACCTTGTTGGCATTAATCGCTGAAAGCTCGGGTTCGAGTTGGATGCTGGCGCATCGCATGCCGCGGGCCTTGGGCATGGCATCAGGTATAACAGCGCAGACGCATGTATTGACCAAAGACGTGAAGCTTGCAAACTTGATGGCCCTGGAACAGGGTTTGAGTCTGCCCATGGGCGCCGTCGCCGCGCATCAGATGCAAGCGACCTGCGATGAGGGTTGGCGGGAGGCTGATGACAGTGCGGTGTTTCATTGGTACCGAAAACTGTTTCAAACATTGAACGCCCGATTTCACATGCCAACGTAATTCGGCCCGCCACCACCTTCGGGCGTGACCCAGACGATATTTTGACTCGGGTCCTTGATGTCGCATGTTTTGCAATGGACGCAATTCTGTGCGTTGATCTGCAGCCGCTTGCCTTGCGCCGCATCAACATACTCGTAAACACCGGCAGGGCAATAACGCTGCTCGGGCCCGGCGTAGCGCTGCAGGTTCAGTGCCACGGGTACGCTGTCATCCTTCAGGGTGAGGTGGATCGGTTGGTCCTCTTCGTGGTTGGTGTTGGCGATAAACACCGAGGAGAGCCGGTCAAAGCTGATTTTGCCGTCGGGTTTTGGGTACTCAATGGGCTGACATGTTGCGGCTGGCTTGAGCATCTCATGATCGCGATGGGTTTGGTGCAATGTAAATGGCGCCTTGCCCTTAAAGAGCAACTGATCGACACCCACGATCACCGTTCCCATCCATAGACCTTTACTCATCGCTGCTTTGAAATTTCTTGCCTTATAAAGCTCTTCGTAGAGCCAGGATGCCTCGAAGGATTCCCGGTATTGATCAAGCTGATCATGGGCGCGTCCAGCAGCAACAGCTTCAAAGGCGGCTTCGGCAGCGAGCATGCCGGTTTTGATGGCAGCATGACTACCCTTGATTCTTGAGGCATTCAAAAAGCCGGCGTCACAGCCAACAAGAGCACCTCCTGGAAACACAAAGCGTGGCAGGCTATTGAGTCCGCCTGCGGTAATCGCTCTTGCGCCATAGCCGATGCGCTTGCCGCCTTCGAAAAATCGACGTATTGAGGGATGTGTTTTATAACGCTGGAATTCGTCGAACGGTGAAAGCCACGGGTTGCTGTAGCCGAGCCCGACCACAAAGCCGGTTGTGACCAAGTTATCCTTCATGTGATAAAGAAACGAACCCCCGTAGGTGTCGCTTTCAAGCGGCCAACCCGCCGTATGAATCACCAGACCTTCTTGGTGCTGCTTTGGATCAATCTCCCACAGTTCTTTAAGCCCGATCCCATAGCTTTGTGGATCCTTACCCTCATCAAGCCGATAACGTTCTATCAACTGCCGGCCGAGATGTCCTCGCGAACCTTCCGCAAACAAGGTGTATTTCGCGTGCAGGGCCATCCCTGGCTGAAAGTCAGCGCGCTGCGAACCATCACGTGCAATACCCAGATCGCCGGTCACGACGCCTTTGACCGAACCATCGTCGTTATACAAAATTTCCGCGGCTGGAAATCCGGGATAAACATCAACACCTAAGGCTTCTGCTTGTTTGCCCATCCATTTCACGACATTGGATAGGCTCACGATGTAGTTGCCGTGATTCACGAAGCAATCGGGCAGCGCCCAGGGCGGTATCGACGTGCTGTCGTTTTTTGAAAGAAATAGAAAACGGTCCTCGAGAACTTCGGTGTCCAAAGGCGCACCGAGCGCTTCCCAATCTGGAAATAACTCGTTGATCGCCATGGGGTCCATCACCGCGCCCGATAAGATGTGAGCGCCAACTTCGGAGCCTTTTTCAATCAGGCAGACTTGCAAATCACTGCCCTTGGCTTTTGCGAGTTGCTTCAAACGGATGGCGGCGGCTAGCCCCCCAGGTCCGCCACCAACAATCAACACATCAAACTCCATGGACTCGCGTTCGCTGCTCATCTCGATCCCCACAATAGTGAAACTTCGCGATTGTCGGACAATCTATGCCATGAGGGCAAACGACGCTGCTTCATGGGCGTCTGTGAGACCATGACAACTTTATGGCTCGGAGTCTTTTTCATGCATGACCACACGGTCTCAGATTGGTTCGCCCTTCGCGGCAAGAACGCTTTTGTAACCGGTGCCTCTAGCGGGCTGGGTGCTCGATTTGCAACCGTGCTTGCTGAGCAGGGATGTCGACTTGTGCTTGCGGCACGCCGCATGGATCGATTGCAAGCGCTCAGTGAGCATTTACGTGACAAAGGTACCGAGGTCCATTGCCTTTCGATGGACGTCAGGTCACTCGACTCAATTCAGGCTGCAGTCAAAGAGGCGCAATCGCTTGCAGGCCCCATCGATATTCTGGTGAACAACTCGGGTGTGAGCACGACGCAACGACTCACCGAGGTCAGCGAAGCGGACTACGATTTTGTGTTTGATACCAACACGCGTGGTGCCTTTTTCGTAGCTCAAGCTGTTGCCAGGTCGATGATCGAACGTGCCAAGCAGGCAGCAGATTTCGAGGCAATGCCGGCATCGAAAATCATCAATATCGCATCGATGGCAGGACTTGAAGTGCTATCGATGATCGGGGTCTATTGCATGAGCAAGGCAGCGGTTGTGCACATGACCAGGGCCATGGCGCTTGAATGGGGCCGTTATAATATTAATGTGAATGCGATCTGTCCCGGCTATATATTGACCGAGATTAATCAGGCCCACTTTGAAAGTGACGCCGGGCAAAAACTGATTTCGCGGCTACCACGTCGACGTATTGGAAAGCCCGAGGACCTTGATGCGGTCTTGTTGATGCTGGCAAGCGGTCGATCTGGTTTTGTCAACGGTGCGGTGATTTCTGCCGACGACGGACCGAC
>DENJ01000111.1:0-13685 GCA_002359635.1 Burkholderiales bacterium UBA2647
ACCGTCACAGGTGACATGCTCAGCGCCGCAGCGATATCAACGGCCTTCATGCCTTTGCGATGCAGGCGAATCGCTTGCTTTCTGCGCTCGTGCTGCGCCTCACGGGATAGGCGCCTTCCGTCTTCTTTGATGTCCATGCGACATTGTACGAAAACGTAATCAAAAAATGCAACCCTTAATTGCCGAGTCTATAGTTCCGCGCGCTTAGGGTCAACGATGGCTTGCCCATCCACACCGGTATGCTCCGGCTTGATTGATTGAAGTCGAACCCATTGCACCCGCGCGCAGTCAAAAGCACCCTGAATATCACCAGCATCAAGGCGTTTTCGAAGCTCGGCTTCCCAGGGAAACCTTAGGGATTGATCCTCACTCAAGAGGCTTGTCTCGCGTCATGTAGAGCATCAACTTGATTATAAGGCTTGGTACTACTTAGGTTAAACCTTTTAAAGTAAATCACCGTAAACTCTAAACTGAAAGATGACTTTCACTGAGGTTACCAAATGGCCAAAGAAACACTGTACAGACGCTATGCACTCAGATCCACTAACGATCCGATTTGACGTTTGCTGGCGATGCTGAGAGTTCGTTTTATGGCATCGGCGATCGACGTGACAACCGGATTACGGGATTGGATGGCAACGATACATTCAATGGTGGTGTCGGGGTCGACACCTTGGTGGGTGGCAAAGGCAACGACACTTATATCGTCGATGAGTTTGACAAAATTGTCGAACTCTCGGGTGGAGGCGTTGATACGATATGGTCTTATGATCGCTCAGGCAGCTACTCACTTCCCGATTTTGTCGAAAATTTGGTCCAAAAAGTCACTGTTCGGAGCGGAGGAACACTTTCCGGCAATGCTTTAAACAACCAAATTACAGGCTCCTCAGCGACCGACACCATCGACGGCAATGGTGGTAGCGACACCTTGATCGGGGGGCTTGGCATTGACACCTTTGTGGTGACTGCGGGCGAGGCGACGGTTAATGACCTTGGGTTATGGCGGCAACGATAACTTTACGGTTGAAAAAGGTGCCAAGCTAACAGCTATTGCCACCAGTAACTGGGTTGGTTCGAGTTCCGTAATCAACGAAGGTGAAGTCAAGATTCTGTCAAAGGGCAAGCTCATTGATCTTTCCCGATTGCCGCAACGAAACGGTTTTGAAGTGGAAAACCTCGGAGGCAGCGCGAAGCTAATTGGTTCAGCCGCTGAAGACACCATTTCGGGGGGTAAGTTTTCAGACACGCTGCAAGGTTCCGGAGGCGCCGACACCTTAAAAGGTGGGCTCGGTGCTGACACTTTCCTGATTGACGCTGGAAAAGACAAGATCACCGATCTTGGCTTGGGCGGGTCAGACATTATTCAGGTTTACCTCGGCGCGCAGGTTGATGCCGTGTTGTCGACCCACTGGGTCGGCCGCGGGACCGTGAACTACAGTGACGATGGCAGTGCTCGCCTTTTTGCAAACGGGAAATCTGTCAATCTTTCTTCGGTTACAACAGGAAATGGGTTTTACATCGAAAACCTGAACGATGTCGGAGGTAGCAGCGCGGGTTTAGCTGCAGTGACGCTATGGGGAAGTGCAGCAGAGGACACCATCATCGGCGGGCCCGGAAACGACACGCTTTATGGTGGGCGTGGTGATGATCGGATCGTTGGACTGGGAGGTAACGATCGCATTGATGCGGGGCCGGGTTCGGGTACCGTCGTGCTTAGCGCTGCTGATTCTGCTAACGACACCTTGATCGGTGGGGATGGTGTCGATACCTTGGAAATAAGTAACACCTTCACGTTTAGTGCGAACGCTTCGGGCTTTGAGTCCATCGCCTTAATGGTCGATAAATCAGGGGCAAATCCGCCCAAGACGACCTTGACGGTAAGTCCTGAGTTTTTGACCGCAAACAGCATTTCATCCATTCGGGGATCGACAGATTCAGCCGATACCGAAGAACTGGTTGTTGCACTGAAAGCGGGCACGGTCAATCTCTCAAAAATCACATCATTGGTCGATGCAATCGTCCTGGTCGATTCAAGTACTGCGGTGGCCGGTGGCAACGTGACTGCGGTTGGAACGGGCTTTGGTGACCGCTTCAAGTCTGGTGCAACGGCTGTGGGCGTTACGGTTGGCGGCGTTTTCGACGGAGGTGCTGGGGCTGACACGATGGAAGGCGGCAGCGGCGCCGATAGCTTTATCGGAGGTGCTGGCGCAGACAGCCTTTCTGGCGGCGATGGCGCGGATACCTTAAGCGGTGGTGCCGGGGTGGATACCCTGCTTGGGGGTGCTAACAATGATGTATTGATCCTGAGAAACAGTGAAGACGACCTGGGCGATTATCTGGATGGCGGAGCTGACAGCGACACCCTTCGCATTGAGGGCATTGTGAATCTTTGGGAGGCGGCAACCACAGTCAAGAGCTTTGAGGCTGTTTCGCTGACAGAGGGCTCCAAACTCACGATGGATTTTAGGGCGTTTACGTCAAATCACAACTATTCAAATTATAACCTAAATAACATAAGCACCATTTCGGGCGCCACAGGTGGCGTCAAAGAGATCGTAACTATTGTTTCTGATAAGTATAACGGGCAAGCCCACGATTTTCCGGAAACGATTGACCTATCAGCTGTCGTGCTCGTCAGCGACGTTGTCTTGGCTATTGAAGCCTACGGAGGAGCAGATACCGTCAGAGGAAGTTCGAGCGGTGCAAATTCAATCCAAGGTGGCGAGGGCAGTGATTCGATTTTCGGCGGTAACATGGGCGACGACTTGGATGGCGGCACTGGTAATGACTCCATCATTGGAAATAATGGTGCTGATACGATTTATGGGGGTGAGGGCATCGACAGGCTTAGCGGTAACGCCGACTTTGCAAACAACCGCGACGCTACCTCAGACAGGTTCGTCTATAGAAGTTATGGCGAAGCGCCGATCGGTCAGCCAACCTGGGTTGATAGCAGCGGTAACTCGACGAAACTTGATGCAACTAAGAAAGAATTCGTACCGTTAAGTAGCACAGATGGTTTGACTGTTGACGCGATTGATTTTGTCGCCGAAACGATTGAGGGTTTTGAGGTGCTGAAGGACTACCTGGATTTGCCGGACGGTACTGATCCAGGTCTGCCGGCGCAGATCAAAGCGGTTGAAAACATATCGCTGGTTCAATTCGCAGCTAATTCGCTGGATAAAAAACCCTTTCAAACGGCGATAACCGCCACCCAGCCTTATTACGAAGTTATCAACGGCGTTTTGAAGGTTTGGACTGACACTAACCGCACGACCGATGCCAGCTCCAACTGGTTGCTTCACAATTGGCTTGCGGCGGTGGATAGCATTGCGGATGTAAGAATCCCTGTAGGTCAAGCTGGGGTGATTGTTTTTGAGTACAAATATGATCCGCCATCTACGGCTACGGACACTTATGTCTTTGCCCGGGGCGGTACCACGCCGAGCGATCTACTGATCCGTTTGGCAGGCGTGTCGGGGATCACAGCGTTCTCAGAACAGTCAAATGGCTTAGTAACAACGCTTGCCGGTGGTTGATCAGCCGAAATAAAAATCTCGCGTCAGATCTTTCGCTGAGGTCAGGAAGTCCGCATCCGCGATCTGACCGATCAGTGATACCAAATCGTCAGGCGTTTCCTTGCCTAGCCGCGCTTTGTCGAATTGCGTTTGTATGATCTCTAGGCCCTGATTCGTCGACCAAGATGAAAACCCTGGGTTGACTTGATTGCCGAGCCACTGCAAGGCCTTTGCGGTTTGTTGAACAAATTGTGGATTCCAAGAACCATCAGCTTGCACGATCAGCGTCTGACGATCTTGGCTCGAAAAATCCAGCGCTGCGCTCCATATCAACTCATAGCCATCAGTGCTTGATCGAATCACCCAGCCACTCATGGGGCTGGGTCCAAACGATTTGTCAAACATAGGCCCATCCCAGCGAATCTGAACATCTGCGATTAATCCGGCGAGCATCATGGCTTGCTGCTTGACAGGGTCACTCAAACTTAGGGCCTGAGACTGCTCCAGGTAGCTGAGAATCGCGCCAAGTTCAAGCGATTGAATCGCTTTGTCGCCGGGCAGTTGCTGCTTGAGGTAACTGAGCCAATCAGAAGCTCGTTTCACAAAGCTGGGATTCCAGGTGCCGTTGAGTCGCATCACCCAGACTGATGCTGTGGAGTCCGGTTCATCAAGCCTAAGCAAGTCTTCGGTGATAAATGAATCACCCTCGCGACTTACCTGAAAGACCTGGTTTGCAAGCCCACGCTCGACCGCAAACTGGCTGGCACTGATTTTTCGGTCGAGAAACACAAACTGCTCGATGTCAATGACCTCATCGGTCTCGGTTGAACTTAACTCAACAACAAAACTAAAGCCATCGAAGCTTGCTTTCACTTCGGCCATTTTCTTGGCGAAAACGGCAGTGTCGACACCTTCGCCGCCATCAATCAGGTCCTCAGCGGTGCCTCCGATCAAGGTGTCTGCACCAGCACCGCCAAGCAGCGTGTCGTTTCCGGGTCCGCCGTCGATACTGTCTGCCGCATCACCCCCTTCAATGAAGTCATTGCCCGCGCCTCCCAGGAGGGTATTCAAACCCGATTCATCAACGATTTCATCGTTACCTTCTTGGCCTTCGATTCGATCATTACCCGCGCCGCCCTCCAGGGTGTCGTCTCCTGTTCCGCCATAGAGGCTGTCGCTACCAGCGCCGCCGCGAAGCAGATCATTGCCTGCTCCGCCAACTATCGAATCCGCACCATCGCCGCCATCAACGAAATCGTCTTCGTCTCCCGCATCGATACGATCGTCGCCCTTGCCCCCTTCCAACTCGTCTTCGCCTGCCCCGCCAAGTAAGGTGTCGTTGCCATCCTCACCTGAAAGCTTGTCGTTGCCGGAGTCTCCGGTGATCGAGTCATTACCGCTTCCGCCAAGTACGGTGTCGTCGCCGCTTCCTCCCCGGATCGTGTCAGCACCGCCAAAGCCGTTTGCAAAATCATTGCCACCAAGCAAATCAATCTTATTGGCTGCATCATCGCCTTCTTCATTATCATCGCCAGAAGTCGCCATGCCTTACCTCTTTAGGATTTCGCTAAACAGCGGCAAGCACACCTATCTTGCCCCTTATGAATATCGATTTAACTGTCGTAACCTAACAAAATAACAAGGCGATGAATCTGATTCGCTGCAGCATCTTCATGGCCACGATATAAAATGAAGAACTATAATCCTGATACCACAGAAAAATGGCGGTCATCGAATTGCTAAAGAAAATCCGTGTCTCCCGAAATGACCCAAAACCGATCCCTGATAAGGTCTTGATAATCGTTTCGCGGATAGCAACTTAAGGCTAATTCAACGTCAGTTATCTGGCTTCTCACACGAAGTTCAACACCGTCAATTTTGGGCATACAAATCCCAGTCAATTCGTCTGCGCAAGGACTTGATGCCCAGGTCTTTAGCCGAATTGGGTCTTGGTCAAGCGCATCAGCGTTTGCTTGATGCACCAAGATAACCGCTTGTAGACAGCAGGCCAATAAGGCCTCCGCACCGGCAGCCAAACATAGCCAGTCCACCAGGTACCATTCAAGACCCCGATCATCCACTTGGCGGATCACCGCAAAACCACCGTCGCTTTGTATCCAACGATACCCACGATTCTCTGGAAATCGCCATTGCCAATAACTCAGATTACGCCTCACGATGGCCCATTGTTTTCTCGACGATGCCGCCAGATTGGCAAGATGATTGAAATGATGCTGATCGACAGATCCAGGTGCGCACTCGAAAGTCGGCCCGGGCAGGGCAAGAGGTTCTTGGTGCGAAGCCTCAGTTCGATGCAAGCTCCATTCAACCTCCTGAATCGATCCAATGGAAACATAAAGTCCTGCCATGATGCCCTGCTTAAGGTGGCGCTGGTTCGGAAAACCAAAGGCAAGAGGGCGGTGATCGTTTAAATACCTTGAAAAAAACTGACTTGTGAGCCTCGCAAAAAGATTATTCCTCGCAATACCGCGACGAGCACTCGGATCCACCATGACATCACCGATTTGCAGGGCTCCGATCAGATCGGGTCCCACGCCAGGTGAGTTTGAGGGAAGCTGCAAATCACGAGGAAAGCCTGCATAGTGGGCAAACAGTCGGCCTGAATGGCACAAACCGATCGCAATACCATCATATCGAGGGTTAGCAGCATATTTCCAAAAGAACCATTCCTTTTCCGGAATCGTTCCAAAACAAATTGCAAATAACGACTCAACAGCTTCTTGCTGGCTCTTGTCGAGCGCTAGAAAATGTTCGCCGAGCATCGCTTAAAGCGTCTTCCAGCAACTTTTACAGAATGCTGGAAATATACCGTTCCAAAGATTAAATCTTAAATTTTCATAGCTTTCATCAGCGAGAATGGCATCAACCGGGCGATTAAAAACATTCCATCGCTCCGAAGGACTTGTTTTCACTTGACAACAAGGTGTCACGTCACCGCTGAGCAAAGCGTAAAGCCAGGTTTCATCGCAATTGTTTCGAAGGCGATTGACTTTTGCGCTAGGTATCTCAATGCCTTCTTCCAAACAAAATCTGTCAAAGGTCTTCATCGGGTTAATCATCTCACTTAAATCCTGGCTCATGATCTGCGAAACCTTAGGCGCCATGATGACTTCCGCCATTGCCTCTTTTGGATAAAAGTTCACATAACTTTCCTTCGGATTGAGTGCCTGAAAACTCTCAAAAATTTCAACGCCCCTCGAGAAAGCTTCTTTAACAATCACGGAAAGCTCATGTTGCGAATACGAAAACAAAGTCCCTTTAAGCGCAATCTTCGGGTAGCGAAAACCGTTATCGTCTCTATACTTTCTCAATCTTTCGATACCTCGCCAGACTTGATGAAGATCTCCCCCGACCCTTGATCGAGCAAAGGTATTGGGATCGATTGAATCGATCGAGATCGCCACGTAGGCGACTTCAGTCTCACACAATTGTTTTACGACACTCGAACTGAGCGTCGATCCGTTTGAAATAATTAGAACACGTGCACCATGGTCTCTTGCCTGACTGGCCATCGAAAAAAAGGCCTTGTGCATCAGCGGTTCACCTTCACCAACGAGCGCAATCGTTTTCAAGTTGGGAAAATTAGCCAATAAATTTCGAAAGTTTGCCGGATCAATATCCTCCTGCACCATATGCCGGCCAACGCAATACCAACAACTAAAGTTGCACCGGGTTGTCGGTTCAATATTGATCATCGTAATATCGTGAGTCCAAAGTCTCGCATTGATCTGTTCTGGTAGCCGGCTGCTGAGTTCGGGTTGCATCGCCAGGATGCGGAGAAGTTCTTGCTCCGCGATCCAGTATCGCGAGGGGTTCAACCGATAGTTGACTTCTACTTTTTCAACCCAAACATTCCCTTCGAATCGAAGGTCAGCCAGGACCGATCCACTTTGATGAGGCAACAACTCAGATCCCTGGAGGCTCAGATCAAAGGGCTGAAGGTGACCATGGAACTGTTGCCAAAGCGCTGTTAGATCAATCGTCATGGTTCTCGCTTGCTTGAGATGGGAGTTGGTGTCTATCCTAATCGCGTGATGACCAAATAGCCTAATCGCCTAATCATCGCGACTGGGCAATCCATCGAGCCATTGCCAGCCCTGCCACAAGTAGGGATGGCGTTGGAGAAGTTGTTCAAGACGTTGAAAATAGAACCGCAAGATTGATTCGCTAGCGCTGGTGTTTGAAATCTGTTCAATCCTCAGTTCGTATGTGGCATGTAAGGGTGGATGGATCGATGAGCCTTCATTTGGTATCAGGAGCGCAAGGTAGAAGGGGGCCCCTGCTTTCCTAGCACTCTCAATCACGCCAACCGGGGGCTCGATCAATCGATTAAATAGCTTCAGCTTCGGGGATCGCGGTGACGGCTGATGCACATCAACCAAACACACAAGTGCGCTGCTGCTCAAAAATAGCTTCGGAACTTGAACTGCAATAGACTTCAAATCGTCCGTATAAAGATACTGCCCGCCGCGGAAATGGCTTTCTGATGAGCGATTCAACTTGGATGCCCAATGGCCAATNNCGCCAATAAAGGGATACAAAGGACTGGACTCCGGTCGATTTGCGATCGCCCAAATTTTCGACCCAAGCATGCCAAGTGCGCAACAAAGTGTGTTCTGGTGATGCGTATGGTATGTCAGCACCAGACCACCATCGCGCCTTAATTGATCAAGGCATGTCGGGTCTGAAACGACGACTTGGTTTGGCATCGACTTAAACGCGTCTTGCGGGTATCGATAGAAGTCACGGATTGATCGCTGAAAGTTCAACTCCCATAAGTGCCAAAATGCGATCCTGTCTGGCAGCGTGAGTGACTCTGCGCAAGCTTCGACAATGTCGGTTCGAACGATGTGGTAGGGGTCGAACGTTCGAAATGCGAGCGCTGTAAAAAGCTGCCTTATCGTTTCGTTTTTTTGTGGAAAACTCAGGTGTATGAAATCCAAGGTTTTCATCAAAAGCTGATAACGTCTTGCAAATCGGTGAGTGATGCTATCCAAGTCGAAAATTCCAAGATTTCGCTCGAAAGAGGTATTGAGCGGCGATACGGTTAGCGGTCAGCAGCGATACGGTTAGCGGTCAACAGCGATGCGGTTAGCGGTTAGGGGAGAAGCGGTCGTCCCAGCTTCGCGGAATAAAAAAGAACCCTTGCTCGAGACCTTCCTGACTTACAGAAAATAGAACCGCGTGGTTTCTATAATCATAAAGATGTAGGGCCTTCTCACATGCAAGAAAAATATTGACTGCATAGGAACCATGAAGCAGTGAGATTGCTGGGAAAGAAAGCCTCACCGTCAATTCGCTAAATGGGCGCTGCGTAGAGGTATCAACGATCTTAAACGGTACATCGAGCCGATCAAATCGGCTGCTTCCGCTTGTGATGACAATGCCTCGCTCTAGCGCCTCAATGCTAAAGGCAACGGTTGGCACAGGAAGATTTCGATCCCACACAAAGCTGATCGCTACAACAAGTTCGTCACGTGATGTTCTGAGCAGATGTTGCCCGCCCCCCTGCGATTTGCTTTCGGAATCGCAGGGCCACTCAGGCGTCATCGCGCCATTGCTACCGAGACTGTTATCCCTGCGGGCTGGATCGGTTTTGCTGTGAGCGAATTGATCGCGGACCACGAATGATTCGATTTGAATCAGTTTGGCTTGACCCGTCAAAGCTTCGCTGAGGCTTTGAGCGGCCTCTGTCCGAGGTACCGATGGCCTCTCTGCTTCGGAAGGCTGAGCCCGCTTGAAGGACGGTTCGAGCGTCGGGTCGTTCATCGGGTCTAACTGAAGCGATGCCATTGCATACTGGCGCGTTGTGTCAGCCGCTGCACCCAGCATACGAAGCCTGCCCTTTTCGAGCCAGATCACACGGTCAGCAATGCTCTCCACGTGGTATAAGGAGTGAGAACAAAAAAGTATTGAACACCCCGCTTCGCGAAGCGACATGATGCGTTCAAATGATTTTTTCGCAAATGCACCATCACCAACCGACAATGCCTCATCGATAATTAGAAGATCCGGTTTGACCGAAGTGGCAATTGCAAAAGCCAAGCGCATGGCCATTCCGGTTGAATAGGTTTTCACAGCATAGTCGATCGCAACCGCAATATCCGCAAACTCAATAATCGACGTCATCGCCGCGTCAATTTCATCCTTGGTAAATCCGAGTAAGGCTGCATTTAAGCGTATATTCTCTCTTCCCGTGAATTCCGGGTTAAACCCGGCGCCGAGTTCTAACAGTGCTGCGATACGACCTCTTGTCTGGATCGTCCCTGCGCTTGGATTAACAGTCCCGCAAACAAGTTGTAGAAGTGTGGACTTTCCTGCGCCGTTGTTTCCAATGACGCCCACAACTTCGCCCATCGACACCTCAAAGCTGATGTCCGAAAGCGCTTTGATCTCGTCAGCTGCTTGCCGATGACCAAAGAGGTAGTGCTTAAGCCGATCTCTGGGGCTGGCAAACTGCAAATACGATTTACTTAAACGATCAGCCTTGATAAGCCAGCTTTTCCCTTGAGTGCTTTGGTCCATGATATCGACAGGCTTTATTTAGGCTCAGACGAGATCGGCAAAACCGGGTTTTAAGCGGTAAAAAGTCGATGTTCCTAAGATCAACGCAAAAAAAGCGATGCCATAGGTCGCGCCACATTCATACCAGTTAATCTCTTGCGGGAAGAAAACGGCGCTTCGCACATTGGTGATCACCATGGCAAGGGGATTCAGATTTAACCAAGTGCGCAGTGGTTCTTTCACTGTTTGAAGCGCGAAAAAAACCGGCGAGATGAACAGCAGTAATGTGAGCAGACTGCCAATGATCAGGCGTAAGTCCTTGATGTAAACCCCCAGGCTTGAAAACATCAAGCCTAGTCCGATTGCAAGAAGGCATAAGGGCAAGACAAAGACTGGTATAAATAAAAACGTGAAGCCTGGGGATAAGTCCATAGCCGTCAAGGCAACGAATAAGATGATTACCTGGATCAGGTAGTGAATCAATGAGTTTCCCATCGTCACGGTGACCAGTGTTTCAACGGGAAAGACAACTTTTTTAATCAAGTTTGGATTTTCTGTCAGCAAACCGGGCGCACGCTGCACCATTTCGCCGAAAACATTGAAAATACTCAGTCCGACGAAAATCTGGATCGCAAATTCAAATCCACCTTGCTCGGTCATTCGGGGCCACTTTGCCCCGAAAATCCCCATAAATACAAGGGTGTAAACCGCCAAGAGACTCAACGGCAACAAAACGCTCCAGAAGACACCGAAAAAAGAGCCTCGATATCTTGTTTCAACTTCTCGAACAATAAGTTGTTTAATCAGCGATCGCGAAGCCCAGTTATTGGCGATAAATCTCCTTAGGCTGTGCATCGTCAAGTCCAAAGCAATCCATGATTGACGTAGTCTGCAATACCTATTTGCAACTCGAATTCGTGAAGGCTGGCAAGCTGTTGGACGAACCCCACTTGACCACCGTATGCCGGAACTAAGGAAGCTAAATCATCAACCCATCGGGCTGCTGCCACTTGGCTTGTGTCTTGATCCCATATTCTGCGAAGGAGCAACCCCACAAGTGCGCTGTCGGTCCTATCGGGATTCGATTCCCAGAATACATCCAGTTTCAACAAATCTTCGATGGCTTGGCTCGGTATTTCGCCGCGGTTCAGGCTAAAACGGTCGGTGTAGCGAAGCACATTCCCAGCGATCGCGGGTGAAAAATCGACATCTCCAAAAACAAGATGTAAGAGCTTAACGGCCAGTCCGGCATTAAAATCCATATCGATTGCCAGCCCAATGTCACTGAATTGAAGCCTTTCAATATCGGTGAGTTCGTCGCGCTTGAGTGCTGGGGGCGTGATGAGAGGCGCGTTTGTTGCCTGAACCTCAATCAGGCGCTTGGAAGTATCGCTTATTCGTTGGGTAATTTGATATGAATCGCGCGAGGACCGGTAAACAACGGTATCGATGCCTAATCCGCCATCGATCGTGTCAAATCCGCTAAGTGGCTCGATTCGGTTTGAAAGCCCATTGCCTTGGATGCGATCTGAGTAATTCGTGCCCACAACCGATTCGATTTCAGTCCCAAAGGCAATGCTTAGATTATCGATAGCCCGTTTTCCCGTGGGTGCAACGCCAACCGAGGAAAAGGTTCCCGGGTTGAGGTTTATTTGTACCGCTACTCCAAGTGCGCTCGAATCGATCGTGTCATGGCCGGCATCGTCAACTAATGTTGACTGATAAAAGCCCCATTGGTTTGTGATGCGATAGCTATCGTCGTCGGCATGATACGGACGCATGCCATACATTTTTCTTAGCGCGAGTAGATCGTAAAGACCGTAGTTGACCCGGCTTAGGCCTTGCGGATGCGCTTGGTATGACATGATGGTGAAGAAGCTTGAGTCTTCGCTTTGACCGAGAAAGTTTCCGCTTGTCTCTGTGGTCGCTGATGGGCTTATGTCATAGTCACCAGGGTGTTTAAGACCTAGGGCATGCCCAATTTCATGGAGTAAGGTCTCCCGGTCGGCACCACCAAGTTGATAGTTCCGATCAAAACCTAAGGCGATATAAACATCGCCGCTTGATTCGGATGCCGCTTCAGCGTTGGGAAGATAGGTATACCCGGCTGTTTCTTCCTTGTCTTGCAAACTATTGCCGAATCGTATCTGCCCCCAGGCATCGCTTGTCTCAGGCACTTCTGCGAAATCGATATCAATCAACAAAGAAATTTCTCGAAGGCTTTCTCTCACGACTGTCTTTTGAATATCGCTAAAGACTTTAAATCCATCGCCGTCGTTGGTAGAGGCATAGCGAGGCACTTCAGCCATAAAGCTGAAACTTAACGTTGTTTTCTGACCCCATACACTTGGGTTACTTGGATCGAAGTTCCATCGATAACTTGGCCCCTCGATCAAGGCGTCAATGCGATAGTCTCCCGTCCAGGGATTAGCAATGACGGCATCTTGCGGACTCATGTTTCAAGGATTGAGGTGGGTGATCAACCGTTCAACGTCAGCAAGTTGATCTGCCTCGAGCCGATTGATCACAGCCATGAGGCGACCCCAGGCGACGATTGCGTTGGCGTTTGAGCGGGCGAGGTTACGGTGAACTAAGGCAATTTGACTCAAAAGACTAAGTTCATCTGCAAATACGCTGATACCAGCTTGTCTTCCTTTAGTGGCCGCGTCTAATGCGATCTTGAGCGCTTTGAGGCTTTCGTTCTGTGCGAAAACCTCATCACGGGCTGCATCAAGTGATCGAAAATCTCGATCGATTTGCAATCGGATTTTGGCCTTCATCGCTTGCAGTTGCTGTTCGGCTCGTCGCAGTCCGGCTTGGGCTTGTCGTATTTGCGAATCCACAGCGCCACCAGCATAGATTGGAATCGATAACTGAACGCCAATCTGGGTGGTTCGAAACTCGGTTCCGATGGTATTGTCCATGGCGCTTTTCGACGCTGAACGCGACGCATAGAGATCTGCCGTGGGGTAATGATCAAAGCCTGCCTTTCGTACCTCTTCCTGAGAAACCTCGATGGCTGCAACTTGCGCGAGTAGGCTGGGGTTATCGCGAATCGCCAAAGTAACCCATTGCTCGATTGATGTATCGGCTGGCATAGGCAGCTTGTAGACCGAATCCTTACTGAACTGAAGTGGGTCCAATGGGCCCGTGAGCCCCGTAAGTTCTCTCCTGGCAGCAAGAAGATTTTCACGTTCAAGTCGCGCCTGGCTGAGCTGCGCGCGCAGTTGATGTTCCCTCGAGAGGCTTAGCTCCATATCGACACGGCTTGCATCGCCTGTTTCAAACTGGCGCTTCGCGCTGGTACTTAGTTTTTCTTGGATGAGCAATTGCTCTGCAACGGTATCGATGGTCCGCGTCGCTGCAAACAATTCTGCATGCAGACTCACAAGCTTGAGGGCTAATTCTTGTCTAGCAGCCTCAAGACCAAATTCAGCGTAACGAACTTGCGCTTTACTCTGTGAAAGTGCGGCCCAGCTTTTAGGTCGGAGTAATGCCTGTCTCGCTTGAATGCTTGCACTAGATGCCGGATAGTTGTCGAAACTGCGGTTCAGCGGACCTAGCGAGGTTTGCGTGCTGGAGTCCGTGTTGTTTTGGGAGCGCTGGGCATTGAACCCCACTTGTGGCAGCAATGCAGCACGT
>DENJ01000111.1:13734-18267 GCA_002359635.1 Burkholderiales bacterium UBA2647
GAACCTGGGCGGCAAGACACAGCGCCGAAAAAAACACAAGCTGTCTGAAGCGCCTTCGCTGCATCAGCGTTCCTTCAGGCCGCGGGACATACGATCACTGACCGGTTTCAACAGATAGTTCAGGAGGCTTCTCTCACCGGTCACCAGCACAACATCGACCGGCATACCGGCATGAAGTTCAACNNTCCCCGAGCATTTTAAGGGCCTCGGCTGGGACTTCAATGCGTGCGAGATAGTAGGGAATGCCCTGGGGTGTCTGCAAAAGATCTGCCGAGATCGACATCAATTTCCCATCAACGACAGGGGTGGTCCTGGGGTTCAGTGCGACGAACATTAGCTTAGCGGGAATGCCAGCCTTGATTCTTTCAATCAGATGAGGATCGACCTGCGCTTCCACGATCATTCGCTCGTCGGCGGGGATAATGTCCATGATTCGGGTGCCGGCAGCGAGAACCGCGCCACGGGTACTGACATTAAGCCCAACCACCGCCCCTGCGCTTGGTGATCGAATCTCAGTTCGCCTTAATTCGTCATCGAGCGCCACCAGCCGCTCGGATTGAGCCCTCGCTTCCTTAGAAACCTCCGATAACTGGGCCTCGATTTCTTTGCGAAACTCTTGCTCGCGCTGCGTGATTCTAAGCTTCACCTCCGCAATTTGGTTGGCGATTCGAGCGATGCTGGATGCTCCATCTGCGAAGGCTGCCTGCGTACTTGCCAGCTGTCTTTGAAGCTCTTGGTGCCTATTCCTGGCGAAAAAGCCCTCGTTGACCAAAGGTAGCAATCGTTCAATTTCTTGGCTCAGACTGTCGACTTGTAGCTTACGCTGTACCTGGACAGCCTCAAGGCCTTCAACCTGCGCTCTCAGACCCGCGATCGTTTCGCGGTAGGCGCCAAGTTCACTGGCAAGCGAGGCTTTCCGTGCCTCAAAGAGCTGACTTTGGCTGCGCAAGACCATGGCAACCTGGGGCTCCTGGGATCGCCTGGTCAGTTCCGCAGGAAAGCTGACTGCTGAAAGGCCCTGTTGTTCCGAAACAAGTCTCGCCTCGCTCGCCTTCGCACTGAGAAAAACCGTATCGGAAATCTCTCTTTGGGCGCGAGCCTGCGTCGGATCCATGGTGATGAGCAGTTGATCAAGCTGAACAAGATCACCCTCGCGAACGTGAATTTCCTTGACAGCACCCGGGCTGAAGTTCTGGACCGTCTTGCGTTTGGAATCGACGATTAAGGTGCCCGGCGCGTGGGCTCCTTCATCGAGCGGCGCAACGGCCGCCCATAGGAAAAAACCTCCAAGTCCCAGCAGGATCACTGCCAAGCCAATTTTCATGGGGCCTCGAAAATCTCTCGGTGCTGCGGCAGGGTTGTTGTCGCTTTGCTTGATTTCTCGAGCGCTCGCTTCCACAGTTAGCGAAGCTTTAGGATCAGCCACGATTCACTCCCTGTCCTGCAACTGCCGGCTGCGAGGCGATCGCTTGTTTTTGGGCGGCGTCCTGCAGAGCCTGTAACACCTGCTGTCGAGGGCCATGCATGTGGACAGTGCCATCTCGCAAGACCATCAGACTGTCTGCGATGCCCACGATACTGGTTCGATGGGTAATGAGCACGACGGTTCTTAAGTCTTGCTTCGCTTGCATGACCGCACGTACGAGCGCTTGTTCGCCAGCATCATCAAGATTGGAGTTTGGCTCATCCAACACAATCAGGGAGGGATCCCCGTAAAGCGCTCTGGCGAGCCCGATTCGTTGTCGCTGGCCGCCTGAAAGCGCCGAGCCCGATTCGCCGATGGGCGTGTCGTAGCCTTTAGGAAAGCGCAGGATCATTTCATGCATGCCAGCTTTCGTCGCTGCACTGATCACCGCTTCGGCATCGATTTCTCCAAACCGCGCGATATTTTCGGCAATTGTGCCGTCGAAAAGTTCGATGTCCTGAGGAAGGTAACCGATCCAAGGACCCAATTCCTCCTTGTTCCACAAAAAAATATCGGCGCCATCAAGCCTCACCTTGCCTGCTTGGGCAGGCCAAACACCCACCAACAGCCGAGCGAGTGTACTTTTTCCTGACGCCGAGGGCCCGACCACCACCAAGACCTCGCCTGGCTGCACAGTGAACTGGATGCCTTTGAGTACAGGTGCTTGGGCGCCCGGCGGGGTTGCAACGACGGACTCAACGGCCAAATGTCCTTTGGGCCGAGGCAGCGACATACCGGGCGAGCGGGCGGGGAAATCGTCAAGCAGTTGAGAAAGCCGCTGATACGACGTTCTGGCGGTAGAAAATTGTTTCCAGCTGGCAATGGCGAGATCAACAGGTGCCAAGGCTCGGCCAGCGAGAATCGAGGCTGCGATCATCACACCAGGCGAGGCAAGATTTTCTAAAACGAGCAAGGCACCTATCCCAAGCACGGCGGATTGCATGGTAAGCCGCCAAAATTTAATCGCGGCGCTCACAAAACCTGCGCGGTCCGAGGCTTCGGACTGCTTTTGAAGCAACCGATCCTGCAAGACCTTCCAGCGCCTTCTCAACGCAGGCAGCATGCCCATCGCTTCGATGACTTCGGCATTACGAAGATTGCTTGTTGCGAATGAGGAACCCAGCATGGCGGCTTGATTGGCCTCAGCAAGGCCTTGCTTTGTTGAGCGTTCGTTGAGCCAAGCCAGAAAAAAACTGACAACAGCACCAAAAAGTACGAATGCACCGAGGATAGGATGGAAAAAATAAACAACGAGAATGTAAATCGGTGTCCAGGGCATATCGAAAAATGCAAACAGGCCATTGCCCGTCACAAATTGGCGCACTTGTGTGAGGTCATTCATCGCTGCGCCAGCCGCGCTCGAACGTCCTCTGAGGTTGCGCTCAAATGATGCGGTGAAGACCCGGGGTGAGAGGGTATCGTCAACCTGATTGCCCAGTCGCACCAAGACCTGCGATCGAATCTGTTCAATCCACGCCATGATGGCAAATGCAGCCAGTGTGATCAGCGAGAGCATGACCAAGGTGGTTTCGTTTCGGCTATTCAATACCCGATCGTAGACCTGCATCATGTAAATCGAGGGCGCTAGGTAGAGCAGGTTGATCGCACCCGAAAAGCCACCGACCGTCCAAAACACCTTGTTGTATCGGGCAAGAACTTCCAGAATTTCGCTGCGTTGGCCCCCATGCCGGGGCAGGCGTTGATTAGCTTGCATAGGTTACCGATTTTGGCACAAATTCTGAACGCGTCTTCGCGAGGCCTAGAACTGTCAGAACGGTTTCCGGAGCCAAGATCGTGATGGTACGAGCAGGCCAGTATGGCCAATTTTTCTCGGTGACGCGATTTTTCAACATGCTCATGCGATTCCATGCATTGAATAAAAATTAAAACCGGTCCCGATTTGGCATAGGATACGGTGATCAAGGTCTCAATAAGTGAATCGCAAACATGGTCATCGACCCTTCAATCTTCAAGGCCTACGATATTCGCGGTGTGACGAATCGCACATTGACACCCGATGTACTGCGGGCGATTGGCCATCAGTTAGGTTTGCTTACCTTAGCAGCAGGCCAGAAGTCCTTCGTTGTGGGGCGTGACGGCCGCCTTTCGGGACCTTCACTTTGCGCCGCGCTCGCTGAAGGCTTGTGCGATGCCGGCGTTGATGTGATTGACATCGGTCAGGTGACCACGCCGATGGTTTATTTCGCGACTTATGAACTCGGCACTGGCTCCGGGGCAGCTGTTACGGGCTCACACAATCCACCGGCATACAACGGCCTAAAAATGATGGTGGGTTTTGATACCTTGTATGGCGATGCGATACAAAGCTTATATCAAGCGCTTTGTGAGGCGCAGCTTCACCGGGCCGAGGCCGACTCCGGACATGGTTCCAGTCATGTTTTAAACCCTGGTGCCCATCATGTTGCAAGCGGTGAAATTGACGCGCCTGGGGATTTCAATCGGCGCATTGCTCCGAAGCAACCAATCGACCGTGAGCATCAAAGCGGTCTAAACAGGGGCACTGTGAGCATCATTGACCTTAGCGAACGCTACATCGCACGCATCGTCGCTGACGTCAAGCTTGTGCGGCGCATGAAAATTGCCGTGGATTGTGGCAATGGCGTCGCCGGCGCCTTTGCGGAAGCATTATTCAGCCGCTTGGGTTGCGAAATCGTGCCGCTCTTTTGCGAGGTAGACGGTCATTTTCCCAATCATCATCCCGATCCGGCCGATCCGCATAACCTCGATGACTTAATCAAGGTGCTGAGGGAAAGTGACTGTGAAATCGGACTTGCTTTTGATGGTGACGGCGATCGGCTGGGCGTTGTTACAAAAACAGGTTCGATCATTTGGCCTGATCGTCAGTTGATGCTCTTTGCGCGTGATGTGCTGTCGCGTCATCCAGGCGCTGAGGTTATTTACGACGTGAAGTGCTCGCGCCATGTCGGCAAAGTGATCGAGGCGGCGGGCGGCAAAGCCACGATGTACAAAACCGGACATTCTTTGATTAAAGTGAAGCTTAAAGAAACAGGGGCGCCCTTGGCTGGGGAAATGAGCGGCCATGTTTT
>DENJ01000111.1:18304-20176 GCA_002359635.1 Burkholderiales bacterium UBA2647
GATGCGGCGCAGACGATGAACGGACCCTCTGTGCTGCTTGAGTCTTTGCCGAATTCGCCCTCGACACCCGAACTCAAGCTTAGCTGCGCCGAAGGCGAAAATTTCAGCATCGTGCAGGCCCTGCAAGCGGGCGCTTATTTCAAGCAAGCAAGTCAAGTTATCACCATTGATGGCGTTCGCGCCGAGTATGAAGATGGCTTTGGTCTAGCCCGTGCTTCAAACACAACCCCGGTGGTTGTTATTCGTTTTGAAGCGGACGATGCTGCCGCACTGGCAAGGATTAAGGCGGATTTCCGAAAGGCCTTTGAGGCGGTAAAGCCAGGTTTAGCCTTGCCTTTTTAGCCCCTGCTTTCTGGGAATGGCTCAGGATTCAGCGTCGCGTGAAGCGCCCTTTTGCGCGGCAAATTGCCTTTGCTGCGCAGCCAGGAGCCTAGGGCCGGCTTGCAATAGGCCTGAGATACGACCCAACAATCTGGCAAGGTAACGCGGCTGCGGCAGCAGTAAGCGCGGGATCAAGGCAATACAGGCAAGGGCAAGCGTTGTTATACGCAACTTGTCAGCGGAGGATTTTCCAACGTACTTGAATTTGAATAACAGCTTGGATTGAGCGTGATGATAGCCGCGCAAAAACTCAGATCTCAGCGGATGACGCCCTTTGACAGAACGCCTTGAGAGGTGCGTGATCTCAACATCGGGAACAATAACCATGTCCAGTTTCGCTAAAAAGACCCGCTGACAGAGATCTTCGTCTTCATAGTAAAGAAAAAACGATTCGTCAAAAAAGCCCACGGACTGCATCAGGGGCATATTCAAAAGCATTGCCGCGCCACAAACAAATCCCACGCTGCAAGGACCAAGCGCTTGAGGCCCTCGAGGCTTCCAGTGGCTTGAGGGCCAGCGATAGTTCAGCTCGATGCGCCCATCTTGGCGCATCAAATGCGGTGCAATGACCGCTGCGTTTGGAAACGTCATGGCGGCTTTGGCAAGACCGGCGAGAAAGGCCCTATCCGGCAGGCAGTCAGGATTAAGCAAAAGCGCATAGGCTGTCCTGACCTTAAGCAAGGCTTGGTTATTGGCTGCGCCAAATCCCAAATTGCTCCGATTAACGAGCAACTGCGCTTGCGGAAGTCGCAGCCGAATTTCGCTGACGGTCTCATCATCGCTCGCGTTGTCGATCACGATGATATGGCGCATCGGGGCTAAGCCAGCGGCGAGCGCCGGGATGCAATGCGCGCTATTGAAGGTGACAATTACGACGGTGAAGAGGTCCGAGCATGCTTTGAGCGGCGAGTCATCCATGGGCGGTTTCGCCGGCGGTTTTTCCACCGCTTGTCGGATGATTCATCGCGATCAACAAGGCAGCCATCAGAGCGAAAAACTGACTTTCTCGGGAACTGAATAACGGTGAGTTGATGAAACTGTTAATAAACAACATCACCGCAAAGGCAAAGAGCATAACGCGGGCCGCAGGCCGCGCGCCTGAGCGAAAGGCACAAACAAACAAACCAAGCACAAAGGCAATGTAAAACGCACAGCCGATAAGGCCGTGTTCTGCAGCAAAAAACAAGAACTGGTTATGAGGATGTCGCTGGAAATTTGAACACTGTTCGGGATGATCAATAAAGCGACAAATCTGTGTGTGATAAGCGCCGGTGCCGTGGCCAAAAATCGGTTTTTCAGCAATCATGCGCGGTGTCGTTTGGTAGTTATAGAGGCGATGAGCAATCGAGGTTAAACGATCGGTATCGGCACTCCGGGCCTCCGAAACAGCTTGCTCGAAACGGCTTTTCAGATGGTCCGACGAGTTGTAACTGATCCAGCTGAGCGATGCAATCAAGACGCAGGCCATCATGAGTTTGATGCCGCGGAGCA
>DENJ01000111.1:20184-115214 GCA_002359635.1 Burkholderiales bacterium UBA2647
CACGCTCAGCAAGAGCAGGGCGCCCCAGACGATACGCATTGGGCGGGTCTTGCTCTTTCGGGCATTTTGGAAGGCAATCAGCGTAAAAAAGGCAACCATGATGTTTTGGGTGATGTGGTCGCCAAAAAAAGCGCTCCCGTCTGTTTGACTTCCAAGCAAAGGGCTCGACCACACAATGCGGATCCAAGTCACAACAACAATGAGCACCATTGCCGCCGTAAATCCTTGTAAAGCAACCTGCTGTCGACGCTCTTGACCAACAAAAACCAGGAAAAAAAAGACGAGAAAGAGCAGGCGAGCATACTTTCGCAAATGCTCAAGCACATCGCTTGTATCGGCTGGGCTTGTCGGCGCCTGCAAGAGCACCAGGAGGTAAATCGCAATCGGAAACCAAAGCAAAGGCGTTGCGCGAATGAGATCCCACCATGGCGTGGGATTGGCTTGTCGGACCGAAAAGACGATGGCGAGCACGAGCGCCAGGACGTAAACAGTTTTCGATAGGGGAAAAAGGAAAAACAGTGCTCCGATGGCTAAGACCAGTTCCCGGTCATGGGCGGGGGCAAGCAAGCTTTTGGCAGCGTTGAGTCGGTCTTCGAACAATGACATCAACGCTGTCGCAATGTTCATCCCCGCGACGCCAGTTTGTCGAGCTGATCGCGGTCGTATTCCAGCGCCGCGTAGCGAAAAAAACCTTCCAGGGCAACCAGCAGGCAAAAAAGAAAGCCCTCTGGCCCACAAAGCACCCCGCCTCTAAAAAAATACATGCGTACAAAGGTTGCCAAACTCGAAAGCAGACCAAGAATCACACCACCGCGTTTGCCTGCCTGGGCGCGCTTTGCTGCGCCGAGCTGCGCATATTGGGCGAGTTTGAGGAGGCTGCCGTGGATGGACTCGCGGGAGTAATGAAGCAGTCTGCCCTTGAATCGACTCACCGGAAGGCCCGGTGTTTTCAATTCAGCGGCTTCATGCACGACACCTGAGAAAGCTCGAATCGATTCCCGGCGGAATAGTCGCTGCACACCACTGGTGGTTCGCATCCGAGTGAGGGGTTTGCCAAAGGCAACCTGATGCCACATCACCTCCCAGATCTGGTCGCGCCCCGAAGCGACTGCAGCCTCCACTTCGATGACGAGTTCCGGGGTGAACACTTCATCGGCGTCGAGAAAGAAAATGTAGTCAGCCTTGGCATGGGCCAGGATCCTATTTCGCTGCACCGCAAAGCCCTGCCAATCGGGGTAAAGGTAGACTTCCGCGCCCAAAGCCTGTGCAATGTCGACGGTGCGGTCCTTACTGCCACTGTCGGCCACAATGATCTGGTCGGCGAACGATGCGCTTCGGATGCAAGCAGCAATACGCTTTTCTTCGTTCAGCGTAAGAATGGCGACGGTTAGCCGCAGTGGCTTGTCTGTGTCAACTGGGGGGCTTGCCATGCTGTCCTTTCAAGGCCTTGTTGCCAAACCTGCCTGTTGTCAACCCTGTCTGTTGCCAAACCTGTCGATAAACAGCGGCGATGCCTTCTGCTTCCTGCTCGATCGAAAACAAGGCCTTGACCCGCTCCCTGCCTCGATAGCCCATATCGATGGCTTGCCCGGGATTACTCATCAGGTCGCGTAGTCTCTCGACCAAGCGATCAAGGTCTTCCGTGGGAACAACATAGCCCGTGACGCCTTCATCCACAATGCTCCTGAAGGCACCGGTGTCACTTGTTACCACTGCGCAAGCGCACGCCATGCCTTCAAGCGGCGTAAGGCCAAAGGGTTCATAGCGCGGGCAAGCCACTGTAATCAGTACCCGACGGTACCACTGCCCGACTTGGTCAGGGGGGATCTCCCCGAGAAAACAAATGCGTTCTGACATGCCCTGAGCATCGATGCGTGCTTGCAGTTGCTGTTGGAAGCCTTGATGTTGGGCTTGTGCCAGCCCAGCAATGACCGCGCAGAAGTCGGGAAAATCCGGCAACAGGCGAAGCATGGCTTCAACAAATAAATCAATGCCTTTGTCGGGCCTAACCCGCCCGAACACCCCGACGCCATAGCGTCCCGGAAGCCCGGAGGATAACCAGGCGTTGGCTTTATCGGCGGGTGGTGCAAATCGTTCAAGGCTGATGCCATGCGGCACGATACTTGTGGTGTTGGGCACAAAGGCTGCGGCTTCAGGCGTTGTACTGATCACCGCATCCATACGCGAGATCAGCCAGCGTGGAAACCAGGAATGCCGGTGCTTCGCGGCGGAGGTGAAGACCAGCTTGATCGGCAAGCGAAACAAATCGCGAAGTAAAACTGCTAAAAGCATTTCATGATCGCGGCGAACATGCCAGATCCGCATTCTGCCATCGGGTAGTCGTTTGCTCGACACACGCAGGGCTTGAAGCAAACTCAGACGGACGAATCCCTCTGGTGAATTTTCTTCTGCGATCCCGATGGCAGGAATCGGGCTCCCCAGATAGCCCAGTGCCAGATGAGAGGCTTGGAGAGGAACAAGTGCGTTAACGGTTCCAGATACCCCGGTGAATCGCCGCTTGATGTTGCACACAATGACTTCGGGGTTGACAGCGGTCATTGACATGGGGTGGACGCTCGCAGGGGATCGAAGCAGAATCAAGCGTTTTTATGGTAACTCATCCATGGCAAGGTGTCGCGCCTGATACGGCTTTGCCTCTGCAGCTGCGTGCGCATTCAGCGGTGGTTTTTGAGCCTTCTCTCCCTTCGCGCCCACTGATGCAAATCGCTTGGCGCTAAGGGCAAGCCGGCTCGGGTAAGCTTGGACTGTAAACGTCCGAGCACATGGGTGCAGTGGTTATGTTTACCATAACGCGCCTGATGTTCCTTCAGAATCGATTCAATGCCTGCGAGGTTGGTCATGAAAGATGGTCCCGGTCAAAATCGCCCGCTGATCGCGCGGGCAGCGATTGCGCGGGGGATGTCGGCCCAGGGGCTTTTTGGCTTTCTCGCCTGATGAATCCATTCGGGTTGAGATCGAAGCTCGCGCTACAAGCCTATAGCCTGCTTTGGGTACTCTTGAGCCCGGCGATGCTTGTTTACTTGTTCTATCGAAGCTTGCGGCAACCGGCTTATCGCAAACACTGCTTGGAGCGCTTTGCCTTGAGCTTGCCAGGCTTTAAGCATGCTCAGGGCGATCTCATCTGGGTTCATGCGGTATCGCTCGGTGAAACAAGGGCAGCAAGCACCATCTTGGGCGCCATCGCGCAGCGCTATCCGGGACATCGTCTTTTACTCACGCACGGCACACCGACTGGCAGGCAGGCAGGTGCTGATTTACTGACGACGCTAGGCTATGCGAAAGAACGGTCACTGCAGCTTTATCTGCCCTACGATAATTGCTGGGCAATGAATCGATTTTTTGATCGGTATCGTCCGAAGATCGGTGTGATGATGGAAACAGAAGTCTGGCCCTCGCTGATCTCTCAAGCGAGCCGGCATCACACGGTACTGGTGCTGGTAAGTGCAAGACTTTCAGAAAAAAGCTTGCGCAAAGCAATGCGCGCAAAAATATTAATTGCTCCTGCCCTTCTTGGCTTTAACGAGATACTGTGTCAAACGCAGCACGATTTGGCGCGGATCAAGCAAGTGGCGCCCGATTCAACATGCACGGTCTGCGGAAACCTAAAGTTTGATGTTGAGCTTGTCGAGAGCCTGCTCAATCGGGGGAGGGCATGGCGTGAGCGGGCGTCTGGCTTGCCGGGTGATTCAGGGGTTAGCAACTTGGCCCGTGGCTGGATTGTCGCTTCGAGCACGCGGGAGGGCGAAGAATCCTTGTTGATGGAACAATGGTTGCGCCTGGCTGGTGAAGTAAGGCGAAAATTTGTGCTCGTGCTGGTGCCAAGGCATCCCCAGCGCTTTGGCGATGTGGCAGAAGCCTTGGAACATCACTGCAAGGGTCTGTGGATTCGCCGCAGTGATCCGGTATTTCCAACCTTGGATCCGACGCTTGAAATTGTTTTAGGCGATTCGCTTGGCGAGATGCCTGCATGGTATGCCTTGGCTGACGTGGTGGTCATGGGTGGTTCACTCATCAACACAGGTTCACAAAATCTGATTGAAGCTTGTGCTGCCGGTAAACCGGTCATCCTCGGTCCATCGATCTACAATTTTGAACAAGCTGCGACACAGGCGATCGCCGAAGGCGCGGCATTTCAGTGCGAGAGCTCAGAAATCCTCAGGCATGCGCTTGAAGTCGCCCAGGATCGAAAGCGCTGCCTTAGCATGGGAGAGCTTGGCAAGCGTTTCGTTGCAAGGCATCAGGGTGCAACGAAACGGGTTATGGCTAGGTTGGAAACCTTATTAAATCCTTAGCGACTTTTGAGTGGCTGACCGATTTTTACAGGCACATCAAAGACCGTGCCGCTTAAATCCTGGGGAATATCGACCGGGCGCTCGGCTTTAAGCATGGCATTGACGCTGCGCAAATCATCAGCTGTGAGGCTGCCTGCAGCCGATTTCAAGCGAAGCCCGGTCAGCAGCGCATCATAGCGAGCCTTCGAAAGATCGCGACGGGTTGAGCTCAATTGTTGAAGCGCATTCAATACGTCGATATTGATACGAACCCCGACCTGATAGCCAAGCTCGTTTGATTCGAGTGCAAGTGCACTCGACTTTTCAGCTTCCTCAAGCGCTTTGGCCTGTGCCATGAGTGAATTCACGCTCAAAAACGCGCTGCGCGCGCCTTGTTCTGCAGCACGTCTTGCCGTTTCTGCATCCTGCCGGGCCTTTTCATAAGAGGCGTTTGCCTCAGCGATACGCGCAGCGATGGCGCCCCCGGTGTAGAGCGGTACGCTCATTTGGAAACTGATCGAATTGTTCTGAATTTTAGAGCTTGGCTGAAAAGGGGATGACCCTTTTGAGGCACTTGATGCGGCGATCGCATCAACGCTGGGGTAATGGGCAGCGCGCTGTTTATCAATTTCGCGCTTGGCTATTTCCTCGCCGATTTCACTTTGTAGGACCGAAAAGTTACGCTTTCTTGCTTCACTGACCCACTGCGTTTCCTGGGCTGGGGTGGGAGCAGGCAGAACGACTTTGGGCTCGAGCGCATAGACGATGCGGGGGCGTTCGCCAACCAGCAAGGTGAGATTGGCGACCTTGGTTTGTAAATCGTTTTGTGCAGCTGCAACCGACGCTCTGGTTAGGTCAAGTCGAGCCTGGGCCTCTTGTTGATCGGTTATTGTTGCTGTGCCCACCTCAAAATTGCGCTTTGCTGCTTCGAATTGGAGACTGATTGCTTTTTCTTGAGCGCGCAAGGTAATGAGTGCATCCTGCGAAATCAAAACCTCAAAATATGACTGCGCCACACGAAGTGCGAGATCTTGTTGAACCGATGCAACATTGGCTTCAACTTGCGTGATCGCAAGTTTGCTCTGCTCAAGGGCAGAAAAGTTCGCAAGACGAAAAACAGGCTGATTCAAACTAAGTGTTAAGCCTTGACTTGTGTAGCTTACGGTCGGGTTGGCATTCACCTCAGACCACTGTTGTCCGTAATTCGCCGATGCATTGACAGTGGGTAAGAACAACGACTGAGCCTGAGGTAATCGTTGTTGAACGGCCCGCAATTGCGCTTGGGCAGCGGCAAGCTGCGAGTCTTGACGCGTTGCGTCGCGAAGCGCAAGCATTAAGTCCATGGTCCAGGCTTGCGAGTGACCGAAAGCAGCAAGGCCCGCAACAACAACTGTGGATAATGATTGATAACGTATGCGACAGCTAAATTCAAGAACGATAGAAGATTTAGATTTCATCATGGATCAAAGTGGCAGGTCGATAAACAATTTAAAAGCGCAAGTGACTAAAAGCGAAAGTGACTCGGTCTTGCAAAACCAAGCAGCGGCGCTGCCACCGTTTCAAACAGGTTCTCAAGCTGTAGCGAGCCACTTGCCGATTTCGTAATGCATTGGGCTTGCATCACAGGGCGCCGACCCACGATCGCGATCAGCCTTCCGCCAGCTTTGAGTTTTGCAAGCAGCCCGATCGGTACTTCTTCGACGCTGCCAGACAGCACAATCACATCCCAATCCGCTAGGGTACTCGCAGACGGTTTTGATCCATCGACTTGAATGACTTCGACCTGGTGAAGGCCTGCTTGCTTCAAATTTTGCCTTGCAAAATTGGCAAGTCCGGGATGAATTTCAAGGCTGACCACCCGCATGGCGCGTGTTGCCAACAAAGCCGCCATCCAGCCCGACCCGGTTCCGATTTCGAGAACGCTCTCACCACGCTTAATCTCCAGGGCTTGCACCAAGCGCGCATCAACTTTGGGGGCGAGCATGCATTGACCGGTGTCGACACCATCGACCTGCAAAGGGATCTCGACATCGCTAAAGGCGAGTTGCCGCATCGGCGGGGGCACGAAATCTTCGCGATGTAGTTGCAAGTGGCTTTCCAATACCGCCTGATCGAGCACCCGCCAAGGACGAATCTGCTGCTCGACCATATTGAATCGTGCGCGTTCAAAATCCATGATGTTTCATAGCTCCCGTGAAGATCCTGCCCACTCATTGTAGGCCTTTGTCAGTTGCTTGCGTGCGCTTCGATCCAGAAAGCCTTTGCTTTAGGTCATCGAGCAGTGCATAGAGCACGGGTACGACGAGCAAGGTGAGGATGGTTGAGGCAATTAAGCCACCGATCACCGCCTGCCCCATGGGCGCGCGTTGCTCCGAGCCAGCCCCAAGACCAAAGGCCAGCGGTGCCATACCAAAAATCATGGCGAGCGTGGTCATTAAAATCGGTCGTAGACGGATTTCCGCAGCACGCAAGAGTGCTTGACCGCGTTCCATGCCCTGAGCTCGGGCTTGATTGGCGAAGTCAATCAACAAAATGGCGTTCTTGGTGACTAAGCCCATCAACATGATGAAGCCAATCATCGAAAACATGTTGAGTGTGGACCCGAAATAAAGCAAGGCGAGCACTACCCCGATCAGCGATAAAGGCAACGACATCATGATCGCAACGGGTTGGAGAAAGCTGCCAAATTGGGAGGCCAGAATCATGTAAATGAAAATCACTGCAAGCATTAAGGCCTGGGCCGCATAGCCAGCGCTCTCCACCATATCTTTGGTCGACCCACCGGTCACAAAGCGGTAACCTGGCGGCAAGGCGACCTGCTTTAAGGCCTCCTGGACCGCAAGGCCGACCGTCCCGGGGGGCACACCATCCGCACCTGCTGTGATGGCGACTTCTCGCACCAAATCCTTCCGATTGATCTGGGTTGGAGCACTCGATTCGCGAAGGCTTGCAATGTTGCGAAGACTGACGGTACGGGGGCTTCCGTCAGCTTCCAGAAGCCCCGTGGTGATGGGTATACGACCAAGATCGTTCAAACTATTTCGCGCACCTTGAGCCAGCCTTACCCGGACATCATAGTTTTCATCGTCGGGCCCTCGCCATGTGGTGGCAACGTCACCAGCCAGTAAAGTTCTCAAATTTGACGCGATCTGTGCCAGGCCAACACCCTGATCAGCAGCTTCAATACGTTGCAAAGCCACATCGATCGACGGTTTTCCAGGCTTTGATGATGTGTCGACGTCAACAATACCTGGAATCGATTGAATGCTAGGCAACACTTCGCCGACAATCCGATTCAATTCGCGACTGTCCGGCCCTTGCAGACTCACCTGAATCGGCTTGCCAGCGCCGACAGCATCGCCGCCGCCAACATCAGTTACCGTCACCCCTGGCACGCGCCCCATGATTGCGCGCACCGGCGCGCGCATTTGATCAACGGACATCGGCCGTTGCGCGCGCGGCACAAGGCGCAAGACGATGGTTGCGTAGTTTTTCCCTTGCGCCAAGCCGCTGTTAATCGTGGTGTAGGAGTCTGT
Organism: Burkholderiales bacterium UBA2647; assembly: GCA_002359635.1. Lineage (GTDB taxonomy): Bacteria > Pseudomonadota > Gammaproteobacteria > Burkholderiales > Burkholderiaceae_E > UBA3064. The sequence goes on from DENJ01000111.1 coordinate 28,013, forward strand.
CACGCCGGGGAGTTGTCTCAGCGCCGATTCGAGCAGATTTGACTTTTGCTGGGTCAGTGCGAGCGAAGAACCCTCGGGGGTATAGAAACGAATATAAATCTCGTTATTGTCCGCTACCGGTACAAATTCTGTACCCACAAAACGCAACATGGGAAAGGCGCTGAAAAATGCCACCAAGGCAATCAGCATCGTCTTGGCGCGATGTTTCAGGCCCCAGCGCAGCAAATCGACGTAAAGCGATTCAAGCCAGGCCATCGCTGCCTGAAATTTTCGCAAGATCCATGCAATCGGTCCCTTGCCTCGAGGCCCTTGGGCATCCGGGTCATGCCACACCGAGGAAAGCATGGGATCAAGCGTGAAAGAGACCAGCATCGAGAGTAAGACCGCAAAAGCCACCGTGAGGCCAAATTGCTTGAAGAATCGCCCGATGATGCCTTCCATAAAGCCAATCGGAAAAAAAACCGCGACAATCGAGAAGGTGGTTGCTGCGACCGCAAGCCCGATTTCCTGAGTGCCTTCAAAGGCTGCAAGCCGATGTGCCTTGCCCATTGCCTGATGACGGACAATGTTTTCTCTGACCACGATGGCATCATCGATCAACAAACCGACACAGATCGCTAGGGCCAGCAGCGTGACCAGGTTGATCGAAAAGCCAAGCAAATACATGACTGAAAAAGTGCCGATGAGCGAGATCGGCAAGGTCAAGCCCGTAATCACCGTGGATCGCCAGGATGATAAAAATAAGAACACAATCAAGACGGTAAGCGCAGCGCCCTCCACAATATTGCGCTGCACGCTGGCCACCGAATTTCGAATCGCGCGCGAAGCGTCGCGAACCACCACGATATCAACGCCCTGGGGCAACTGTTGTTTGAGGTCTTGCGCGCTGCGAACGACTGCATCGACCACGGCAATCGTGTTTTCCCCCTGCGCTTTGACCACATCAAGTGCGATGGCGCGTTCGCCGTTGACTAAAGCCATGCTGTCAACTTCCTGTTCGCCATCAACCACGCGCGCAATCTGGGACAAGAACACGGGTTGGCCCTGACGGCGCGCCACGATCAAACGCTCAAAGTCTTGCGGGGTTTGGATGCGTCCGGTGATCTGCACGACCCGATCCCTGTCGCCTGACTGGATGGGCCCTGCGGGCAAGTCCTGGTTTTCAAGCCTGAGCGTGTTCATCACTTGATCAACCGAAACCCTTAGCGCTTCCATACGGATCGGGTCGAGTTCGATGGCGATTTCTCGCCGCACGCCGCCCACCACAGTCACGCGGCCGACCCCTCGAACGTTTTGCAGCCGACGCTTGATCAACTGATCAGCAAGCGTGGTGAGTTCGCGGGCCGGCAGTTTATCGCTCTTTAGCGCAAGCGAGACCACCGGGTTTTCGTCGGGGTCAAAGCGTGTAATCAAAGGTTCTTTAACGCCAGTCCGAAAAGCAGGTTTGACAAGCGCTATTTTTTCTCGAACTTCTTGTGCGGCTTGAACAGGATCGATATTTAAATCGAAACGTATGATAAGCAGCGATAGTCCCTCATAAGATCTCGATGAAATCTCTTTAATGCCGCTGATGGTATTGACTGCTTCTTCAAGTTTGCGGGTGATTTCGGCTTCAATCACCTCCGGCGAGGCGCCCCCGAATTCGGTTTGGACCAGCACCACCGGAAAATTGATATCAGGAAATTGTTCAACCGCCAATCGCTGATAAGAGAACAGGCCCACCACCACAAAGGCAAGCATCACCATGGTGGCAAAAACAGGATGCTGGATCGAAACACGGGTAAACCACATAGGTTTCTCAGGCGTTAAGGTTTGACCAGCAGAACCGGCACACCATTTTTCATGGCAGCGGAACCGGTTGAACTGAGTCCGAGGCTGGTCGCGATGACCGTATCGCCTTCATTCAAACCTTCTACAATTTGTACCATACCGAGTGCAGCATTGGGCGCAAGGGCGCGGTCGTCACGAATGCCGGTGCGGACCACTTGCTCTTGCAATTTGCCCTCTTTGACCACCCAGACCGCTTGGCGGCCCCCAAGATCACGAACAGCACTGAAGGGCACAGCCAGTACTTGCGTTTTGGTCTGTAGGGGCAGTAATCCCTGGACAAATGCCCCAACGCGCACACTTGAAGGCGGTGTTTCCAACCCGAGATAAACCATCACATTTCTTGAGTTAGCGCTCGTTGCCGGATTAATCCTCAAGACCTTTGCGTTGAGTGCATGTTCGAGCCCCTCAGCCTGCAGGTTCACGACCTGGCCGATTCGAACCGCGCCTAGATCCTGCGTCGGCACGGCCACTTCAGCTTCAAGCTTTTGCATGCTTACGATAGACAACACTCTGTTATCGGGTGAGAGTTTTTCGCCGGGCAGGGCGTAGCGTTCTGCAACCACCCCGCTGATGGGTGCAACGAGTCGCGTGTCTGCAAGTGCCTTGATGGCCTGCTCGAGTTGAAACTGCACCGCATCGCGAGCCGCTTTGGCGGCATCAAGCGCAGAGATCGTATTGGCGCTGCTGTTTTCTGAGATAAAACCGCGGCTGACTAATTGTTTGTTTGCTTCGGCATTTCGTTGTGCGGTCAGCCATTGGGCTTCTGCCTGCCTGAGCTGAGCCTGTCTTTCCTGGATTCTCAACTCATAATCGGTCGGATCAATCTGACCTAGCACATCACCCTTGTTCACTGTCATGCCTTCGCGTACGCTCAAGCTCTGGAGTTCGCCTGCAAGCTTCGCTTTCACGGTTGCACTGTCCACTGCCCGCACCGTACCCGTGAGTGGGATGTATGAGGCCAAGGCCATGGGTTTCACCGTCACCCAGTCCATCGGTGCAAAACGCAGCGCCTGGTCTGCCTGCTGGGCTACAAGCTCGAGCGCAAGCGGATTCGATGGTTTTTTTCCATCTTTACGCTTCCAAATGGCTGCAACGGTGACTGCGATAATGATAAGAAGGATCAGGAGGCCTATGAGAAGAGGTCTGTATTTTCGGTTCATGGGGTGACATGCTACGCGATTCATTTGACAGTATCAGCATGATTGGCTTGGTTGAGCGCCGGAGTTCCCCGGCGGCAAACACATTGTTTGTGCCCTTTAAGCGCCTTGCACACTGCTTTTCGTTTCCCGATTCGGAGAAGGTCGTTTGGTGAGGCGCGCTGAAGCTGGCGCCAAGGGTCGACGCGAGGCTTCGCGCGATCAGCGCGAGGCTTCGCGTGATTTGCGTTCGGCCGCCGCGAAATCGGCGATGCCATCGAAACATGCGCGCACAGTTGCCGGCCGTGGTGGCCGCCGCGCCCCCAACGAGGAGCCAAATCACGCTGCCCCTTCGCGTGTCCATCCTGCATGGTTGTTGACCTTGCCTTTATTGGCTTTACTCATCGTGATGAGCGCGCCACGCGACCCCTTGCCATCAAGGGTTGAGGCACTGCCGAAAGCAGCGGCAAAGCTCATGTCCGAAGGCGATTTGCTTCACCGCGGACCGATCGTGGCGACCCCTTTTGTGGATGGCATATCGGTTGTTGCACTGCCTGGCGGGCGCTTGTTGGCTGCCTGGTTTGGTGGTTCGCGCGAGCATGCAAACGACCTGAGTATTTCAACAGCACAATTTGACGGCAGGCAATGGTCAGTACCCCGAACGGTGCTCGCGCCTGGCGGTGATGCAAGTGGATCTCGACCATGGATCAGGGGGTTGCGCGATGTCAGCCTGCATGTTGATCGTGCGGGTTATGTGCATTTGTTTGTGTCAAGCCCGATGATCTATGGATCAAATACGGCCGCCATCGAACACTTCCGGTCTGCTGACGGCGGCCAGCGCTTCGACCATTATCAACAGCTAGCACTTTCACCGTTACTAAACTTATCCCACGCGGTTCGCGCACCTGCAATCGTTCTAAAAGGAGGTGGGTTTCTGTTGCCGATTCACTTCGATTTCGGTGCCAAGTACGGCGTGCTGCTTCGCTTTGACAGCTCGGGTCGCCTGCTTCATCGCGAACGAATGGATGGGCCACCACACTTGCTTCAACCCTGGGCAGTGGCGCATGACGAGCGCCTGGTCGAATTCTATCTTCGTGACGCTTCGATCGATGATCCGCGGGTTTGGCTTGCGCGCCTCGATCGGTCTGAACCGACGCGAGCCTTGCTCATCAAGAATCCCGACGCGTCTATGGCAGCGATTCCATCGTTTGACGGTGCCATTTGGCTTGCGCGAAATCCAGAGGGAAAGTCGCGTGAAACGCTTGTGTTGCAGCGACTCAATGCCTTGCAACAACCGACAGAAACATTGGTTTTGGAAAAAGGCCGTGAGGCTGATGTATTTTCGAACCCGGTGTTGGTGCAGACCGATGACGGTCGCATCCATCTGCTCTACACGGACCGGTTCAAGCGCTTTGCCCATCGGGTCTTCAGAGCGACCGGCCTATGACTATTGAAACGATGCAAGGTTTGCATGCCCAAGTGCTCCAGGCCTGGCCCCTGCTCGCTGCGACCTTGATGCTTGGCTGGTTATTCGTGACGCTCACGGGCCATTGGCTTAGCCGCGCCTGGTTGAGATGGCCGAGCGCCGTGTTGGTCGGTGCGATTGCTTGGATCCCCTATCAAAACGCCCCAATCGGTTTTTTCATGGGTCCTGTAAGCGCTTCAATGTCGCCGTTTTCGATGTTGTTGATGTTGGCCGCGATTCAACTGGGTCCCTCGCGATTGTTTCCGGCCTCCGTCTGGGCCTTATTGTTATTGATGAGTGCCGCAATCGCCGCTGACCTTTTTGCTTTATCGCCTTGGCGAATGCTCCAATGGGGTTATCTGGCCGACGCGTCAAGACTCGGGCAATTGCTGATGGCAGCGCTGCTGAGTCTTTTAATCCTATTGATTGCCTTAAAGCGACCGGTGCTCGCTGCGCTATGCTTATTGCCTGCCTTGCTCTGGCGATTCGGTTTAACACCCAGCCCGAATCTTTGGGAGACTTATTTGGATCTGCCTTTGGCCTTGGCCTCATGTATTGGCCTACTGACTCACTTTAAGCCGTCGAAGCGCCAATCGGATGCGTGAAATCGTGTTTGCGCCCTGGTTGCAAGCCTTGATTTTGGGAATTGTCGAGGGCTTGACGGAATTCCTGCCGATTTCATCCACCGGACATTTGATCCTGGTGGGTAGCTTGATCGGTTTTCATGGCGATAAGGCAAAGTTGTTTGACGTGGCGATTCAAACCGGTGCCATGTTTGCAGTGATCTGGTATTACAGAGCGCGACTCGCAGCGGCGTTCCGTGGTTCGATTGGCGCAAGCCTATTGGGTATGGCAAGTTCGGATGCCGAGCGATGGCAATCCTGGCGTTTGCTCCTGAATGTGCTGACCGCCTTCTTGCCCGCGGTCGTGCTGGGTTTGCTTTTTGGCAGCACGATCAAACAATACCTTTTTTATCCGGTTCCGGTGGCACTGGCTTTTGTGGTCGGTGGCGTGGTGATCCTATGGGCTGAAGCGCGCGCAGCAAGCGAGAAGCATCCGATCAGGGTCGATAGCATGGATCGGATGAGTGGGCTCGATGCCTTGAAGGTCGGACTGATGCAATGTTTTGCGCTGATACCGGGCACCAGCCGATCGGGTGCAACGATTATTGGTGCGATGTTTTTGGGGCTTTCGCGAAAAGCTGCCACTGAGTTTTCATTTTTTCTTGCAATCCCGACCTTGATCGGTGCCGGGGCCTATGACACCTATAAATATCGCTCGCTTCTCAGTTGGGATGATTTCCCGATGTTTGCAATCGGATTAATCGCCGCATTTTTCGCCGCCTTGCTGGTGGTTCACTGGTTAATCCAGTTTGTGGCTAAACACAGCTTTGTGGTTTTCGCCTGGTACCGCATTGTTTTTGGTGCGCTGGTGCTTGTCACCGCCTACAGTGGTCTCATACCCTGGCAATAGGCGGGCCTTCATGGCAATCGGTCGCCGGGCAAATTAACGCGGGCTTTGAGAGATCCAATCATCGCTATCAAGTCATTGCGATCAAGTCATCGCTATCAACTCATCAGGGTTTGTTTTCGGCCAATGCTGGCGGCTTTTGGTGAATCCATGCGGCCTGGACAAGCTCATAGGCCTGCGCGGCGCATAGCACATCCCAATCGGCTCGCGGACGGCCCATGATCTGTATGCCCATGGGTAAGTGATCGGGTCCTCCCCAGCCTGCGGGAACGCTTATGCTTGGGCAACCTGACAAGGTCGCGTAAATGACAACTTCCATCCAACGGTGATAAGTGTCCATGGACCTTGACCCAATGCGCGAGGGCCATGCTGTACCAACATCAAAGGCAAAGCACTGCGCAGTCGGCAATATGAGAAAATCATATCGATCAAATAATTGAAGCCAAGCTTGATAAAACGCAGACCGCGCCGCACTTGCTTTCATCAGATCAACCGCTGATAGCTTAAGCGCTTCTTCGGCTTCCCAGCGGGCCTCTGGTTTGAGCAAGTCGCGCGTTTGAGGATGATCTAAAAAAGGCAGTATCTCCATCGACACCATGGCATGGCGTAGTTTCAGCCACGCATCCCATACGCTTGCGGGATCAAAATTCAGCCTTGCTGCCTCGAGCCTGGCGCCCATGAGCGGAAACGCCTTAAGCGCTTCTTCGCAACACTGCATGACGCCGTCTTGCATCGCAAGATAATCGTTCAAATCGCCAAGCCAGCCCACACGCTTACCCTGCATCCAATCAATGGCTTTTTCGCCGTGCAGCAAAGGCTCACGCCATCGCTGGCCATTCTCATCAAGCGATAAGGGCGCGCGTGCGTCATAACCCGATTGTGTTTGAAGCAAAGCTGCTACATCAGCCACATGGCGCCCCATTGGCCCTTCGGTGCCGAGTTGCGCAATAAAGCTCTCGGGCGCTGGCCATTTAGGCACGCGTCCCTGTGAGGGACGCATCCCAAAAACATGGTTCCATCCCGCTGGGTTACGGAGTGACCCGCCCATATCACTGCCATCGGCCACAGGAAGCATACGAAGCGCCAGCGCCACCGCGGCGCCACCGCTTGACCCGCCCGAGGTTCGCCCGGGATGCCAAGCATTGCGGGTTGGGCCAAACAATGGGTTATAGGTTTGAGAACCAAGACCGAATTCAGGGGTATTGGTTTTTCCAATCATGATCGCGCCCGCGTCACGCATGCGAGCCACCATTAAGGCGTCTTCTTTCGGCTGGTGTTTTGCGTAGAGCGGAGAGCCCTTTGTTGTAGGCATGTCCTTGGTTGCTGCAAGATCCTTGATGGCTTGCGGCAAGCCGTGAAGCCAGCCGAGTGACTGTCCTTTCGCTAGCATGGCATCGTAAAGGCGCGCTTGCTCAAGCAGCTGTTCGGCAGGCTTGATCGAAACGAGCGCATTGTACGCGGGATTATATCGGTCTATTTGCGCAAGCAATGTCTGCATCAGCTCCAGACATGAGATCGATTTGCTGTGAATAGCCGATGAAAGCGCAAGCGCTGATTGATCAAGTATCGTCGTTGTTGGGTTCATCATCGTTTCAAAAATAATAAGTCCTGCACCGTATGACCGAGGCGAAGTCCGCGGGCTTCAAACTTGGTCAGTGGCCGCCATGAAGGCCGTTCATGATAGCCATTGACCTTATTGACCAGACTTGCATCGGCGCTCAATACCTCAAGCATCCATTGTGCATAAGGTTCCCAATCTGTTGCGCAATGCAGATAGCCCCCGGTCACCAAGCGTGATGCAATTAATTGCACAAAGGGCGCCTGAATCAGGCGGCGCTTGTGGTGACGGGTTTTGGGCCAGGGATCGGGGAAATAAACATGAAAGCCGGCAACTGATGCCCTTGCAATCATGTGGTGCAGGACCTCGACAGCGTCATGTTGAATCAATCGAACATGCTCAAGGCCTTGGGATTCTATACGCTGCAACATACTACCGACACCTGGCGGGTGCACATCAATGCCAAGATAACGTTTAGATCGATCATCATCAGCAATTGACGCCAGGGCATCGCCCATGCCAAAGCCGATCTCGACAATCAAGGGCATCTCGCGATGCGCGGGGGACCAGTGATCAGCAAACCTCGCTTTGTTTGCTGTTAGACCGCCTGTTGATGACGCTGGCACCGTCTTGTCTTGCCCTGCAATCGTCTCGCTTTCAAGTAGCGGTGCATACGGAATCAGGTAGCGTGGTGCAAGCGTTTCGAGGGCTCTGCTTTGACCACTCCCCATGCGGCCTGCTCGAATCACGAAAGATCGGACAGGTCGGTTCCTCACCTGGGCTTCGTGGGCATCAGCGGTGGGTTTGAGATTAGTTTCAGGCACGGTTTTGCCTTGTGGGCGATCAATCAAAACTGCTTTTGCGCAACAGCATACCTCGACGTTGTCCTTATGCCGGGGAAGCGCTTAACATCCGATCGAGCGTTTGATGATGTTGATGCTTTCTTGAACATTGAGATGATGAACGGCCTCCCAGCCGAATTGTCTTGCAGCATCGACATTAGCCTTATTGTCATCAATAAAAATAACGTTATCGGAAGAAGTAAACCCGAAGCGCGCTGCGGCGAGGCGGAAAATCTCAGCTTGTGGTTTCGCTAGACCGACATCGCATGAAAATATGCCGTCATCAAAGTAACTAAAAAGCTGCCGATGGCTCGTGATGGGGGCGACAAAGGGCTTGGGCATGTTTGAAAGAAAGTACAAGGGAACTTGCTCATCTTGAAGCTGTCCAAGCCAGCTCAGCGTGGCTTCAATCGGCCTTAATCGAGCCGGGAGCGCGCCAATCCAATCTTGAATGTTGAGCGCTGAACCATCCCATTCAGGCGCCGAGGATCGAAGCCGATGAAAAATATTACGCGCTAACTGTTCTACAGCAATCTTGTTGCAGTCGAATTGTGTCCAGTCTGAAGAAGGGGAAAAATCCTGAAAAACCGCATCCATCATCGCGGCGTGGAGACGATCAAGGTTCTCTTGCCTTGATTGAAGCTGACACAAATCGTTCACGAAGTTTCCCGGTGTCCATTCGATCGCAACACCGCCAAGGTCGAATACGAGCTTTAACTTCACCTGCGCCCCGCAAGGATTGAATCGATGATCGCAAGTTGCTTGGGCAAGCAAACAGATCGCAGGTCATAGTTTTCCTTGGCAGTCTCTCTTGCCCGCTTTCGAATGCCACGAAAGCTACCCGGATCGGATAGGGCAAGCGTCACAGCATTTGCAATCGATTCATGGTCAAAGAAATCAACCAAAAGTCCGTTGACTTCGTTTTCGATAACCTCACGCACGGGGCCTGTGTCACTGCCAACAACCAGGCAACCGGTCGACAGGGCCTCAATACAACTCCACGACAAAACAAAAGGGTAGGTCAGGTAGACATGACAGCTCGAAACCTGAAGCAATTGCGTGAATACGGGATAGGGAAGATTGCCGAGAAAATGGACACGCTGCATGTCTAGGCTTGATTTAACCTCGTCGAGAAAGATTTGCTTCCATGTCTTTCCCTCTGGCGCTTTGGCACCGTAGCTTACACCGTCACCACCAACAATCAGCGCACGTGCTCTTGGTCGGGCGGCTAATATTTTTGGCAGCGCTCGCATGAAGACATGATATCCGCGGTAAGGCTCAAGATTCCGATTCACAAAGGTGATCAATTCATCCTTTGCAGTGAGCGAAAAACTTTCCCCTGTTTCCCTTCTGAGGGTGAGTTGTGCTGCGGGATTGGGCTTCAAGATCTCGCAGTCAACACCGTCAAAGATCACATGAATACGATCGTGTGCCCACTGGGGATGGCTTAGCTTTTGCCAATTTGTTGGCGATAGACCGTAATCAGTGGATTCGAGTGCCAGAAGATTGTTTGCATTTTTGACGCGCAATCGGGCATCTTCGAAGAACCCCTCTTTTGCGAATTCCGGATCAAAACCAACATCAGTCCCCGCGGCAGCGTAATAAAACTCGAGAAATGAAAGCAATTTGGTGGTTTTCCAAACATCTTTTACAAAAAGTGCTTCACCCCACCCAGGATGGGCAACAACCAGATCCGGCACCAGACCGCTTGCCCGCAGTTGAATCATTGCTTGGCCACAAGCTTCAGCGCGAATTACTTTTGTTTCAAATTCTGATGCAAGCGGGTGAATATTCGCGCTCGATCCTCTCGTGGGGCGATAGTGATGAAGGGTAACGCCCGGGACCGCTTGCCCGGTAATTGCTAATGCATGAACCTGATGACCCTTATTCACGAGTGCAGGTGCAAGATGTCTGAACTGACCAGGGAAATTTTGGTGAATAAATAAGATGCGAGCCATCGCTTAGACAGTTAATACGATTAAATGAATATAAATATTATCAATGGATCTCGATGTTTATTGTAGACGTACTTTTAGGCCTTGGTCGTGCCGACCTGAGTAAATTCGCAGACTTCCCGCAGCAACCCACGAACCGAAAAAGGGCAGTGACGGGCGTAACCACTGCCGGCATTGCGCCTCTTTTTCCGTCGTCGGCAGAATCGCTTTGCCAATGTCGCAGGCCACTTAGGTTAAGATCGGACCATGCGTGATGATCCTCCCGCAGACGATGTTTTTGGTCCCCTCAGTATGGGATGATTGTTTTTGAGTAATTTAAATCAATGAACGAAACAAAAGTAGCGCTCATCACCGGGATCACAGGTCAGGATGGCTCGTATTTGGCCGAATTTCTTCTCGAAAAAGGTTATGTTGTTCACGGCATCAAACGTCGTGCTTCCTTGTTCAATACCGAGAGGGTCGATCACCTGTACCAAGACCCTCAAATCAGTCACCGAAATTTCGTGCTTCATTATGGCGACTTGTCGGACAGCACAAATTTAATCCGGATCATTCAAACCACGCAACCTGATGAAATCTATAATCTCGGTGCGCAGTCACACGTGGCCGTCAGTTTTGAATCCCCTGAATACACTGCCGATGTCGACGCCCTTGGCGCATTACGACTGCTTGAGGCGATTAGGATTCTCGGGCTGTCGCACAAAAGCAGGTTTTATCAAGCCTCAACCTCAGAGCTTTTCGGTAAGGTGGTCGAAATCCCTCAGCGTGAAACGACCCCTTTTTACCCGCGCAGTCCTTATGCAGTAGCAAAACTTTACGCTTATTGGATCACGGTCAACTACAGAGAGGCTTATGGCATTTACGCCTGTAACGGCATTCTTTTTAACCATGAATCGCCTCGTCGTGGCGAAACTTTCGTGACCCGAAAAATTACCCGTGGGCTCTCAAACATCGCACTCGGGCTGGAAAATTGCCTCTACATGGGAAATATCTCTGCTTTGCGCGATTGGGGGCATGCGAAGGACTACGTTCGCATGCAATGGTTGATGCTTCAGCAGGCGTCACCCGAAGACTTTGTGATCGCAACGGGCCTTCAGGTAACCGTTCGAGAGTTTATCAAGAGAGCGGCAAAAAAGCTTGGTGTTGACATGGCGTTTTCCGGCGAGGGCGTTAGCGAAGTCGGGGTGGTATCCCGCATCCATGGTGAACTCACACCAGGGATGAAAGTCGGCGACACGATTGTTCGCATTGATCCCCGGTACTATAGGCCAACGGAGGTCGAGACGCTATTAGGTGACCCGAGTAAAGCGAAGGAAATGCTGGGTTGGGTACCCGAAATTACCCTCGACGACATGATTGATGAAATGATTCGTTCTGATCTAAATATTGCAAGACAACATGCTTTGCTTCGGGAGCATGGATTTGGTTCGCCCGTGTCCAGAGAAGACTAATGATTTCGAGTTCGACGCGCATTTATGTTGCAGGCCACCGTGGCATGGTTGGTGCTGCGGTCGCTCGAAGATTCCAAGCACTGGGTTATCAGAATCTGCTCCTCAGAACGCGATCAGAGCTCGATTTGACGGACTCGGTGGCAGTCAAGTCTTTTTTCGACCAAACAAAACCTGAACTTGTTGTGATTGCTGCAGCCCGTGTCGGCGGGATTGTCGCAAACAACAGCTACCCGGCTGACTTTATTCGCGACAACCTGCAAATTCAGACCAATGTGATTCATAACGCCTTTGAATATGGCGCTAATCGCGTCTTGTTTCTTGGCTCTTCATGCATTTACCCAAGGCAAGCCGCACAACCCATTCATGAGGCCGCATTATTGACCGGGCCACTTGAGCCCACCAATCGCGCCTATGCGCTTGCGAAGATCGCAGGTATTGAGATGTGTTGGAGTTACAACCGTCAATTCAAAGGTCAGGGGCGCACGACTTTTTTGGCTGCGATGCCCACCAATCTATACGGACCTGGAGATAATTATCATCCTGAGAACAGTCATGTGATTCCGGGGCTGATTCGACGATTTCATGAGGCAAAACTTTCCTCGGCGGCCACCGTCACCGTATGGGGTAGTGGTACGCCAAGGCGGGAGTTTATGCATGCCGATGACATGGCGGCGGCATGCGTTCATTTGTTGTTGCTGGAAGACTCACAATGGTCAGGTTTAATTGCTGACGATCGCAATGATGGCGAACCACCCGTTGTCAATATTGGCGTTGGCGAGGACGTAAGCATCGCTGAACTCGCATCATTGATTGCTAACGTCGTCGGCTTCAAGGGGAGCATCGAATTTGATCGTCGCCGACCCGATGGAACCATGCGAAAGTTGATGTCGATTCAAAAACTTTCGTCCATCTATCACGCTACACCGAGAACACTTCAATTGGGGCTCGAACAAACCTACAGACTGTTTCAAGAGGATGAGCCAAGGCTGGCAAAGCGGTGACAGCTTAGGTCCACTGAACTGGCGCTTGCTAGCGCGCATTAAGACCCCTGGCAAAGGCGCAAGCGATGCGTTTCCCCACCTGTGGCAGAGAATTTGTAATACCATCCGTCGGAACTTGCGCAAGCACAAGGCCATAGCGGGCATAGTTCAATGGTAGAACGGCGGCTTCCCAAGCCTCAGATACGGGTTCGATCCCCGTTGCCCGCTCCAGCAATCAATGTTCCGGTAACTCAGCCGAAAAATGTACTGGTAACGCAGCCGCAGCTTTGTTGATTAAGAATTCTTCTTTTGTCCTTCCTTGATCAAGCAAGGTTTTTAACCAAACAGGAGGTTTTCCGCGTCCCGTCCAAGTTTGACCCGAAAGCTCATCGCGGTATTTTGGGGGAACCGGAGGCCGTGCCGCTCCAGCTTTTTTCGGCTTCGGTGTTTTGCTGCCGCTGGCAGGTTTGCTGCGACCGGTTTTGACCGGAGAAACTTTCAAGTCTTCAATGCTTAGGTTTAATTTTTTCATTAAGGCATTGACTTGTGCGACAGCCTTAATCTTCTTGGCATCGCGGCCAGCCTCTAATTTCTTGGCCTGTTCCTGAAGTTTCTGGATTTGTTTTTGAATACTTTCGTAAGACAGTCGAGCCATATTTGCCTCTTGATGTGGTTTGCACGAAATAACTTTATACGCCACTGTATTTAATCACCACTTTATCGTATTTTGGAGTCATTGTATGAAAACTGTTGCTGAAGTTCTCGCCGAAAAGACGTTCGGCTTGATCCACACAAAACCAGAGGTTACCGTGAAAGAGGCCATGGGCCTGATGATCGAGAAACATATTCATTGTTTAGTGGTTTACGACGCAGATGAAATGTGCGGGATTATTTCCGATCGTGACTACGCCCATAAAATCGTGGCTAAAGGCCTTGATCCAGAACAGGTCAAAGTCGGCGATATCATGACGCGAAAAGTGATTACCATTGATCGCGCCGCAACAATGACCGATTGCATGAAGATTATGTCGGAACATCGTTTCCGCCATTTGCCAGTGGCACAAGAAGGCAAGGTGATTGGTATGATTTCTATGACCGACGTCATGCGTGTCATGATGGCTGCCGAAGACAGTGATCAAGAATGGCAAATGTAGGCAATGCTAGGGAAAGCGGCATGGCAACTCGGCATGGCAACGCGGCATGGGAACTGTTGGCTGGATGCCGCACAAACTTTGGCCAAGTCGAGGCTTTTGTGTAGTATCAAGCAGGTGTCGCGGTCTGAGTCAATTTCCGGTCCTGCGGCGTTGAGCATAAAACAATCCAAAACAACGCATGGCTTCATCGATTAACGGAGAGTTACTCAAAGCGGCGCGATTGAGGCGAGGCCTCTCTCTTGCGTCCTGGGCGCGCGAGCTGATGGTTTCTGAGACCCAGCTTCGCTCGCTTGAAGAAGGCATGGACCGTGGGTTTTACAACGACAACCATCGGGTGCAGATCGCGCAGAAATATGCGACCGTTCTCGGCGTTGAAACGACAGCCCTTTTCGCCTCGCTGCGCAAAACCGATGGCGGCGCACGCCTGACCCAAGGACCGATAAGCGCTTCAAGTGTTGATGGCGCAAGGTTAAAGCAAGAGGATGTTTCGTTCGCTCTGGCAAGGGCACATGAGGGCACTGGCGATTTGCGACGTTCACAGCTTGGCGCTCGCAGCAGGCAGGCGCGCACCGAGTACTGGCTTGCCGGTGTTGTACTTGCTGGTCTCGCGGTTTGGTTCAGCGTCGATGCTTGGCAACATCACCGAGGTGGGCAGCGGACCGATCCCTTGGCCGTGGTCGAAAAGCGCCTTGATGACCCGCCAAGCGCCCTCAATGCCAGGCCTGTTGAGTTGGCCACGGGCGGGAAGCTTGACCTCGCGCTTGCCAAGCCAAGTGAGCTTGATTACCCCCAACCCTTTGTGAACAAACCAAGCGATAGCAAGGGGACTGTGCCGGCCAATTCGAATGCTGCAAGAGATCGGAGTCCAACCAGGGCCGATCACCACGCGAAAGTGGCTGAGCCAAGACCAAGCGTGGGCAAAGAATTGCGATATCCCGACCGAAAAGCAATTGCTGAGGCGAGTATTCAGGGCTTTCAGTCATCTCAGCACACCGGGGCGCCTTCAGGCGTAACATCAGGCACACTGTCAGGCGCAACATCAGGCACAACAACAGTCGCCGGTAGGATCGCTGATTCGCCGACGGGTGGACCAGCGTCAAGAGAACTCGATCTTTGTGAGGTATCAGACCGGATGGCAAGCGTTGTCGTCCCGGTTAGCCGCCTGAAAAATACACCTTATGTGCATGTCGCATCAGGCGTGAATCAAAAAGTTTGCGTGCGCAGTGCTGATGGACGTGTTGAGCGCTTGAATCTGTCGGCAAATGAAGCACGATCGATATTTGGCAAAGCGCCCTTTACCGTCGTTATCGAACAGCCTTCATCGGTTGAAATTTTCTATCTCGGCGCTCGAGTGCGGCATAACGGTGAGTCGCGGGTTCTGAAGATTGTCGATCCTGACCCGATTTCCTAGCACAGCGTCGCGCCATGTTGGTGGGCTATAGCTACGATCCGATTTACGCCCGTCATGATATGGGCGAGGGTCATCCTGAGTGTCCTGAGCGCGTGCAGCTGATTGATGCGCATTTAAGATCGATCGGTTTGCTTGAACAATTAACAAGTTTTAGCGCCAAGCCTGCAGAGCGCGAGGATGTGTTGCTTGCCCACGAAGAAAGCTATGTGGATCGGGTCTTTGCGCTTGCCCCGCAGGCCCGAGAAAGTGTTCAACTTGATGCCGACACCGCCATGAATGAAGCGAGCCTGCCCGCGGTTTTGATGGCGGTAGGTGCGGCGATTGCCGCGGTTAACCATGTTATCGATGGCCGCTTGAACCGGGCTTTTTGCAATATACGACCCCCTGGCCATCACGCTGAATCAAATCGTGCGATGGGTTTTTGTATTTTCAACAGTATTGCCGTTGCGGCGCGTTACGCTTGTATGGTTCGCAATCTAGAACGTATTGCGATTGTTGATTGGGATGTTCATCACGGCAACGGCACCGAGGAAATACTCGCCGGGGATTCGCGGGTATTCATGGCGCACAGTTTTCAGTCGCCGCTCTATCCGTATAGCGGTGTTGAAGCGCTTGGAAATAATAGCTGTAACATGCCTTTGCCCCCTTACTCAGACGGTTCGAAATTTCGAGAGCGTTGGACCAAGGAAGCGATTCCTGCGCTCGAAGCATTCAATCCGGAACTGATATTGATTTCAGCAGGGTTTGACGCTCATCGTGATGATCCCTTGGCACAGCTCAACTGGACTGAGAAAGACTTCACTTGGGCCACTGAGCAATTACACCAACTTTCCCTTCGCACTGCTGCCCAAGGACGGATCGTGTCACTGCTTGAAGGGGGCTACAACCTGAAGGCACTTACCTTGTCAGTTGAAGCGCATATTCGGGGTTTACTGGCAAACCAGTGATGAGGCCTTGTATTCATTCGCAGTGATAGGAAACAAGGCGTTCAACCTCATCGGTTGATCCGAGAATCACTGGCACCCTCTGATGCAAGGCTTGAGGAAGAACATCCAAGATGGGCTCCAGGCCTGTGCTTGCCGTGCCCCCGGCTTGCTCCATCAACATGGCCATGGGATTGGCCTCATACATCAGCCTTAAACGGCCCGGTTTTGAAGGGTCACGCGCATCGCGTGGATACATAAAGATCCCGCCTCGCGTCATGATGCGATGGACATCAGCCACCATTGAGGCGACCCAACGCATGTTGAAGTCAGCAGCGCGCGGCCCTGATTTTCCCGCAAGTAACTCGTCGATGTAGCGTTTCACGGGTGCTTCCCAATGGCGGGCGTTGGATGCGTTGATCGCAAACTCGCGGGTTTGCCTGGGGACTTGCATCTTGTCTTGCGTGAGCCACCAGCTGCCTGTTTCGCGATCGAGTGTAAAGCAGGCAACACCATCACCAACGCTGAGCACAAGCAGTGTTGAGGGGCCATAAACCGCATAACCCGCGGCAACTTGCTCACGTCCCCTTTGCAGGAAGTGCTCTGTCTCGGGCTTGGCACCGGGCTCTGGCATGCGCAACACCGAAAAAATGGTTCCGATTGATACGTTTACTTCGATATTTGATGAGCCATCAAGCGGGTCAAAGAGCAGTAAGTACTCACCCCGAGGGTAGCGGTCTGGAATTGGATAGGGCGCTTCCATTTCTTCTGAAGCCATGGCTGCTAAATGTCCGCCCCAGGCGTTCGCCTCCAGCAAGACATCGTTGGCAATCACATCCAATTTCTTTTGCGCTTCACCTTGAACATTGATGTTGTCAGCATCGCCAAGGTATCCGGCCAGCGCGCCTTTGCCAACGGCATAACTTATCCTTTTACAGGCTCTCGCAACCACTTCGAGCAGCAGCCTTAATTCGCTGCTCATGGCCTTTGATGCAGCGCCGCTGGTTGCTGTTGAGCTTGCCTCGGGAGCAGCACTTTGCCGCTGCTTTTGAATCAAATACTGCGTCAGGCTGATGGCAAGATTGGCACGCTGTGATGGGGCTGAGTTCATATTGAGTTTTACCTGGAATGTAGATGGGTTACTGTGGCTCGTTTCACCGAAGCCAGGACTTGACGGCGTCCTGGCGCTTAAGCCTGGCATTCAAGAGAACGTTTTAAAATTTCAGCGCTATCGGGTGATAAGCCTTCATGGGTGGCGAGGCGCTGAAGACTGGTTTGCGCAAGGCTTCGCATGGGTTCGATCAGCGTTGACCAGCGGTCCATCGCTCTTGCTAGCCGCGCTGCAAGCTGAGGGTTGATCGTATCGAGGCTGAGAAACTGCGCTTCAAACCAGGCGTAAGCCTTGCCCGTTGGTTCATGAAATTCGGCCAAATTGAGATTACAGAAACTAGAAATCAGTGCGCGGACCTTATTCGGGTTTCGTAGCGAAAAACAAGGATGTTCGAGCAAACGTATGACATCCTCAAGAACCGGGGGTTCTCCCTCAAGGCCTTGTCTTGTCGCTTGCATCATCAGCCAGCGGTCCATAGCAAGCGGTTCACCCTCGAATTGCTCGGCGAAGTCCTTTAAGGCACGATCGCGTATCGGCTTGCTCTGGCGCATTAACACCGACATCCCGGCAGCCCGGTCGCTCATATGGGCCTCACGGCTGCATTGTGATGCAGCGACCGCGATCACTTCGGCCTGCGACTCGGCGTTGCCTGAGCATGACCACAGCAAGAGGGCTGCATGGTTTAAGGCGCGCTCGCCAGCCTGCCTCGGGTTGGGTTCGTAGCGACGCGATGCTTCGAGCGCTCTAATCGCTCGCACGGTGTTGCCGAGTAGGCCGCCGACAGCGTCTGCACAGGTTCTCATCAATTGATGCCTTTGTCGCCTCAGCGCCTGGGGGTTGAGCTCTGTCACCGCCTCGGCGAGTTCTAGCTCAGGGGGAAAACTGAGCATCAGCGCTGCAAATGCGGGATCGATGTTCTCATCATGGAGCACGATCTCAAGCGCTTCGATCACCGGTGCCTCACTGCCAAGCCCGAGTATGGCGGCACTCATGAGTCTTTGCATCATCACCCAGCGGTTAACCGGGTCGCCATCACAGCTTGCTAGTCTTGAGACCTGTTCAACACTTAAGTCATCGTGAAGAATGACCGGCGCAGAAAAATTTCTGAGCAGCGAAGGTGTTGAAGCAGCCCTTCCGGCAAATCGTTTTTCTTGGTCCCATTGGTCAACCTCCCAAAGCGCCGAATCAGTTTCCCGATCAAAACCGATGAGTACCGGAATCATTAAAGGCACCGGTGTTTCTTGCTGCTGGCTTGCGTTAAGGTGCTTCGGGGGGCGTTGTTGAATCCGAAGCATTAAGTCCCGTCCCTCCACCCGCTGGCTGACCAAGAGGATCGGTGTGCCCGCGGTGCTATACCAACTGCGAAATGCTTCCAGCGATCGCTGATTGGCATCAGCCATCGCATCGATAAAATCATCGCAAGTGACCGCCTGACCGTCATGTTGATGAATATAGCGATCCATCCCTTGCCTGAACCCTTCCGGCGTGAGAATTGTTTGCAGCATGCGGATGACTTCAGCGCCTTTCTCATAGACGGTCATGGTGTAAAAGTTATCAACGGCGCTGTAGGTATCGGGCCGAATCGGATGGGCCATTGGGCCTGCATCCTCAGGAAACTGTAAAGCCTTAAGGGTGCGTATCTGCGCAATGCGCTGGACTGCCCTCGCGCTTCGAGAGGCCGACGTCCCAAAATCTGCGCTCGCTTGCGCCGCCATATCGGCAGAAAATTCTTGATCCCGGAAAACCGTTAAACCTTCTTTAAGGGTGAGCTGAAACCAATCTCTGCATGTAATTCGATTACCGGTCCAATTATGGAAATATTCATGGCCGACGACCGATTCGACCGCCGCGAAATCTGCATCGGTCGCCATGCTCGGGTGGGCGAACACATATTTGGTGTTAAAGATATTTAAGCCCTTGTTTTCCATGGCACCCATATTAAAGTCAGCGGTGGCAACAATCATGAAACGCTCTAAATCCAATTCAAGACCAAAGCGTTGCTCGTCCCAACGCAGTGCGCGTTGTAAAGACGCCATGCACCAATCGGTTTTGTCTTCATTACCGGGCTCAACCCAAACTTGTAATAAGGCGGTCTTGCCGCTTGCGGTTTTAATGACTGCCTCATTAACGACAAGTTTGCCTGCAACAATGGCAAACAAATAGCTGGGTTTGGGGAAAGGATCTTCCCAAAGGCTTTCGAGCCTGCCGTCATCGAGCTTTATGCTTGAGAGGCAGTTACCGTTGGCAAGTAAGACTGGGTAGTGGTTGGGGTCGGCGCGTAAACGGACCGTGTAGCGTGTCATGACATCAGGACGGTCCGGGAAAAAGCTGATCCTGCGGAAACCTTCCGCTTCGCATTGCGTCAGAAGATTCTGACCCGATTGGTATAAACCGGATAGCGAACTATTTTCTGCAGGTTTGATCCGTACAACAGTTTCGAGCCAGAGTTCATTCGGAAGATCGTGCAGGATCAAATGATTGTCCTTTAATTGATAGCGACCAGCATCAAGTAATTGCCTATCGACGCGAATCGATTCAAGTTCTAAGTCTTCACCATCAAGCACAAGGCTATGATGAGCTTCACGATTGATTTCCTGCCGGCTTATCGATTGTTTCCGCGAAAGATGCATGCGACTTTGCACACGGGTTGATTGGGCATCCAGGTCAAAGCAAAGCTCGACTTGGTGCACAGTCCAATCAAAGGGGCGGTAGTCTTGGCGATAATGAATCGTCATGTGATTCAACTCCGGTGATTTAGGCGCTATTGTCTCAAGTTGATGGCGAACAAGGTTTTTTCTGCAAACAGCGGTTTTTTGTTTTCGGGGCTAAATGTCATGGCATCGAACTTGATAAATCCGGCACGGTCAAAGTCAGCAGCTTCGGTCGTGGGTTATCCGAGGGATTTGATTGGTTATGGACGGCATCCGCCGCAGGCGAATTGGCCTGGGCGGGCCAAAATCGCCTTGCAATTTGTCTTGAATTACGAAGAGGGTGGGGAAAACCATGTGTTACACGGCGACCCTAGCTCAGAGCAATTCCTCTCTGAAATTGTTGGCGCAGCCGCCTATCCCGATCGTCATATGAGCATGGACTCAATTTACGAGTATGGCTCAAGAGTCGGTGTATGGCGTATTTTGAAAGAATTCGAGCGACGTGGGTTGCCTTTGACGGTGTTTGCCGTGGCTATGGCTTTGCAGCGGCACCCTGAGCTCACGCAGGCTTTTTCAGAACTCGGCCACGAAATAGCAAGTCATGGCTTGCGCTGGATTCACTATCAAGCTGTGGATGAAGCAACGGAGCGAGCACATATGAAAGAAGCGCTGGCGATTCAAAAAGCCTTGACCGGTGCCTTGCCGCTTGGATGGTATACCGGCCGCGATTCACCCAATACTCGGCGCCTGGTGATTGAAGAAGGCGGGTTTCTTTATGACAGCGATTATTACGGTGACGATTTACCCTTCTTCACCCAGGTTGCCTGTAGCGATGGATCGCTTCGCAGGCATCTGATCGTTCCCTACACGCTTGATGCCAACGATATGCGTTTTGCTACGCCACAGGGTTTTAATACCGCTGCGCACTTTTTCACCTATCTCAAGGACAGCTTCGATGTGCTTTATGCCGAGGGTGAGGAATCTCCGAGGATGATGTCAGTTGGTATGCATTGCCGTTTACTCGGCAGGCCAGGGCGAATAAGAGCGCTGCAGCGTTTCCTGGATTATGTGCAAACGCATGACCGGGTTTGGATTTGTCGACGTGACGCGATAGCGAAGCATTGGATTGCACATCACTCGCCGGCCTAGGCTGGGGATACTTCCTTGTTATACTTAAAGACTTTTCTTTGCCTTTCAGAGGTTTATCATGGCTGAACGTTCCCGCACCCGCCGCAACACCTTAGAGCGACGCGCACTGCCCAAACTGCTTAAGCGACAGTTTTCGAGAGCAAGCAAATCGGTGTTCAAGATGCTTGAAAAGGTTAAGCGCAAATAAATTCATGCGCATTGAACTTGCAGGGTTGCGGCGCAAGATGTGTAAGTTTGATTCGATGGATCGATGAAAACCATCGAGCCGCTGCGTCGCTTCGTGCAAGCGGTAACCCGGTCTGTTGAAAAAACAGACGACGAGGCGGTTTTACTCGAATCGATCAGACCTTTGCTACAAAGCCTGATTGCTGATGATGCTTGGTTGCCGGTATCTTGCGCTCAGGCACACCCGCAGTTTTATCGCCAGTACTTGCTTCACTGCGATCCGCTGGAGCGATTTTCGGTGGTCAGTTTTGTGTGGGGCATTGGCCAGAAAACACCGATTCACGACCATAAGGTTTGGGGCCTGGTCGGTGTCTTGCGCGGGGCAGAGTTATGTCAGTCCTATGCTCCCGACCATAGGGATGTGATGCATCCGGTCGGCAAGCCACATCGCTTGGAGCGCGGTCAGATTGAGGCGGTGTCACCACGCCTAGGCGACGTACACACCGTTGCCAACGCCATGTCTGCGCAGCCATCGATCAGCATTCATGTCTACGGGGCTAATATTGGTGCTGTCAAGCGCCATGTTTATCTGCCCGCCAGCGATTCGCAAAACGATGCTGGAAATTTAAGAAAAGACTTTATTTCGGGTTATAGCGCACCCTGGGTTCCCAATCTTTGGGACCGCTCCCAATAGGCTTCAGTGTCGCCAACGCAGCTGGATCCGGTGACCCGGCAAGCCCAGCGACCTTGACACAAACGTTGACGACCGAACAGCGCCTTGAAGACCGAACTGCGCCTTGGAGCATTGATTGGACCGCCTGGGTCTTGCTAGGCGTCGGCATCGCCGGGTTCTGTCATCCGCTTGGCGATCACTTTGTCGATGCGATGGCCGTCCAGATCAACAACTTCGAATCGCCAACGCTCCCAGTCGACCTGATCGGCCGTACGGGGTAATCGGCCAAGCAAAAGCATGAGCATGCCAGCCAGCGTGTGATACCGCCCCTTGTCTTCCTCGGGAACCTCATCGAGTCCGAGCAAGTCCTTCAGTTCGGGGATCGGGATTAAGCCATCAAGTAACCAGGACCCGTCCTCACGCTGAATCGACCAGGCGTCGTCGGCATGTCGAGGCTTAAATTCACCGGCAATCGCTTCAAAAACATCCTGCTCGGTCACAATACCTTGGGGCTGACCGTATTCGTCCATGACCACGACCATTGCGGTCGAACTCGCCCTGAAGTTTTCCAGTAATTCCATGCCGGTAAGGGTTTCAGGAACAAAGACCGCAGCCTGCATCGCCCTTTGAATGTCAGCAGGTTCGTTGCGCAACAATTGATTAAGCAAATGTTTTGCAGAGACAATACCGACGATTTCGCGGCTATCGCCACGAAGCACCGGAAACCTTGAATGATCCGAGGCGGCAATCACCGCGAGATTTTCCTCGGTAGGCAGTTCGGCATCAAGTGCCACGATCTCAGAACGCGGCACCATCAGGGAGGTGATTTGCCTGTCATCGAGCCGAAATACATTGCGCACCATCTGGTGTTCTTGCGCCTCGATCACGCCAGCATCAGACCCTTCCTCAAGGAGCGCGGCAATTTCTTCTTCAGTGACCGAGGGCTGGTCTTTAACTTTTTGCGGGAAAATCGCCAGCACAAGCTCGGTGGTGGCAGTGAGTAAGCTTACGAAAGGCCGGACTAAAAGTGCTAATAATTGCATCGGTGCGGCAACAATACGGGCAATGGTTTCGGGATTGCCTTGCGCAAGTCGCTTTGGCACCAATTCACCAAAGACGATCGACAAAAAAGTAATGATGACGACCACCAAACCCGTTGCAAGCCACTGCGAAGCGTCATCGGCCATGCCGAGGTCTCTGAATCCGCTGGCAAGCGGTCTTGCCAGGGTCGCCTCGCCAACGATGCCAGAGAGCACACCGACCGAGGTGATGCCGATTTGGATGGTGGATAAAAACCGCGTTGGTTCACTGTTGAGCGAGAGTGCGGCGGCCGCCGCACTATCACCTTCATCAACTAATTTCTGTAACCGGGCCTTTCGGGAGGACACCAAGGCCATTTCCGACATGGCAAAGAGTCCGTTTAAAACAATCAAAAATGCGACGGCAAAGATTTCCATCACGAGGAGCCGGGAGTTGTGGAACTCCTAAGGTTACCGACATTAGAGCGGCTCGTCCATGTTTACCACAGATGACGCTCGATTCGGACATGCTAACTTGTAGTTATTGCAACAATCTGGCCATCGCCATCGTGTGATAATCCGTATCACCAAGGCGAAGCTCAAAGGCTGTCAGCCGCCTGAAAAAATGCCCAACGCTGAGCTCATCGGTGACACCCATGCCGCCGTGTAACTGTACCGCCTCCTGGGAGACGCTGCGCGCGGCAAGACCGATCAGCAGTCTTGAGGCAGCGAGCGCATGATCACAAGCATGAGTGGCAGCGTTTAGGCCAGTAAAAGCCATTGAGCGTGCACCAGTGCTTACGTTGCGTTGATGTGCCATGCGCTCGCAGGCATCAGCTGCCCTGATCAGCATGGAATAGGCCTGTTCGCTATGGATAAACATATCCACGGCGCGATGTTGCAAAGCTTGGAACCTTCCAATAGCTTGACCGAATTGTTTTCGGGTTTGCAGGTATTGCTTGGTTTGTTCAACAAGGGTTTGTATACAGCCCTGAGCATCGGCACACCACACCATCAAGCGCATGGCCTGTGTCTGGCGAATCGCCGCTGCAGCATCCAGGCTCAACAAGGCGCTCGACGGTAGCCAACAGTCCCGTAAGTTCAAATCAGCATACCAGCGTGAATCCATGCCCGGATAGCTTTGAACTTGGACCCCGGGCACCTCAGCACTAAAAAGGAAAACACCAAACGGTGCGTCTTCAGTCTTGCCGATTTTTGCGGTAAGCAGCCATTGGTCCGCCAGCGCCCCAGCGCATACCAGTGTCTTTTTGCCATTGATCACATAACCGTCGCCAGCCGGATGGGCACGGGTTTGGACCGCCATCATATTGCCTTGCATTGGGGCTTCATCGTGCGCCGGAACAATCAGACGATCGCCGGTAGCAATGGCGCCGAGCGCCTCACGGATACGTGCTTGTTTGAGGACAAGCATCGGATCGTTGACCGAAGGATCCGTTTTCAAGCCTTGCAGCAAGCTGACAGATTCAATCGCAACCTCATGCCAGGGCTCTAGCATGAGGGCCGGTGCGAGTGCCTGCGCCACAAGCATCGCATCAAAAGCGTTGCCGCCGATGCCACCGTCTTCCTCAGACACGATCAACCCCAGCAGTCCAAGTTCGGCAAGTGTCTGCCAGCGCCAGCGCGGTGAGCCCGGATCTGCGAGCTGCTTGCGTCTGGCATCAAAGCCATAATCACGTTCTAAAAAGCGTTGCACGCTGTCGATGAGCATTTGTTGCTCTGCGGTGATTTGAAAATTCATCGTCGAGGTCCTCGCGCTTAAAGCCCCAACACCATCTGGGAAATGATGTTGCGCTGGATTTCATTGGATCCGCCGTAAATCGTGGTTTTGCGCATATTCAAGTAGGCGGCACCAAGCGGAATAGCCCAGGGTGATACCGGTGCTTGCGCCTGCCAGCCAGCGTTGATCCAATCACGCTCAAAGGGAATCGCCGCCGAACCCGCGGCGAGCATCATTAACTCAGTGAGTGATTGCTGGATTTCGCTGCCCTTGATTTTTAGAATCGACACTTCAGGACCCGGGCTGCGTTTTTCGGCTTCGGCTGCCAGCACTCTGAGGTTGGTGATTTCGAGCGCCATGAGCTCGGCTTCAAGCCGCGCGAGCTTTGCGGCAAATAAGGGCTCGCTCAGTAAGTTTTGGCCATGGCGGGTTTCTCGGGACGCGATACGTTTGAGCCTTGCCAATTCGCGTTTGGAGATACCGACGCCTGCGATATTGGTGCGTTCATGACCAAGCAAATATTTTGCATACGTCCATCCGCGATTTTCTTCACCGACTCTGTTAGATATCGGAACACGAACGTTATCAAAAAAAACTTCATTAACCTCGTGAGCACCATCCATCAAGATGATGGGCCGCACTGTGATGCCGGGCGACTTCATGTCGATGAGTAAAAAACTAATACCTTGCTGGGGTTTGTTCGCTTGCGCATCGGTGCGCACCAAGCAAAACATCCAGTCAGCATAATGTCCCAGGGTTGTCCAGGTTTTTTGCCCGTTCACCACATAGTAGTCGCCCTCGCGGGTTGCACTGGTCTTGAGCGAGGCAAGATCAGATCCGGCCCCTGGCTCAGAATAACCCTGGCACCACCATTCATCGGCACTCAGAATCTTCGGCAGGTAGCGCGCTTGCTGCTCGGGTGATCCAAAGGCCATGATCACCGGCCCGACCATTTTGAGTCCAAAGGAAAGCAATCGGGGGCCCCCGGCAGCGGCGTGCTCTTCTTCGAAGATATATTGCCTGATTGGATCCCAGCCCGTGCCGCCATGCTGGCTTGGCCAGCTTACCCCTGCCCAGCCTTTGCCATGGAGAATCTTCTGCCAGTCAATGTAGTCGTCACGGGCGATGGCGAGGCCATTGTTGACTTTCCAACGGATCGACTCAGGTAAATGACTTGCGACGAATGCTCGCACGTCATCACGGAAATGTTCATGTTCGGCACTAAATTGAAGGTCCATCGCTTCTTCCCTGGGAGTGGAGCTTGAGCATGTTTCGGGATTATCGCGCCGATTTTCAGGGCCCGATGTCAACCGTGAGCGACGGAACAGCGTTAAGCTCTATGAAAACCAAGGAGGGCCTTCACATGCTACGCAAATGGAATGTTGCCACGACTGCTGTTGGCCTCGTCGCCCTGTTGCTCACGGCGCCCGCTTCGCAGGCAGGACCGCATCACCATGGTCATGGCTTGTTGCCCCATGCAGCCCATCGCCATCACGGTTACCAGTTTCATGCAGTCCAGATTCGAAGCCATGGTTTTTACGGCCATCACCGTTACCATGGCCATCGACCAGGCTATGGCTTAGCTGCCGTGACGCTCGGCGTTGTCGGCGGCACAGTGCTTGGTGCAGCCATTGCCCATGCCGCATCGCCGCCGGTTGTGGTGAGCCCGGCGCACGTTGTCTACAGTCAGCCTGTGGTGGTCACAACGGCGCCACAAACACAGACTTTTCAGGCGCTTCAGTCGCAAGCTGCGATGCCAGCTCTTGGGACGGTTTATAGCGCTTTACCTTCGGGTTGCAGCCTTGAGCTGGTGCAAGGGCAAAACTATTACCGATGCGGCTCCTATTGGTATCTCCCTCAGCTAGGCCCCCAAGGTGTTCAATATCTTTTTGTGGCGCCGCCGGCTTAACGCCTAAACTTGCTGACAGATTTACCGCGAGCTTAAGCGCTGGTTTTTCAATTGCTGTTTAGCCTAAAGCCAGACCTCAATCAGCGAGGGACCGCGTGAGGCAATCCCGCGACTGAGGGCTTGCTGGAAAGCTGCAGCATCAGTCACGCGTTGCGCATCCAAACCGTGGCCGCGCGCCAGAGATACCCAATCGAGGTCGGGGCGATCCAGACTGAGCATGTCGGTTGCCCGCTGCCCTGGCGAGCCTGCACCGACCGCATTAAATTCGCCGCGCAAGATCGCATAGCTGCGATTGGCGAAAATCACAACCGTAATCGCTAATTGCTCGCGGGCCATGGTCCAAAGCGATTGTTCGGTATACATGGCAGACCCGTCGCCTTCCAGACAAATCACCGAACGATCCGGGCAGGCGAGTGCTGCACCAATGGCGTTGGGCATGCCAAAGCCGATTGAACCACCCATGGCATTGAGCCAGCAATGGGGTAAGGCGCCACGGGTTGTGGCTGAAAACTGTCTTCCGGTGGTGACCGATTCGTCGATCACAATGCCCTGCTCAGGGATACAAGCGCTAAGCACTTGAGCAATGCTGTCGGGGTTCAATGGACCGTCGATACGCCCTAGAGCATCGCGCTCAGCAAGCTGAGCAAGCGGTGCCTGGCTTGCATCGCACGCCTGCACGAGGTCTTCCAGTGCGGCAACAATATCATCATCAACGCTTGCGAGTTCAAGCACACTGGCCTGCGGGTTGAGCAAGATGCTTGGTTTGTCGGGATAGCCAAAAAAGGCAACAGGGATTTTTGCACCGATCAAAATAATATGACGATAAGGTGCGAGTACTTTGATCGCCTGCTCCACGACATAAGGCACACGTGGCAGATCAACCCGGCCGGCACCGCGTTCAAGCCTGGCGTTATTGAACTCGGCCATCAGTTTGCAGGCAGTCTTGCCAGCCAATTTGCCAGCGAGGCTCAGCGCGGGATCGCGAACACCAATACCGCCCAACAACACGAGGCAATCGGTTTGTCGCAGCATCTGTGCCGCCTTGTCGATTTTCTCGGCGGACACGCGGCCTCGACCCTCTGCTTCCAGGGCTCGCGCAGGCCGGCCGCCTTCGGACCAGGCCGTATCAGCCGGAAGAATCAAGGTGGCGATCTGACCTGCTTTAGCGCGTGCCGAACGAATGGCTTCGGCCCCGTCAGCGCCGACCTCGCCAGCGCTACGACTTGTACGCACCCACTGCGAGACCGGCCTGGCAAGCCCTTCGATATCGGCCGTGAGGGGGGCATCGTGTGCAAGATGAGGCAAGGCATGCTCGCCAACGATGTTCACAATGCCCGATCTAGCTTTACGCGCATTGTGCAAATTGGCGATGCCATTACCGAGCCCGGGACCAAGATGGAGCAGGGTTGCAGCGGGCTTGCCCTTTAGGCGGTAATAGCCATCGGCAGCACCGGTTACCACACCTTCAAACAAGCCGAGCACGCAGCGCAGGCCGCTGATTCGGTCAAGTGCAGATACGAAATGCATCTCCGAGGTGCCAGGGTTGGTGAAACAAAGCTCAACACCGTTATCAATCAGGCTATGGGTAAGTGCGTCGGCGCCAATCATCTGCGAATCTCCAAAAATAGGCCATCGGTCCGGACAGCTCGGTCACAACACAGTCAGGATCGTCGCAAAACCCGCCAAAAGAACGGGACAAGGACCAGCGCAGCGGCGATGAAGAGCAAGCTTGCCGAAAGCGGTCTGGTCACGAAGGTGCTCCACTGACCTTGGGAGATTGTGAGGGCCTGACGCATCGATTGCTCGAGCATTGGCCCGAGAATAAGCCCGACAACCAGGGGTGCAACCGGAAAATCGAAACGCCGCATCCCATAACCGAGCAGACCGAAGACATAGAGCAGTCCAACATCGAAGAGCGAATTGCTGGCACCGTAGACCCCAACCGTTGAAATGACCAAAATACCCGAATAAAGCCAGGCCGAAGGAATATGCAAGAGGCGCACCCAAAGCCCAACCAGCGGCAGGTTGAGCAAGAGCAGGATCACATTGCCGATGAAGAGGCTGGCAATCAGCGTCCAGACGAGCGAACCTTGCTGGGTGAAAAGCATCGGACCAGGCTGAATCCCGTAGCTTTCAAAAGCTGACAAGATCACAGCGGCTGTCGCAGAGGTAGGAATGCCGAGGGTTAGCAATGGCATCAGCACGCCTGCCGCTGAGGCGTTGTTGGCCGCTTCTGGCCCGGCTACGCCCTCGATCGCCCCATGGCCGAATTCCTCAGGATGTTTGCTGAGTTTTTTCTCTGCGTAGTAGGAAAGCAGGGTTGGAAGTTCGGCTCCCCCCGCGGGTAAGGCCCCGATGGGAAAACCAAGTCCTGCGCCTCGCAACCAGGCTTTCCAACTCCGGCTCCAATCGCTTTTGGACAGCATCAAGCCGCCGTGCATTCGCATGACCTCACCGTTTGCACTACGACCTTGCCAGGCGAGGTACATGGCTTCACCGACGGCAAACAAGCCGACCGCCGCAATCGTGACTTCAATACCGTCAAGTAATTCAGCCGTACCAAAAGTAAAGCGCGGTTGCCCTGTTTGCAAATCGATGCCCACCAAGCCAAAGAGCAGGCCGAGTGCGAGTGCAATAAGACCGCGTAACGCTGAGTTTCCAAGCACCGCAGACACGGCGACCAGGGCAAGTACCATCAAGGCCGCGTATTCCGCTGGACCGAAAGCAAGCGCTGCCTCGACGACAAGGGGAGCAAAAAAAGTTAAGGCGAGGGTGCCGATGGTGCCGGCCACGAAACTGCCAATCGCTGCGGTTGCCAGTGCCGGCCCCCCCCGTCCCTTACGGGCCATTTTGTTGCCTTCGAGGGCAGTGACCAAGGTTGCCGACTCGCCCGGCGTATTCAGCAGAATCGAGGTCGTTGAGCCCCCATACATCGCACCGTAATAAATGCCCGCAAACAGAACGAACATTGCCGCAGCAGGAACCTTGAAGGTCAACGGCAAGAGCAGGGCAATGGTCAGCGCCGGGCCAATACCCGGCATCACCCCGACAACCGTGCCAAGTAAACAGCCAACAAAGCCGTAAAGCAAAATCGTCGGTTCCAGGGCTGCATGAAAACCCTGCATCAAGGCGTCAAAGCTTGCCATGGTTGTCCGCTGGTTGATGCGCCGCTTGCCACGTCGCCGCTTGCCACTTCGTCGCGTGTTGCTTCGTCACGGGTTGGCTTGATTCAAGGCTAGCTGATCAGGCCACGAACGAGAGGGCCAAGCTGAACCCCCAGTCCCTTGGCAAAAACAATCCACACCAGCGTTGTAAAAATGATCCCGATGACAAGGTCAGCCCATGTTTTTGTTGAGTCAAAGGCCTTGGCAATACCCGCAAAAGCAAAGGCACCGGCTGGTCCTAACCCTGTGACCGGTATGAGCACGATAAGGGCAACCAAACCCAGCCCATACCATTGCAGGCGTTTGCCCGCGCCTTTGTTGGGTTGCTCGTCGGGGTCGTTAAGCGCATCGGCTTGTTGATGGCGGTGATCGGCAAACAGATAAGCCAATGCAAGCAGTCCTAGCATCAACACGGCCACACCCGGTACCAGGTGGGGACCGACTTCGGCATAGACTGGGGGCGAGGGAATCAGGCTTACCTGCCAGCCCGCCAAAAGACTCAGGGCTAACAGGATCAGCCCAGCGATACGCGTGGGCCTCAGGTTCATCATCGGCTCGAAGGCGTTTCCTGGCCTAGGACGCGAGCCCCAGGTCTTTCAGCACCAGCTCGGTCGCCGCGATGTCTGCTGCGAGTTCTTTAGCAAATGCATCGCCCGCCAGAAATACATCGGTCCATTTCCGCTGCTGCAAGATCTCTTTCCAAGCTGCGGATGCATGCAGTTTGGTCATGAGTTGCAGGAGGGCTTCGCGCTGATTGGCATTAATACCGGGGGCACCAAACACGCCACGCCAGTTCGCTGCCGTGACATCCATGCCCTGCTCACGGAGCGTTGGAACATCAACGCCGGGAATACGGGTTGTTCCCGACACCGCAAGCGGCCTCATGCGACCCGCTTTGATTTGCTCGGCAAACTCCGAGTAGCCACTGATCCCCGCTGTGACCTGGCCGCCGAGAATCGCTGCGTTGGCGGGACCGCCACCCGCAAAAGCCACGTATGCGGCTTCACGCGGATTCTTGCCAACCGCTTTTAACATCATGCCTAACAGAATATGATCCGTGCCACCCGCGCTGCCGCCGGCGACGCTGACTGCTTTGGGATTGGATTTCAGTGCCTGTTCGAAATCCTTGAAGGTTTTGATCGCCGAGTTTGCGGGTACAACAAGCACCCCTGCCTCTTCGGTGAGCCGCGCAAGTGGTGTAACGTCTTTGATGGTGACCGGGCTTTTGTTCGTGATGCCACCGCCGACCATGACCGAACCGCCAACCATCAGGGCATTGGCCATACCTTTTCGCTGGTTCACAAAGCGAGGCAAGCCGACCATGCCTGCCGCACCGCCGACGTTTTCAAACTGGAAACTACCCACGAGTCCTGCATCACGTGCTGCCTTTTCAATCGAGCGCGCCGTACCATCCCAGCCACCGCCAGGTGCAGCGGGTACGAACATCAGGATGTTTTCGAAAAGGGGCGCAGCCTTAGCCAGCATGGGAAATCCGGATACTGCGGCCAGTGCGATTGAGCTACCGGCTTTGATCGCCCGGCGACGGCCGACGAGGCGCTGCTGAAGCTTTTCGGCATGGCATGTGTGCATGATGTCCTCCGTTATTTTTAAAGAGTCTGCCTGTTTTTTTAGAGCCTGAAGATTACACTTCCTTTCNNCTTTCCCCTTCTTTTGACAAAAGGCGCTTGATTTCCTTGATGAACCCGCAAATTCATGGTGTAAGCATGCTTAAGCCCTTCATCCTGCACAACCCCACGGTCAAGCCGGTTGCGCTGGTCCTTGATTCGCCGCATTCAAGTCCGCACTTGCCGGCGGATATGCGTTCGGTGCTTTCCGAGGACGAATTGCGTGATGGGGAGGATCTGTTCGTTGACGAATTGTGGAAGGAAGCGCCCCACTACGGCGCAGCCTTGCTGGTGGCCGGGTTTTCAAGGGTTTACATCGATCCAAATCGTCATTTGTCCGATATCGACATCAGCATGCTCGATGCCTGCTGGCCCCATGAATGCCAGCCAAGCGGTAAAGCCTCAATCGGCAAGGCCCTGATTTGGCGCGCACTCGACGACGGTAGGCCGATTTACGATCGACTTTTGAGCGTTGAGGAAGTTGCTCAGCGCATCGCCAATTACGCCGCACCTTACCAGGCAAAGCTTGCGGCGTTGATCGACAACATACACCGCGAGCACGGACATTGTTATCACATCAATTGCCATTCGATGAATGCGGTGAGTGGGAAGATGGGACAGGGTGGGGCGGGCATTGCGCGCGCGGATGTTGTGCTTGGTGACCGCGATGGCAGCACCTGCGAGGCTGACTTCACAGCTTTTGTAGCGGCGTACTTTAAGGATCTCGGGTTTGACGTAAAGATCAATGATCCATTTAAGGGGGTTGAATTGGTGCGCGCATTTTCAGCACCATCCCAAGGTCGGCATAGTTTGCAGATCGAATTGAATAAGCGACTTTATCTGCAAGCCGACGGCAGGACGCCGTCGCCGAACTTTGAAAAGCTCCAGCAAGCCTTAACATTGCTCACTGCAAAGCTTGTGACCTACATTGCCTCAAAGTCCGCTTAAAGTTAACCACAGTCCGCATCAACCATCTCGCTGACTGCATCAGCGATCGCAGCAAAGCCAGTAGCCTAATCAATGACCATGAACCTTCCATCGCCAAGCCATCCTGATGCCCTGCCCCAAACAGTGAATCATCCTCAGTCCCAAGCCGCTCATCACCTTCAATCGCAGGTGCCGGTGGAACTGACGGCGCCCGACATACAGCCCTACAGGCGAATCAGTTCGGCATCTTCCTCGCCGAATCTTGACTATGTTCTTCGATTTGAATCGGGTAAACCCGGGCCCCATGTTTTGATCCAAGCGCTCACACACGGCAATGAACTGTGCGGCGCGATAACGCTCGATTTTTTATTGCGTCACGAAGTCAGGCCCTTGCATGGCGTTTTATCGCTCGTGTTCGCCAACGTCGAGGCCTATCATCGGTGGGATCCTGCCAACCCTCATGGCAATCGTTTTTGTGATGAAGACTATAATAGAATATGGGGTGATGATGTTTTAAACGGTCCGCGCGATTCCATCGAATTGCGGCGCGCACGCGAGTTGGTCAATTACATCGACTCGGCCGATTACCTGCTTGATCTTCACTCAATGAGTGCGCCCTGCGAGGCCCTGATGGTTTGCGGGGTGCGTGAATATGGTGGTCTTAAGTCGGTTGCGCTATCCCAGGCCATCGGTCTTCCCCGCTGGCTCATGATGGACACAGGCCACTCGGCCGGGCTACGGATGATAGAGCGGGGCCGATTTGGTGATCCTCATGCTAAAGCCGTGGCGGCTTTGCTTGAAGCGGGCCAGCACTGGGAGCGGCAAAGCGAGGCGGTTGCGCGTGATGCGACGCTGCGCTTTTTGGTTTTCACAGGGATGGTGGACAAGGACTGGGCCTTATCACATTGCACACTGGCCCTGCCCACTCAGCAGGTGATTCAGGTTACCGCGGCGGTGGCAGCAAAGACCAAATCTTTTCAATGGCTCGGCGAGTACCAAGGGCTTGAGGTGATTGAACATGCCGGTACAGCGCTTGCCCAAGACGGCGACCACACCGTGCGAACGCCTTATGATCGCTGCGTGCTGGTGATGCCCACAAGGGCCCGGTTCAATGTGGGCAACACCATGCTGCGCTTTGGCCGCTTTGAAGGTTAACTTTTTTCTCAATGGCGATGACCGCTTTTGGTCTCATCCCAGTTTGTTCGTGAGTGATCGCTTGGGAAATGATCCGATGGCACCGTAGATCAAGGTGCTCTGCGCAGCAGCATGGTTGGCCTCGTGTGCTGCTTCGATATAGCTAAGCCCACGAAGTCTTGCGGCAATAAAGTTACCGTTGAAGCAATCGCCAGCCCCAGTGGCGTCAATGGCGGCTACAGCCCGGCCTGGAATGACTTGAACGCGCGGGGGGTGGCCGCTACGGTATTCAATGAGTACGGCGCCTTCTGCAGCACAACGTAACAAAATCGTCTCAACGCCGAGCGGGTGTAGCCATTGCAAGGCTTCTTCGATGCTCATGCTCGGCCGCCTAGTCATCGCAGCGATATCGTCCAGACTCGGGAGTAACACGTCGATGAAGGGCGCAAGTTGAATCAGTGCCTCCTGCGCCTTCTCCGGCGACCATAGTCTTGGTCGGAAATTCAGATCATAAGCCCGTTGACCGCCTGATTTGGGATTCGAAAAGGCCTCTTGAACAAGTGCGGCGCAACTCGGACTAATCGCCTGACTGATACCCGAGGCGTAAATCCATTGACTAGCAGGCGCATCAAGCCATCGGCTTTTTTGCATGCGGCTTGCCGCAGAGTCTTTGCGTCGATAGCTGAAACGATGGCCTAGCTGATCGTGATGAATAAAATAAACACCTGTATCGGCATTGTCGATGCGATCGACGGCTTGGAAGTTGACAGCTTCCCGCTGCATCAGCGAAAAAATGGCCTCGCCAAATTCGTCATCACCAAGGGCGCTTAGAAAGCCAGTCGACGCCCCGGCGCGTTGCGCCGCAATGAGCATATTCAAGCAATCGCCGCCGAAACCCTCAAGCCAGCGCCCACCGCTGTCAGTTAACTGACTAAACTCGAACATCGCCTCACCGATAGCCAAGATGTCAAGCATTGCCTTCAAGCCTTGATTGCTCAAGCTGAGCTTGGTCGAAGGCCAGTAAGAGTGCTGAGGCTGGTTGTGCCCCGGATACACCGTAGCGCTGGTTGATGATAAAAAAGGGTACGCCACCGATGCCTCGCTCTGACCAGGCTAGGCTTTCCTCGCGGGATTTTGCAATCTGTTCAGGCGCTTGTGAGGCCCCGATGCTTTCGGCGCTCAAGCCGCAGCGTTCGCCAATCGCGCAAAGCACATCAGGGTCACCGATATCCTGATGGGCAATGAAATAAGCTTCGAAGAGCGCCTCCACGATTCGCGCTTGTATCGTCTCGTCGTGGCTGGCCGCTGCAATCAGTGCATGGGCGCGGCTGGTGTTTGGCTGTTGCTTGATGCCTGCAAAATCCGGTTGAAGGCCCACTTGGGCGGCAGCCCCGGTCACGCGTTGATAAATGCTCGATGGATCAGAACGCCCGAACTTCCAAAGCAAATAATCGCTTCGGGCCATCCCATCATCGGCTAACTGCGGGTTAAGCTGAAAGGCTTGCCAATGAACATGGGCGCGAGCGCCCGAAGTCTGCCAAGTTACAAGCGCAGATTCCAGATTGCGCTTTCCAATCCAGCACCAGGGGCAGACCACATCAGACACCACGATAATCTCGATTGCTTGCTTCATGGTCCACACCGCGCTGTGATGATTGAGTCAGGCTTTATGCTAACTGATGTTATCGACAGCTTAACGATAATCGCCCATGGCAAATCCAAACGAAGCACAGCCTGCAAAGCCCGCTAATCCGGACAAGGCCGCTGCCCGCCAAGCGCAGGTAAAGCCGCGCTCGCGAGCGCTTGCCTGGCTGAGGCCGGCATTTAAGTGGAGCATGATGCTTATCATGGCGAGCCTAATGGGGTTGGTCTTGTTGGTCGGCGGCTATCTTTTGCTGGCTTGGCCAAGACCGACGGACCAATTGCAATTGCCTGGATTAAGAGCGCCCGTCCTGATTCAGCACGATGATGCAGGCGTGGTTCATGTCGAAGCCGCCTATCGGCGAGACGCATGGTTTGCCTTGGGCGTCATACATGCGCGAGAAAGACTTTGGCAACTGGAAATCAACCGACGCATTGCACAAGGCAGGCTTTCTGAGCTTTTCGGGGCTTCGACCCTGCCAACCGATCGTTTCTTGCGTGGTTTAGACTTACAAAATTTAGCGCGAAAACAACTGCTCGGCGCAAGTGCTGCACTGAATGAGCAACTTCAAGCCTATGCCGATGGTGTGAACGCTTGGGTGAAGCAAATGAAGGTTTATCCACCGGAGTTTTTGCTCATCAAATCCTGGATCGATACACCTTATTTTGAAGCTTATCGTCCGGAGGATGCGCAAGCCTGGTCGCTGGTGATGGCATTGGATTTGGGGGGAAATCATGGCCAGGAAATCACAAGACTTGAGCTGGCAAGGCATCTTTCAAAGGGACAAATCAATGCCTTAATGCCGCCGACCGGAATCGACCTCGGCGCGTTTTATCGCGCCCTTGCGGTTTACCGTCCGCTTGGCAAGCAAGCAAGCCCGATAACCCAGGCCTATGGTGACCCAGGCTTTCAATCGCCTGAAGGCTTAGGTTCCAATAATTGGATCGTTGACGGTTCGCGGAGTGCCAGCGGAAAACCTTTGCTTGCCAATGATCCGCATCTTGGTTTGAGTGCACCTTCGATTTGGCATGTCGCGCATTTACGTGCGCCCGGCCTTGAGGTTGCGGGCGCCGTACTGGTGGGCATACCAGCTGTGGTGCTCGGCCGAAACAGCCAGGTCGCCTGGGGATTTACGAACACCGGACCGGATGTTCAGGATCTGATGCTTGAACAATTGCATCCCAGGGATCCAAGTCGCTATCGGATTGCCATGCTTGGCCGTGAGGATGAAGCCTATGCTCGATTTGAAACAAGAACTGAAACGATTGTTGTGCGCGGTGCCAAGGCCGAGGAGAGGGTTTTTCGCAGCACGCGTCATGGCCCTGTGATTTCGGACTTCAATGAGATCTTGCAGCATCAGGTGGATCCAAATCGCTACGCAATCGCCCTGCGCTGGACGGCACTTTCAGAAACTAACCTCAGTCTTGAGGCTTCGGTGGCTATGGCACAGGCAAGCCATATCGGGCAGCTGCGTGATGCCTTGAAAAGCTAC
The DNA here is from genome assembly GCA_002359635.1 of Burkholderiales bacterium UBA2647. Taxonomy (GTDB): domain Bacteria; phylum Pseudomonadota; class Gammaproteobacteria; order Burkholderiales; family Burkholderiaceae_E; genus UBA3064. The sequence continues at coordinate 64,587 of DENJ01000111.1, forward strand.
CAAGCGCCAGCTCAAAATGTTGTGATGGCCGACCTGCAGGGCAATATCGCCTACCAGGTTGCAGGTCTCATGCCTAAGCGCAAGGAGCAAGGCATTGCGGGAGTTGCGCCTGTGCCGGGCTGGGACCCGCGTTATTCATGGGACGGGTTCTTTAGTTTTGATCAGTTACCCCATAAAGACAGGGGGGCGATTCTCGCTGAGGGCGGGGTCTTTGCCACGGCCAACGAAAAGCCCGATCACCCGGGCTTTCTGGGCCATGACTTCGCGCGCCGTGATCGTAAGGATCGGATTACAACATTGCTATTAAAAACGGATCGTCATACGATCGAGAGCATGCGGATGATCCAGGCAGATCGCTATTCGAAGTCGCTCCATCAACTCATTGAGCATATGGGTAAGCCGCAAGGCAAGCACCGCCTGCATGCCAAGGCTTGGCCCTTACTTGAAGGCTTTGCAGGCGATATGGATCGAGATGCCGTTGCCCCAAGCTTAGCGGTGGCCTGGGTCGATGCCTTCACCCGGCGCGTACTCGCCGATGACCTTGGCGCCGGACTTTGGTCCCGCCACTACGGCCGACGCGATTTTCGAACGACGATCGAGCAGATCATCTCGAGCAATGATGAGTCCTGGTGCGATGATCGAACAACGGTCGCTCTAGAGTCTTGCGCCATGATGCTGGCCATGGCTTGGGACGATGCCTTGGAACAATTAGCCACACGCTATGGCGATAATCCACTCACCTGGACCTGGGGTAGGCTTCATCCTGCGGTCAGTGCACATCGCCCGTTTTCAAATCTTCCTGGTTTGCGTTCACTTTTCGAGCTTCGTGAAGCGAGCGACGGTGAGACCTATACGGTGAATGTTGGTCGACTCAGTCTTTCAAACCGTGATGAACCTTATCGCAATCAGCATGCTGCGAGTTTGCGTTTTATTTTTGATCTGTCGAGTACAGAGGCCTCCCGCTTTGTCCTTCAAACAGGACAGTCCGGTTGGTTTTTTGTGCCAGGCTACCGTAACATGTCCAAGGACTGGGCCGCGATGCGCGATAGACCCTTGCGGATGAACCCCGAAGCCAGGCATATTCTTGATCAAGAACGTTGGATCCCGAGCGGCCAAAGCAAGTAATGTTCTACAACTTATAGTAAACCATTTGTTGCGTGCTCGCGATCAGTGCGCCTTGCCGCGACCATAAATAGGCTTGTTGGTCGAAAAAGCCTCGATGAAAGCGGCTACTGTCAGCCAGCCCGAGCAGATAATCAGACCCGATGGCATCGACTTCCTGCTGACTGCAGTGGAAATAGACCGTCATGCTGATGGTGCCGGCAGGGACCCAAACCGGTCGTCGCAAAAGGAGGCGTGGAAAAAAAATGTCGCACAACGAAGCAAGCCCGGGGAAATCCAACTGGCGTAAAGGTTCATCGCGAAACCACAAAAGACTCTTGCTGTCATTCACCTCGGGTAGGCCAAAGCGCTCGAGGGCGCGGTCAAGCGAGGCTTGGTCTTGGGCTTTGCCCCGGACTTGCATATCCCCTTGCACATAGCGCATGTCAAAGCTGTTGACCCAATCAGGCGCTTGGGGCCTGTGGAAACGTTCAAGGGTTTCGGGCTGGGCAACCTGCGGCATGGCCAACTCCTGCATGCTCCATGTCTCCCGACGTCGTGCGCTGATAAGCATGCCGGTCATCACGACGACGGTTTCATCGCCTTGCTGCTGCGCCATGTCGATCGCCCAATGCTGGGTGCTACGGTTGCTACGCTTAATCTGAGTGAGAATCTGAAAGGGGCCATCGGCAACCGGCGCAGCATAATGCAGGGTCAGGGACATCGGGTCACCGATCCGTCGCTCATCAAGCATCACCGCTTGAAGCATTTGTGCCGCAGTCACCCCGCCATAGGGACCAACCATGTTCCGATAAAAGGGATGTGTGCTGCCGCGCCAGTGGCCAGCCTGCTTGCCCGCCTCCAATACCAAAGCCTGATCGAGGGGATGCGCGCTTTCTGATGCTCGTAACATGAAAAAATACACCTTTAAATCAACAACGACAGCGACGGTATGAATTTACATTTATCGGGGCGCCACGCGCTTGTTACGGGTGCCTCGGCCGGCATTGGCCGGGCGACCGCAAAGGTTCTGGCCGCTGAAGGCGTCAAACTCGTGATCAGCGGACGGCGCTTGCCCGAACTCGAATCGCTTGCCGCAGAGATTGAATCCCTTGGTGGACTCAGTCCAACGATTATCGTTCAGGAGTTTATGGCGGAGGATGCAGCCCGGCGAATAGCCGAGCAAAGTCTATCAGCCTTGGGTTCGGTTGCGATTTTAGTGAACAACGCGGGCGGCTCGAGGCCCTTCAAGCTCGATGCTGGCGAGTCGCAATGGGAAGAGGCGATGACCCTAAACTTCACCCGTCACCGGCAGTTGACCGCTTTGCTATTGCCACAAATGATGCAGGCTTCATGGGGTCGCATCATCAATATCACCGGAAAATCAGAGCCTGAGGGTGTTAACGGCGCCTTCAGTGCCAAAGCGGCGATGCATGCTTGGGCGAAAGGCCTATCCAGGGATGTTGGTAAACACGGCATAACTGTCAATTGCATTCCGCCAGGGCGGATTCTGAGCGATCAAATTCGCCGCAACTACAGCGCTGAGTTCCGCCAGTGGCAATCGGAGCACGAGATACCGGTGGGGCGTTATGGCGAACCTGAGGAGCTCGCCAATCTGGTCGCTTTTTTAGCCTCGCCTAGAGCCTCGTATATTACTGGTGCCGTCATCCCCGTCGATGGCGGTTTGCGGAAGTATCAGTTTTAGCCTCGTTCCAGGAACCACAGAAAGGAATAGCATGCAAGAAAGCGTTCAAGCCAATGCTTGTGAACATTCACTACGCAAGCGCGAAGCGCGCCGTCAATGGTTCACACAATCCGCTCGCGCCCTGGCGGGCCTGGGCGCTTCAAGACTGAGCCTTCGCAGCCTGGTGCCGTTGGCGGTTGGTCTTTCGGGACTGGCAGCACCAAGGGCAAGCGACGCGCAGAGTTGGCCAAGCAAATCGATTCGCCTCGTGGTGCCTTTTGCGCCCGGGGGTACCTCCGAGATTGTGGCACGGGCTGTAGCTGCCGAATTGACCAAGATATTAGGACAATCGGTTTATGTTGAAAACAAGCCTGGCGGCGCAGGCACGATTGCGATGTCGGAGGTGGGTCGAGCGACGCCCGATGGATACACGCTTATCCTTGGGCATGTGGGTACCCTGGCGGTCAATCCCTACGCCATGGCCAAGCAAAGTTATGACGTTAATCGCGATTTCCAGCCGGTGGCTCTTTTGGCGCGGGTGCCTAATTTATTCGTGGTTCACCCCTCGGTACCGGTAAAAAATCTAAAAGAATTCGTTGAACTTGCCAAGAAAAAGCCCGGCGCCTTGAACTACGGTTCAGCAGGTAACGGCAGCGCAGGGCACTTGGCTTTTGAGTATTTGCAACTCGTTACCGGTGCTGATTTGACGCACATTCCGTATCGCGGTACCGGGCCGCAACTTGTGGATTTGCTGGCGGGTCGTACCGAAGCCTCCTCAGCAGGTGCGCCGGCCTTATTGCCGCATTTGCGTGAAGGCAAACTCAAGGCGATTGCGGTGGGTATGCCTCAGCGTATTGCCGCATTACCCGATGTGCCGACGGTTGCCGAGCAGGGTTATCCCGGTTTTGAAACCTCGCAGTGGTACGGCATCATTGCACCGGCTGCGGTGCCAAAAGATATTGTGTTGCGTTTATCGCAGGCTGTCGGCGAAGCGATGAAGGCGAGTTCAATTACAGAGCGTTTCGCAAAAGATAACGCTGTTGCAGGGGGCGGTACCCCCGAAGACTTTGGGCGATTTATCAAAGCCGAGCAGGATCGCTGGTCTACGGTGGTGAAAAAGTCCGGCCTCAAGCTTGATTGATGATGCTTGATGTTCTTGTGATCGGCGGTGGTAATGCTGCTTTATGCGCGGCCCTTGTGGCCGCTGAGGCAGGTGCCAAAGTCATGCTGCTTGAGGCCTCAGGGCGTGAGGAGCGGGGAGGCAATTCCATCCATACCCGCAACATTCGTTGCATGCACAACGAGCCGCAGGATGTCTTAACCGAGGCTTATCCTGAAGACGAGTACTTTGAAGACTTATTGCGGGTGACCAAAGGCATCACCGATGAAGCCCTGGCGCGTGCGGTCATCCGGCAATCGTCAAGTTGTCGCAGCTGGATGCGACATCATGGCGTTCGATTTCAGCCCTCGCTCGGCGGGACTTTGCACCTTTCGCGAACCAATGCCTTTTTCCTGGGCGGTGGCAAGGCCCTGGTCAATGCTTATTATCGTAGTGCTGGCAGTCTGGGTATCCAGATTCGATATCAATCACCGGTTGTTGCCTTGGAATGCAAGGGCCAGCGTATCGTCGCGGCGCTGATCGGTGAACCAAGCGCTGCGGACCGGGATGATGTGACAGCGGATTGGCCAGTGCGTGAGCGCATCGAGGCGAAGTCCATCGTGATTGCGAGCGGTGGTTTTGAGTCGAATATCCCCTGGCTCACTGAGGCCTGGGGTGAGGCAGCCACAAATTTTCGGATCCGGGGTTGTCGATTTAATCGAGGGCGGGTGCTGCGACAGCTGATCGACGCTGGTGCCCAGGCTATCGGCGACCCCACGCAATGCCACGCGGTTGCCATTGACGCAAGAGCGCCGCTTTATGACGGCGGGATTGTCACCCGTGTTGACTGTGTGTCGCTTGGCATCGTGGTGAATACCGCTGGTGAGCGTTTTTACGATGAGGGCGAAGATTTTTGGCCGAAGCGCTATGCGATATGGGGTCGGCTTGTGGCTAAGCAGCCAGGCCAACTTGCATGGTCGGTGATTGATTCGCAGGCCCACGGTCGCTTCATGCCACCGGTTTTTCCTGGAGAAGAAGCGCAAAGCTTGCCGAAGCTTGCGCAAAAAATGAAAGTACCGGTTGAGTCCTTCATGAAAACTGTCGAAAGCTATAACGCTTCGGTGGTGCCGGGCCATTTTGATCATGCCGTACTCGACAACTGTCACACCCAGGGTATCAGTCCGGCCAAAACACATTGGGCCTTGCGCCTTGAAAAGCCACCTTATCGTGCCTACCCCTTGCGGCCTGGCATCACCTTCACCTATCTCGGCGTGAAAGTCGATGACCATGCGCAGGTGCTCGGCTTTGACAATGTATACGCAGCCGGTGAGATCATGGCGGGTAACGTACTCGGACAGGGTTATGTTGCCGGCATCGGTATGACGATTGGTACGATTTTCGGGCGAATCGCCGGCGAAAAGGCCGCCGCTCAGGCGCTTGCAAAGCGCGCCCCAAGTTGAGGTAATACCCGTGAATGAAGCATTGAGATTTCGCAGCATCATGATAAGCCCGGCTCAAGCTGAGGGGGCAAGAGTGATGGGGATTTGTAATTCCTGCAGGTATTGCGAAGGGTTTTGTGCGGTGTTTCCAGCGATGGAGCGACGCCTCGACTTTAAGGCGACCGATATGGATTACCTTGCGAATCTATGCCACAACTGCGGTGCTTGTTATCACGCCTGCCAATATGCACCACCTCATGAATTTGCACTCAATGTTCCGCAAGCGATGGCGAAAATTCGCAAAGAAAGCTACGCGCGCTATGCGTGGCCATCGTCCCTCGGACAGTTGTACCAGCGTCAGGGTTTTGCACTTTCCATAGCCTTGGTGTTTGCCTTTGCCGTGGTGATGTTTGTAGCGAACGCCCTCATCGGTTCCACCGCTGTTCAGGGGCAGCAATCCTTTTACGCTGTCATGCCCCATGAAACGATGGTTGTTTTATTTGGATCGAGTTTCTTCTTCGCCGTGCTGGCAATGAGCGTCGCTGCAATTCGGTTTTGGCGTGAGCAGGCGGTACCGAATCAGCCTGGCGCTTCTCAGGAGAGTGTGTCGGCAATAGCAAGGCTACGGTATTTAGATGGCGGTGGTGATGGCTGTGTTGAGCAGAACGATGCACCAAGTCTTGCCCGCAGACATTTACACCATGCGAGCTTTTATGGTTTTTTGCTTTGCTTTGCGTCGACATCGGTTGCCACGGTTTATCACTACGGTTTTGGCTGGAAGGCGCCCTACGATGTGTTGAGCCTGCCGGTTATTTTGGGCACACTTGGCGGCATCCTGATGTGTCTTGGCACAGCAGGTCTGTTGGTGTTGCGAATCAGGCGCGATCCAAGGCTTGGTGACCCCGAGCAGTTTCCCATGGATGTTGGCTTTGTCAGCCTCTTGTTCCTGGTCGCTTTCACCGGGCTGGTACTCCTGATATTGCGCGACAGCGAGGCAATGCGAGCGAGTTTAATCGTGCATTTAGCGACGGTCATGGCATTTTTCCTGCTCATGCCTTACTCAAAGTTTGTTCATGGTCTTTTCCGAGGTCTTGCGATACTCAAGCACCACCGCGAGCAAAAAACGCCTAATCCCCTAGGACTTGCAGAAGGTTAGCTATGTCTCACAGTAACTCGCGTCGCACGATCATCGGCGCACTTCCTTTGCTTACAGGCGTAGGCGCAAGCGCGCGAACCGCTGGCCTCAGTGCATTCGCCGGCGGCCTTGCTTCGCTCGCTGGCGGCCTAAGTGCGCTCGCAACAACTGGTATGTCTGCTGTCCAGGCACAATCGTCTTGGCCCACAAAACCGGTTCGTCTGGTGATTCCATTTCCTGCGGGCGGAGCGACCGATATTATTGGAAGAACACTTGCAGCACGCTTATCGATGTCGCTCGGTCAACAGGTGGTTATTGAAAATAAGCCTGGTGCTGGCGGTGTGATCGGCGCCGACGCGGTGGCAAAGTCGGCACCAGACGGCTATAGCATCGTCTTGGCAACGGGGTCCACGCACTCGGTTGGTCCGGCGTTGAATCCAAAGCTGCCTTATCAAGCCGATAAAGATTTTTTGCCGATTGTTCATGTGGCAACGGCCCCGAGTGTGATGGTCACTGGCGCATCGTTTCCCGTGAACCATATCAAGGAGATGGTTGACTTACTTAAACGTAGTCCCGGTAAGTACAACTTTGGTTCAAGTGGTATCGGGACTTACCCCCACCTGTCAGCCGAAATGTTTAAGTGGCGCGCCGGGGGTCTCTTCGTGGTTCATATTCCCTATCGCGGTACGGGGCTGGTGATTACTGACTTGGTTGCCGGGCAAATTGCCTTTCTGATGGATTCGGTGGTCTCTGCCCAAAGTCATATTCGTGACGGCAAGATCAAACCTCTGGCGGTTACCGGCACAAAACGTAGCCAAAGCTTACCCCAGGTTCCGACTTTTGCTGAGGTGGGTATTGACGGGATGAATATCTCTAACTGGTTCGGTATGCTTGGTCCGGCGGGCATACCGGCTGAGATTGCAGCCCGGATCAATCGAGAGGTCAACGCGGCGCTTAAGGCGCCTGATGTGATTGAACGCCTCACGCGCGCGGGTGCAGAGCCGATAGGTGGGTCACCAGAAGCCTTTAAGTCTGTTATTCGTAGCGAATATGAAAACTGGAAAGCCTTAATCGCCCGGGCCGGTATCAAAGCGGAGTCTGGCGCCTAGGATTGAGTGCTCAAGACAGCCATGAGGCGAACGAGAGATGAGATTCGAGGCTGAGAAACTGAGCCAGGCCTTGCAAGCAATTGCTGCCTGCGAAAGTCCCTGGTCACGCGACAACAGTCCGCCCTGGGGAATTCATGATGCGGATCCGCCGCCCTACAACCGACTCTACGGTCCGGTTTATCCGCGAGGTGGTGTTAGCGCCATCGTGTTTCATCAAGGGGAATGCCGAGCCCAGGTTGGTGATGTTCACCGCGCTGACCTCACGTTTAGCGTGGCCAAGACATATCTCGCCCTGCTCGCCGGCATCGCCCATGATCAGGGCCTGCTGCCCGATGTGCATGAACCGGTTTACCGGCGATGTCCAGGTATTGGTTTTGATGAAGCAGGCATGCGGCGTATCACCTGGGAGCACTTGCTGCAGCAAACCAGCGAATGGGAAGGTACATGCCTGGGTATTCCTGAGCAGGTTGACCGGTATCGCTGGCTAAGCTACCAGCCTGGTTCACCCGTGGGCCAAAAAGGCGATCCGCGTCCGCTTGGAGAACCTGGTTCTTATTTTGAGTATAACGATGTAAGAATCAATCAACTGTCACTGGCCTTGTTACACTTATTCAAACGACCCTTACCCGAGATTTTCGAAGAAACTATCTTGACGCCCTGTGAATGCAGCGATCCCTTTCGCTGGGACAGCTATCAGCAGGGCCTCACGCTCGTCGATGGTCAGACCATGTTGTCGGTGCCTGGCGGCAGTCACTGGGGAGGCGGCGTATCAATCTCGGCCATGGATCAAGCTCGCATCGGGCTAATGATGATGCGGCAAGGTGAGACCTCGACCGGTGTCCGGGTTGTTTCTCGGCAGTGGATCGAGGCGATGCAAACACCATGTGTTGTAGCGCCATTTTATGGCTACCTGGTTTGGCTCAATCGGCTGGGTAGCCTTTTCAGAAGTGCGCCGCGCAGCTCTTGGTTTGCGCTCGGTGCGGGCTCGTCGGTGACCTGGATCGACCAAAGCCTCGCATTGGTCGTGATCATGCGTTGGATCGATGCTTCGAGAACGAACGACTGTATCGAGATGATCATGAGTTCAATTGTTTCTGAATAAAGTCACTGATCTTATCGGTCATTCCTAAGTCTTTGTCGAGATGAGGGCTGTGACCACCGCGTTCAAGGCGCAAGCACCTTGGATGGTTCAGGTTTTCTTCGATCGCCTCGAGTTGAGCCATCGTGCCATAGGCGTCATCCCGGGCTTGAATCGCCAGAACCGGCGAGTCGATCGATCTCAGCCGGTCTCGAATATCCCAGCTTTTAAAGGCCTGACTTAACCAGACGGTCGACCAAGCCTGAAGCAGTGATTCGCTTCGTGGATGGTATTTGCTAAGTGCGCTCAGCAATGATGCTTTGCGTTCGCTTTCCAAGAGCGAATAGATTGCGTCGCGACAGATCGATTCGACAAACACATGCGCTGCGATGCAGATCAGTGCCCGGGGTCGAAGTGCGCCCGCCGCAAGCAAGGCAATGCTCGCCCCATCGCTATGTCCCAGCAAAATTGGATCTTTGATCGACAGGGCATTTAAGAAAGCTGGCAGCAAAAAGTCTGCCTCTTCGTGCATGAATTGAACAGGCCAGGGTCCAAGTCTCGTGCTTGATGCCCCATAACCGACTCTTTCAAAGGCAATCACCTTAAGCTTTGTGTTTTGATGCAGCGCAGACGGCACGTGACGCCATTGCCTGATGCTTCCAAGACCTTCGTGCAACAACACCATTGAAGGGTCAAGCGCCGATGTTGTCTTGCCCCAGCTTGCCCAACGCAGGCTCACCGGATTTTGAAAAGCTGCACAAGCCGAAGACAATGGAAGTATGACTTGGCCGATTTCATCGGGCTCGATAGAGACGGGGAACAGGGAGACAGCCATGAAACAAGCATACATGACAGGATTCGGCAATGAATTTGCCACCGAAGCTTTAGCGGGTGCGCTACCCCAGGGCCGCAATTCACCGCAGCGACCTGCCTTTGGTCTTTATCCTGAACAAATCTCAGGCACTGCGTTTACGGCGCCAAGAGACCGAAACTTACGCAGCTGGATGTATCGCATCTTGCCGTCGGTGCGTCACGGCTCTTACCAACCCTGGCAGCACCCGACCGCGTTGAATTCGCCGGCACAATGGCCTGTGTCGCCCGAGCAAGCACGTTGGAATCCGCCGGCGATGGCTCAGGGTGCCTGTGACTGGATATCGTCGCTCAAGCGAATGGCACTCAACGGGTCTGCCGCCAGCAAGCAAGGGGCCAGTATTTATCTCTATGCCATGAACGCTTCAATGGACGAGCGCTTCTTCCAGTCGGCTGATGGCGAATGGTTGATCATTCCCCAGGCAGGGGATCTGGCGATCCATACAGAGTTTGGTCAACTGGATATTGCACCAGGATTGATTGCAGTTATACCGCGCGGGATACGATTCCAGGTCAATCCTGCGTCGGGGATGGCCAGGGGATATGCTTGCGAAAATTGGGGAGCGCCCTTTCGTTTACCTGAGCTCGGGCCGATCGGCTCAAATGGTCTGGCAAACCCGAGAGATTTTGAATATCCCGTGGCGGCTTTTGTCGATAAGCCGGGTTCGTATCAGTTGATCAGCAAAATACTCGATGGCTTTTGGGTTTGTGAGCTGCCAGCCCACCCGATGAATGTTGTCGCCTGGCATGGGAACTATGCACCCTATCGCTATCATTTAAAGCGCTTTAATACGATCAACACCGTCAGTTTTGATCACCCGGACCCCTCTATTTTCACGGTGCTCAACTCGCCTACCGACAACCCCGGTACCTCGAATTTAGACTTTGTTATTTTTCCTGATCGATGGATGGTCGCAGAAGATAGCTTTCGACCGCCATGGTTTCATCGAAATGTGATGAGCGAGTATATGGGTCTGATCGAGGGTGCTTATGATGCTAAAGGAGAGGGCTTCAGCCCAGGATGTTCAAGTCTTCATAACTGCATGAGTGCACACGGTCCTGATGCGCACGCGGTGCAACAAGCAAGCGCCGCTGTGCTCGCACCCCACAAGCAAAGCGGCACACTTGCCTTTATGCTCGAGAGTTCACTCGTTTTCCAGCCCACCGAGTTTGCCCTGCACGGGGGCTTGCGTCAGAGCGACTACCTGGCTTGTTGGCAAAGCCTGCAAAGCCGCTTCCACGGTTCGACGTTGACCTAGCCTCAGTGGTCTCAACGCGGCGAGGTTTTGCAACGCCGCTGCGATCCTGCCAGCCTTCGCTTCGAGGTTTTGCAACGCCGCTACGATCCTGCCAGCCTTCGCCACGCGGCTGACTTGGGCCACTGCGTTCAGCTTTGAGGAAGTCGCGCTCACCGTGTACGAGGCCCTGGGGCCTCGATCTGTTCGGTGACTTGGAAGCAGGCTTGGCTGCTGTTCGCACCAGCGGTCTGATTTTCGGTTCAAGTCCCGGAATCACGCTGTTTTCAAGGCGGCGCTCGATGACGCGTTCGATAGCCCGAAGCTTGCGCAAATCGCTCACTTCAACCATCGTAACTGCCACGCCACTGCGACCTGCGCGCGCAGTTCGACCGATCCGATGGACATAATCCTCCGGTTTCATCGGGAGACCGAGGTTGATCACATGCGAGATGCTCGGCACATCAAGGCCGCGTGCGGCAACATCGGTGGCGACCAACCATTGCACGCGTTTTTCGCGAAATGCGTTCAACCGTCTCGTGCGCACGGATTGCGGGAGTGCGCCGTGCAAATAGGTGACTGACAATCCCTGAGCAGTCAGTTTTTCGCCAAGCTGTTCGCATTCAACCTGGGTTCTGGCAAAAATCACGGCTTGGTCAACACTGCTATCGGAAAGATAGTGTTCTAGTAATCTAATACGATGTGATTCATGGTCTGCGAGGTGGATCAATTCGCGAATATCGGGTTTAGCCTGATTGACCGCCGTCATGGCAATGCGAAGCGGATCACGGGTGAGCTTTTCGGCCAACAGCATGATTCGTGGCGCAAAAGTTGCAGAAAACATTAGCGTTTGCTGCCGCTGGGCGCTTGCCAGCGCAATAGCCTGTAAATCTTCGGCGAATCCTAGATCCAGCATACGATCGGCCTCATCGACCACCATATGAACCACTTGATCGAGCCTGATTTTCCTTGTGCGATACAAGTCGAGCAATCGACCGGGTGTTGCAACGACCAAATCAGCGCCGCGAAGCGCCTGCAGTTGTTTGCCGTAGGGCAGACCGCCCACGACCGTAGCGACGCGAAGCCCGCGACTCCCCTTTAGCAAATCGATGGCATCGTCGCTGACTTGTTGTGCGAGCTCGCGCGTCGGACTTAAAACCAAAATAGCGGGCCCGCTCGGCAGACGCATCGCTGCGTTCCGCGAACCAAGCATCATTTGAAGCAGCGGAATCAAAAACGCTGCCGTTTTGCCGGAACCTGTCTGGCTGCTTACCAACAAGTCCTTGCCTGCGAGGGCTTGAGGAATGACTTGTTCTTGAACGGGTGTGGGAGAATGAAAACCGAGGGCATCGATTGCCGATTGCAAGCTGGCCTGCAAGCGGAAAGCAGTAAAGCCCGGGGAGGCGGGAATAGGTAATGTCGACACAGTGATCCTTTGTGATCCGTGGTAGAACGCTATGCAAACCCGATCGATATAAAACGATGGGTAACAATGTCAGCGGTCGTGTCTTTAGGGCATCGACCAGCGGACTACCGGCAAGCGAACTTGCTACAAATGGGACCAAGGGCGATGAGGAGGGCGGAGTATGACACAGATGTGGGCGTTTGAGGCCGCTGAAGTACGGACCTGCGAGGTTTTGAGCCGTTTACCGGCGCGCTTTCGTTGTTTACAAGCTAATGACTGGGCAGATGCCAATAAAGCAGGACATCCTGCCGACAGTTTTTTGGAGGGGCCATGTTTCGATGCGCAAGGACAACTCTTTGTAACCGATATACCTTTTGGGAGGATTTTCCGAATCGATCAGGCCTTCATTAAGGCGCGTTTTCAAGGCGAGGCGAGCTTGGAAGATGGTGATGATGCTTGGGAATTAATCGCGCAATACGACGGTTGGCCTAATGGCATGGCCATGCATCGAGACGGCAGCCTTTGGATAAGCGACTATCGTCATGGTTTGCTCAAACTTCCTGCTGATGCTTTAGCGGCTCAAATCGCCCAGGGTCACGCAAAGCCGATCAAACCTGAGCCCCTGCTCCAACATCGTTTGAGTGAGTCGTTTCGCGGACTCAACGATCTTTGTTTCGATCGACAAGGTGTTTGCTATTTCACCGATCAAGGGCAAAGTGGCCTGCATGACCCGAGTGGACGGGTCTACAGGCGGTTTCCTGATGGGCGGCTCGAATGCATCTTGCAAAATGTGCCAAGTCCCAACGGAATTGCAGTCGATGATAAACAGCCCGCACTTTTTGTCGCGGTAACCCGTGCCAATCAGCTTTGGCGCTCTCCCTTGCTTGCGCATGCGGCCTTGTCGAAGGTTGGCGCGTTTCAGACTTTTTTCGGCAGCAGTGGTCCGGATGGATTGGCGCTGGATCAGGATCATGGGATTGTCGTTGCTCACGCAAGCCTTGGTGTTGCCTTCCACTTGAATCGAAAGGGTGCGATAAGCCATATCTACCAGGCACCGATGGAAGATGCCTCAGTCACCAACGTGGCGTTTTTTCCAGGGGGCAGCAAGGACCTGGTGCTCACCGAGTCGCTCAGTGGGAGCCTGCTTATGGTGAAAGCAGCCCGTGCAGGCATGCGTCTTTGGTGGGAATCCGAGACCGTTTCGGGTGAGGCTTAATCGCTGAGCGCTTTTAGCGCCGGATCAAGTGCTTCACGCTGGTCAAATACAAAACAGCTGCCCTGATAGTGGCGCTGACCAACCGTTTCAAAATACTTAAGAATCCCGCCGTCAAGTTGGTAGCAATGCTTCATACCGATGGCTTGCATGAATAAACCAGCCTTCTCACAGCGAATACCGCCCGTGCAAAAACTCACCACGGTTTTGCCCTCGAATGCCTGACGATGCATTTGGATTGCCTTGGGAAAATCGCTAAATTGTTTTAGATCGTAGGACACGGCGCCGTTAAAAGTTCCATAATCCACCTCAAAGGCATTGCGGGTGTCAAGCATGACAAGGGCCCGGCCTTCATCGTCGTGGCCTTGATCGAGCCATCGTGCCAGCGTCTGAGCACTGACCCATGGGGCGCGCCCCGCCGCAGGTGCGATATCAGGCTTATTCATACGGATGATTTCCGCCTTCAATCTCACCCGCATCCTTGCGAAACCCTGATGCTGCGACCAACTGTATTTCGCTTCAAGGCCCGCAAAACGCTGATCGCCTTGTAGGCTTTCAAGCCATGTTTCAATTGAAGCGGCAGGTCCTGCAAGAAATAGATTGATCCCTTCTGGTGCGATGAGGATCGTCCCTTTGATACTGAGGGCGAGGCATTGCTCGAGCCATTGATCGCGAAGCCGCTCGCGGTCATGGATGGCTACAAAGCGATAGGCAGCAATATTTAGCACCGGTAACCCATCTTTCTGTACCGGCAACCCATCTGCCTGGTCCTTGCCCTCGTCAGGCGCCGTGTTGCCATAACCATCAGATTTTGTTGAGGGCAACACCATGTCACAGGCCTTAAGCATGCTCCTTAAACCAACTCGCCAACTTGTCGGCCGATTGATGCATGATCCAATGACCGCAATCATCCCAAAGCGAAAGGGATTGCCTGGTTTCGCCTTTAGCACTTATCGACTCATCCCACCATGTTGTTAAGCGCTTAGGGTCCATGGTTGGGTCTTGTAAACCCCACACCGCGTGAACCGGCACCCTGGCTTGCCGGATGATGTCACGCAAACCCGCTTGATGGGATGCCTCGCGGCTGCGCCAACGTGTCTGCCGACAGCTTTCCGCATGAATCGCCAAGGCTAGGGCGTTGATGTCTTCATCGCGATGGAGCATCAGTGCTTTGAGGTTGTGACGATAAGCCTCAAGTAAATCTTCCGGGCTTCTTGCACGCTGCCAAAGCAGCATATCGATCGCTTTTTCAGGACGCATGCCCATGCCGGCACTGCCAACAAGCCGTAGGCTTTGCACCGGTGCACCCTGAGCAAGCATCTGACCCGCGACGAGCCCGCCAAAAGAAAATCCGCCAAGCGTAAAGCTACGTTCACTAACCCCAAGATGGTCTAAGGCGAGTATCAGGGCTTGGGCCATAAAACCTGTTTCGGCCGGGGTCAACATATCGCCCGACGCTCCAAAGCCCGGCAAGTCAGGAATCCAAAGCCGATAGTGCCCAGAAAGCAAAGGAATGAGGTTTAACCAATGCATCCAACTGCCATGGCCACCGTGCAAGAGCACACAGTCGGGCCCCTCACCGAAACGCATCCAGTGAATCGGGCAGTGCGCCTCGCCCAAGCCCGGTGTGTGGATCGACTCCCCACGAGCTCTCATGTTCTCAATGATTTCGAGACCTTCATCAAGGCCTAATAGGGTTGCTGGCATCATCTTGCGGGCGATTGTGGCACATTGAGCAAGCGTGGCCAACAGCGGCCAGGCAAGGCCTACAGCGCGTATGGATGCAAAATGTCTCATCAGGGAGTGCACGCTATGACAAGCGATTCAATGGATTTAAGTCGGGATGCGATCGCCATGCTTGAGGGTGTGACCACCGCAACCATAAGCACCGTGCTGCTCAAGAAAGGTCTTCGCAATGTCTGGATGCGTGGCACCAAAGCCTTGCGCCCAGGTCAAAGTCGGTGCGTGGGCCGGGCATTTACCCTGCGGTTTGTTCCGGCCCGCGAGGATCTGGCAACGCCCGAATCGTGGTCCTCGCCAATTTCAACGCGCGCCGCGATCGAAGCGATGCCAGCAGGATGTATCGCGGTGGTCGATGCCATGGGGGCAAGCGATGCCGGTATTTTTGGCGATATTTTGTGCGCTCGGATGGTCAAGCGCGGTGTGGCAGCTTTGGTCAGCGATGGTGTTATACGCGATCAAGCGGGCGTGCTTTCGACCGGTTTAGCGGTTTGGTGTCAGGGGGCGGCGGCACCGCCTTCGGTGGCAGGCCTTACTTTCGTTGGATGGCAGCAGCCGATTGCTTGCGGCGGCGTGGCTGTGTTTCCGGATGATGTGGTGGTGGTCGATGACGATGGCGCGGTGTTGATTCCCCAAGCCATGCTTGATCTGGTCCTGCAGGAGGCTCCCGAGCAGGAAAAGCTGGAGGCTTGGATCATGGACGAAGTGAATCGCGGTGCCGCCTTACCGGGTCTTTATCCGCCCAATGCTGAGCAAAAAGCACGCTATGAGGCGCATCGCATGGCAAAATAAAGTGTGCTTAAAGGCAGTTGCATGGATTAGTTCGGATTTTGAAGTATGAGAGGGTAGACATGATGGAAGCGAATCAATCGTCGATGGTCCAAGCGATGCGGTCTGTCGTCCCAAGTGCACCGGTTCGCAAGGTCGAATCGACCGAGCTGCGAAACGATTCGCCAGCCTCGGCCCAAACGTCGACCCCGCCTGCGCTTAGGGTCGAACCGGCTGTTCGTGTCGATTTATCGAGCCAGGCAAAAGCCATCGTGGCTGATGCATCGGGTCAGGTAACCCCCACCCAAAGTGTTGAACAGCAGGTCACCGTCCGCAAGGCGGAATTTACGGAGCGGGCTTTGGTTCGAGCCAGAGAGGCTGATCAATCGTCAAATCGTGTTCAAGAATCCATGTCGGTTCAGCGGATAGAAGAACTCGCCCAAAAAGAAAAAGTTCAGGCACTTGTTCGGGCCGACGCGCCGCAACCCAAGAAGGAAGTTCCCGTCCAACAGGACAATTTATACGTCTGATGCTAGCGCCAAAGCGGCTTTGAGATGCGTCCTCGAGCAAGCTTCTTTCTCGCCCACCTGGCCAGCCTTGTCCTAGGTCTTGGCCTTGCCCACGCCAAGCCACATGAGCACGGTGTGGCGCAGCTTGAAGTCAGTCTGAGTGGTCGGGAATTAAGCATCCGATTTGCCTCCCCGCTTGATGTCTTCCTAGGTTGGGAGCGAGCGCCGCGGCATGAACAAGAAGTTAATCTTTACCGGCAATTGCGTAAGGATCTCGTGCAACACGGTTTCTTGCTCAGCCTTCCAGCGCAAGCGGCCTGTAGCCAGCGAACTGCCCAGGTGAGCGATCCCCACCAACTGGATGGCGAGAAGAGCAAGGTGCCGGCAAAGCCAGCCGCTGAGCATCAGGATCTGGTGGTCGAGTGGAGCATCAGTTGCGATCAACCCTCGCAACTCAAGCGGCTTGGTTTCCAAGGTTTTGATCGTTATAAACGGCTTCGGCGTGTCGACGTCATCTTCAATATGCCTGCCGGTGTGGGTAAGGCACGTCTGACGAGCCGGCAAGCTGATTTGCAATTGCCCTAAAGGTATCGTCTATTAACGACATAAGGAGTAAGCAATGGGAATGAAGATTCAATTCGAGCGTCCAGATGGTTCGTCCTGCGATGGTTACTTGTCAGCCCAACAGGCCAGCAGGCCTGGCGTGGTGGTGATTCAGGAGTGGTGGGGCCTGAATGATCAGATTTGTGGGATTGCCGATCGCATGGCGCGGGCTGGCTTTAATGCGCTCGCGCCCGATCTTTATCATGGCCGTGTTACCGAAAAGCCCGACGAGGCAAATCACTTAATGACCGGTCTGGACTTTCCAGGTGCGACACATCAAGACATACGTGGCGCGGTCCAGCACTTGAAAAAAAGCGGCAGCAGCAAAGTCGCGGTAATGGGTTATTGCATGGGTGGTGCGCTTACCATCGCATCTGCTGTTCACATTCCTGAAGTTGATGCTGGCGTTTGTTTTTACGGTATTCCGCCCAAGGATTTCGCCGATCCCGCAATGATTAAGATCCCCTTGCAAGGACACTTTGCCAACCGGGATGATTGGTGTACGCCTGCTGCCGCTGATGGGCTTGAAGCGAGCTTAAAAGCTTGTGCTGCGACCTACGAACTGTATCGATATGACGCAAACCACGGGTTTTGTAACGATCGCTCGGCTGTGAACTATGACCCGGCGAGTTGTAACCTGGCTTTTGAACGCTTGCAGGCTTTCTTGCTCAAGCACCTCGCCTGAAACCGCACCGCAGGGCCCTGGACAGACGGCTATAGCGTCCGTAACAGCCGATAGAAAAGCTCAAGGTGTTTCCTTTGCTGCCTTAAAGTCGGTGGGCTCGTAAAGTCGTGAAGCCAGATACCCGGCGAGCAGTCCCCAAAAAGCTGCTCCAATCGATGCGATTTCGATCCCCGAAACGGTTACGAGAAAGCAGATCAACGCGCCAAAACTGAAGTGGGTTTTAAAAGCCGATTGAAATGCGGTTTGTAACACTTTAAGCATCGCTAAGCCGCCGAGCACCACAATAAAGGCGCCAGGCGTCGCCATCAGCAAGCCTGTGAAGCCTGCTGAGAACAAACCGAAGAGCATCGCGAGCAACCCTACCGTGATGCCGCCGATGTAGTGTGAATCTTTGGGCCCTGACGATACAAGAATTGCATTGGTAGGCCCCGTGAGGCAGGTGCTGACCGAGCCTACCAGTGCGGTCAGCATTGACCAAATGCCGCATGCGCTTGCGACGGTGTTGATAGGCGCATCGTGTCCTGCGGCACGCAGTACGGCGGCACCCTGCCCATTCTGAACGACCAATACCGTGATCGAAAGTGGTACCACCAGTTCAAGGCAGGCCCGCAGGCTGAACACCGGTGTCGTGAAAACAGGGTCTGCGAGCCAATGCAATTGATCGTAGGCAATTTGCGGTGGTTCAAAGGCGCTGATAAGCACCATGCCGGAGACCACGGCGCCGATGAGCGGCGGCACGAAGCGTCCGACCTGCCGGTACACCGAGAGCGAAACAAAAACAAGCACCATCGGGATGGCGATCCATGCGTCTGTCTGCATATGACGAATCAGATCGGTGCCAAACCGCAAAAAAACCCCGGCCACCATCGCCATCACAATCGCAAGCGGTATGGCTTTCATGATGCGGCCAATCAGACCGCTCAGACCAAGCGCCAACATCAGCGCAGCGGTTAGCAGATACGCGCCCACGATCTCTTCAAAGGGTAAGCGCTTGAGCGCCTCGCCCATGAGCACCATCCCTGGAATCGTCCAAAAAAAGGCCAGTGGTTTGCGGTATACCCAGCTCAAGACAACACTTAAGATGCCGTTGATACCAAAACAGCCCAGGACCCAGGAGGCAATCAGCGCGGCAGGCACGCCAGCACCGGCGCCTACCGACAGAATAATCGCCAACGGGCCCGATGCAGAAAAGATAAAACCCAACAAGCCGTTGACCACGGCTTGCCAATGAAAATCCCGGCGTAATGCCCTCCATGAGGGCATCGGGCCGGGAGGCTCAATCACGCGAGATGACTGGTTGCCAACGATGGATTACTTCTTAGCAGGCGAACCACCTTTGGCCGCTGCACCACCTTCAGCACCCCAGTAATAGTTGGCAGCGAAAGAATAGGGCGGGAACATGGCGCGCTTGGCAGGAACAACTTTTGAGGCATATTCCTTCTGGCTATCAGAAACCTTTTTGAAGAAATCGTTTTTAGCTGACTCTTCAGCAACAACCTCGTCCCATGCCTTTAAGGATGCCGTCAAGATGTCGGCTGGCGTGCGCCGAACAATCACACCATGCTTCTTGATCAATTCATCAAGCGCATCGGCATTCATTTTCTGCCAGCGCATGCTGAAAGTCAGGAAGGTGTCCTTAACGGCCGACTTGATGATCTCTTGTTGGGTGGGGCTAAGACTCTTCCACACATCGTTATTGATCATCAATTCACCAATTGAGTTGTTCTCATGCATACCTGGTGTGTAGTGATACTTGAAGACTTGATGGAGACCAAGTCGCAAGTCCTCAACACCGCCTACCCACTCGGCACAATCAATCACACCGCGCTGTGCCGCAGGCAGAATTTCACCGCCCGGCAGATTCACCACCGACATACCGAGTTTGGCGTACATATCAGCATTCAAACCGGTTTGACGGCACTTCAAACCTTTGAAGTCAGCAACCGATTTGATTTCTTTCTTAAACCATCCCAAAGCTTGCGGGCTTGAAGGAAGGATAGGAAAAGCAATCACATTCAGCTTCATCCGGTTGAGGTAGAGGTCATGCCACATTTCGAGCCCACCGCCTTCCCAAACCCATGCGAGATAATCCACATGGTCCATGCCAAAGGGGCCTCCCGGCGGGCCGGCGAAAAGCGCCGCTGCTTTATCTTTGCCCACCCAGTAGTAGGCAACGCCATGGCCACCATCGATCACTTTTTTGTGAGTGGCATCAAGGATTTCGAAGGCGGGGACCACTTGACCGGCAGCGAGCGCTTCGATCTTAAGCGCACCACCGCTGAGCTTATCCACGCGTTCTGCGAAATACTTAAAGTTTTCTTGCAGCGTTAAGCTTGCCGGCCAGGTCGATTGAAACTTAAGCACGCGTGGTGCGGGGGCTTGAGCCTGAACCGTCGCAAACGCAGTAGCGCAAACCGCGGCTGCGAGCAGACTCTTGAAAAGACTTTTCATCAGTGGATCTCCTTGAGGTTAATCGAAAATGTTAATCATCCTTGCATTGATTCAAACCATCTGACGTTATCACGGCACACCATCAGATCTTTATAAATGTACACCGGGACCCGCAACAGCGACTCGATTCACTTCAGATCATCAGATTTCTCAAGATCGTCTGACTTCAGCAAATCGTTGGACATTGTTTTTGAGGACGGGCTGGCAGCCGGCGTTGCCGCATCGCCTTTTTCGAGTTCGTCTTCGCCTTGGACCCCAAGCGCGCCCTGACCGGAAGCGTTGTCGCTGTCAGCAGGCTTCGTATCAGTGGACGAGGCAAGTGGCTTATCGAATAAGAGCGATGGCAGATACGTTGCAATCTGTGGAACGGCAAAAAGTAGAGCAATGCAAAAAGCCTGTATCACCATGAATTCCATCATGCCGGCATAAATGGTTTTCAATGACCATTCTTTCACCACCTGCTTGATGTAATAGGCTGACATCGCCACTGGCGGCGACAAGAAGGCCGTTTGCAAGGTGACGGCAACCACAGCGCCAAACCACACTAAATCAACCTTAAGCGCCACCAGAATGGGATAAAAAATCGGCAGAAAAACAAGAATAATCGCCGGCCACTCAAAAGGCCAGCCCAGCAAAAATATCAAGAAAACAATCAGACCAAGGGTGAGTTCAGGCGGAATCGGCAAACCCAGGATGGCATCCGAAATCCAACCGGCTGTGCCAAGTCGAGAAAACACGGCTCCGAAAATGTTGGAGGTGACGGCAAGGAACAAGACCATGCTTGAGGTCATCATGGTTTGCAAGAGTGCTTGATGAAAACCTCGCCATGTGAATCGGCCGTAGGCAATGGACAAGACCAGTGCGCCAAGAGCACCGATTGCTGAGGCCTCGGTTGGTGTTGCAAGACCAATCAGAATCGAACCCAGGGCTGCGGCAATCAAGCCAATGAGCGGCAGGGTACCAACAACAATCTCTTTAAGGACGACGGCCAAGGAGCCGGTTCGTTCTTCCAGGGGCACGGGCGGCCCCAGAGAAGGATTGAGGTAACTGCGCACGAGCAAATAAATGATGTAGAGCAAGGCCAGAAGAAATCCCGGACCAAAAGCTGCTGCATAAAGGCTTGCTACCGAGACACCGAGCACTGGGCCCATCACGATCAGCATCACCGAGGGCGGTATAAGCGTGCCTAAGGTGCCGCCTGCGGCAATCGCTCCCGCAGAAAGGCGGTGGTCGTAGCCAGACTTGATCATGATCGGACCGGCCATGATCCCCAAAACCGTCACTGCGGCGCCGACAATCCCCGTTGCCATCGCAAAAATCGTGGAGGTGAGAATAACCACCAGATAAAGTGAACCGCGAACCGGTGCAAGCAATTGCCTCAGCGCTTGGAACAGTCGCTCCATCAGTCCCGCCTGCTCGGTCAAAAAACCCATGAAAATAAACATGGGAATTGCCGCGAGCAATTCCTCTTTCATCATGCCGATCGTCTGAAAGTAGGCAAGGTCAAAAACATTGGCACCAAGCCCGAGATAACCGAAGACCAGCGCAAGAAACAAAATCGTGAAGGAAATCGGAAAACCAGCAAATATGACCGTAACCATCAGGACAAGCATCACCAAGCCCATCAATTGTTGCTTGTCCATCTCAGATCTCTACCTTTTCGCGATGATCAAGCTCCTTGCCAGTGCGCGCGAGAAACCAGGCTTTAATGAGTTCTGAAATGCCTTGTATCATCAATAATAAAAACGATATCGGTATCGCGAGCTTCATCGGCCACAGCAAGGGGCGCCAAACCGTTTGTTCGGAGCGTTCCGAGATGGCGAAGGCATGGTTAAATTCTTCCATGCCCACCCAGAATAAAAGCATCAGTGCCGGAAAAAATAACGCAACGTAAGCAACTGTATCGATCCAACCCTTTGTTTTGTTCGTGAAGTTATCCCAAAGAAAGTCCGTTCGGATATGTGCCCCACGCCTTAAGGTATAGGCAGCACCAAGCATAAAAAAGCAGCCGTAGAGCATGTAGGTGAGGTCATAGGACCACTCGGTTGGCTTATGAAAAAAATATCGCGAGATGACCTCCCAGGCCACAGCCCCGACGAGCGGCACCATGAGCCAGGCAAAAACATGGCCGCTGATTTCAGTGATCCGGTCGATGCTTCGCAATAATCGTTTCGTGCCTTCGGATACGTCCTCTGGCGAATGGGCGCTGGAGTCTAGGCTCATGAATATCTTGTGAAGGAGGGGTTGACAGAAGAATGACAACGGCGTTTCAGTGTGCCATAGCGGCAGTCCGGCAGTGATTTCAACTGAGTGTTATCAAGGGGTTCCGGCTGGTTTCACCTGTTTTGAACAAGCGACTTGGCAAGAATTTGAAAGTGCTTTGATCCAAGTGGTGCACAATCCAGGGTTTTGCACCACGATGACTGAATTATGACGCGGGAGCGCACCATGGCAACGCATGCTTCATCACAGGTTTTTGCACCGGGCAAAGTCATTGGATCCTTCCATCCACCGAAGCGGATTCTCATGGGCCCGGGTCCATCAGAGATCCATCCGCGCGTGCTGGCCGCCTCTTCGGCGCCATCCATGGGTTACCTCGACCCAGTTTTTGTCGGCATGATGGATGAGATCAAGCAACTGATTCGCTATGCCTATCAAACCAAAAACCAGCTCACCTTCCCCTTATCCGGACCTGGCTCGGTCGGTATGGAATCGAGCTTTGTCAATATGGTTGAGCCAGGTGACCCTGTCATTGTGATGCGCAATGGGGTGTTCGGTGGTCGCATGGTCGAAAATGTACAACGATCCGGCGGCCATCCCATTGTGATCGACGATCCATGGGGCTCACCGTGTGATCCCAATAAATTGCGTGAGGCTTTGCAAGCGAATCCCTCAGTCCGTACAGTGGGTTTTGTTCATGCGGAGACCTCTACGGGTGCAGCGTCGGACGCAAAAACACTTAGCGGCATCGCCCATGAATTCGGCGCCTTGGTGATCTGCGATGCCGTGACCTCGCTTGCCGGTGTACCCCTGCTCGTTGATGCCTGGGGTATCGATGCGGTGTACTCAGGCTCACAAAAATGTCTTTCTTGCGTCCCCGGTCTTTCTCCTGTTTCTTATAGCGACGCCGTTATTGATCGGGTCAAGGCAAGAAAAGACAGGGCTCAGGTGCAAAGCTGGTTTATGGATTTGAATCTGGTGCTTGATTACTGGGGCGAAACCGCAAGAACCTATCATCACACCGCACCGATCAATAGCTTGTTTGCACTTCATGAGTCACTGGTGATGCTTCACGAGGAAGGCCTTGAGCATTCCTGGGCAAGGCATCGTTTGCATCATGAGGCCTTCAAGGCAGGTATCGAGGCAATGGGTCTTGAGTTCCTGGTTCACCCCGACTTTCGATTGCCGCAAATGAATGCGGTGAAAGTCCCCGAAACTTTTGCGCCTGGCGTTGAGGCGCAGCTGCGTAAACGCCTTTTGGCCGATTACAGTATGGAAATTGGGGCAGGCCTTGGACCTTTGGCGGGCAAGATCTGGCGTTTCGGGCTGATGGGTCAGTCTTGCAGCCGGGCCAACGTGATGTCCTGTCTTGGCGCATTGACCTGCGAACTTCCCGAATTTGGAATGCATGTGAAAATGGGAGATGCTGAACAGGCTGCCTTGAATGTTTATAACAAGGCAGCGCAGCATCAGGCATAGTGCTTTCGCATCATGATCGACATTAGAACAGGAAGGCCTGCGACACTCGCGCGGCGAGGTATGGTGAGCTCGCCGCACAGTCTTGCCTCATCGGCTGGTGTTGATGTCTTGAGGGCAGGGGGCTCTGTAGTCGATGCTGCGATTGCAGCAAGCGCCGTTCTGGCGGTGATTTATCCCCACATGACAGGCGTCGGCGGCGATGCTTTTTGGCTCATCCATGATGCCAACGAGCAAAAGGTCCGTTTTCTTGACGGTGGCGGTCGGGCGTCCCGCCACGCTGAGCTTCAAACGCTTCGCGGGAAGGGCTTAAACGACATACCCTTCCGCGGCCTATTGCCTGCCACACTAAGCACACCCGGTGCGGTGGCAAGCTGGGGCGAGGCCCACAAAGCCTATGGTCGTTTGCCTTTGAAGCGTTTGTTGGCTAGCGCCATCGACTACGCGCGTGAGGGCTTTGTGATCACGCCCCGACTTGCAGGGTGGTTGGCGTCTTGCGAAGCTGATTTAATGCTTCATGAGTCCAGCCGGCTTTTGTTTCTGGCTAACGGTCTACCCAAAGCGGGGTCGGTATTTTTTAATCCCGGTTTGGCAAGAACACTGGAGGCCATTGCCGCCGACGGTGCTGCTGGCTTTTATGGTGGCGAAATAGGCGGGCTTTTGGCTGATTTTTCCCAGCGTCTTGGCGGGGTTTTTGATGGCGAAGACCTGGCAGCCCAGCAAGCTTTTTGGGGCGAGCCGATTTGCGGCCACTATCGGGATCTCAAGCTCTACGAAACCCCGGCGCCGACGCAGGGTTTTACAGTGATTCAAATGCTCCAAATGTTGGAAGGTTTTGACTGGCGGGATAAAGGCTTTTTGAGTCCGGATCATGTTCATTGGCTGGTACAGGCCAAACAAATTGCTTACCACGATCGAGACCGATTTCTGGCAGATCCGCGTTTTGTGAACGTACCGATGCAGCAGCTGATCGACCCTGGCTATGCGGCCCAACGAAGCAAGCTGATCGATCCACACCGCGCTTTGCCGTGGGACAGGGTGCCTTCGTATGGCAGCCTTAAAGGCGACACGGTTTATATCGCGGTGGCCGACGGCGAGGGTCATGCTGTGTCCTTGATCCAGAGTCTTTACGGTGTTTTCGGCTCTGCCGTGGTTGCTGGCGATACCGGGGTTGTGCTGCAAAACCGCAGTGCTTATTTTTCACTTGACCCGGCGCATCCTAATCGATTGGAAGCAGGCAAGACGCCGATGCACACCTTGATTGCTTCAATGGGCTTTCGCGACAACCGGCTGTGGAGCGTGCTCGGTTGCATGGGTGCGGATGGTCAGCCACAGATTCATCTTCAGACCTATGTCGCGATGCTGGATTTTGGTTGCGATATTCAAGAAGCGCTCGAGACCCCGCGATGGTTGTCAGGCCGTTTTGCCTTGGGTGAGTCGCGCGATACCTTGCATATCGAGAGTCGATTCCCCCGGGAAACGATTCAGGAACTGTATCGGCGCGGTCATCATTTAAACCGCTGGGGTCCATGGAACGAGTTGGCCGGACACGCCCACGGTATTGTTATTGATCCAATCACCAAGGTGTTGTCTGGCGGCTCCGATCCCCGTAGCGATGGTGCGGCAATCGGCTGGTAGCCTTAGTCTGCAGCGTCGAAAGCTGCTCGGCTTTTGGGCCTTGGCAGGCCTCAGTGCTCAGCTGCCAGGACTGGCAGCTGCATCCTCGGCCGCGCCATCAAGGCGATCAACGCTATCTGCGCCATCATCAGTGGCCGGTAGCCTTGCCTATCAGACCGGGCAAAGTACCGCCTTAAGCGATCAAGATCAGGATGTTCCATTCGTTGTAACGCCACAATCTGTTGTTGACGCAATGCTTGAAATGGCGCAATTCAAAGCCGGCGATCGCTTGATCGATTTGGGTTGCGGTGATGGACGGATTGTTCGTACAGCGGCACAACGCTATCGCATACACGGTCTGGGCGTTGATCTGGACCCCGCCCTCGTCCTTCGCGCACAGGCGCTTGCCACCGAACAAGGCTTGCAAGCTTACTGCCGCTTTGAGGTTCGTGATCTTTATGACACCGATCTTGCTGCTGCCGATGTGATCACCCTTTATTTGCTGCCTGCGGTCAATCTTGCCTTAAGGCCGCGGTTGATGGCGCTTCGATCGGGGACGCGCATACTTTCGCATGACTGGGATATGGGTGATTGGCGCCCTCAGGAAATCCGCTGGGTTCATGCGCCCGACAAGCCGGTGGGATTTGATCGACGCAGCAAGCTAATGAAATGGGTGATTGCCTGAACGCTTCGCAGCGTCTCCGATTCGATCGGCATTTGTTGTAGTCTATGGCGAGGCATTCGCAGTGGCCTGCGGAGCATAATGAAAAAGACATTGAGGAGACCTACATGCTGGTGAGATCAGATCTTGCATCAAGAACATTGCGCCGTCGCGTATTGATTGGCGCCTTGGCTGCGGGCGGCCTTTTGAGCATGCCGCTTGCTTTACTTGCTCAGAACATTAAATTGCCTTCAACGATTACAGTGACCGCTTATGACACCGGATCGTCGGGTTTTAATATGGGTGTTGCCATTGGAAAAATGCTTAAGGATAAGCAAGGTAGCGACGTTCGTGTCCTGCCCGCAGGTAACGATGTGGCCCGACTTGCGCCTCTCAAGGCCAATCGCGCTCAAGCCTCGTTCATGGGTGTCGGGGTTTATTTTGCGCAGGAAGGTGTGCTGGAATTCGCAACTCGCGAATGGGGTCCTCAGCCGCTTCGCCTGATGCTCTCGTCGATTTCTTGCAACGCGGTGTCATTGGCGGTTGCCAAAGATGTCGGCGTCAAGGAAGTGAAGGATTTGCGCGGTAAGCGCGTCGGTGTGGTCGTGGGTTCGCCTGCCTTGAATCAAAACGCCTTTGCGGTTTTGGCCTATGGCAATCTGACCCCTAAGGACGTCAAGCTCGTTGAATTTTCAAGCTATGGTGCCATGTGGAAGGGCATGATCAATAATGAGGTCGATGCAGCCATTGCCTCAACGGTATCAGGTCAGGCTAAAGAGGCGGAGGCTTCGCCACGAGGCCTAATGTATCCCCAGACACCTGCATCTGACAAAGAGGCTTGGGCAAGGGTGAGGAAGGTCAGTCCTTATTACGGACCGCATACCACCACCTGCGGGCCGGGCATAACGGCGCAATCGCCAGCGGTGCTGCCAAGTTACCCCTATCCGATTCTGATGGCCTACGCGTCGCAACCGGCTGATGTTGTGTACGGCATTACCAAGTCGATGATTGTTCATTATGATGTTTATAAGGACAGCACGCCTGGTGTCGATGGCTTTGAACTCAAGCGTCAGGATCTCACCTGGGCTTTGCCCTACCATGAGGGTGCGGTGAAAGCCATCAAAGAAGGCGGTGCATGGACTGCCGAGGCGGAGTCGCACCAGCAAGCGGTTGTGAAGCGGCAGCAGGTCTTGCAGGCGTCTTGGAATGAGTTCATGAAAACGAATCCTCCCGAAGATAAGGAAGCATTTCGCAAGGCCTGGATGAGTGCGCGTGCTGCAGGCTTGCGAAAAGCCGGTCTGGATGTGATCTTCGAATGACCGGCGTTTCAGGTCCAGCCGTAGCAAAGACCGAGCAGGTCCTGATTCAAGATCCCCATGGCGCCCCGGCCGAGTCTGAGGTTATCCGGACTCGGCGGCTAACAGGATTTTGGCGCTATGCCTTACTCGTGGCCTCTGCGGCCACGATTTTTCTTTGCCTGAATCAGCAATTTGTACTAAGGTTTTTTATCGGTTTTACGCCGCTAAACACCGAGTACTACTACGGTCTCGTCTTACTGATGATGCCTTTTGTATTCATCGTATTTCCGGGGCATGAAGCGGCAGCGCTTGATCGTGTTGCATGGTACGACCAGTTGCTTTTTGGGCTCACGGTTGCGGTATCGACCGTGCTGATGCTTAGTGTGCGAAGCGCTGCTGAACTCGGCTGGGAGTTTACTGGGGCGCCCGAGCCGGTCGTTATTGCGGGCTACCTGATGTGGGCCATTCTGATGGAAGGGCTTCGCCGAACCGGTGGTTGGGGCTTGGTTCTGAGCATTTTCCCCTTCACACTTTACCCGCTGTTTGCAGATTCAGCCTGGCTGGGTCCGCTCAAGGGTACGGAGTCATCGGCAGCGCAAGCGTCCGCCTACCATATGCTTTCGAGCGAGAGTTTGCTTGGCATCCCTTTGCAGGCCTTTGCCGAAACGGTCATCGGTTTTCTTGTTTTTGGCACAGCCTTGATGATGACAGGGGCTGGCAAGTTCTTTATCAATTTAGCCTTTGCTGCCTGCGGCACTTTTCGGGGTGGGGCGGCGAAGGTTTGTATTTTTGCAAGCGGACTTTTGGGCATGATGTCAGGGAGCATTATCAGTAACGTTCTTACCGCTGGAACTATGACGATCCCGGCGATGAAACGTACTGGGTTTTCTCCAACCTATGCGGGCGCCATTGAAGCTTGCGCATCGACCGGGGCCGTGATTGCGCCGCCTGTTATGGGCGCCACAGCATTCGTGATGGCGCAATTCTTGGGTGTCAGTTACGGCATGGTCGCTCTAGCAGCGATCATTCCCGCAGCGCTTTATTACTTTGGCTTATTTATGCAAGTCGACGCCTATGCTGCCCGTCATGGCTTGAAGGGTTTGGCTCGAGAAGACATTCCCAGCCTCAAACAAACCTTCAGAGAAGGTTGGTATTACGCATTCGCAGTGGCCTTGTTGATTTTTATGTTGCTTGTGATGAAACGCGAAAGCCATGCGCCTTTTTATGCCACGGCGCTTCTCCTTGTGCTTAACCAGCTTTTTAACAAGGAGAAATGGGATTGGTCGTCGGTTCTAAAGTTTTTAGAAGTGAACGGGAAAACTTTTGTCGAACTGATCGGCATTCTCGCTGGCTGTGGTCTGCTGATTGGCGCTTTTTCGCTCACAGGTGTGATTTCCAGTTTGGCCAATGATTTGCTCACGATTGCCGGTGATAATGTTTTTCTGTTGCTCGGCATGACTGCGCTGACTTCATTGGTGCTCGGGCTTGGGCTGACCACCACAGCCTGTTATATTTTTCTTGCGATTCTGGTGGGGCCGGCGCTTGAGAAAGCCGGGTTAAACAAAGTTGCGACGCATATGTTTGTGTTTTACTGGGGCATGCTATCGTCGATCACGCCACCCGTAGCGATCGCGAGCTTTGCTGCAGCAGGTATTGCGGGTTCGCCACCGATGAAAACGGGCTGGGCTTCAATGACCGTCGGTAGCATTATTTATTTTTTACCGTTCTTCTTCGTGTTAAATCCTGCTTTTGTGCTCCAAGGCGATTTGCAAGAAACGCTGCTGTTGGTGATGACTGCGCTTGCTGGCATCGTGTTCATTTGTGCGGGCCTGCAGGGCTATTTGTTCGGGTTTGGTGATTTGCGACGCTGCGCTGCCATGGAGTGGCCCTTGCGGCTTGCGCTATGCGTGGGTGGTTTTGTGCTTGCGGCGCCGGGTGGTGGTGTTTTGGCAGTTACCCACGGGCAAATGATCACCCTCTCATTGCTGATTCTCGGACCTACGATCGCCCTGACCTGGCTTTCATCGAAGCGAGGTCACGCATAGATGGCAGCGCATGCAGGTTTGATCGACGTGCATCGAGGCGATGTTCTGGAGTCCGAACATGTCGGCTCGATTGCTGTCGTCAATGCGGCGGGTGAGCTGCTTGCCTATTGTGGTGATATCAGGCGCGATGTTTTCACCCGCTCTTCGCTCAAGCCTTTTCAAGCGGCACCTTTTGTGGCCTCGGGCGGGCTTGAAAAGTTTGGTTGGGGATTGCGCCAGCTCGCTTTGATGTGCGCGAGCCATTCGGGTGAGACCCAACATATCAGTCTAGCTCGTTCCATGCTCGCGGATTGTGGTCTTGATCATCGGCATCTGCTCTGTGGCTGCCAGGTACCGATTGCCTACACGCAAGCCGCCCGCCTGCCCCGCGCCGATGAAGTCTTTAGCGAGCTCCATCACAATTGTTCTGGAAAACATAGCGGCTTTCTTGCTGCATGCCTGCAATCGGGCGAGCCGATTGAAAATTATGTGGCCCTCGAACATCCCTTGCAGCGGCGGATTCGCGAATCGCTTGCTCAGGCCTTAAGGCGCGACAGTCCCTTCCAGCTGGGTGTTGACGGCTGTGCTGCGCCGAATCTTGCGATGCCGCTGCCTCAATTAGCGCAGCTATTCGCAGTCATGTCAGCTGAGCGGTCTCCCGGGTCCTTTGCTGAGATTTATGGCGATGCAGCGCAGCAATGTTTTCAAGCGATGACCCGATACCCCGATCTTGTCGCTGGAAGCGACCGAAGCGATCTGGTCTTGATGCAGATCGGCGCCGGTGACTGGGTTTGCAAAGCTGGTGCCGAAGCCGTGCAGGCGATTGGCATTCGAAGCCGGGGCTTGGGCATTGCGATAAAAATTGCCGACGGGAACGCCCGCGCCATGCCTTGGATTGTGGTGGAGATTTTCCGGCAGCTCGGTATTGGCGACAGCCATCAAAGGCAACAACTGCAAGAACTTGTGGCGCGCCCGATTCGTAATGTGCGAGGTGATGCGGTTGGCTGTTATCGCCCTGTGTTTACCCTTTCAGTCGCTTGAGCGCCTTGAACCGCGCTCGCTCGCTGGCAGCGAATCGCAGCCATTGGGAAGCGCCAAACAACCTTTGATCGATTCAATGTTTTTGGTGGCGATATTTTTCATCGCTTTTGCACCCGGATCATCGCGCTCTGAAGCCACGATTTTTTCGTACAAACCCAAAGCCTCGCGCTCGTTTTTCTCGGTGCCCGTTCCTGTTTTCAACATAAAGGCGAGATTATTCATCGCGCCCAAGTGACCCTTGGCAACCGCAAGTCGATACAAACGCACCGCCTCTCTGGGGTCCGGCGGAACACCGCGGCCATTGGCATAAATCGCGCCTAAGTTGAATTGAGCATTGGCATCGCCCTTATCGGCCAGCGGTTTAAGGGTTTCGATGGCACGCTTGAACTCCATGGTGTTCATCGCCGCGGTAGCACCCTTCATGGCCTCTGCGTTTTCGATCTTCGGCTCTGATTTCGGCTGAGCGATGCTGATGTCAGCAACAAAGGCGAGGCTGAGGGCGGCTAGCCCGCCGGCAAAAAACTTCTTGATGCCAAGGGATTGATGCAAGGGCCGGGTTGAGGATCGATGGTTCATGGCAAAGAATCGGAAAAAGGGGTTGGCAAGACAAGCTTAAGATAGCAGATGACCGACTTTTTCAGGGGATTTTGATGGACTTAAGCCGATTCGCCCGACGCCAATACAGCCATGGGCCTTCGCCGATTGAAGCGATGCCGCGTTTCAGCGCAGCGCTCGGTGGTCCTGACTTTTGGATCAAGCGCGATGACATGCTGGGGCTCGCACCGGGTGGTAACAAGACGCGCAAGCTCGAATTTCTAGCGGCTGATGCGCTTGCAAAAGGTGCAGATTGCTTGATTACCTGCGGTGCGCCGCAATCGAATCACTGCCGCATCACGCTCGCTGCAGCCGTCAAGGAAGGACTTGAATGTCATGTGGTGATTGAAGAGCGGGTGCCAAACAGTTATCACCCCGAGGCAAGCGGTAACCATTTTCTGTTTCGCCTGATGGGTATGCATTCCATGACGGTTGTTCCTGCGGGTACCGATATGGCTGAAGCCATGGAATCCTTGTCGGCCCGTTTAAAAACACAGGGCAAGCGCCCCTATATCATCCCCGGTGGCGGATCCAACGCACTCGGCGGGCTTGGCTACGTCGCCTGTGCTCAAGAATTACAACAGCAATGCTTCGAGATGACGATGCGCTTTGACCATGTGATCGTCGGCTCAGGGAGTTCTGGAACCCACGGTGGTCTCGTGGCCGGT
Source organism: Burkholderiales bacterium UBA2647 (assembly GCA_002359635.1). Lineage (GTDB taxonomy): Bacteria > Pseudomonadota > Gammaproteobacteria > Burkholderiales > Burkholderiaceae_E > UBA3064. The sequence goes on from DENJ01000111.1 coordinate 96,310, forward strand.
TTTGTTGGAAATCATATCGATATACCGATCACAGGGATTGGGGTAAGTCGTGATCCCGAGCAACAAGAACCCCTGGTTTACAAAGAGGCTTGCGCCGTTGCTGATTTGCTTGGTGGTTTTGAGATTCCGCGCGAGAAGGTCAAGTCGATCGGCGCTTATTGGCAACCGAAGTATTCTTTGCCGAATCCGATGATGATTGAAGCCGTGCAATTGATGGCTCGCACCGAGGCTATATTGCTTGACCCGGTCTATACCGGCAAAGTTGTGGCTGGGATGATCGGTCTGGCGCGTTCTCATTACTTCCGGCCTCATGACAAGGTCTTGTTCATTCATACGGGCGGTGCACCAACGCTTTCTGCTTATGAGTCTGTGCTGCTGCCCGTCCAAGAAAAGGATCAATAGCCGCAAGGGAAGCGTTCCCTCGCTCTCGTGCAACAAGGCCTGGTGCTCGTGCAGCAGTCCATTGCTCAGCGTGAGCGGGACCTTCGCCTCAAAAAAGATCGCCTTGGCGATCGATGTTTTTTTGTTGTAGCCGAAGTTGGTCGGCAATGCTGATCAGCCTGCGGCCGGGAATCAGCACGATATCCGTCCCTGGCGCCATATAACCGGCTTGAAGCACCGCGCAGTACCAGCCGCTGCGACCGCTCTGTATCATGTGTTTGGACGCTTTTGAGTAGCCCATCCGCCAGTTGAATTTCAAACAAGGTACACGCGGCTCGGTGACTTGCAAGCGAACATCACCGATGATCAGATGATCACCCGGGTAAACATTGTCTTCAGCGAGGCCTTCGACGCTCAAGTTCTCGCCGACATAGCCATAGCCGATGGCGTCGCCAAGACCAAGGCTTGTGCGTTGCTGTTGCCAAAATGGCCAGTGCTCCGTCGGGTACATATAGATCGCTTTATCGGCACCACCGTGAATGCCCGCTTCGGCTTGTTCATCGCCTTCAATGCCCAAACGATGAACCCCAACAGCAAGCGGCTTATCGATACTGCTGATAACAGGCTTGATCATGGCACTTTCAAGGTGTCGATAAGGGCGCACCGGCCCCGCACAAATTGCCAATAAGCGAGGCAACTTGGTTGCCTTAAGGGTGCATTGATCACCCAGGCTTTGATCCCTTGCGTCCTTTTCTTGCGGGCCTTGATCCGCGCTGCGCTGTGGTTTTGTCATCACCTTTGCCTTCGCCTCATCAACCGGAGCTTATCGGAATCTGTGCAGATTCGGCATTAAACTGCGAGGGCTCAGCCGGCAAGGGCTAGGGGTACAGGCCTTTTTTGCCTGCGTTAGGCATGGTAACGGAGCGCGATAATGTCGATTCCTAACGTTGTGGTGGTTGGTGGTGGCGCAGGCGGCCTCGAATTGGTGACAAGGCTTGGGGACCGCTTAGGCCGCAAAGGGCGCGCCCTGGTCACCTTGGTGGAGCGAGGGCGGACGCATTTTTGGAAACCGCACCTGCATGAATTAGCGGCTGGCACCATGGATCTTGATGTGCATGAGCTTGACTATCTTGCCCAGTCACATTGGCATGGGTTTCGATACCGCATGGGCGAGATGGTGGGCATCGATCGGGCGGCCAAGAAAATCATGGTCGCACCGGTTTATGATGAGCAGGGCGATATTATCGTCCCAGAACGATCTATCCCCTATGACGTACTTGTGCTGGCCGTCGGGAGCCGAACCAACGATTTCGGGACCCCTGGCGTGGCCGAACATGCCGTGGCGCTTGAAAGCACGGAAGAGGCCGATCGTTTTCATCGGCGACTGGTGAACGCCTTTTTACGGGCTCATGCCCAACCGGTGGCCTTGAGCCTTGATCAATTGCAAGTGGCGATCGTTGGCGCCGGCGCGACCGGCGTTGAGCTTGCCGCTGAGTTACACAATGCAACCCGCGCTCTTGTTTCTTTCAGTCTCGATAACATTGATCCCGACAAGCATATCCGTATCCATCTTATCGAAGCCTCCGAGCGCATTCTGCCTGCCCTACCTGAGCGCCTGTCGGTCAAGGCCCTTGCCTTGCTGAAGCGCTTGGATGTCGAAGTGCATTTGGGCGCGCGGGTTGCCGAAGTATTGCCCCGCGCTGTGCGCCTAAGCGACGGTAAGGAAATTCCTGCAGAGATGGTGGTTTGGGCCGCTGGTGTGAAAGCCCCTTCATTTTTGTCGCAGCTCGGTCTTCAAACCAATGCGATTCACCAAATTGTGGTCAACGAACGGTTACAGTCCCTGACTGATCCCTCGATTTTCGCGCTTGGTGACTGCGCTGCCTCCCCTTGGCTTGGCAAAGCGCCAGGCAGCCTCGTGCCACCTCGGGCTCAGGCGGCGCACCAGCAGGCTAGTTTTCTGGTCCATCAAATCGAGCGGGTTTTGGCCCGTCAACCCCTGAAGGCCTGGCACTATCGTGACTTCGGTTCACTGGTGTCGCTCGGAGAGTATTCAACCGTGGGTAATCTGATGGGCAATTTTGTTGGCGGTAATATGTGGCTCGAAGGTTTTTTTGCTCGGTGGATGTATTTGTCGCTCTATAAAATGCACGAAGTGGCGCTTCATGGGATGACAAAAACCGCACTTGCGACCTTGGGCCGGATGATTTCCTCCAGAACCGAGCCACGGGTGAAGTTGCACTGAGGCGTTTAATAAGGCTTTATGACATCAATCAACCGAGAACGCCGCCAGGCGATGCGGGGCGCGATTGCCACTGGCGCCGGGATCGCAAGCGGGCGGGCGTTCGCGCAGACGACCCAGGCCCAATTCAGTCCGCTTGCTGAGGGTCAGAGCGGGCTTCGCGCCCTCGCATTGTATGAAGGATTAGAACATCCCTGGTCGTTTTGTTTTTTGCCTGATCGCACCATCTTGCTGACCGAAAGGCCCGGCCGGATGCGTATCTTGCGCGTACAGGGCCAGAACGCACAGGTTACTGCGGCGATTCAAGGGCTTCCCGCTGTCCATGCCGAGGGCCAGGGCGGATTACTCGACGTGATCACATCGGCAGACTTCGCGCGCGATCAAACGATTTTTTTCAGTCTCGCTCAAGCTACCGATCGAGGTGCAAGAACAGCGATCTTTCGGGCGCAACTACAAGGCCTGGGGCTGGGCCGTGTTCAGATGATTTTTGCCCAAAAGCAGGATCCTGCGGGTCGACATCATTTCGGCTGCCGCCTGGTTATTGGTCCCGATGGTTATCTCTACGCCTCCCTTGGTGAGCGCTTCTCGCAGGCCAAACAAGCACAAACCCTGGACAATCATTTTGGGAAAGTGATTCGTATTGGCCTTGACGGCAGCATCCCCAAAGATAATCCCTTCGTCGGCAGGGGAGATGCCCTGGGTGAAATTTATAGCTATGGTCACCGAAATCCCCAGGGACTTGCCTTGCATCCGCAGCATCAAAGCTTATGGATGCATGAGCATGGCCCCCAAGGTGGTGATGAACTCAACATTATTTCCGCCGGGCGTAATTACGGTTGGCCTGTGATCACCTACGGCCGTGAATACGTGACTAATTTCCGAATCGGTGAGGGAACCTCCAGAGCCGATGTGGTGGCACCGATTCATTATTGGATACCATCGATTGCGCCTTCGGGTTTATGCTTTGTCAGCCGGAGTTCGATCGATCACTTGCGCGGTGGTGTACTGATTGGTTCACTTAAAGAGCGCTGTCTTGCTTTTTTGCGTTTGCAAGCGGATCGGGTTATTGCGGAGCAGCGCTTATTGAGCAGCCTGAATGCGCGGGTTCGTGATGTTCGGGAAAGTCCGGGTGGTGAAATTTATATCATGACCGATGAAAGTCGGGGCGCGATCTTGCGGTTGACTTTATAAGTTCTAAAAACCATGGCATGAGTTCATTGAAGCTTAAATTCAGTCAAGTCGATGTTTTTTCGGAGCGGCGTTGCTTCGGCAATCCGCTTGCCGTCATTCATGATGCGGATGACTTGTCGCCGGCTCAAATGCAGCAAATCGCTTCCTGGACAAATCTTTCAGAAACGGTTTTTCTCTTGCGTCCCACAAAGGCATCGGCTGATTATCGGATAAGAATTTTTACGCCACGCGTCGAATTGCCTTTTGCTGGTCATCCAACATTGGGAGCCTGTGCTGCCTGGCTTGCTGCTGCAGCTGAACCCACCAAGCGTATGGACATGGTGCAGGAGTGCGCCAAGGGCCTTGTTAGATTGCGCCGAAACATGGCAGAGGCCTCGCAAGGTCACGAAGACCTGCGCTTTGATCTAGCGTTTGAGGCGCCAGCCTTGAAAATCTCAGGCATCGACGATCAGACAAAGATTGCGTTTTGTGAGGCGCTGGGTATTGGGTCCGACGATTTGCTTGATTGTGCCAAACTGGATAACGGTCCGGTTTGGTATGCGTTTTGGATTAAATCGCATGCTGGCCTCATGGGGCTTAAGCCTGATCATGCAAAGCTTTCGACCTTGGGCAAAGCGGGGGTGGCGGCGCCGCTTGCCTCAGCACAAAAAACGCGGGCTGACCTCCGGCCAGCTGCAATCCGGCCTGGCCAAGCTGCTGATTCATCAGACCATGCTTCGGCGCTAGGGCCGCCCGCGATCCCCGGGATTGCTGTGAGAGCCTTCGCTGCTGCGCTTGGCGTCAATGAGGACCCGGTCACAGGAAGCCTTAACGCCGCACTTGCCCAATGGTTGATGGGAAAGGCCTCATTGCCCAAGCATTACCAAGCCCTTCAAGGCCAGGCCCTTGGCCGTGAAGGGCTCATCGACCTCAGGCTTGGTTCATCCGAGCAGCTTTGGGTGGGCGGCTGTAGCAAGCTCGTTATACAAGGCCACATGCTTGTCGATGCCGATTGATCAGCGTACCAAGCTGCCAAGCATCAACAAGACCAAGCTCGTTGCCTTGGCCTTTGCCCTGATCAATGGCATGTTAGCCGTACTTGCATCCGCACTCGCATCACATGCGCTTGCTCAGAAGGCACCCTCTGCCCAACTCGCCTTTGATATCGCTGCGCGACTCCATTTGATTCATAGTGTGTTGATGCTGGTGTTTTCCCTTTGGTGGCTTCGAATGCCGCGGTTTTCGCTGGGGCTTGCCTGTGTTTTGCTGGGCCTGGGTATCATGCTATTTTCAATGACGATTTACGCCCGTGTGCTGATCGGCGACTCTTTTGTTTCGCGTTTGACGCCTTTGGGCGGCCTTTTACTGATGGCAGGGTGGCTCAGTCCTTTGCCGGTTGTTATCGATTTGTGGCGTCAAACCAGCAAAAGCGTTTTGCGCTCCTAGCAATCGGCTTAGGTACAAGCCTGCCAGCAGCTGATTCCGCTGTCAATGTGGCCCTGCCTGCGATTGCCGAAGCTCTGTTGAGCGAGCCATCGGCGATTCGTTGGACAGTTATTGTTTATGTACTGACCTACGCCTGTTTGATGATGCTGCTTGGTGCCTGGGGAGATCGTCAAGGCTACTGGCGCGTGTTCCGTTTGGGCTTATGGACAGGGGCATTGGCTTACGGCATTTGCGCGATGGCTTCGAGCTATGCGGTTTTACTTATCGGGCGTGGCCTGCAAGGCTTTTCTTCAGCGTTGCTGCTTAGCGTAGGGCCTGCGCTGATGGTCAAGATCATAGGTGACGATCGGCGCGAGCAGGCAGTGGCGGCTTACGGTACCTTAAGTTCAGCTGCAGCCGCCTTCGGGCCTTTGATCGGAGGCCTGATGATTTATATGCTCGGCTGGGCTGGGGCATTTTGGTTCCGACTCCCAACAGCACTGCTTGCAATGCTTTGTCTGGGCTTGGCGAAGTACTTTTCAAGGTCGACTGAGACGCTCGAAACCAACCTTGGTTTAACAGAGGGCTCGAGACATGAGCCCGCGTTTGCAAAGCTTAAGGGACGCAGCTCGAGGTATCCACGGATGGATGAGCCTTCGGCGCTCCAAGTACTTGCCCGCTCGTTGAGACATCAATGCAGCGCGGGATTACTGAAAGGGCATGCACTTCATGCCTGGGCTCAAAGCTGCGGCTTCACCAGTATGTTGTTCGTTCCATTTTTGATGATGAACGTGATGCACCAATCGGCCGCCGTTGTGGGATTTGTCCTCTTTGCCTGGCCTGCTGGCATGGCAATCGGCAATAGCCTCGGTCCGAGGCTGATGGGGCAGACCGGGCTAAGGGACAGTTTTCGTATTGGCCTATTCCTTTTAGCGCTTGGAGGCTTTGCAATGGCGCTGATCTGCGCCCCGCTATCGCCTCAGCATGGCCTAGATCCGGACGGTATGCGTATGGCAATGGTTGTTGCTTTGCTGATCCAGGGCCTTGGGCTTGGGATTGTTCAAATGATTTACACCCATTGGGTGCTTGAGCAATCGGCTCCCTCCGAGCGGGGTGTTGCAGGTGCAGCAAGCCTGACCAGTCGTACCTTGGGTGTGATCGTGACAGCATGGTTTTGGCCAGAGATGATTGAATTTTTGATGCGGCAACTTGCCTGGACTTGGTCGGAAGTACTCGGATTGCTTTATCTTCTTGCGGCCATCAGCTTATTAGGTCTGCTTTCGCAGATGCCCCGTCAATCGCTTAGGATGTAGTGCAGGAGAAACCCCATGATCGATTCAAAGCTTATTGAACAATACCAGCACGATGGTGCGATCTGTTTGCGCCGTGTTATTGAGCCTTCATGGCTCCAAGCCATTGCGGCGGCGATAGACCGGGACATGCAAAACCCCGGGCCGATGGCCAGGGTGAATACGCCGCAAGGCGCACCGGGTCTGTTTTTCGTTGACTTTCAGTTGTGGCAGCGCCATGAAGCTTGCAGAAACTTTGTCTTTGATTCGCCGATGGCCTCGATCGCAGCGCAATTGATGGCGTCGAAACGGGTTTATTGGTACCACGACCATCTTCTGGTAAAAGAGCCAGGCACAACCGAGCACACCCCCTGGCATCATGATCAACCCTATTATCCTGTGGATGGTCAGCAACTTGTATCGTTCTGGATTCCGATGGATCCAATAGGAAAAGATACTTGTGTTGAGTATGTTCGCGGCTCACACCGCTGGGGACGCTGGTTTAGTCCGAAATACTTCCGCAAGGATAAAGATTTCCTTGTCCAAGATCCTCGATTTGAACCCATTCCCGATTTCGACGCTGAGCGTGAGCGCCATGAGTTTTTGAGTTGGGAACTTGAACCGGGCGATATGATTGCCTTTCATGCACTGACGGTACATGGCGCGCCAGGCAATCAATCGACGACCCGACGTCGACGCGCCTGGGCCATGCGCTGGCTGGGCGATGATGCACGTTACGCGAGTCGTATCGGTGCGATTTCACCACCGCTTGAAGGGCATGGTTTAATGCCAGGCGATGTTTTCGGCGTCGATATGTTTCCGGAAGTTTTTTTGAAAAGCAGCTGATTTTGTTTCGATTTTTTGAATCTCTTTTAAACGCTTATCCCGAGCAGCAACCAAAACCACCACCTGCGCAATTTGCTCGCTTCCTATGGGAGGTGAGTGAAGGCGTGCGCGGCTATATGCTTGTGGTGACCATGTTAACGGCCGCCATCGGCGCCTTTGAGGCTATTCTTTTCGCGCTGATTGGTGAATTGGTTGACTGGCTTGCCCAGGGACCTTCAGAGCGGTTTTGGCAGGATCACGCAAGTGCACTGCTCGGAATTGCTGGGCTATTGCTTGGCAGTGTGCTTTTGGTTTGCTTGCAAGCCTTCTTCAAATATCAAACCCTTTATGGGAATTTCCCGATGCGGCTGCGCTGGAATTTCCATCGCCTCATGCTTTCGCAAAGCATGGGCTTTTATCAGGATGAGTTCGCAGGCCGTATTGCGACAAAGGTCATGCAAACAGCGCTTGCCGTGCGCGATGTTCTCATCAGTGTTTGCGACATCCTGGTCTTTGTTGTGATTTATTTTGTCACGATGGTGGCGGTGCTGGGTAGCTTTGACGCGCTGATGCTCTTGCCCTTTATGGGATGGGTCGCCACTTATTTGATTGCGCTAAAATTTTTTGTGCCCCGCATTGGCAAGGTCGGCAAACGGCAAGCCGATGCGCGGTCGCTGATGACCGGGCGAATCACCGATGCCTACACCAATATTGCGACCGTCAAATTGTTTTCGCATGCCGACCGGGAGGCAGCCTATGCCAAGCGCGCGATGACGGAGTTCATGCACACCGCCTATTCACAAATGCGTCTGGCCAGCGGCTTTGAGATGATCAACCATGTCTTGAGCATGTTCTTGATTTTGTCCACCAGTGCCACGGTCTTGCATTTGTGGGTCAAGGGTGAAGTGGCTGCGGGCGCTGTTGCCGCGGCGACCGCCATGGCCTTGCGCTTAAATGGCATCTCCCACTGGGTGATGTGGGAGCTTGCAGGGTTATTTGAGAATATCGGCACGGTACGCGACGGCATGAATATGCTCTCAAGGCGACAAAGCGTTGTTGATGTGAGCCAAGCAAACCCACTCGTTGTGACAAAGGGAGCTATCGAATTTTCTAAGGTGTGTTTTTCTTATGACGGTCAGCGCCAAGTTATTGAAGATCTCAACCTCGCCATTGCAGCGGGCGAGAAAATCGGATTGGTTGGGCCATCGGGTGCGGGAAAAAGCACGGTGACGAATCTGCTGTTGCGCTTTTATGATCTGCAATCAGGGTCGATTTGTATTGATGGGCAAAACATTGCCCACGTGCAACAGAACAGTTTGCGTGAGCAGATCGGTATGGTCACTCAAGATACTTCTTTGCTTCATCGCTCGGTGCGCGACAATCTTTTATACGGAAATCCCCATGCCAGCGAGGCTTTGATGCGCGATGCCGCAAAACGTGCACAGGCTGAAGCCTTTATTGAAGGGCTGAGCGATCCCTCGGGACGAAAGGGGTACGATGCTCATGTGGGTGAGCGTGGTGTAAAGCTCTCCGGGGGTCAGCGTCAGCGCGTGGCAATCGCTCGTGTCATGATAAAAAACGCACCGATCTTAATATTAGATGAAGCGACCAGTGCGCTTGACAGTGAGATCGAAGCCGCGATTCAACAAAGTCTCAACCAGCTGATGCAAGGTAAAACTGTTTTGGCGATTGCACACCGGCTTAGCACGATCGCAGCCATGGACCGTTTAATCGTGATGGATGGCGGGCGGATTGTTGAAACGGGAAGCCACCAGGACTTGCTCGCCCAAAACGGTCTTTATGCGAGGCTTTGGGCCCATCAAAGTGGTGGCTTTCTGGGGACTGATTAGCTCGATTTGCTCAGACGCTCATTAGACGGGAACATGAATTTTTTGGCTTCGGCATCAAGTTCGGTCTTGAAGGCATGCTTGTTCTTGAGCGCTTCGGCGCGCTGCGCCGCCGGCCTTGCGCTGATTTCATCCAAAAGGCGCTTGACCTGGGGATACTGGCCCCAGACGCTGTCGCCACCGCCAAGAATATAGGGTAGCAAACGTGCCCAACCCCAAAAAGCCATATCGACGATCGAGTAGCTTTCGCCGACGACATATTGGTGATGGCTCAAATGTGCTTCGATGATCTTCCAGTGACGATGGGCTTCGTAGTCGTAGCGATTGAGCGCGTACTCTTTAGGCTCGGGTGCAACATGACGGAAATGCACCGATTGGCCGGAAAAGGGGCCGATGCCGGTCGCGATAAACATGAGCCAGGAAAGCATTTGGCCGCGCGCTGGGCTTGCAGGGTCGACGGGTACGAAAGCCTTGGCACGATCGGCGAGAAAAAGCAGGATTGCGTTGCTATCGAAAACTGTTACGCCCGCGTCGACAATGGCTGGAACTTTGGCATTTGGGTTGACCGCAAGAAAATGCGCCTCAAACTGCTCGCCCTTTCGGGTATCGACCGGGACAGGCTCGTAGGGCAGTTCGAGCTCTTCGAGCAGCAGTGCAATTTTCATCGGGTTGGGGGCGGCGTTATAGAAGAATTTCAACATGAAGCCAATTCCTTAAGAGATGGAACGATGGGATAAAGGCGCGTTGACTTTCGCCGAGCGCTCGCGTCTGATTCTGCCTCAAGGCGTGACCCGGGTAAATCCAAGGGCTAAAGCCCTTGGCGCAACGCGTCACGCGCTTTGCGGCGCTGGCGGGGTAAGCGGTTCACTGGCAGTATCGGAACATCTTTTGGAGGGGATAAAGAAACATGGACGATTCATTGGATTGGGGCATAGAGAACAAGGTTGCCATCGTGACCGGCGGTTCCGAAGGGATTGGCTTAGCCACTGCGATGCGGCTTGCGCAAGCCGGTGCCAAGGTAGTGATTTGTGGCCGGAGTCATGCCAAGCTTGATGCCGCGATGGAGTCACTTGCGCCGTACGCAAACTCAATCAAAGCGATGGTTGCCGATGTGTCTGAGGTCGTCTCGATTGAATCACTGGTCAATCAAACCCTGGCCTGGCAAGGCGGTGTTGACATTTTGGTCAATAATGCGGGCACCGCGAACCGGGGTGCTTTTGAAAGCCTGAGCGATGCCTATTGGCAGGCTGACTTCGATTTAAAGCTTTTTGCAGCAGTTCGTTTATCGCGTCTTGTGGTGCCTTTGATGCGGGCAAGAGGTGGAGGCCGCATTATCAACGTGACGAATATCGGTGCTAAGTCGCCGCGAGAAGGGACCATGCCGACGACAGTGACCCGCGCCGCAGGCCTTGCCATGACCAAGGCCTTATCGAAGGAACTGGCCCCGGATCAGATTCTCGTCAATGCGGTATGTATCGGGCTTATCAAGGCGGGTCAGCATGCGGCACGCGCCCAGCGCGAATCAAAGGATCTCGAGGCGCTTTATCTCACCATGTCCAAGGAGATCCCTTTAGGTCGGGTCGGAGAAGCTCATGAAGCAGCCAATGTCATCCTCTTTCTGGCCTCGAATCTTGCAAGCTATGTGACCGGAACAAGTATCAATATTGATGGCGGAAGTGCCGCAGTGTTGTAATTCATGGAGCAATCGTCATGTACCCAGGTCCTTACGCGCTGAAAAATCCCGATAGGGCTGCTTTTATTATGGCGAGCACCGCTAAGGCAGTGAGCTATGCCGAGTTTGAAGAACGCAGTAATCGATTGGCGCATCTGTTGCGCGCTCAAGGGCTCAAGCGTTTAGATCATTACGCAATTTTTATGGAAAACAATGATCGCTATCTTGAGTCTTGCGCAGCCGGTGAGCGCTGCGGTCTTTACTACACCTGCGTGAACGCTTTTCTGACCGCAGACGAACTTGCTTATATCCTGCAAAACAGTGAATCGCAGCTTCTGATCTGCTCTTATGCCAAACTTGATATCGCGTTGAGTGCGATCATCCAATGCCCTCGTATCCGGATGATACTTGTCTGTGGCGATCAGGCAGCGGCCCAAAGCCTGTTGCCGCTGCCGAAATACGAGGGCGTTGTTGTTCAAGATTTTGTTTTGTCCTGTGCTGCCTTTCCGGCAACGCCCATTCCAGACGAGGCGCTTGGCACGCCGATGCTTTACTCCTCCGGCACCACAGGAAGACCCAAAGGGATCTTGCGCCCCTTGCCTGAGAATCCGCCGTCAAAGCCTTTGGCGCTTTTTGACTTCCTCTCTAAGCTCTGGCGATATCGGGAAGACATGATGTACTTATCGCCAGCGCCGCTCTATCACTCAGCGCCCCAAGCTGCTGTCTCACTCACGATACGTATCGGCGGTACCGTGGTGATCATGGAAAAATTTGATCCGATCCATTATTTATCATTGATTGGGCAGTATAAGATCAGTCATAGTCAGCTGGTGCCAACCATGTTCAGCCGCATGCTTAAATTAAGCGATGAAGAACGGCGCAATGTTGACTTATCGAGCCTGGAGCTTGCTATTCACGCAGCGGCACCTTGCCCGCCGCAAGTTAAAGAGGCGATGATTGCTTGGTGGGGTCCAATCATTCACGAATACTACGGTGCAACCGAGGGCCTGGGATTCACGGCCTGCGACACCGAGCAGTGGCTAAGTCATAAGGGGTCGGTTGGTAAAGTCCTTTTTGGCGATTTGCATATTCTCGATTCGGCCATGCAGCCTTGCGCCACAGGCGAGACTGGCACGGTATGGTTCAAGACGGGTTCAGCTTTTGAGTACTTCAATGACCCGGAAAAGACCCGAGAAGCCACCTCGCCTGATGGGACAATGACAACCGTCGGCGATATGGGTTATGTTGATGAAGAAGGCTACTTGTACTTAACCGACAGGGCCACATTCATGATTATTTCCGGCGGCGTGAATATTTATCCGCAGGAGTGCGAAAACCTACTGATCACCCACCCTAGTGTGGCGGATGCGGCGGTGTTTGGTATTCCGAATGTTGATCTCGGCGAGGAGGTCAAGGCCGTGGTGCAATTGATGCCCGGTGTTGAATCGACCGAGACCACCGAAGACGAGTTGCTTGCCTTTTGCAGGTCACATTTATCGATTCAAAAATGCCCGCGTTCGATCGACTTTGCGGAAAGTCTACCGCGATTACCGACAGGCAAGCTATACAAGCGAATCCTGCGAGATCGTTATTGGGGCGATAAGACCAGTCGAATTGTCTAGAGGAGCTTATCGATGAGCCCCCGAACGCCGCTTTTTGCCTTGGTCATGGCAATCGGTATGACGGCGGCGCTTATCGGCTGCACCTTGCTTGAACCGATCACTGGTTTTAAGCACTATGCGCCAACGCAGGCGATGATGGCCCTTTCGCCTAAACAGTTAAGCGCTTTACTCGGTCAGCCCGCGGCGACCTTAAAGACGGATTCAGGGACGCGGCTGATCTTTACCCGTGGCCCGTTTGGCAGGCATAGCTATGCGGTTGACTTTAATCAAAACGAAGAGGCTATCGGTTTTGAGCAGTTACTTGTCGAAGCGCGATTTGCAAAGATTCTTCCAGGCATGGGGCCTGAAGCGGTGATTGCGATGATTGGCCCCTCAACCATCCAGCAAGGTCTTGCCAGGCAGTGGGGCTCGGTCTGGTCTTATCGATTTGAAACCAGTCAATGTATTTGGTTTCAGATCGAATGGGATACCCAAATGACGGTCCGAAGCGCAGGCTACGGCATTCCCCCGGAGTGTCAACGGCGAGGCGGTTTTTTCTAGTCGCGAATGATTGAGATGCTCATGACATTGACTTGAGCGCAAAGGCCGCATAAATCAGCGCAGGAAAGCAACTGCTCCAAGCCCACAAAAACCGATTAAGGCCGAAATACCACAACACCATGCTGTGAAACCCGAAAGCAGCAAGGCAGGCCATCACAGCGAGATAAGGGTGTAGTAGCAGCAAGGGCATGGCACACTCCCAAAGGGTGAACCCCCAGCTTGCAAGCCTGGCAATGCCCTTGGTGCGAAATAAGCTGGTGGACTTCAAAGGACCATGAACCGAAGCATCTAGAAAGTGTGTTAGTGCAAGCCCGTTGCGCCAGTTCGGATCTCTAAGTTTTATAGCGCCCGAGACAACATAAGAACTAAGACTTTGGATCACGATGAACCAAAGGCTGAGCTGGGCGGCAATGTTTTGAAGTTTGATGTCCGCGAGCGGGAGCCCAAATCGACAAATTTCCCCGAGCATGAGGGCATTAAGCAGACTTAAGCTCATGGCGTCGCTGCCGCCATTGAGCGTGCCGCGCCAGCGGATCATCCAAAACACTTGGCTCATCCAAAGCACAACGATGCCAGCTGAAATCAGTGTCGCGCTGCTGAGGACGATTGCCCACGGAGAACTCGTCAACAGCGCGATCTCATCGCTATTAGATTGATGGCGTACATAGATGGCAAGCGCGGCACTCAAAAGCATGAACAGTGCGACGAAAGCTCTTGCAGCGACAAGGTAAGAAAGTCTTCGGGCTTCAAAAAGCCATGCTAAAGCTTTAAAGCATTGGGGCCAGCCTGCTTTAAGATCGTGACCGAGTAGGGCCCAACTACCAAATGGCAATACGCCCAAACTGTTGATGATCTTGCGATCTTCCATGCACTGCAAAAGCAGGCTCAGGGCAAGGAGCAATTTGACGGCGTTTAGTGCAAGATCGGCTTCTGCCAGTAAAGCCATCACCGCCAATCTTATGCTGAGACTGCGCTTGCTTGAACGGTCAATACTGCCCTGATTTGGGGACAGTCGAGCGATTCAGAAAGCAGTATCAAACGTTCGTCTTCCAGATCAAGATCCAGGCTGATTTGATCAGGCGGATCATGCTCAGTGCGAAGAGGGTCAATGAGCAAGAGTCGAAACTGCATGCGGCTCGCTGTGGGCCACTGCTTGCTCACCAGTGATTTTGCAAGCGCTTGAACACACAAGTAAACACTGCTGTCCAATAGGCTCGAATCGCTTGGGGTGGGCTCGGTCAGTTCGACGGCCAGTTGCTCAACAAGGCTTTGCTGATAAAGTTCCGAACAGACCAAGGGTTGGTAAAAGGCCGCCCTCCATGTGCGCTTAGCCTGCGGAAGAAAGCTCTGCCACAGCGTCCAGTTTCCGCCTGGCAGGAGCGCTCTCATTTGTAGTATCGGACGATGGCCGAGTCGATCGAAAAAATGCCAGCTTGGAAAAAAGCCGCGAAGCAGTCTAAGCCATGGGCTCTTGACCGCGTTGTTGCGCCATCGCATGGCGAGCCAAAGTACAAGCACATAGATCGATATGAAAAAACTTACGACCGCGATCGGTTCCATATTATTTCGAAGCTATATCGTGCGTGAATTCATATCGGAATGGCGACAGCCGAGTCCGCTAACGCGATGATTGCGGTTGCTAAATCGCCTAAACGAGGAGCATGCCACCGTCAATAAGCATCGATTGTCCTGTGATGGCTTTAGATTCCTCGCTGGCAAGCAGTACGGCCATATGGGCGATCTCTTCGGGTTGCAGCACACGACCTATCGGAATTCGGGAAAGTGTCGCTCCAATAACCGCCTCGACATCGACGCCAGCCTGTTGAGCATAGCCACGCTTCAAGTCCTCAACCATGTCGGTCTGCACGAACCCCGGGCAGATCGCATTAACGCGTACGCCGCTTGCGGCGACTTCCAAGGCAACGCAGCGGGTCAGGCCGACGACGGCATGCTTGCTGACGTTGTAGGCGCTTTGATTGCGGGAGCCCCATTTTCCTGCGGTTGAAGCGATGTTGATGATGCTTCCCCTCGTCTGCGCTTTCATGCCCGGCAACACGGCTTGCATGAAATGCAAGACACCAAACAAGTTAACGTCTAAAAGCGTCTGGAAATCCTCTGCGCTGTAATCTAGGAAAGCGCGCGAGCGATAAATGCCTGCGTTGTTCACCAGAACATCGATACCCCCAAAGCTGCGCTCGACCTGCTCAACCGCCTGAAAACAAGCTTGGCGGTTACGAACATCAACTTGCAAGAGAAGGCAGCTTGAGGCATCAAGACCGCTTTGTTGTGCGACTTCGTCAAGGCTATCGCGCTTGGTTGCAAGAAGGGCAATGCTTGCACCTTCGCGGGCAAAGGCAAGCGCAATGGCCCGCCCAATGCCTCGACTTGCGCCGGTGATTAATGCACGATGACCGCGTAGCCTTTCACCCATGCTTTAAGCTGCCCGATCCAGTTTGTTTTGCTGGATCTCCTTTACTTCGCCCGGTAGTCATCGTGGCAAGCCTTGCAACTTGCAGCGGTGGCACTGACGGCGGCCTTTAGGTCGTCAAGTTTCCCTGTGCCAGCGGCCGTCTTTAATTTTGATACTTCGACCAGGAATTTATCGTTGACCTGTTTGAAGCCATCCTTATCTTTCCAGATTTCTGCTTTGGCCTTGGTGTCGCCTTTGTCGGTGCCCTCGCCGAATGCAGCCCACGGCAACACCGCCATGCTGGCAACAATCGCTGCGTTATCAGCTGCGACTTTGGCATCGTAGGGCGCCTTGCCCTGTGCCATCGCTGCAAGGCGGGCAAAATGCTGTTGCATCACGAAAAGTGCGTTTTTACGATACTTGATCGCATCTTCAGGCTTTGCAAACTGTGCCTGTGCCTGCGAGCCTAGAACGATAGCCGCACTGCATACAACAAGGCTAAGACTGCGTTTGAACATGCTCGACATACGATTGCGCTGCGTTGTGGATCGGGAAGCGTTCATGGGCTAATGACTCCGAGAAGGTTTATGATGAGGACGTCCGCATGGCTTTTAATGATCGCATGACAGTGCAACAGAACGAAGTAAGTCAACCTATTCCGGTGTGGGATTGGCCCGTCCGGCTATTCCATTGGCTGCTGGCGCTGGCCGTGGCCGGACTGGTGTTGACGGGGCAAGAGGGCGGTGATGCCATGTCCCAGCATGCGCTATTCGGTTATGGTGTGCTTGGCCTGCTGGGTTTTCGCCTGATTTGGGGCTTTATCGGTTCCCCCACGGCGCGTTTCAGCCAATTTCTCGCCAGTCCTCGGCAAGTGCTGGCTTATTGGCGCCTTTCGCGCGATGAAAAAGCGAACTGGTTGGGTCATTCGCCGCCTGGCGCTTATGCGGTCATGTTGATGCTTACATTGCTCTTAGCACAGGCGCTAACGGGACTGATGGCCGATGATGAGATTGCGTTTACCGGGCCTTTGGCCGCTGCGGTGCCGGGTTCCTGGTCAGCGTGGGCAACCTGGTATCACAAAAGCATTGGCAAACCGGCAATCTTGTCGATGATTGCACTTCATCTTTCGGCGATTGCTTATTACGCCATCATCTTGCGAATTCCTTTGCTTGGCGCGATGATTTTTGGCAAGCGGGAGTTGCAAGGCTCGCGTGTTAAAGCAAGCGAAAGACAAAACGATGCTTGAACCAAGCGATGTTTTCCAACGCTGCCCTCGGTTTAATGAAGCACAGCGCTTGACTTGTCCCGGATATGGTTCGGGCTTGGCCCGCCCCGGTTAAGCTTTGGGGTTGGCCTGCCCCAGTTCCATCAGCGCCTCCAGGGGTACGATTTTGAGCGCGGCCTGATGCGTTGCCTCCAGCACAACCGGCGGCGCGAAGCCAGCCTCGTAAGCTTGCAACCAACGCGATGCGCAAACACACCAGCGATCACCAGCCTTCAGCCCGGGGAAACGGTACTGCGGCAGCGGCGTTGATAAATCGTTACCCACCGATCTTGAAAAGCTAAGGAAAGCCTCGGTCACCTTACAGCACACGGTGTGGCTGCCAAGGTCCTGGGGGCCGGTTTCGCAACAGCCGTCGCGGAAAAATCCTGTGACTGGGTCGTAAGAACAGGCCATTAATGGCGTTCCCAGAACATTGATGGAACCATGAATACTCATGACTTGATCCGAAAGCTTGCTGTTTTGACCGAGCCATGCTCTCATAAAAACATGCTGGTTTCTAGAAGGCCATAAGGAGCGTGTGCAATGCAGACCTACGATTATGTGATTGTTGGCGCCGGTTCTGCGGGTGCGGTACTTGCATCACGATTGAGTGAAGATCCTGCGGTAGAGGTCTTGCTGATCGAGGCAGGCGTCGAGAGCCACCCCTATACCCGCATGCCTTTGTCATTTGGCCTTCTGATTGATCGTCCTGAAGCAAATTGGCTCTACGAGTCCGAGCCTGAGCCCAACACGGCGCATCGGAAAATCCCTGTTCCAAGGGGCAAGATTCTCGGTGGATCAAGCGCGATTAATGGCATGGTATGGGTTCGGGGACAGCCGCAGGACTATGAAACTTGGGAGAAAATGGGGGCAAGAGGCTGGGCTTGGCGAGATCTTGCTCCTCTATTTCAAAAAATAGAGCATTTCGTAGATGGCGACGGTGCCAATGGTCGAGGGACCGAGGGGCCCCTCAAAGTCACTGTTGTGTCCGACGAAAATCCTTTATACGACGCGCTGTTTGAGGCTGGGAAAGACGCAGGCTATCCGGTCAATCCGGATTACAACAGCCTTGATCAAGAAGGTATCGTCAAGACACAGGCCTCGATTTATCAGGGCAGGCGTATGAGCGTTGCTCACTGCTATTTGGAACCTGCGCGTCGTCGACCGAATCTGCATATCGCTACCCAAGCCCATGTGACAGAACTTGTACTCGATGGCAAGCGTTGCACAGGAGTCCGTTATCGACGGGGAAACGAACAGGTAACAGTGCGTGCGCTTGAGACGGTGCTTTGCGCGGGGGGCGTTGCCAGTCCTCAATTGCTGGAACTCTCAGGGATCGGCAACCCCCAAATCCTACAGCAGCACGGGATCGAAGTGAAGCACGCATTGCCAGCCGTAGGCGAAAACTTTCGGGATCATTTGAATGCGCGCATTGTTTGGCGTTTGAAGGATCCGCGTGTTTCTTACAATCATATGGCCAGAGGTTTGGGGGCGGTTACCCAAATGATGAAATACATCACCACGGGTACGGGCTTCATGAGCCTTCCTTCGGCGCCCATGCTGGCATTCTTAAAAACTGACCCAGCAATGGCCACGCCGGATGTGCAAATGCATTTGGTCCCTTATTCGATCAAAGATCCAAAAACAAGAAAGTTACAAGACTTTCCATCAATGACGATTGCATGCTATCAATTAAGGCCAGAGAGTTTAGGGTCGATACATATTCGTTCTGCCGACCCGATGGTTCAACCTTGTATACAGTTCAATTTTTTATCAGATCCTGTCGATCAAAAGGCAATGATTGATGGGTTCCGCATGATGCGTCGGATTGTGGCTACTGCAGCCATGGATCGTTATCGCGATGTTGAGGTGTCACCCGGCGAGCATTTGCAATCCGATTTGGAAATCTTGGATTGGATCCGCGCCCATGCGCATACCGCTTACCATCCGATAGGGACCTGTCGGATGGGTGCAGGCTCAGATGCTGTCGTTGACCCTAAGTTACGCGTGCATGGACTCGCCGGTTTGCGCGTGGCAGACGCATCTATTTTTCCAACAATGCCCTCCGGCAATACCAATGCACCGGCGATTATGGTTGGGGAAAAAGCGGCAGAGATCTTAAAGGCAAGCCATGCGCTGCAAAAACGAATCCAGGGTGAACTCGAAGTTGCTTGATCCTTGGTCAGTCCTCAGCTTGATGTCTGCTGTTTGATGTCCG
>DENJ01000111.1:115220-145524 GCA_002359635.1 Burkholderiales bacterium UBA2647
CGGTGAACGATGATCAGAGGCTTAGGTTTGGCGATGATTCAAAGATCGAGTTCGGTCCATATGGGCTGGTGATCAGAGCCAACCGTTTCATTGTCGATCCAGGCCTTGCGCAGATGCCCCAGAAGATCGCTGCTGATGAAACAATAATCAATACGTTCACCGTCAGCGATCGAACCGCTATGGCAAGTACAACCTTCGTCTTCGCGATGCCCCGTGGCCACCCAGGTATCGACCAGTCCATCGCGGTAGGGCATGCGTCCGTAGGCATCGCTCAAGGGACCGGCGATACGGCTATAGAGGGTTGAGCGCCAGGTGAAGTTGAAATCGCCCATGATGATTGCTTCTCGGGGCATAGGGGCTGCTTCGAGTCCTTCAGAAAAAGCCTCTTTGACCTCGCTTCCGCACCAGCCTGGTCCTTCATGATAGGCACGATGATGAATTTCCAGCAGGCGCGCCACTTGTGGCTCCCGGTCAGCATCGGATAAGTGCGACAAATGAACTGAGATAGCCCTCAATGCCTTGCCCTTGGGGCTGTGGATCACACCCTCGAGAGCGCAGCGTTGAAGCGAAAACTGCGCAAGCGTGCCCATTTTCGGGAGTAAGTGATTTCTCGCCGTGAGTATGGGGGTTTTACTGAGCAGCATATTGCCGAACTGCCGGCGTCGATGATAGGGCAGTCCACCTGGACCCATCACATCAGCACTCAAGTCCATGCCTGGTCCATAAACCCAGTAATACTCATCAAGCAAGCCTGCGAGCACGGCTGCTTGGTCAGCCATCGCTGTTCGCTTGGCATGCCTTTCGACCTCTTGCAAGGCAATCAGATCTGCGCCACGAACCGCGTCAGCAATCCTTGCTAAATCGACTTGTCCGTCTCTTCCGGTGCCAAACTGAATGTTGTAGCTCACAACTTGCATGACGGTCTTCCTCTGTATGATGCCGGCAGCTTTGCCATTTTCTGTCAATTTAACAGCCTGCACGCATGGGACCCCAACGAATCATTTGTCTTACCGAGGAAAGTACAGAATGGCTTTACCTGCTCGGCCAAGCCGATCGTATTGTCGGCATCTCTGGGTACACGGTTCGCCCCAAAGAGGCCCGTTTGGAAAAACCCCGGGTCTCGTCCTTTCTTGACGGGAAGCAGGACAAGATTCTCGCGCTTAAGCCCGATCTGGTCATTGGCTTTTCGGATATGCAAGCAGCACTTGCTGATCGACTGATCCGCGCCGGACTGAATGTTTGGATTACCAATCAGCGTAGTATCGAAGAGATCTTTCAGACCATGGCCATGTTGGCGAGTTTGGTCGGTGCCCAGGAGCCTGCGAAAAAGTGGATCGATCAATGTCGCGAGCAGCACGCCCGGATTGGCGAGCAGGCAAAGTCATGGGGGCCTCCATTGCTGGGCTATTTCGAGGAATGGGATGAACCGATGATTTCGGCGATTCGTTGGGTGTCTGAGTTAATGGCGATTGCGGGTGCCCGTGATGTCTTCGAACATTTATCCCATCAGTCCTTGGGTAAAGATCGAATCGTTACGCAATCGCAAGCCCTGATTGAGGCGAATCCGCAGATTATTTTCGGGTCCTGGTGTGGGAAAAAATTTCGCCCTGAGCGCGTAAAAGCGCGCCAAGGCTGGGAGCAGATCGATGCGGTCAGGAACGATCTACTTTTTGAAATTAAATCAAGTGAAATTCTCCAGCCCGGGCCGGCAGCGCTCACTGATGGCCTAAAACGAATGCATCAACACATCGCCGAGGCAAGAACCCTTTACGACACTCATCCATGAAGCGGGCCGCTTCGCCGCTCGCCTGCCCTTACTCCCGCCCTTTCTTAATGTTTGCCTCGCGCACGGTACTGGCCGCGCGCCTTAAGTACGCTGATCGCCCGATCGGGCCGGTTGCTGACGAGACCATCGATGCCCAGATCAAGTACCTGCTCCATCTGCGCACTGTCGTCGACGGTCCAGGCTAGAACTTTAAGCCCCAGTTGATGAGCGATCTCGATTTGAGATCGATCTAAATGAGGATAAGAACAAGACCAATGCGACCCGCCGGCAGCTTTGATCATATGAGGGATCGAGGCGAATTGTTTTCGCTGAAATCCAGCCGTCCATAACGAATCTGAGCCGTCGGAAGGTTCAATATTGTTGATAGAAGGATAAGCCGTGCTCAGGTAAACCGTTTCAATGCCTGGAGCCAACCGCTGAAGAGCCTGCAGACTACGCCAGTCAAATGAGAGTACCTGAACCCTTTTTTCTAAGCGGTAGCGTCGGATCAGATCCAATAAATGGTCAACAACATGCTCGGGTGACGCTGTGTAAGAGGGGCGAAGCGGCGAAATCTTGGTTTCGATGGCAAAACCCAGATGTTCTGCGCCTTGTACACGAACCCAGTCGAATAGGTCGGTGAGCCTGGGAATCCTCAGGTTTTCGATCGCCAGCTGCTCGGGAAATCTTGCGCCATAGCGGCTGTTAGGCCTTAGTGCGCCGACCTGATACTGCTGTAACTGGGCATAAGTGAGGTCAATAATCCGCGGTCCGCGCCGATCTAAAAATGCGCCATCAGGCCCGCGGGTTATGTCGGGATTCAAGTCCAGGTCGTGGCTGATGACCATCACATCATCCTTGGTCATCACAACATCAAGCTCGAGTGTGTTCACACCAATGTCAAGCGCTTTGGCAAAGGAAGGTATCGTGTTTTCGGGCAACAATCCTGCCGCCCCGCGGTGACCCTGCAAGTCCACCCACGGCCTTGACGCGGCAGGTCTTGATTGTCTTGCCTCAGCGCTTTGCGCAGGACTGCCTTTCAAAGCACCGGACATCGACACAGCAAGGCCTGAGACAAGCGCCCGGCGCGATAAGAACATGTTATTCATGGGGCTTGATCAAATGGGATGGAGTAAAGCTCATGATAAGCCTGCCAAGCGCGAGCACCGTACTGGATTCAATGCTTTTTAAGGATAGCTTTGGAACGCCTGCGATGCGCGCCGTGTTTTCCGATCAACGCGCGATGCAACACTGCATGGATGTGGAGGTAGCGCTTGCATCGGCACAAGCCAAATGCGGCGTGATTCCTTACGAGGCTGCTCAAGCGATTGCAGCGCGCTGCAAGCTGGATACCCTTGATTGGGAACGTATGAAATTGGAAACCGAAGTGGTCGGTTATCCGATATTGCCTTTAGTACACCAATTGGTAGCGATGTGCGGCGATGCGGGCCGCTATGTGCACTGGGGCGCGACCACCCAGGACATCATGGACAGCGCGCTTGTTTTGCAATTACGGGAAGCGATCCAACTCCTGGAGCACGATTTGCACAGGGTGCGCCGAGCACTACAAAGGCTGGCAAGCGAGCATCGCGACACCCTGATGGCCGGGCGCACGCATCTCCAGCAAGCCCTCCCGGTCACTTTTGGGCTCAAGGTTTCAATCTGGCTTGGTATGCTTGATCGGCATCAACAACGCTTACGTGAACTCAAGCCCAGACTCTTCGTGGGCCAGTTTGCTGGCGCTGCAGGCACGCTCGCATCGCTTGGCAACAAAGGTTTGATGGTGCAAGAAGCCCTGATGCTCGAACTTGGGCTTGGCGTGCCGATAACTCCCTGGCATGTCGCCCGGGATAATCTTGCCGAGGTGGTGAACTGGCTAGGGCTACTGACAGGCAGCCTTGGCAAGATCGCGATGGATGTGATCTTGATGGCTTCAACCGAAGTGGCTGAGTTAGCTGAACCCTTCGTAAAGGGGCGCGGTGCCAGCAGCACCATGCCGCAAAAGCGCAATCCGATCAGCAGCGAGTTGATGCTCGCCTCTGCCAAAGCAGTCAGACAACATGCTGGTCTGATGCTCGATGCTATGGTTCAGGATTTAGAACGAGCAACAGGGCCCTGGCACGCTGAGTGGATCGCAATTCCGCAAAGTTTCATGCTGAGTGCGGGTGCTTTACATCAGGCAGTCTTCATGCTTGAAGGGCTTGAAGTGGATGCAAAGCGAATGCGACAAAATCTAGATCTTACACAGGGGTTGATTGTCGCTGAGGCGGTGATGATGGGTCTAGCGCCTTATCTCGGGCGGCAGCAGGCTCACGACCTGGTCTATGAGGCTTGTCGAGCCTGTCAGACGCAAGGGGGAATGCTTTTCGATCACTTGTATGCACAAGCAATCATCCGCGAGACGCTTAGTGAAGCGCAATGCCTCGCTTTAACCGACCCCGGCCAATACTTGGGATGTACGGCTGAGATGGTCGATTGTGCGCTCGCTTACTCGCGAGCGCTTGACGGCTGAGCACAAAAGCCTAAGCAAAAAAGACNNCCCCGGGGCAGGGTTTCAGTGCGCTAGCGATAAACCCCATCCCAGGCCCGATTGTCAACCGATGCTGAAGTTCCGTCGGCACTGACCGTGGGTCGGTTCAGCGCAAACATATTCTCTGTGCCGACAACGGCGTAATCCATATAACCAAGCCGGGCGATGGGGCGCATGGCAGCAACATCGATGCGACCATCCCGCAAATAGCGGTCATCGATGTAAACAGCGACGACTTCCCCGAAAACAACCGTCCATAAGGCTTCAGACTTGCCTTCGGGCGGAGGAAGTGTGATCGTCTTCCAAAGTTTGCACTCGAGTGCCACTGGGCTTTCTGCCACCCGAGGTGCTTTTACAAATTGCGATGCCGCAGGGGTCAGACCAGCTAGCTTAAATTCGTCAACCTCAGGCCCGACCGCGGCTGAACTCATATTCATCGCCGCGCGCAATGCATCGGTTGCGATCGAGCATGTGAACTCACCCGATGCTTCGATATTTCTTAGGCTGTCTTTGCGTCCACCAGAGGAAAAAACCACCATCGGCGGCTTGTCGCTAACGGCGTTAAAAAAACTATAAGGCGCAAGATTCAGAACACCCTCGGGCGATACGCTGGAAATCCAGCCGATCGGCCGGGGCACGACCACCGCTTTAAAGGGATCGTGTTGCATACCATGTTGATTGTGCTTGGTGTCGTAATGCATGGATTACCCTTGGTACGCGCTAACAAGTAGGCGCTATACTATTTAGTATAGTTTTTAATAAGTTCCCGCGCTGAAGCGAGCAAGGCCTTGCCGTCGGCGCCCCGCTTTGACATCTCCTCGGCCCATTCGTCATCGAGACGATCGGTTGCTTGGCGCCATTTTTCAAGCTCAGCCTTAGGAATCTGGTTGATGGTGTAGCCTTGGGTCGCTGCGAAAGTGGCACGTCCCGGCACATCGTTGCCCGCCTGGGTTCGTCCGAGGAAGGCGGAAAACTCACGTCCCGAATGCTTATCAATCACGGCTTTCAAGTCGGCGGGTAGCGAGTCGTATTTCGCTTTGTTCATCGGCACCACGAAGACGGTGGTGTAAAGCGCCTCAAAACTGCGATCGGGTTCTGCAACATACTTGGTCAATTCTTGAACGCGCAAACCGGGAGCAACTTCATAAGGAATCACGGCGCCATCGATCACACCTTTGGATAAAGCCTCAGGCACCTGAGGAACGGGCATGCCAACAGGGGTGGCACCGAGCATCGCAAGCATTTTGTTGGTGAGGCGGGTGGGCGCACGAAGCTTCATGCCTTTGAAATCAGCCAGGGTTTTGATCGGTTTGTTTTTTGTAAAGATGTTGCCAGGTCCGTGAACGTGAACCGCCAACAGTTTCACTTGCGAGAACTCATCCATCGCGTGCTTTTGGACAAAATCCCAGGCGGCACGACTCGTTGCCTCAGCGTTGGTCATCATGAAGGGGAGCTCAAAAATTTCCGACTTCGGGAAGCGTCCCGCGGAATAGCCCGCTACCGTCCAGACCACATCAGCAACACCGTCTTTGGCTTGATCAAAAAGCTGCGGCGGTGAGCCACCTAATTGCATCGCAGGGAAGATTTGGCACTGCAGGCGATTGTTCGAATCTTTGGCGATGTTGGCGCACCAATCGGCGAGCATTTTGGTGTGCTGAATCGACTGAGGTCCTAGGAAATGATGCACCTTCAAGGTGATTGTTTGCGCCATCGCAGACGCCGATGCAGTGATCATGCCAAGACTCAAAACGATTGGGGCGAGCCGAAACTTCATTGTTCTGTCTCCTCGGTGAAAGTGGGATAAAGATGGATGATGGCACGAGTGCACTTCGGTCGTCTAATCAGACTCGGATGCTTGTCTAATCAGGCGCGGGTGCTCGTGTAATCAGGCGCGGNNTAATCAGGCGCGGATTTCAAAAAGACCAAGCTTTCGGTGCAGTGGGCTTTCATCGGCCAAGAACAGGTAGCAGGCCCGCTCGGCATCGGTATTTGCCAAATGGATCGTGACATAGCCCGGCAGGCATGCTGTGTCGGCAAGGTCGATGGTGCCAAGGCTCACCTCGGATTGCTCAGTGTGCGACCAGCGAACATCGCAACGCCCCTCGATCGTATGCAAAATCATCGCGCTCGATTGAGCAGGCAGATCGCAGCTTTTCCCGGGCCCGAGCTTTAGCGCGTAGAAGCCGAGCATTTGCAAAGCGTCGCTGCCGCTTTCGGGGTTGATATAAGTTAAAGACGCGGTACCGTTAGCTTGGTCGGCCAGGCGATCGAGGCTCTCCCGCGTTTTCTCATAGGGATAGTGCAGCATCGGATAGGGGTTCGACTTGCGTCGAAGACCTTGCGTCGGTGCAAGCCCTGCTGACGGGTAAGCGCCTGAACCCGCCGCTTGATGCATGCATGGGCGCTGCGCAGCCCCGGACTCATGATAGGAAGTCTCAAGGTAATACACCAAGGGCAAATCGAGCACATCAAGCCAAACAACCGGTGCTGTGCCATCGTGACCATGTTCGTGCCAGAGACCCGAGGGCGTAAGAATCAGATCGCCGCGTTTCATTTCACAGCGCTCGCCCTCAACCGTTGTGTAGGCACCATCGCCCTCGACCACCATTCTTACTGCGTTGGGCGTGTGCCGGTGCGCAGGGGCCGATTCGCCGGGCAGCAATAACTGCATGCCGAGATACATGGCAGGGCTTGCCTGCATGCGATCGAGTCCGTGGCCTGGGTTGGCAAGCACAAGCACGCGTCGTTCTGCTTTTTGGATCGGTGTGAGATGGCCCGCTTGCATCAAGAGCGGGCGAATATCGCTATAACGCCAAAGCGTCGGGATCGTACGCGTGCTCGGACGGTTGGCCGGCATCACGCCGCGAAGACTGGGCCACAGGGGCAAGAGATGGTGAGCGCTCAGGGCATCAAGATACGCCTGAGGTAAGTCCTCTAATCGGCCCAAATCATTCATAAGCGATGTCCTCCATGCAATGGCAGATCGCCTTGCCAACCGTAAAGCCATTGCAAGGCATCGTAAAAGCCATCCGTTGAGCGTCCGCGCCACAAATCATTACGAACCCACCGCTCGACACCCTCAGCGTGGTAAAGCCTGCCCATTTCACGCGCGGATAAAACAATACGCGCTGTGCGGGCGATACGTGCGTTTTGATACCGTTCAAAGGCAAGCTTGAGATTATCGGGCGTCTGCTCGACGCATTGGCCCAGGGTGACTGCATCTTCTAAGGCCATGCAGGCACCTTGAGCCATGTATTGTGTGGTGGGATGAGCAGCGTCTCCGAGCAGGGTCACAAGACCAAAGCTCCAGCGACCGATCGGGTCACGGTCCGCGGTGGCCCATCGCTTCCAGGATTTGGGCAGATCAATCAGCTGTCTTGCTATCGGCAGGATGTGCTGGAAATAAGACTGAACCTCCTCGGCGCTTCCCTCACGCACACCCCACTGCTCCTCGTGACGGCTCTGAAAGGTCACGACCACGTTGTATTGTTCGCCAGCTCTTAGCGGGTAGTGAACCAGATGGCACCTTGGTCCGACCCAGATCGCAGCTGCGTTCCAGCGTAAATCGGCCGGAAAATCCTCCCGATCGACCACCGCCCGGTAGACCACGTGGCCGGTTACTTTTGCCGGATCACCCACAAAATGTTCCCTCACGATCGATTTGATGCCGTCCGCGCCAATGAGCGCTGCGCCGAAGTGCTTGATACCGTGTTGGTCCTGCACACAAATCTGCTGCTCGTCCTGGCTGATCGAGCAAACCCTGATGGAGGTATGAAAGCTGATGCTCGGGACTTTTCGCGCCGCTTCAAGCAGGCTGTTATGGGCATCAACCCGATGAATCACGGCGTAGGGGTTTCCGAATCGGGCTATAAAGGCCTCACCCGTGGGAATCTTAGCGACCTGGTAGCCATCCATCGCATCGTGCATCACCAAAAAATCGGTGTAAACGGCGTGATGCCTCGCGATCGGACCCACGCCGAGTAAGTCAAAAGCATGGAAGGCATTGGGCCCGAGTTGCATACCTGCACCGATTTCACCAATCTCAGCGGCTTGCTCGAGCACTTTGACGCGTTTTCCAGCCTTGGCCAGCGCAAGCGCTGCCGCCAGTCCGCCGATCCCGCCGCCGGCAATCAGGATCGCTGCTTCTTGATGCTGGCCGGAACGGGCACAATCCATCTTTGACATCCCTAAAAAAGGTCAATACTTCACTGTAAAGTCTTTTTGTGCGGATGAAGCGTTTCTTGCATGTCTGGAGTTGTTGCATGATTGCTGCCATTGTCATCATCTTGATCCTTGTCGGAGCCGTATCCGCTTGGCTTGGTTTTCGGGCCGGTTACCGACGTGGCTGGACCGAACGCGACCGGCAAAATTCGATCGACAACCAAGCTTAACAATCGCGAGACTGAGCATGAGCATCGGGATGAAAGATTTCGTCTTTCAAACGAGCGATCCCTTGGTAGCGATCCATGGCCGGATTGCTGGCAAGGGCCCGCCCTTGCTTTTGCTGCACGGCAATCCCTTGTCGCAACACAGTTGGGACCGGATGTTGCCAAAGCTGCTTGAGCGCTACACCGTGGTGACCAGTGATTTAAGAGGTTATGGCAAGAGCTCCAAGCCTCCTGGTGAAGACGATCATCGAAATTATAGCTTTCGGCGTATGGGTCTTGATCAGCTCGAGATGATGACCCATCTGGGTTTTGACCGATTCGCCTTGGCTGGACATGATCGGGGCGCAAGGGTGAGTTACCGGATGGCGATGGATCAGGCGCAACGGGTCAATCGGGTTGCATTGCTCGATATTTTGCCCACCCATTTTGTGTTTAACAACATCACGGCTGACATGGCCCTTGATTTGTATCACTGGTGGTTTATGGCTCAAGCGAAGCCTTTTCCCGAAACCCTGTTAGGTCCGCATGCGTCCTACTATATTCGCGACAAGCTCATGAAACAAGGGCCTGGAAAGGGCGGTTTTAATGACGAAGAAATAGAACGATATATCTCATACTGTACGCCAGAACATATTCACGCAGTCTGCGAAGACTATCGGGCCGCGGCAAGTATCGATTTGGCGATGGATCGCGCTGATTTTGAAGCTGGGCGAAAGTTAACGGTACCGACGATGATTCTTTGGGGAGCTTTGAGCCATACAGCGTTGCGGCATCGGCCTGAATCGGTCTGGCCCTTATATTGTTCTGATATTCACATCATGGAGGCCCTGCCTTGCGGTCACTATCCTGCTGAGCAGGCAACGGTGCAAACCATCGAAGCGTTTGAGAAGTTTTTTGGCTGATCGGTGAAGCGCGGAGAATTGCTTCATTCAACACCCATGAAGTTGCCCAAACATCGGCAATGCCACAAGTTCAGGGTCGATCATCGTGCGGTATAGCCACCATCAATAACAAGCTCAGCCCCTGTCATGAAGGACGATTCGTCACTGGCCAGAAAGACAACGCCTTGGGCGATGTCCATTGGCAGGCCGAGTCGGCCTATCGGGTGCTTGTCGCGCAGACCTTGCAAACCCCAAGGGGAATCTGGCGTTTGCTTGACAGCCCGCTGAACCAACGGCGTGTCGACGAAACCGGGNNTCGGTCAACACAACAATGGCGCCTTCGCCATGGCAGGCTTTGGCCGACGCAAGGCCAATCCCCGACGCCGCACCGGTAACCACAACAACCTTGTTCATTAAACGCTTCACAAGACCTCCTCCCAAGAGCTGACTTCATAGCATAAGGCCCTTGCTTGCGCTACGATTCGGATTCGTTCAACAAGGAAAGGAGGTGATCCGTGAAACATCGCAAAGCTCTTTTGGCCATGGCGCTCGCTTCGTCTGCACTCATTGCAGCGCCCGCAGTGAAAGCCTGCGGCAAGAAATGCGGGTCCAACAAGGAACAGGCCAAGTGCGCCAAAAAGGACGGCAAGTGCGCCAAGAAGTAAAGGTAGCGGATTGCGCGAAAGCGTTGTCCAGGCGTCTTTAAGCAGGATCACTTTGCAGAGGACATTGGCACAACTGCCCATGTCGGTCCGGTCATGCGGGCTTCGGGTGTTGCAGGGTTGTCCCTAGCAACACCCACCCAAACCTCAGCGAACAGCCATCCCATCCCCTCAAGCGCTTACCAACGGAGTCTATGGCGTTGCCTACGACTGTTCATCAATGGTATCAGCGATGGTATCAATGCGACCGTGCCTTGAGCATGCGCTATCCCAAACACGGCATCCTTGGGGCACTCGGCCTCAGCCGCTCAAGCCATCAGCGCCTTGGCGATGAAGCGCAACACTTCCCCGAATTCGATTTAAAATCTAAAAACAATAAGAGTTTGTGTTTCTTTCATCGACATGATGCAAAGCACGCTGAAGCGGGACATTTTCATGTGTTTCAATACCACCAACCCGAGGACGTTCATCTGCTTGCGATCGCATTGAATTGGCGTGGCAGGCCCCATCGGCTTTTCAGTGTCAATCGATGGGTGACCGGTGAGAGCTGGATGCCTGCGGCGCAGACCTGGCGGCACTTTAAGGCATGGCGGATCCGCGCTGAGCGTAAATGGGATGATGCCTGGCGGTCATGTCAACATTTGGATCAATCAGCACAAGACCTTGCCCTCGTCGGACTTTGGCTTGAAGCTTTGATTGCATGCCTAGAACCTCAGATGAAGGCCTGTTTGCGTGCCCGTGACCAAACGCTAGCGGACTGGATTGAGCGCAAGCCCGGCGTGAACCTGCTCGAGGATAAGGCGCTCGAAGTACTGAGTGAGCTTGTAATCTGCATGGATGCGAGCGCTGCAAGCAAAGCCCGCTGAATGAATCGCTTATAGGCGATGAGCTTTTAATCTTGCAGGCTTAATCAAAATCAAAGCTCATCTGAGTCGCCTTTTGAGACAGCGCTCCGCCCTGGCCAGCCCCCTTGTTAAGCTCGCGCTTTGAGCTCGGGAGGTAACGTTCCTGGCTACGTGTGGCTGATGCGTGTTTGCGTACCACGGACTTGCTTTGAGCAATCACCGAAGCCTCAGCGCGCAGGGCATGCACTTTCGCTTTAGCTTCGCGGGTTGCACGCGCCAGATCGACAATCGGCTCAACAATGGGTTCAGTCCTTGAATCTCTCAAACGAAGGGGCGCAAGCCAGGGTTCAAAAACATATTGATCGGGCACTGAACGGAGAGCCGGCAGCCAGCGCTTCACAAAAATGCCCTGCGGGTCATGCTCGATGGCTTGCTTGATCGGGTTGTATACCCGGGTCGTGTTGATACCCGTGGTGCCAGACTGCATTTGCATCTGACTCCAATGAATGCCGGCTTCGAAGTCGAGAAAGTGCTTGGCTAGCCATAGACCAACATCGCGCCAGTGCAACCAAAGCGGATAGCTTGCAACCGACACCAGCATCGCGCGCATTCGGAAGTTGAGCCAGCCGCAGTCCTCGAGCATCCGAACGCAGGCGTCGACCATCGGCCACCCGGTTTGCGCAGCCCTTAAAGCTTCAAACCGCGCCTGATCGAAGTCAGATTCGCGCAAACCATCATAACCGCGGTGCATATTAGAACATTCTATTGCAGGTTCTGTTTCAAGCTTTTGAACGAAGTGACAGTGCCAATGCAATCGGCTCAGAAACCCTTCAAGCCCTTTGTATTGCCGATTAGATCGATCGCCAATAAGCGCCAGCCTGCATCGGCTCTCCTGCACCGCTTCGCGGAGACTGATGCAGCCAAAGCTCAAGTAGACCGAAAGTCTTGAGCAGGCCTCAGGCGCGCGGAGCGGTGAGGAAATACCCCCGCGATAAAAGGCGCTGCGCGTCTCAAGAAAGCTCGTGAGATACGCCTGCGCCGCTTGCCTGCCGCCGCGCTGACGATTCGGTGGTCGAAGCGGGCTTAGTCCAAGCGCCTCTGAGGATGGTAAGTCCAAGGACGCAACCTCAGTTGAATGCTCAATCTGTGCCAAAGGCAAACGAATCAGAAGGAGCGTTTCATGCGGGATGGGTTGGCTTGAACGAAGCAGGGCTTGGTCGCCTGTCCGGACCGAGCCGCTATAAAGCTTGGCTCTTCCTTCACGAAGCGCTCCTGTTGCTCTGAAGCGGTCAAGCGCAAATCTCGATTGGCGCATCAAGCTTTCCCACTGGGATGCCCATGCTTTTCGCTCTCGAAGCCCTCTTACCACGCCGAACTGTCGATATTCGCGCCAGGGCACGCCTTCCTGCCTGCACCATTGAAGCAACTCGCGGTCGCGGCGGTAGCTTGCCCCGTCACCTGTTTCCATATGGCTGTGAATACATGCAATGCCGATGTGCTGATGTAGCCAGGTAAAGGCCTCTTTTGCTTGATCACAGAGCATCAAATTTAAGCCCGCACCTAAGGAAGTCAGGTCGTCATGCAAATCCTGATAACACTCAAGCGCAAACTCATGGTGTTGAGCAGCAAGCCCGCTGGCTCGCCATAGCCCGGTCTCAATCAGGACAAGAACAAGCACTGGGCCTTCGCTTAACGCAGCATGTAAGGGCTCATGATCGTCAAGGCGAAGATCACGCTTGAACCAGACAATTTGCAATCCCTGGCAAAGGTCCCGCACGATCAGTTCTTCTCGCCAGTCCGCTTAAACGCCGTCTGCCCTTGGCAGGATTGCATCGCAGGGGCAGGCAAAACAAGGTGGGCCATGACGCCGCTTTCAGAAAGCTTCATGATCCCAACTCGTTGCGTCGATTAGAGATCGCGCTGCTCGACCACAATGCTTTGCGCCAATACAACGTCATCCAAAGCGTGAGCGCAAATCCTGTTGCCGAATAGGCAGAGGCCACGCTTTCAAAGCCCCATCGCGAAATCAGAGGTCCGGCAAGCAACAAACCGATCGGAAGGCCCCAGATCGCAAGCATGCGCATACCCATGACCCGACCTCGATAGGCGATCTCCGTGCCTCTCAACATCACGGCTGCAAGTGGTGTCAGACAGAGGCTAGAAGCCAGCCCCGCAAACGTGAGGAGTACGATCCCTGTGCGAAGTTCGCGGCTGAGGGCAAAGGCAAAATCGATTAAAAACCATAACATTGCTGCGAGCAACATGACACGCGCGGCGCCAATCGGCAGTTTGTTTGATCCCAGGGCGAGCGAGCCCATCAGACCCCCGAAAGCAAAACTAGCAGCAAGTGTGCTCAGGCCCTCTTGACCCAGGCCGTACTGATGTTTTGCGACATAAGGCAAAAGGCCGAGAAAAAATGGAAACGCGAGCAAATTCACAAGAAAGGCAAGCCACATCGCGCCAAGCAGTACTGGTTTATCCCAGACGTAGCGAAACGCCGTGCCTAGATCGCTCATCGCTGCGACAAGCTGCTGGTGATGGTCGGCTTTGTCCCGGACGATGCGATTGACGTCTTCAGAAAGAATTTGTCTGGTCAAGATAAAGCTCATGCAGTAAAGACCCACAATCACGACATAAGCCCAGACCATGCCAAAAGCCGCAACCGTTGAAGCGCCCGCAAGTGCCCCCGCAATACGTGCAGAATCCGATGTGATCCTTGCAATCCCAAGGCCCCCGATTAACTGTTGAGGCGGCAAAATCATGGCAACCACGGCGTAGCGCATCACCATGTCGGATGGTCTGACAATACCCGCGAGCAAAGCCACCACAAGCACCGCTACCGGCGTCAGGGCATCCTGCCAGGCTAGCAACAGCAAAATGCCGGCCAACAGGGCGTAAAAAGCGCGGGTCATCCAAAAGAGTTTGGCGTAGCCGATTCGGTCACCTGCTACGCCAAAGATCGGCGAAATCAAGGAGCCGATATAGTGAAGCGCGCCGAACACAGCCAAAAGACTCACCGATCCCGACTCGACAAGCACGAACCAACCTAAGATCAGAACTTCCATTTCGACCGCCCAGGACATGGCAAGATCGCCAGCCCACTGAAAACGGAAGCCGCGAACGCGAAACGGCGCGAGCATCAGTCGGGTTTTCGCGCCACCACGCCGGTCGAGGCAGACATACGCTGGTGCCTGCGTCAATCGTGAATGTCGACGCTTACTCGGGAAAACCGTCTGCTTCGTTAAAACCAAGCGCAGCCATCAAGCGAAACGCCATGATATAGGCCGCGGTCAAGCTCATTAAGTCGAGGAGTTGTTGTTCGTTAAGGGCGGTACGGATGGCGGCAACCACCGGATCGCTAACTTTGGTTTTACGGGTCATTTCAACGGTAAGGGCAAGAATAGCGCGATCAAGTCCGGGGAAGAGCGCCCGATTACCAACAGCCGTCACTGGATCTCGCAAGGCGGAGGCTTGCATTTCATTGCCGCCAAGTTTACGAAAACCGACGAGGTGCTGGTTGAAAGCAGCGTCTGTACCGTGTAGGGCGGCCAAGGAACAAATCACCAATTCACGGATCCGCGCATCGACCATGATTTCGCCACGGATGATGCCCATAAAATCATTCCAGGCCTTGGCCATCGGCGGAGAATTCAAAAGAATCCGGTCAAGGTTCGATAACGGCCCGCCGCGGCGCTTGCGCATTGCGGCAATCGTATCGGCTGGCTCCGATAAATCATTTGGTTTTGGTGGAATGCGCATAATGGGCTCCAGGGAGAAGGGGGCGCGTAGCCTTCTAATTATGTCAGATGAAGCATACTGACAACGAATGCCCGAGAATGGCGCAGTGATGGAGAAAAGAATGGCTCTTGTAATGCTCAACATCAGTTACGCCCCTCAGGCGATGGAATGGTTCATGACCCACCCTGAGGACAGGCAGTCACAAGTCGAGGCCTTGTTCCAATCAGCCCGGTGCCGGCTGATTGGTGCCTGGTACGTGAATGGCTCAAACCGTGCCGTGTTTGTTGTTGAAGGTGAACCGGCGGACACCCGTGCGGTCGGTATTGTTGCGCTAGCATCAAAGTCAGTCATCAGCTGTGAAACCAGCGATCTGACCGCATTTGCTGATTCAAGGGCCTATTTCTCGCGCGCGCAATCGATCCAAAAAGATTACGAGTCACGTCAAACAGCATCGGCCCCGTCGTTTCTGGCTTCAAACGGGTAGTCTTTGGTTTGCAATTTGATGGGCTCAACAAGGCGATTGTTTACCCATCGGCCGGCCTGTTTGACCTGTCCTTTGGCGTCGTAAAGCATGCCGAGTCCATGCGGCTGGTCCGCTTCAAAAAATCCTACGTAGCGCGAACCGTCTGAGAGCGTGTAAACCCCTCTGCCGCAACGCTTATCCTGTTCCCACTGTCCATGATAGCTCTTGCCATCGGGCCAGTAGTAGCTGCCATGCCCGTGAAAGTGTTTGGCAACAAAACCGCCAACGTAGCGTCGTCCATCGCTGAGTTGAAGATCGCCCTGTCCCTCCGCGTGGCCCTGATGAAACAAACCGCGGTAGACGCGCCCATCGGGTGATCGTAAGCATCCATGACCCTGGGGCTTGCCGTGTTCAAAGCTCCCCTCATACAGGCTTCCATCGGCTGTTTTCAGTCGACCTTGCCCATGGGGTTCGTGACCCAAGAAAAACCCCTTGTAGATGCTGCCATCAATGGACTTTAACGAACCTTCGCCAATGAGTTCGCCTTCGAGCCAGTGACCTTGGAAGATGCGACCGTCCGCGAGTCGCAAAATGCCCTGGCCCTGCGGTACGCCAGCTGAGAAATGGCCCTCAAAATGGCGTCCGTCGGGCAAATCCATCTGACCAAGCCCTTGCGGGTCGCCGTGCTCAAACTGCCCAAGATAGCTTCGTCCGTCCGGCCATCGCAAATGGCCTTGGCCATGCATACGGTGCCGGTACCAGTCGCCTTCATAGCGCAGGCCACTTTCGAGAATGGCCAAACCCTGGCCATGACGTCTGCCCCGTTGCCAACTGCCGCAATACATTCGTCCATCGGGCCAAGAAAGAATACCCTCGCCATGAAAGCGCCCGTGTTCGAACTCCCCAACATAGCTTCTACCGTCAGGCAAGCGCATGACGCCCTGTTTGTGCGGTCTGCCCTGCTCGATATAGCCTTCATAACTTCTTCCATCGGGCCAGTGCAGGCTTCCTTCGCCTTTTGGGGTGTGGCCTTCGAAGGGGCCCTGATATCGCCTGCCGTCCGGCCAGACCATGCTGCCACGCCCGCGGATGGCGGCTTGAAACCAGTCCCCGGCGTAGCTTGTTCCGTCGGCAAGCGTAAGTGTGCCAAAGCCCGCTGGCTCGCCGCGCTCAAAACGACCGATAAACAAATTGCCGCTTGCGCTGCGCAGTCGACCGTCCCCTTGAGGTACGCCATCGTCGAATTGACCCACATACTCTGTCTGGTCGGGCCAATGCATGCTGCCTTGTCCCTGCGGCCGCTCCTTGCTGATCTGCCCGGTGTAGACACGCCCATCAGGCCAGCTGAGCTTGCCTGGGCCGCGCAGTAAATCGCCTTCGAATTGCCCCTGTAGCTCGCGGCCGTCGGGAAAGCGCAAGCAAGCCATCCCACGGATGCGTCCGTCGACCCATGGACCGGTCAGCTGCTTGCCGCAAGGCCAGGTCATGGTTGCCAAGCCCTGCGCCACATCATCACGCCAGGTCACAAGCATTTGACGACCATCGGGCCAGTGCGACAGTGCATCGCCATCACGCTTGCCGCGTCGCCAATGACCGACGGTACGAATACCGTCGGGCGCAAAACTTGTGGCCTCTCCCTCAGCCAGACCGCTTCGCCAATGAGCAACAAAGCGCGAGCCATCGGCGTATTGCCTCTCGCCTGGGCCGTTGGCCTGACCCGCTTTGAACGCCCCAAGATGAACACTACCGTCTGGCGAGCGCATCTCGCCCTGGCCGTTGGGCTCGGCCATCCACAATGCGCCTCGATAGCTTCTTCCGTCCGGCCAGGTCAACTCGCCTTCATCGGCGAGTTCACCGTCCCGCAAACGGCCTTGGAATACTCGACCGTCGGGCCATGCTAGACGCCCAAAGCCATTGGCTTCATCCTCAAAGCGTCCTTCGAAAGCCCGTCCGTCGGGCCAAGTAAGTCGACCCAATCCCTTCGGCCGCCCTTCCTGATACTGGCCCTCGTAAACCATGCCGTTCGGACGTTTGGTTTTGCCGCTGCCCTGAGCGTATCCGTCGAGCACTTGGCCCTGAAAGATGCAACCGTCAGGATAGCTGACACGGACTTCACCGATCAGCTCACCGGCTTGCCAACGTCCTTCAATGCGTATGCCGTCAGGCTGCGTCCAACTCGCATCGCCTTGCGGCAAACCATCGAACAGCTTGCCTTCAAAAATGCTTCCATCTTGCAGATGTACTCTCAGCCGCTCGTGCTGAATCAATTCATTGAGTTGCAACTGGTAGCCACGTAAATCGATGGCTGGGGTGCTTGCGGTCTGGGTTTCTGCCGGCTCGGGCTCAGGGTGCCGGCCTTGGGCATCAGCGCCATCGGCCGGGATAGGCTTGACTTGCTTGGGGCTCAACACCTAGCTTGTCCCAAGCTGTCGCAGCCTGCTAAAGACTTTGTCAGAGTTCCGGTGTGCTGCCACCTGCAGCGGCCTCTTCAAGCTGTTGGCCGACATGTTTGCCGTCTAATGCTTTTTGGTAGGCCATGCGAGCCATATCCAGTGAAGTCGTGGAAATCACGAGCTTGCCACCGTCCATCACGACGTAGGTGTTGTTTTGAAGCGATCCATCAAAGCGAACCCGCTCCCAATAGCAACGTTTTCTCATCTTTGCTCCTTGCTGCGCGGAATCTCTGTCAAGGACAGGCCTTTGGTGGATGAGACCTGATCAAGCGCCCCCACGCCGTAGGCAGGCCCGAAAAATGATCAACCCTGCCGGTTCTCACCATCTCTGGGAGTCTACGGTTAATTCAAAAGACGTGGAAGCCCTTTTGATACAACTTTGGTGTAAGTCTTGCCGTGATGAGCGCTTAACGCGTTGCGGTTTGCATGGCTTTTGCCTTGGCCGAAAACAAGTCAAGCGCTGTTTTCGTTGGGATGATCTCGCGTTTTCGGGAGTCCGATTGGGAGGTTTCCAACGCGATCAGTTCCATTGCGCGGAGCTTTTTCAAGCGACGATGAATGGTGACCGTGCTCGCCAAATGCTCAAAGCTCATGACTTGGCGCACGGTTAAGGGCGTGCCGTTGTGCCAATGCTCACAAACCACATCGAGTAATTCTTCATGATCGGGCGTTAAACCATCGAAGTCAAAGGATTCGCGAACGGTTTCAATCAATTGGCGATAGCGAAAGTAGAGCGCGACGAGTTCTTGTTTTGCGGTGCGTTTCAACACGGTTCTCCTCAGAAATAAGTTTCGATATCCTGGTCATGAAAATCGATAAGCAGCCTCATGACATCGGTCATCGAAATCATGCCGATCACCCGACCTGCCTCGCTGACCGGCAGGTGCCTGAATTTTCCAGCATTCATCAATTCGATACAGTCCTGAATACTTGCGTCGGGTGAAACCGTGGTGACGTCCTTCGTCATGACATCACCGACCGTCAATTCGGCGGGGTCACGTTGGATTGCCACAATTTTGTGGACATAGTCTCGGTCAGTGAATATCCCAACCATTTGATCGTCTTTCATCACAATCAGGCTATGAATGTTATCGGCCACCATCATCGAGACGGCCTGATTGACCGGCGTTTCTTCGCTGGTGGTCATGAGAGCCTTTGTTCTTGACGCCAAGAATTCTTTCACGGTATTCATCGCTTCAACTCCTGATCATGTGAACAAGTAGCGATAGTGATCGCAGTGCTGTATGGGACTCATGTACATCGAAGAGGTGCGCGAAGTCAGATTCACACAGCGAAAGCTACGGTCCCGCTCGATACGCAAGAAGTAAGCCTTCCTGGTGACACGATCATCCCGATCGCGTTCCTCTTTCTTAATGAGTTTTCGTTCGCCTTCCCACCACGAGCAGGTGGCACAGCAGGCCTGGTT
The DNA here is from genome assembly GCA_002359635.1 of Burkholderiales bacterium UBA2647. Taxonomy (GTDB): domain Bacteria; phylum Pseudomonadota; class Gammaproteobacteria; order Burkholderiales; family Burkholderiaceae_E; genus UBA3064. The sequence goes on from DENJ01000111.1 coordinate 134,372, forward strand.
CAAATGGACCAGTGCCATATTGGGATCGGCCTGCGTTCCCTTGAAGTAAGCTTTGAACTGCAGGCAAATGGCTGAATAAAGCATTTCCTTGCCGTGCTTGATCGAACCTGGTGCAAGGCAATGTCCGTTAGCCTTATCCGCTACTCTGGTAAAAAACACAGCCGGGTGATCGATGGAGGGTTGTCCTTGTGGGAATCGTTTGATGAATTTGCGTGTGCCGTCCCACGAAACACAATTACCGCAACATCGCCGATCCGCTGCGAGCGTTTGCGTCAGCTGCGGATCTGAGCCTGAGCCCTCTTCCTCGTGTGTTTCTGTCATGGCCTATTTTCCCGGAAAACCTGCTTTGAGCAGTCAATCGATGTCCCTTGAGCTCAAGGCTGACATGCTACACGTCTAACGCCGCTAGGCCATCCTTGGTGCGTCTAGCAGGTCCGCTTAATGCTTGTGTTTGACCGCCTGCCCGAGAGCGCGTGTTGAGGCCTTGATCTCGACGGACTCCTTCTTGCCCTCCTTGTTTTCAAAGACAAGGGTAATCGGAACAGTCTCGCCCTCCTTAATGTCCTGCTTAAGCTGCATCAGCATGACATGATAACCACCCGGCTTCAGATCCACCGCGCGCCCGGCCGGTAAATCAATGCCAGCCACAGCAGACATCTTCATGACATCTTTTTCCATTTTCATTTCGTGAATTTCGACCAAGCCGGCGACCGGTGATTGAGCCTGAACAAGGCGCATCGGGCTACTTGCCGTGAGCTTCATGAAGGCTCCCGTGGCTTGCTGGCCCTTGACAGTTGCCCTGACCCAGGGCTCCTGGACTTGGATGGATTGAGCGAAGACCTCGATGCTGGTTAACAAGGTGACGCTATGCAACAAGGTGACGCTAAGGATTGCTGTTCGGATGCGTTTGAAGGGGAGGCAAAGAAACATGTCCTATCCTTTTGTTTGTGTTGGCGGCAAATGAGTTTGGCAAGGCGGACCGCAAGGCTTATCGTTNNGAGTATCTCATAGCGTGTCGCTTGACATCGCCGTTGCGTCAGGGGCTGCGCCCATGGATCGTGCTCTGGCGCCCGGCGAGGTGCTGTTTTCTCGCGCATCATTCGCCAAATGCTGTGCGAGAAAATGCATGAGTAACATTTTTGCTTCGTCGCCTGCTTCGCGGTTTGCGCCCTGATGAACACCTCTGGGATTCGTACCGGTACGGATATCGGTTCTGAATCTTAGCGGCGCATGACCGTCAAAGCCGTGAAATGCATTTTCCCAGCCTGTCACCTCAACAAGGCTCGACGCAAGCTTGAAGCAGGGTTCGGGCGATGTCCAGTCGTCGGATAGTCCCAACAAAAGGAGCACCGGTATCGTAGCTTGGTAGCCATTGCGCTGCCGGTAGGCGCAGCCCGGGTAGAAGGCTGCCGCTGCTCTAAGGCCAGGATACAGCGCTTTGAGTCCCTGCGGTTCTTTGTGATGTGTATATTCTAGAACAGTGCTTCCGCCGTTAGACCAACCGATCAGCGCCAGGCGATCTTGATCAACGGCATCATGGGCTATCAACCAGGCAATCGCAGCAGCAAGGTCGGCGCGCCTTAAGGATTGGTTGACGATGGCTTGTTCACCACGAGGCCTTCGACATATCTCCCTCACGCCTCGACTGCTGAACGAGTCCAGGGCGAGCACATGCCAATGCTGTTTAAGAAGCCATGCTGCATAAAACTGCATACGTTGATCGGGTCGGCCATGACGGTCAAGCATCCCACCGCATCCATGCAGCAAGATGATAGCTGGCCTTTTTTCTTCAGACTGATCGCCCTTTTTGACCGCAGCAGGCCACCACCATGCCTTGATATATTCGCTCGGACCATGATTGACGGCGAGTGTCATTTCGCGGGCTGATCCCGAGCGTTCAATGCCAGATTTGGATTGATCGACCGGGGCCATCTGCTGAAGCGCCTGATCGGCCTTTGTGGCTTCATACTGGCTGTGCGCCTCAAGTGGCTTAAAGAGTGCCAGTGAGCAAATCATCAAGCTCAGCATGCTTGCGGCTGATGCTTTGCCACCACGAGGAAAACGAGCGGTGAAACCGATCAGTCGCTGGAAAAAGTGGTTCTTCATGATGTTGCTTAACGTATCGGGGCCAGTAGCTTTCAAGGTGGATATCACGCCAAGTATGCATGGCTACACCATGCTTATGAAACGAGTCTAAATCCTGGATAGATCCAATAACAATATCATCACAAATGCTGCTCATGATGTCGACAACCCAATGCCAGCGTTTGAGACTCCAAGTCATCGCAACGGCGTCGATAGGAATAAAGCCTATGTAGCACCAGTTGCCGGCGTTGATGATGGGCGCTGATCGGCGGATTGCCCAAGGATGGACCATAAATAACGGGCCGCGAGGGCCGCTGAGCTTTTCTTGGATGCCGGCTTTAGCGACATCGTCGATCGACTTGTGAATCCGATAGGATTTCAGCAGCCCCTCATCAAATTCTGTCGCGTTAAGGCAAACAGGCTCCTCAATCGCCAGGCCTTGATCAGCGGTATTCGGGACGCTTTCGCCTCGGCTGATCGCTTTCAGCGTGGCGTAGTCCTGATCAATGGCTGTGCCAGGGCTCCACCATNNCTTGGGCGCAAAGCGCGCAACGTTTTCAGCGTTAAAAAGATAGGGCTTTTTGCTCAATGTGCCTGCGACCCATTGCCAGCTCAGCGCATTGCTTGCGATATCACCATCGAGCAAATGTTTTAGCATCCATGACGCACCGCTCTGCCAGCTTGCATGCCTGATATGAACCCAATAACTTGCAAGCCACATTCTGGCGTGGTTGTGAAGATAGCCCTGATGGTAGAGCGAGCGAACAGCGCAATCGATCGCTGGAATCCCTGTTCTGCCTTCGATGAGGGCTGCAGGCGCTACGTTGGCATAAGCATGCTCAGGCATCGGCCCGGGGTGCATCGAGGTTGTGAGGGCCTCATGGTGATGATGAAGCACGTGGCGAAAGTAGGCGCGCCATCCTAATTCGTAGATCAACTTATGCTGCACCGGCAGGCGATGTTTGCGCGCAAGCATCGCCGCAAGTTCTCGCAAGGTGACGACCCCATGGGTAATCCACGGCGATAGTCCGGTCACAGCCCCGTCGAGATGGTTGCGTGTTCTGGCGTAGGCGGTGGGGTCGATCGCATCAATGAGCTGAATAAGGTAATCCGGGCTGAGACGCGCTCTAGCTTGTGCGGCGTCCGGCCTCATTGCTCAAGCGTCTGCCTGAGGTATGACGGCAACGGCTTCAATTTCTAACATTAAGTCCTCGTGCACAAGACCGGGTGTTGCCACCAGCGTGCTTGCGGGCTGATGGGATCCCAAAAAGCTCGACCGAACACTTCTTAGGCATTGAAGCTTCTCACTGGTCAGGTCGCGCACGTAAATATTCATTTTTACGAGATGTGAGAAATCCGCATTCGCGCCCGCAAGCGCAAGCTGAAGATTTTCGAAAACCTTCACGCATTGCGCTTCGAAAGTTTTCCCGGATACCTTGCCATCCTCATCAAAGGCAACTTGTCCCGAAATGTAGACGGTGGTCCCGCCGTGCACGGCGGCAACATGCGAGAAAGACCCTTTAAAAAGCCCCTTGGGATTGATGAATTGAATCGTCGACATACATTAGCTCCTGAGTTGGACTAAACGCCTTTTCAGCACAAAGCATAGTGGTAAGCCAAAGGAAGAACCCTATCAACACCTTGCGTCGTAAGTACATTCAACGGGCAAGCGCCGGGTCGGCGGCTTTGTTGCTTGGCCGAATTGCTCCGGCCAAAGCCGAAGCGTGGCGTCCCGATCCGGGCATGTATGAGGTCATTGAACTTGACTGGTTCGATAGGTCGCGAGGGCGGGCAATCCCGACGAGACTTTATCGACCTCGAGGGCAGGGCAAACGCTTTGGTGACGCCTGCCCCATCATGGTGTTTTCCCATGGGCTGGGTGGTTCCCGTGCCGGATATCGATATCTCGCCGAATTTCTTTCATCCAAAGGCGTTGCTTGTTTGCACCCGCAACATGTTGGTAGCGATCGAACAATATGGACATCGGGCAGCCCCTTCTTACTGGCGGATCGGTTAATTGCCGCAAGCGGGGACAGCGAGGCAATCGCAAGGGTCTTTGATCTGCGCTTTGTTTTGGATCGATTGCAGGCTGATGCCCTGGCAGCAGGTTTAGACTTTAATCGCGTTATCGTAGCCGGCCATTCCTACGGCGCGAATTCTGCGCTACTTTTGGGGGGCGCAAGCGTCGTTCGAGACGGTCGAAAAATTGACTTTCGGGATTCGCGTCCAAAGGCTGTGATTGCACTTTCTGCGCCGGCTTTTTACGGTGAGTCCTCTTGGGCGTCGATTCTGGGCCCGATGAATCGGCCAAGTCTTCACATCACCTGTAGCGAAGACCTGATTCGAATTCCTGGGCTCTTGAGCGGACCCGAAGATCGCTTGGCCATTTTCGAAGCAAGCGGCGGTCGTCCAAAGTGTCTCGCCATGTTCGAAGGCGGATCGCACAGTGTGTTCACCGATCGCGAGGCACCAGGCGGTTTTGAAGCGAACCGGCAGATTAAGCAAGCAACATGCGATCTGGTGCTTGAATTTCTGCGTCTGACCTTTGAACGGGATCCAAGCGCCTTGGCAAGTTGGCAGTTGAAATACGAATCGCTACTGCGTCAATTCATCCTGGTTTGATCTGGTGTCTGTCAGGCGCTCAGAGCACGATCGATGATCAGGCCTTTGTTGATGCCATACGGTAATGTGCCGAAACACTGGTAAGTCATCAGATTGTCGTTGCCAAGCCGCGCGTGACACCATGCACGGGCGATAAAGTTCGGGGCATGCCTCAAAAGCAGTGCCGCCTGCCATAGTTTTGCAAGGGTTTCGGTGATCTGCCTTGCGCGCCCCAAATCCTGCATCGCTGAATCCCGCTCCGTGGGCAGATGTAACAGGGCGCGATCGAAGTCGCGGTCGATGCCCTTGCTCTGCGATAGCTCTTCGATCAAGGCTTCATAACACTCGGGATGCTTGCCGATCACCCGAAGCACATCCAGGCAAATCACATTGCCTGACCCTTCCCATATTGAATTAACCGGGGCCTCGCGGTAAATCCTCGCCATTGGCGCCTCTTCGATGTAGCCGTTACCGCCAAGAACCTCCATGGCTTCAAAGGTAAAAGCAGGTGCGCGTTTGCAGATCCAGTACTTGGCAAGCGGTGTTGCAAGGCGCAAAAGCGCTGACTCCCTGGGGTTTTGTGCCTGCATGCCATCGAGTGCTGCTGCCACACGTAAGCTGAGCGCCGTTGCGGCTTCGGATTCAAGCGCGAGATCAGCAAGCACTTGCTGCATTAAAGGGTGTTTGCTCAGGGTCCGTCCAAAGGCCTCACGCTGCCTGCAGTGGTGGATCGCGTTCGCGAGCGCAATGCGCATCAAACCAGCGCTACCGAGGGCACAGTCGAGGCGCGTCAGGTTACCCATTTCGAGGATGGTTGTGATCCCCCGTCCCGCTTCGCCAAGCAGCCAGCCCATGGCACCCGTGAATTCAACCTCACTTGATGCGTTGGATCGGTTGCCCAGCTTGTCTTTGAGCCGCTGGAGGGCGAGATGATTGCTCGCACCGTCGGATAACAGGCGGGGCACAAAAAAACAGCTTAAGGCATCTGACTTGGCCTCGCCATGCTGGGCAAGCATCAAGAAGCCGTCGCACATGGGTGCCGATAAGAACCATTTATGTCCCGTCAGGCGAAAGCGCTGGCCCCAAGCATCGTGCCCATCGGGCAGGGCGAAACTTTCATTCCGCCTCACATCCGATCCACCCTGGCGCTCGGTCATGCCCATGCCAATCAGCGCACCGTGCTTAAGTTCGATAGGAACCGATCTTGCATCGTAGTCGTGCGAAAGCAGCTTGGGGAGGTAGGCCTTGGCGAGTCCGGAGGACTTGGCCAAGACCGGGATGCTCGCAAAAGTCATGGTGACAGGACACTGGGTGCCGTTTTCAACTTGAGCAAACATCAAGTATTTGGCGGCGCGGTGCACTTGTGCACCCTGCGCAGGCTTAATCCAAGGCTCACAGTGGCATCCTTCAGCGATCAAACGCTGCATGAGTTGATGCCAAGCCGGATGAAAATCGACGCGATCCATCCGCTTCCCGAAGCGATCATGAGTGATCAGCTGCGGTGAAAACGTATTAGCCAGCCTGCCTAGCTCGAATAGCTCTGCTGCACCGAGCTCAGCGCCGAGCCTTTCGAGTTCTTTTTCCGCATGAAGTCCTGCTGGGTCGTCGCGATCAGCGGGCCCGACCGCCTGCGCGCGGTAGTGATCGAGCAGGGCTTGATCACTTGTAAAGAGATTGATGTTTTCAAAAGGCGTTGACGGGTTCAACGTTGATCGCCCATCGGACCTAAGCTTTGCCTTGGGCTTCGGCTTTTGCCTTGGCTTCGAGTTCAGCCTTGAGTGCAGCAAGCATTGCTGCCTTGCGTCTGGCTTCTTCTTTGCGCGCTCTTGCCGCTTTTTGGGAGGGGTCAAAGTGCTGCTTGATCTGATTCGCCGAATCAATCAGGGTGAAGCCACCGCCGAGTGCTGCTGCAACAACAAGGCAAATCAAGATAATCGCACCCGCCCACTCCGCAGGGTTAAAAGGTACTGGTGTCATGACACAAACTCCTCAAGAGGGAAAACACCGCTTCATCGTAGAGCAAATAATCATGAAGAACAATTATTTGCGATGATCTGTTGCAGTGTTTCCACATCTTGAATTTAGCGTTGTCGTGCCAGGATCATGAGGGCTGGCTCAGCCGCTTCAAGAGGGCTGACTCGCCTGCTCCGAGAGGGCTGGTACGCCCACTCTGAGAGGGCTGACTCGCCTGCTTAGGGCAGGATATTCAGGCCGCCGGCATCCTGAAGAGCGCACAAATCTTGTTGCCATCCGGGTCGCGCAAATAAGCCAGATAGAGCTTACCCGCCGGGCCCTCGCGAACGCCCGGAGGGTCTTCGATTGCCTCGCCACCATGGGCAAGGCCCGCTTCATGCCAGGCATGGACCTTCTCGGGCGAGTCGCAGGCAAAGCCAAAGGTGCTCCCGTTACCGGCAGAGGCGGGGTTGCCGTCAATGGGCAGCGATGTCGAAAACACACCGGTCTTGGTTCGCCAAAAAATACGATGCTTGTCGATGTGGCCAGGTGCTATGCCAAGCGTCCCGAGCACCGCATCGTAGAACTTCTTCGACCGCTCGATATCGTTGGTGCCCAGCATGATGTGTGAAAACATGGAAATCTCCTTTGCCTTGAGGAACTAGAAATAGGTGATGATGAACCGAAACACATCAGCACTTTAGCGCTGATCGCCGGTCTTGTTTTTGTTATCAGCGGCGTTTTCGTGACGTCATGGTGAAGCCGGGGTTCTGTTAGGCTTTCCGCGCCATGTCTCAAGATCTTCATCGCCATGATTGGCTTGATGCCTCTTACGGTCATGCTCGCCTTCACGCGGGCAGCGGCGCCCTAGGCCTTGCTGTCTTGCTCACCCTTGGTTTTGCTGCTGCGGAGTGGATTGCTGCGCACTATGCTGGCTCGGTTGCGCTCATGTCTGATGCAGGGCATATGCTCACCGATGCGACCTCGCTTTTTCTTGCCTTGCTGGCCCAGCGCCTTGCGCGCAAGGCGCCGACCTCGACAAGCTCTTACGGCTATGGCCGCATGGAGGTGCTCGCCGCCTGGCTAAACGCGATCGCCATGCTCTGTCTGATCGGCTTCATTGTTATAGAGTCTTTGCAGCGCTTTCTTAAACCCCAGGAGGTTGTCGGCGAGCAGGTCATGCTGGTGGCTGCCCTGGGCCTGCTGGTGAACCTGTTGGTGGCATGGCTGCTTTCGCGGGATAAAGCAAGCTTGAACACCAAGGCGGCCCTGGTGCATGTGATGGGTGATTTACTCGGTTCGCTTGCTGCCCTGATTTCGGGCTTTGTCATTTGGCTTACTGGCTTTCATCCGATTGATCCTATGCTGTCAATGCTAGTCTGCGCGCTGATGCTTCGTTCAACCACGATGTTGCTTCGCGACTCGTATCGCATTTTGATGGAGCAAGTTCCTAAGGTGGTGAATTTTGCCCAGGTCGCCGAGGACTTATTGGTGGATCCGAATGTCACGGAAGTTCACAATTTACACATATGGGAAACCGCACCCGGACACATCACGATGACAGTGCATTTGCAGGTTCTGTCGCTGCAGCAATGGCCTGCAACCCTCAGGGCTTTACAAACCATGTTGCGCGAACGGCATGGCATTGATCATGCGACCCTCCAGGCTGAGCTTGACGATGCCGAGCTTTTGTTACAAGAAAACAATCGATAACCATTGGAAGGAGATCTGGCACGATGCGTTCCCCATTCCCACCTTTTGACTATGAGTCCGCACGACGCAATTTTTCATTTTCAGTTCCAGAAGATTTTAATTTTGCTTTCGATATCGTTGCAGCGCGCGCAAGCAAGCATGACAAGACAGCTTTGATTGCGATTAACCGGTCGGGCGATCAAGTCAGCTACTACCGCTATAGCGATCTCGAGCAACAGTCGAACCGCTTTGCCAATGCCCTCCTGGCCATGGGTATCGAGAAGGGCGATACTGTCTTGCTCGTGTTGCCGAGAATTCCCGCTTGGTACTTTGTCATTCTGGCCTGTACAAAAATTGGTGCGATCGCGATGCCAGGTACCAACCAACTCAAGGCCAAAGATCTCGCCTACAGGATCCATCGCTCTGATGCCAAACTCGCTGTGGTTGCAGGCCCCCACGCCGAAGCAATCGAATCGATTCAAGCCGATTGTCCAACGCTGAGACAGCGGATTCTGGTCGGTGAAGCGCGATCTGGCTGGGAACACTTTGAATCACTTTGCGCGCAGGCCAGTGATCAATTGGATCGGTCGATGATTCCGCCAACCCGTGCAGATGAATCCATGCTGATTTATTTCACTTCGGGCACAACCTCGATGCCAAAAATGGTCGCTCGCGATCATGCTTATGCACTTGCGCATGGGATTACAGCGCGCTATTGGCAAGACCTGCGGGAATCTGATGTGCACTGGACCTTGACCGATACCGGTTGGGCAAAAGCCGCTTGGGGTTTGTTGTACCCGCCCTTACTGGCAGGAGCGAGCATTGTGCTTTATGACGGTGAAGGTTTCGACTTGGCGATGCACTTGAAAATCATCGCCCAACATCGGGTGAGTACGTTTTGTGCACCCCCGACGATTTATCGCTTGATGGCAAAAGCCGATCTGACCGGGGCTGATTTCAGTGCTTTGCGCCATTGTTTTGGGGCTGGCGAGCCGCTTAATCCAGAAGCGATGCGCGCCTGGAAGCAGGCAACAGGTTGCGATATTTATGATGGTTACGGACAAACGGAGACCATTAACATCGTGGCCAATTTCCCGGGTATGGCTATTCGTCCCGGTTCGATGGGCAAGCCTTGTCCAGGCCTGATGGTTGATGTGGTTGATGAGCTAGGACAAATCCTGCCGGCACATGAACTCGGTCATATCGCCGTCAAAATCACCGATCCTTATCCGCCGGGCTTATTCAGAGGCTACTACCGTGATGAGGCAACGACCGCAAACGTATTCCGTCATGGTTGGTACTACACCGGGGATACCGCAACTCGCGACGAGGACGGCTACATCTGGTTTGTCGGTCGATCCGATGACATCATCTCATCGTCAGGCTATCGCATCAGCCCTTTTGAAGTCGAATCAACCTTAATTGAGCATCCAGCGGTGGCCGAGGCTGCCGTGATTGGCAAGCCTGATCCGATTCGCGGCGAAATTGTAAAAGCTTTTATAAGCTTATCAAAAGGTTTTAGTCCCAGCGACGAGCTTGCTGCCGAGATTCAAACTTTTGTAAAGGCGCAGACAGCGCCCTATAAATATCCCAGAGAAATTGAGTTTCGAGAAAGCTTACCCAAGACGATCTCCGGGAAAATCAGAAGGGTCGCTTTACGCGAGCTCCCGTGAAGTTGCACACTGATGGTCTTAAAGTGCGCTGATAACTGCTTGGTAGACCTCAAGCGTGCCATGCCCGCCTCCAAGATCGGGTGTTCTAAGTGCCTGATCGGAAAACGCGCGGTCAACCGCTTTTTCGATTCGAATCGCGGCCTGCAATAAAGCGGGATGCTGATGACGCGTACCAAGCCACTGCAACATCATCGCAGCTGATAAAAACATGGCGGTAGGATTTGCGACACCTTGGCCGGCGATATCGGGTGCTGTGCCGTGCGAGGGTTGAAACAAAGCATGTTCGGGTCCGATATCAGCCGAAGGGGCCATGCCCATGCCCCCGATCAGGGCGGCGCCAAGGTCTGACAAAATATCGCCAAACTGGTTTTCGGTGGGCAGCACGTCATAGTGCCAAGGTTGTTTTACAAAATAGAGCGCCATCGCATCGATGTAACATTGGTCGGCATGGACTTGAGGGTAAGCTTGCGCGACTTCTTTGAAGATTGAGAACATGAAGGCCTGCCCCCGGTGCACATTTGATTTGTCGACACAGGTGACACGCGGAGGTCTTCGCAAGCGCTCGCCACGGTGCTGCGCGAGTTCAAAAGCGAAGTGGAAAAGTCGCTCGGAACCTTGACGGGTAATGCGTCCAAGATCGTAGGCTTCATCAACACTTGCTTTCGGGACTTTCTCCGGATGATACCTTCCGAAAAACCAGCCTTCGCTTTGCTCCCGCACGATGACCAGGTCAATCAACTTCGCACGGCTATCGGCGAGGGCAAGCGGGGCACCAGGTATGGCTCGGATCGGTCGCACACCTGCAAATAGATCTAAATGTTGACGCAGCGTAAGCTGTGGACCAATCTCGGTTCCGTCTGGATAACGTACTTCGGGCAAGCCCATCGCACCAAAAAGGATAGCGTCAGCGTCGCGACATGCCTCCCAGGTACCTTGAGGCAGGGCATCGCCGACATCCCGATAATGAGCCGCACCGGCGGGGTATTGCTTCAGCTTGAGCTGAAACTCATTCGATTGTTTTTGTAAATGTTCAAGAAGTTTTAAGCAGACAGCCATGACTTCAACGCCGATGCCATCACCTGGTAAGACGGCTATGTTGTAGCTGGTTTTCATTCAGTGCTCCGGTCTTTTCATCGGCAGGTGCATCGA
>DENJ01000117.1:0-5838 GCA_002359635.1 Burkholderiales bacterium UBA2647
CCGGGCTGCTCCACCCCGCGTCAGATGTCAGCAGTGTAACAGAGAAGCAGTCGGCGAGCTAAACTGTGGATTCGCAAGAACCGCTTGGCGAACGCGCCACGGCAAATGCAGTCCCTGTATCGATCGCCCTCCGGGAGGCAGGTTTTTATGAAATTCTGTTCGAGCTGCGCAAGTCCCGTTCAACAAAGTATACCGGCGGGTGATAACCGCATGCGCTGGGTCTGTACAACTTGCAATAACATTCATTATCAAAACCCGAACATGGTCGTTGGCACAATCAGCACCTGGCATGAGCATATTTTACTTTGCCGGCGGGCTATTGAGCCACGTTATGGATTTTGGACTTTGCCAGCCGGTTTTCTTGAAAACGATGAAACCACCGAACAAGGCGCTGAACGCGAAACACGCGAGGAAGCTGGTGCACAGATCACTGGACTTGAGCCGTTTGCCATGATTGATGTGCCCCATGTCAATCAGGTTCATTTGTTTTTCCGTGCAACCATGTTGACCGATATGCTGGATCCCGGAGACGAAAGCTTGGAAGCCAAGCTATTCAGGGCAGAAGATATTCCATGGGAACAAATTGCTTTTCGCACGGTCTTTAAAGCCCTGAAGTGGTTTTTGGAGGATCAGCAACGCGACCCTACTTTTGAACGATCTATCTTTCACTACGATGCGATTGCCTTGGGTTCGCGCCAGCGAAGCGCTTCCTGATCCCGCGCAGGCGCTCGTCGAACCCAACGGCCTGCTTTGCGCAGGCCTTGATCTAGACGCATCGAGGTTATTGGAGGCCTACAAGGCAGGCATCTTCCCTTGGTACAGCGAGGGGCAGGCTGTTTTGTGGTGGAGCCCGAATCCAAGAATGGTGCTTTATTGCGATCAATTCCGCTTTCACCGCTCGCTTCGCAAACGGGTACGCGCATTGAGTCTTGACAAGGCCTGGACGCTGCATCTCAGTTGCGATTTCAAAGCAGTGATGCAAGCTTGCGCAGCGCCCCGGCGCGGACAGGCAGGCACCTGGATCACGGCAGCAATGATCGCCGCCTATTGCAGTCTCCACGAGCTCGGTCACGCGCAAAGCATTGAGCTTCGATACAGGCATGAGCTAAAGGCGGGTCTTTACGGTGTGAACATCGGGCAGATGTTTTTTGGCGAGTCCATGTTCACCACCTTGCCCGACGGATCAAAAATCGTGCTGGCAGCCCTCGTGGCGCTGCTGGCGCGCGAAGGCTTCACGATGATAGACTGCCAGCAGCAGACTGAGCATTTGGCGCTGATGGGCGCAAAACCGATTCCTAGAGATCGCTACCTCATGCAGATCAGGGACTTGTGTCAGCGCCCCCCACCCGATTGGTCGAGCTGTGAATTGCACTGGCCATGACACACCCACACGAAGCCCCTTTTTCAACCTTGCAGTTTTACGCGACTGCGCCCTACCCCTGCAGCTACCTGCCGGGTAAGGCAGCACGTTCGCAAGTTGCAACCCCCAATCATTTAATACATCATGGTGTTTATAGCGATCTCGTCAGGGTCGGATTCCGTCGTAGCGGCGTTTTCACCTACAGGCCGTGGTGCGACGACTGCAAGGCTTGCGTACCTGTTCGCGTACAGGTTGCAGACTTTGAACCGAACCGAAGCCAGCGCCGTGCTTGGAAGGCGCACGAGGATTTGACCGTCGATTTTGTGCCACTCACTTTTTCGGCTGAGCACTATGAACTTTATTTGAAATACCAGCGTATCCGGCATGCGGGCGGGGGTATGGATCAGGACAGCCGCGATCAGTATGCACAATTTTTATTACAAAGCCGGGTTCGTACTCATTTGATCGAGTTTCGCGAGGCGAGCGATCGGCGCTTGTTTATGGTTTCGATTGTGGATCAACTGGCAGATGGTCTGTCTTCGGTTTACACTTTTTATGACGCTTCGGTAGAACGCGCAAAATTCGGTATTTATAACATTCTATGGCAAATTCGCTGGGCACAGAAGTGCGGCCTGCCCTACCTCTACCTCGGGTATTGGATCCGTGAAAGCCCGAAGATGTCCTACAAATCAGACTTTCAGCCCATGCAAGGTTTGATTCAAGGGCGCTGGTCAGCGCTAAGTCGCAACTAACGCTTCCCCTTGGACCGATAGCAAACGTCATGATCAACTGGTATCCGGTTGTGCGGTCACTGCTTTTTCGTCTTGACGCCGAAGCTGCCCATCACCTCACCTTAGCCCAACTCAAATCCCTTGAGGCGATCGGTCTGTTAAGGCATTTGCTCGATGAGAGGATTGAGGATCCGGTTGACTTCATGGGTCTGACACTGCTTAACCGTGTTGGACTTGCAGCGGGATTGGACAAAGACGCAGCGCATATCGATGCGCTTGGCAGACTTGGATTCGGATTTATTGAAGTTGGAACGGTCACGCCGGTTGCCCAGCCAGGTAACCCAAAGCCGAGAATGTTTCGACTCACAGAACATGAAGCGCTGATCAATCGACTCGGTTTTAATAACGACGGATTGGATGCTTTTCTCCGGCATGTCAGGGCCCGCCGCTGGCAAGGTCCGATCGGTCTGAACATTGGCAAAAATGCTGCCACGGCCATCGAACATGCCGACGAGGACTACCTGCGCTGCCTCGACGCCGTGCACCCTTATGCGGACTATGTTACGGTGAACATCTCATCGCCAAACACCAAAAACCTGCGTCAATTGCAGTCCAGCGCCGCGCTGCAAGCACTGCTTGGCCGCCTGCGCGAGCGCTGCGATCGATTAAATAGCCGCAAAGGCAGCAAGGTACCCTTGGTTCTAAAAATTGCTCCAGACCTTGAAACTGATGAAATCGATGCCATTGCGCAACTGCTCCTTCTCTTTTCAATCGATGGCGTCCTCGCCACCAACACAACGCTGTCAAGGGAACAGGTCCTGCATGCCGCAGATGCACCGGAAGCAGGAGGCCTGTCGGGCGCACCGCTGCTTGCCCCATCCAATCAGGTGATTGCAAAGCTACGCGCCGCACTTGGTCCGAAGTTTCCAATCATCGGTGTTGGCGGTATTCTCAGTGCGAACGATGCCCTTGAAAAGATAAGGGCTGGCGCCGACGTGGTGCAGCTCTACACCGGGCTGATATACAGGGGACCCAAGCTGGTCTACGAGGCTGCAAAACACCTACGCGACCACGGTAAAGGCCCAAACGGATCATCGGGGATGGTTTGAGGTTTGCCTTTGCGCCCACTGTGTGCTGAAAGGTTTACCGCTCGGCGCGGTAAAGTCACGGTGCTGCGTCCATGCACCGGCACCCGGAACATGCCGCAAATGAGGCTTAGCCCCGGCAAACCAGCGCAAAACTTGCGAGGCTGCGCGGGTGCCAAAGCGATACAAGCTTGGCCTGCGCACAAAAAATCCCCAAGCCGCGAGGCCAAGCCGTTCACTCAGGGGACGCAAACCCCGTTCAAACTGCCGTTCGCGCAGCTTTCGCAGCAGATCGGGCAAGGGGATCTTCATCGGACAAACCACATGACACTCGCCGCATAAGGTGGCCGCTTGCGGCAAATCGAGAGTTTTTTCGATCCCGACATATGCCGGTGTCAGCACAGAACCCATCGGACCGGGATAAACCCAACCATAAGCATGTCCGCCGACCTTTTGATAAACCGGACAATGGTTCATGCAGGCACCGCAGCGGATACAACGCAGCATCGATTCAAAATCACCACCCAAGAGCCCGCTACGTCCCCCGTCAACCAGAATCACGTAGTGATGCTCAGGGCCATCTTGCTCCTCGGTCGCCCGAGTACCGGTGAGTATTGAGAAATAATTTGAAATCGACTGACCTGTCGCCGATCGTGGCAGCAACCGCGCGATCATCGCCAGATCCTCGAGTGTCGGCAAGACCTTCTCAATACCGGTTACCGCAACGTGAACACGGGGCACGATCGTACACATGCCCTCATTGCCTTCATTGGTAAATAAAGCGACAGAACCGGTTTCGGCAATCAGAAAATTACCACCCGAAACGCCCATATCCGAATTGAGAAAATGCGGCCTTAAAACCTCTCTGGCCTCGCGCGTCATCTGGTTGACTTCGGTCAGTCTTGGCTTTTGATGCACTTTCGCAAAAAGATCAGAAACCTCATCCTTATCTTTATGAAGCACGGGTGCAACAATATGCGATGGCGGTTCGTTATTGTTGATTTGTAGAATGTATTCGCCCAGATCGGTTTCGATGGGCTCGATACCTGCAGCCTCGAGCGCCCGATTCAAAGCCATTTCCTCAGAGACCATCGACTTTGATTTGGTGACCTTGCGCACCTGATGCCGTTTAGCAATTGAAACCACGAGCTTTGAGGCTTCGGCTGGCGTTTCGGCCCAAAGTACCACCGTGCCCCGTCGCGTAGCCTCCTGTTCAAAGCGTTCAAGCCAGACGTCAAGGTTTGCTAAAGCACGTTGGCGCCGTTGAACAGCATCGTCCCGCGTGGTCTCAAAATCGTCCAACTCGGCAATCGCAGCCGCTCGACCCGCAACCCATTTGGTCGAAAGTTTCCTTAAGTTCGCCTGTAGTCTCTGGTCGGCAAGCTTTTGGCCGCTTCGCGCCTTAAAGTGCATGGACTGGACTTGCATCAGTCTTCCCCTCTTGTGAGCTTAGGCTCGCTTGCCAAAGCTTGCGAATCACCGGCAAGCACTTCTGCCAGATGCGTTACCCGGGTTTGCTGGTCGCCACAACGACGCAGTCGCCCTTCAAGATGCAACATACAGCCAAGATCGCCCATGACCACGCAGCTTGCGCCGCTTTGCTTAATCTGTGCGATTTTCTCATCGGCAATCGCGGCGCTGATCGCGCCGTATTTGACTGCAAAGGTGCCGCCAAATCCGCAGCAGGCCCTCGAATCCTGCATCTCCTTGAGTTCGAGTCCCGGCATGCTTTGCAACAATTGTCTGGGCTGATGTTGCACGCCAAGCTCGCGCAAACCACTGCAGGCATCGTGGTATGTGATCGCACCCTGAAACCGTCCGGGTGGCTTTTGCATGCCACAAACCTCAACCAAAAAGCTACTGAGTTCCCAGGTGCGATCGCTTAGTCGTTGGATCCGGATATTCAAGTCCGGATCATGTCGAAAGAGCGCCGGGTAGTGCTTCCGAATCATGCCTGCACAGGAACCGCTGGGCACAACAACATAATCGTACATTTCAAAGCTCTGTAGCCATTGCAGCGCCAGATCGCGAGTTATAGCCAGCTCACCGGCATTAAATCCAGGCTGACCACAGCAGGTTTGCCCAACCGGTACCTCGACTTGGCAGCCAGCGTCCTCAAGCAGGCGCACGGTAGCAAAACCGATCTCGGGGCGCATCATGTCGACGAGGCAGGTATAAAACAAGCCGACCCGCAAGCGCACCGCGGGCAAAACCGCATCCGGGCTGGGTTTGGTCTCAAGGTTGCTTAGGGCGCTCGTTGAGTGCTTCGTCGTCGCCTCAGGATGATGTGTGCTTGGTTCCATACCCGAATGATATATAGTCCGGCCGATCATGGCACGCAACAAGATTCCTCGCTCTGCGCTCGCTGAGGCACAGGGCAAATCAAGCGCCATTCAGGTGATTGACCGAATGGTGAACCTGCTCGATGTGCTCTCGCAATCAAGCGACCCAGTTTCCTTAAAAACCCTGAGCCTTTCTACAGGGCTTCATCCCTCCACCACGCATCGTATCCTCAATGACTTGGTCGGTGCGCGTTTTGTGGAGCGCATCGACACCGGAAGTTACCAGCTCGGGATGCGTTTGCTCGAACTCGGGAATCTCGTAAAGGCCAGGCTCAGCATACGCGATGCCGCAATGGGGCCGATGCGGGATTTGCATTTAA
>DENJ01000117.1:5898-14598 GCA_002359635.1 Burkholderiales bacterium UBA2647
GCGCCGTTGCACCTGACCTCGGTGGGTAAGCTGTTTCTTGCCGCCGATGATGTGAAGACCGTGCGTTCCTACGCCATGCGCACGGAGCTGAGCGGCCAAACGCCCAACTCGATCACAGAGCTTAACCGCCTGGAACAGGAGTTATCCCAGGTGAGAACAATGGGTTTTGCACGCGATAACGAAGAACTTGAGCCCGGGGTGCGTTGTATTGCCGCGGGGATTTATGACGATACTGCAAAGCTTGTCGCCGGCCTTTCTATTTCGGCCCCCGCGAATCAAGGTCAGGACACCTGGGTAAGTTGGATTTGCGAAACCGCAAGAAAAATTTCCTCATCGCTTGGGTATGACGGCCCGTCGCGAACCCGCTGAAAGCCTCAGGAATACTTGAGCTCAATCCAGTGTCGCAGCCGCTGCGCGTCGGCGAATCGCGCGAGCTTTTGCTTGGCATCCAACAAGACCATGACCATGGCCTTGCCTTCAATGCGTACTTGCATCACAAGACAATTGCCTGCTTCAGAGATGTAGCCTGTTTTTTGTAATTCGATGTCCCATTTAGGGTTATGCGTGAGGCGATTGGTATTGCGATAAGCAAGCGTTGAACGCCCGGCGTCCACATGCAGCCCGGGCGATGTGGAGTACTGACGAATCAAAGGGTATTCACCGGCAGCCTGCACCATCTTGGCCAGATCTCTCGCCGTCGAGACATTGCGGCTAGACAGGCCTGTTGGCTCAACAAATCGCGTGTCGTTCATCCCTAGCAAACGCGATTTCGCATTCATGGCAGACACAAAAGCTTGCAACCCACCCGGATAGTAGCGACCCAGTGCATTCGCCGCCCGGTTCTCCGAGGACATCAAGGCCAGATGCAGCAGCTCCGCCCGACTCAGGCGGGTCCCCACGCGCAGCCGCGAATTCGTGCCCTTCTCACTGTCGATATCCTCTTTGGTAATTTCAAGCACTTGGTGCAAATCCTGCTGCGCATCAATGACCACCATGGAGGTCATCAACTTACTGATGGATGCAATGGGCAACACAATCTCAGCATTTTTTTCAAAAACAACTTTGCCACTGTCGGAGTCCATCACATAGGCCACCGATGAGCGCAAATCAAGCGGATCGTCTGTGCCATGCAGGCCGAGTTTTTGTCCGTTAGAGGGCCTCGCTGGGGCCTGATCGGGAGCAACCACCGACGATTTAGCCGCTTCCTTGCCTGAATTTGCTGCTGAAGCGCTCGATGAGGCTGAAGCCGCTCCCGCGGCAGCACTGCCTGCGGCCGCTGCAGCGAGCGTCTTTTTCTTGTTGAGCAAGCTTGGGCCACCGCGCTTGACATCTTTGCGCGCCGGCTTGGCTGCAAAACCGCCTGATGTGGCTGACTTCTTCGAAGCAGGCTGAGAAGCTTTCTTTTTTGCTTGATCCGGATTCTTAACCCTCGGCTGTAGGCCATTGGCCCGTTCTTTGACGCTTTGCTGCTGGGCTTCAAGCCTTGGAACAAAGGCCAACAAAATCAGTGAAAGCGTGAGAAAACCGACCAGCCGGAATGAAAGCATCATGTTTAATCTTGTCACCGCTAAAAACCCAAACCAAATGAGCCGCGCCGCCTGGGCTGATCGAGCATCGGGTACCGCAATCCGATCCTGATAGCCATCAACTCAGCTGCCAGCTTTTGCCTTAACAAAACGCGCAAACTCCGTTGCCGCCACACGCTCAGTCAGCAATCGATTTTCGATGGCTGCTTCGTCGGCATAGCCTAGTGCCATGCCACAGACCAACTGCTTGGAATCATCAAGTTCCAAGAACGACGTCACAACACCTTGCAAGCTCAGCCAGGCCGCTTGCGGGCAGGTATCAAGCCCGTGGCCCCTCGCCGCAATCATCAGCGACTGCAAGAACATCCCATAGTCGAGCCAACTACCCTGTGAGAGTATGTTGTCGATGGTAAAAAACAAGCCCACCGGCGCGTCAAAAAAACAATAATTACGCGCATGCTGTCGATGCATTGCCTCCTTGTCACCCTTAGCGATACCCAGCAACGCGTAAAGATCAAAACCGACTTTGCGGCGACGATCGAGGTATGGCGACACCCAATGCTTTGGATAGTAGTCGTAGGGCTCGGGCTGTGCGGCCAAGGCCTGAGGATCGTTAAAACATGCCTGGGCAAGCTGCACGAGTTGCGCCAATGCTTCGCCCTTTAAGACATGGACTTGCCAGGGCTGGGTGTTTGTGCCCGAGGGTGCGCGCGCCGCGAGTTCAAGTAAATGCAACACCAAGGCATCAGGTACATCCGTGGGTAGGAATGCACGCACCGAACGGCGCGATTGAAGCGCCTGGTCAACCGGATGAGTGATCGTATTCAACAATAATCCTTCAAAAAAGTACCCGCTGAATCGATTCAAGCGCCTCACGCAGTTTGGGCGGCAAACTTTTTGGTCGTCGGCTCAGCCGATCAACATAAACATGAACAAAATGACCCTCGGCAAGCGCTTCAGCTTCACTGGACGCGAAGACGTCAATCGTATCGGTGGTTTCCCCGCGGAAGAGGCCGATTTCATAGCGAACACTGCTGTTGCCGATCCTAGCAACACGCAAGCCGGCAATCACCGTGTCAGGAAAGGCAATCGGGGCAAAATACCGGCAACCCGTCTCAACCACCAGGCCGATGACCTCACCGTGCGCTATATCGAGCACCTCGCGTTTGAGCAGGAACTGATTCACCACCGTGTCAAAAAAAGCGTAGTACTGGACATTATTGACATGGCCGTAGACGTCGTTGTCATGCCAACGCGTGGTGATGAGATGCAAATGGGGATAGTCGCCGCGCAGGCTTCGTGCTGTTCTTGAAGTCATGACGTTCTGTCGATTAACAATCTCTGCCATCCCTAGGGCCGCAAGCTCACGCCGTCGACAGGTCTGGCACGCTGCCCGAACACTGCTGATGCGACCTGTTTGCTGCCAAGCGAGTCACTGAACCCTCCCTATTCTCGCATGATGTTGGGTGCAGGCCAGCTCGATCGTTTGAAAATGAATGTAGACCGTGTCTTCAATCGGCCTGGCATAGCCGCCTCCCATGGTGATAACGCAGGGCAAGCCCCGAGCCTGACACCAGTCAAAGACCATACGGTCGCGGGCGGCGATCCCGGCTTTGCTCAAGGCAAGTCGTCCAAGCCGGTCACCTTCATAGACATCGGCACCCGCCACATAAAGCACCCAATCCGGGCGAAAAACCTGGGCGACATCCGAAAGCGCCGCTTGCAAACTGCTTAGGTAAAGCTCATCGCCCGTCCCGTCGGCCAAAGGCCAATCGGCATCGCTATGCGCTTTGGTGAAGGGAAAGTTCTTTTCACCGTGCAAGGAAAGCGTGAAAACCGATCGATCATCGGAAAAAATGCTTGCGGTACCGTTTCCCTGATGAACATCCAAATCAAGGCACAAAACATGTTGAGCCCAGCGCCTTGACTGTACCCAGCGCGCGGCAACCGCAACATCGTTGAAGCAACAAAAGCCTTCCCCGCGATCCGCATAGGCATGATGGGTCCCACCGGCCAGACTCGCCGAATAGCCGTGCTCTCGAGCAGCCTCACAGGCGGCAAGCGTTGCCCCAACCGAACGCCGCGAACGCTCTGCCATGGCTTCGGACCATGGGAAACCGAGTGTTCTTTGTTCCGAGGGCGACAGGCTGCCTGAGGAGATTTTTTCGATCCAGGCGGGGTGGTGGGCGAGTGCGAGTTGTCCGTCCGTTGCAGCAGGTGCCTCGCAAAGGGCCACGCCTGGCAAATCCCTTGCCACCTTTTCCCTGAGCAGTCGGTACTTTTCCATGGGAAAACGGTGCCCTTGCGGTAGGGGCAAGACGAAATGATCGCTGAAAAAGGCCTTCATTTGTCTCGGTAGGCAAGAGGAAACAGCAAGATGGTCGATTCTACGCTGAACCGACCGCTGCTGTGGGTGAACCGACCGTCGGTGCAACGCAACAAACATCACGATGTTGCGTTGCAACAAAATCACTTGACACGGCGAGAATTATGCGTAAACTCTGTTTTGTGCGTTGCAGCATTTCAAAAAACGGTCGCAAGTCTCTCCTTCGTCCCGGTGATCTCTAAGTTGTAAATGGCTCTCACTTCATCGTTACTCATTTCATCGTTAACTTAATCTTCCACAAAGGAACATCCATGTTTACTACCCCAGAACAGTATCTTGCCGCTCACAAAGCCGCTATTGACACACTTCACGCCGTTGCGTTGAAGTCGGTTGAAGGTTTTGAGCGCATGATGGAACTCCAACTTCAGGCAACCAAGGCGTCCATGACCGAGAGCAATGAGCAAGTCAAGGCATTGCTTGCGGCCAAAGATGCCAAAGCGCTGACCGATTTGGCCTCGCAAGGCATGCAACCCGCTGCTGACAAAGCAACGACCTACGCCAAGCATGTTTATGACATCGCCCGCGAAACCAGCACCGAAATCGCCAAACTCTACGAAACCCAGATGACCGAGGCCAACAAGCATGTTTTCGCATCAATCGAAAGCATGGCCAAAAATGCGCCTGCAGGTTCTGAGGGCGTTGTGTCCTTCGTAAAAAGCGCGATGGCTGCATCGAACAGCGCATGGGACCAAGTCAGCAAGACAACCCGCCAGGTTGTTGAAATGGCAGAAGCCAATGTTGCTGCTGTGACCAAGGCACCGCGCAACGGCCCACGCAAAGCCGCTTAATCAAGCCACGAAGCGATCAGGTCCGGTACCGATGACGCGCAGCCGGAGCTCTCATCGCCGCGATTGAAGCGCGCGACAGATGCGCGGCTTCATGGCAGAAAAATCAGCTAGCCCAGGCTAGCTGATTTTTTTTGCGCTAGACCGACGCGCTGGTCGGGCGATGCAAAGCCACCACCTTGGTCAACACCGGCTGAGCGTCCTGCTTCTCGCCGCCATTGTCGCGATTGTTTGTGTGTTCCAAATCAAGGGCTGCTTGGAAACGATCACTCGCCTGTTGCCAGCGGCCTTGCGCATCGTCGATATGTCGCGCTTTCACATGACCATAGCCCCTGATGTGCTCCGGGACTTGGGCAAGGACGACAAGCGCCTGATAGGCCTCAGTCAAGCGCGAGCGTGCAGCAAGCGCGTCTTGCGCCAGTTCCAGTTGCTTAAGCGCCCCCTTTAGGCTTGATTCGTAACGCTCGATCCAGGCGCGTTCCATGCGTCGTTCCTCGCTTTGGCCAAACAGGTCAAAAGCTGTGCCGCGCAAAAATTTGAAGTGTTGCAATAAGCCAAAGGCTTTCATCATCCAGGGCCCAAATTCGGATTTGATTAAATGGCCCTGCCGATCGCGTTTGGCAAAAAGCGGAGGCGCCAAGTGGAAACGGAGCTGGTAATCACCCTCGAACTGTTCGCTAAGCTTGGCGGCAAAGGCAGGATCGGCATGAAGTCGAGCCACCTCGTACTCGTCCTTATAGGCGAGTAATTTTGAGAAATAGCGAGCCACCGCCGTCGCAAGCGGGCGGGAATCGATTGAATCCGGTGCGTCTAGCGCAGCTGCTGGCGAAAGCTTGGCGGCATGTCTCACCGAAAGCTCCACCGCCATGGCCCGCTTGACCAAAGCCTCAAAGCGGGCAACCAAAGCCTCGTTTTGATAGGCCCGCAAATACGCTTGCCGGTGTCCCAGGAGCGCGGCCAAGCTCGAATGGCTTACTAAAGATTCTCCCTTGCTCAGCGGCGATGCGATCGCTTTGCCCTGGGTCGCAGCATGAGTCCCCGAGCGCGAACTCAGCGCAACCGAGGTCACCGCATAAAGATCAACAGCGGCGCGGCGTCCCCACAAAAAAGCCTGCTTGTTTTGTTCGACAGCGGTGTCGTTCAGCTCAATGGCTCGGTCAATAGCCTCTGCGCTCAAGGGAATCATTGCCTTTTGCCAAGCATAGCCAAGCAAAAACAAGTTTGCTGCGATGGAATCGCCCAATAGCGCGGTCGCTAATCGGCTCGCGTCAATGAAATCGGCCTGTCCCTCACCCACGACATCGACAATTGCCGACTCCATGGCGCCGAGCGGAAATTTCCAATCGGTGTTACGGGTAAAGTCGGCTGTTGGTGTTGCTGCCACATTGGCGATTACCCGCGTACCTTTTCGAAGTTTGGAAAGGGCATCCTTACCCGCGGTCACGACGACATCGCAGCCAAGTACCGCATCAGCCGCGGCCAGACCAATTCGCGGCGCGTGGAGCGCGTGAACATCAGCAGCAAAACGCACAAAACTCATGACGGCGCCGTTTTTTTGTGCCAGGCCTGCCATGTCGAGCACGGTAACCCCTTTGCCCTCTAGATGCGCTGCCATGCCCAAAAGCGCACCGATGGTTACCACCCCGGTTCCCCCAATGCCGGTCACAAGCAAGGCATAAGGTTTGTCTAATGCTGGCAGGCTCACATCGGGGAGTTGCAGGCTCAGGGCTTCATCAGCAACTTTGCTTGCCTTGCCACGACGTGGTTTACCACCTTCAACCGTGACGAAGGATGGGCAAAAACCTTCCACGCAGGAAAAGTCTTTATTACAGCTGCTTTGGTTGATGCGGCGTTTGCGGCCCATATCGGTTTCAAGCGGCTCGATCGACACGCAATTGGCTTGCACACCGCAATCACCACAACCCTCGCAGACCGCGTCATTGATAAAGACTCTGCGTTGTGGGTCAGGGAACGAGCCTCGCTTGCGGCGTCTGCGCTTTTCTGCGGCGCAGGTCTGGTCGTAAATCAGCACCGAAACTCCGTCAAAGGCACGCAAATCCTGCTGGACGGTATCGAGCTCTCGTCGATGATGGGTCGAAACGCCGGCGGGAAAATATCCGGCGGGATACTTATCTGGCTCGTCGCTCACCACCTCGATACGCTCCACACCCTCGGCGCGCACGAGTTGCGCGATCATTTGCGGACTGAGTAAACCATCGTGGCGCTGACCACCGGTCATTGCCACCGCGTCGTTGAACAGGATCTTGAAGGTGATGCGGGTACGGCTTGCCAAGGCATGTCGGATCGCGAGTGATCCCGAGTGAAAAAAAGTGCCGTCGCCCAGGTTTTGAAAGACATGCTCGGTCTTGCTAAATGGAGCTTGCCCAACCCAGGTCATTCCCTCACCGCCCATTTGTGAGAATGTCACCGTGGATCGATCCATCCACATCGCCATATAGTGGCAACCGATGCCCGCGTGCGCGCGCGAACCTTCGGGCACTTTGGTTGAGGAGTTATGCGGACAACCCGAACAAAAATAAGGAATACGTTCAATGGACTGGAAGTGTTTGCCACTGCCTTGCTCACGTGCCTGCAATGCTTGAAGATGGCGCTGTACTCGGGCAATCACCCCGGACTGATAAGCATCCGCAGGGTCGAGTCGAGGCAGCAGGCGCTTCGCAATCAAGGTTGCGCACAAGGCAGGCGATAGCTCACCGGCCTCGGGCACAAGCGCCAGCCCTTCGCTGTCGCGCTTACCTACAATGATGGGTGCCATCGCTTTGCGATAGCACTGTTCTTTGAGTTGGCTTTCGATAAGCGAGCGCTTCTCTTCGATCACCAGCACTTCCTGCGCAGCCTCCACAAAGGCCGCCGCACCCATCGGCTCAAGTGGCCAGGGCATAGCCACCTTGAAGACTTTCAGGCCGATGCGTTCAGCGCATGCTTCATCAATACCAAGGTCTTGCAGTGCCTGCATGCTGTCAAGCCAAGCCTTACCGCTTGAGACAATCGCCAGCCGCGCAGGCGATCCGCCCCGTTCGACATCGGCAACGCCGAAGACATGACGGTCGAGGCGATTCGCGCGCGCGTAGGCCAGCACGGCGGGGATTTTGTAGCGAACGAGGCGCTCTTCAAGCTTCGGAAAGGGCTCCTCGGGCCAGCGACCGTGAATACCGCCCGGCGGCAACTCAATGTGCTGGGGCAAAACTGGGACCACTCTTGTGGGACTGACATCCACGATGCCTGCTGACTCGATCGTGTCGGTAACCGCCTTGATCGCCACCCAAACACTGGCGAAGCGGGATAAGGCGAAACCATGCAGACCATAATCAAGGTAATCCTGGACCGTTGCTGGCGAAAGCACTGGCATTGATACGGCAATGAAGATATGGTCAACCTGAGCGGCGACGGTTGAGGACTTGGCGCCATGATCATCACCGGCAATGGCCAAGACCCCGCCATGCGGTGATGTGCCGGCCTGGTTGGCGTGCCTGAGAACATCACCGCTGCGATCAACACCCGGCCCTTTGCCGTACCAGATCCCAAAGACGCCCTCGTACTTCCCATCGCCATGAATGTGAAGTTGCTGCGTCCCCCACAGGGCAGTTGCCGCCAGATCCTCGTTGAGCCCCGGCTGGAACTTGATGTGGTGTGCTTTGAGCTGCTTGGCTGCCTTATACAAAGCCTGGTCATAGCCACCAACAGGTGAGCCACGATAACCACTGATGTAACCCGCGGTGTTTAAACCCGCCGCCCAGTCGCGTTGTCGTTGCATCATCGGCAAGCGCACAAGCGCCTGGGTGCCGGTGAGGAAGACGAACCCCTCGGTCGCCTCATAGCGGTCGTCAAGCGAAATTTGCTTCATACGAAGCTCGGTGGGATGGTTCATACGGTGATTACTCCCATAACAAAGACCAAGCTGGCGGCCTAGCGCCTTGGCTCGACAACTGGCGGTGCATTAACACCTTGTAGCCCATGAGGACCTTGTAGCCCATGAAGACCT
>DENJ01000082.1:0-33052 GCA_002359635.1 Burkholderiales bacterium UBA2647
CGGATCAGCCATTGTTCAAGCACTTCGATCGGTCTGGCGTTAAGTGCAGGAAACGAGCCGACGATGCCAGCTTTGCATTGGGCGATCACTAAGTCAGGGTTGGAAACAATAAAAAGCGGGGCGGCAATCACAGGGATGCGAAGGCTTGCCTTCAATTGTTCTAATGTCATGGAAAGGCCTTATAAAGAGTTGGCATCGTCAGGGGTTTGGACTGATTCATCGTGAAGGCCCTGAGAATAACGCGATCGCAGTGCTTCTGATAGCGCAAGTTCGCGAGCTTTTTTCAAGGCGTCTCCAAGCGCAGGTCCTTGCAGGCCGCTTGCCAGCACTTTGGCGACTGTTTGTTGGTCCCGGAAGACCTGGGCAAGCGCTTGTAGGGCCGCGATCGCACGGTCTTGTCGATGCAGGCTTTGGGACTGTACATCGGGGTGCCAGCGCATCACAGCAAGTAAGTCATCAAGCTGCTGAGGCCGTCTCATCAGATCCATCGATTCAAACAATGACGCCATACCCTGCGCTGCCTCGGCGCTGCGTCGGTCGCTGCATAGGATTTCGCGCAGTGCATGTTGATGCTTGAGAACCTGCTTGCAAAGCGCTTGTTTCTCCCGGGGCATTTTTAAGCTTGCAAGCACCGGTTCACGCAGTGTTCCGGTTGCCAGCGCGCTAAAAACCCCCCAGCGAAGGGCATGCCCAAGCCCGGCAGCCGCTGCGCTATCGAGTTGTTTGAGCATGGGTTCGTCGGCGGCGCTTAAGCGATGAAAGGGATTAAGCTCGCATTGGGCCAGGCAGCGCCAAAGCGCTGAGGGCTTGATTTCGGCCATGCCCTGATCGAGCTCACGCCACACCCGCTCGGCGGTCCAATGATCGGTCTCTCCGGTGCGCACCATGTCACGCATGAGTTGCATGGTTTCCGGATGAATCTGGAAGTCTGCAAATCGTGCTGCAAAACGCGCCACCCTGAGCAAGCGCACTGGATCCTCACGAAAAGCATCGCTGACATGACGCAACAGCCGCTGCCGCAAATCCGAACGTCCTTCGTAGGGGTCGTGAAGTTCGCCCTGCGAATCGATAGCCATCGCATTGACACGAAGATCGCGGCGCTTTAAGTCGTCCTCAAGCGAAACCTCAGGGCTGCTATAAAACTCAAAACCATGGTAGCCCCTGGCAATTTTTCGCTCGGTGCGGGCAAGCGCAAATTCCTCATGGCTTTGGGGATGCAAAAACACAGGAAAATCCCGCCCGACCGGTAAAAAGCCCGCATCGAGCA
This sequence comes from Burkholderiales bacterium UBA2647, assembly GCA_002359635.1. Lineage (GTDB taxonomy): Bacteria > Pseudomonadota > Gammaproteobacteria > Burkholderiales > Burkholderiaceae_E > UBA3064. Next base: position 1,268 of record DENJ01000082.1, read on the forward strand.
TTTGCTGCGGTGAGCTACCCACCACCAGCCAGTCATGATCGTGAACGACCCGGCCCAAGAGCAAATCTCGGACCGCGCCCCCAACGCAATAAATCCTTGCCGGGGCGATCGCCAGGCAGTAAGCGTCCTGATTGATGCGATCGGTGATGACTTGCAAGCCAATCGTATCGATCTTAGGTTCGGTCATGTGCTCGATCATCGTGTTTGTTCAGCCATCGCAGCGACAAGCCAGATGTGATGATGCTTGCACGGCTCGCTAATGCCTTTGCAGGTAGGCGCGTGCTGCCTCTAGTCCTCTTGCTTTGATACCAAGCATGGCAAGGGTTTTAATCTTGACAGAAAGCACCTCGGATTTACCGCTTGGCAGGTTGTCAACGCGCATCGAGTCGAGATTGTCAACACTCATTAAGGGCGGTCCTGGCAGGGTCTGAAGCAGACGGGCTTGGAGATAGGCTAGGGGATAAGCCAATGGAACGATCCAAGGGCTATAGCCATGGGCTGCCTGGCTTGCAAACCGAAAAAGATCGGCAAGGCTCATGACATCTGGTCCAAATGCTTCAACGATCAGCGAGGTCTCGATGCCCGAATCGGCAAGACCTCCGGCGCCTTGGGTTTGAAGACGATGGTCCGAAAGACGCCCCAGCCTTTGCAAAACCAGGCGCCCTATCGCTTCGCAAAGATCTTGCACATGAACCGGTGCGAATCGGGCATGGGCGCCGGCGAGGGGCACGATCGGGGCGATTGCGCCGAGCTTGGCAAAAACATTCAAAAACTGGTCATTGGGCCCGAAAACAACCGATGGGCGCACCAGGCTCACGGGATGCCCTGATTGAAGCAGGATTTTCTCGGCTTGGCTCTTGGATCGCAAATACATCGAGGGCGCGTCTTCAACCGCCTCCGGCTGACAGCCCAGGGCCGAGATATGAATCAAAGCCTGTTGATCGAGTGATTGCAGGATGCGTTCGGGCAGTTGTACATGGACCTTATCAAAGGCTTTGCCCCAGGGGTTTGCTTGATCGCTATGCAAAATACCAGCGAGATTAATCACCAGCCTGCTGTCTGCGAGCAGTGCTCGCAGGCTCTTATCTTCGTGCACATCGGCTTGAACAAGACGCAACCCTGGCATGGTGCTGAGCGCGACATGGCGCCATGCGCGTTTGCTGGGCACAAGCAAAGCCACATCGGGAAGTAGACGGCTTAAATGCGCAAGCAACACGCGACCGATGAAGCCGCTTGCCCCGATGAGCAGGATCGGACCATACATGGTCTTCATGGTGACGCCAGTCCGTCTTGGCCTGCTTGTGGCTCAGGGCAGCAGTGACTGGCTTGTTGCTTTGGGTGCGATTTCACCAAGGCGCTTTTTAAGTGATTGCGCCTCCTGCCTTTGAAGCGCTGCGTAGTAGACGGCATTGGATAACACCTTTTTGACATAGTCACGTGTTTCAGAAAATGGAATAATTTCAGCAAAAATGGCACCCTCAACCGGTCCGGGCAGGGTTGCGCGCCATGCCCGCGGGCGGTTCGGGCCCGCGTTGTAAGCTGCAGAGGCCATCGCCTGCGAGCCTTCAAGATCATCAAAAACCGATCGCAAATAAAAAGTTCCAAACCGCAGATTGGTTTTCATATCCTGCAAGTCTTCGGTTTTGAATGCCGCATAACCAAGCTTGTTGGCAATCCAGCGCCCGGTGGTTGGCATGATTTGCATGAGTCCTTGCGCACCGACGCTTGACTTGGCATCCAGCAAAAAGCGCGATTCCTGACGGATCAGACCATAGGCCCAGGCTGTATCAAGGCCGACGCGGCTTGCTGAAGCCTCGAGATCCTCACGAAAGGGCATGATAAACCGCAGGTGAAAGTCATGTTCAAGTTTGGTTCGATCGGCGGTGTTAACGCAGCGATCAAGCACAAGCCGGCGGCAGGCGAGTTCGGCGGCAGCCAGCAACTGGCGATCGCTCATCAGCTTGGTGCTGACCCACCACTCACGATGCGCCTCGGGGCGAAGGCCGAGTTGGTAGAGCTTGAAAGCGCGCTGAACCCCAGGCAAGGCTGCGATGGCTTTGAGTTCATCCTCATGGGGTTTGGCCGCCCGTGGCGGAATTTCGATGCTTTGTCCCAGATCTTCGGCGGCAAGCTGGCCATAGAAATGAAACTGCCCGGCAAGCTCTTTAAAAAGCGCCTGGGCCGCCTGTTCGTCACCAGCCTGGCGATAGGCGCGCGCACGCCAGTACTGCCAGCTCGGTTCACTTTGCCCGCGCGCTGACATCCAGGCGATCACCTGCTGCAAGCTATCCCAGTCCTTGGCCCGCAATGCGCTGCGCGCCATGATCGCAAGCGCCTCGTCGCTACCAAGCACCCCGGCCTCAATCGCTGCGGCACCAAGCGCTTGGCTGTCGCGCAGCGCATCGCGGGTGGCATCAAGCGCATGCGCTTGCATACGCAGCATGCTGATGCTCGCAATCTGGGCGACGATGAAACTGCGTACGGTCGATGGCCAGGAGGTTTGTTCCGCCTGTCGCCAGCGACGATAGGCATCAACACTGTCCTGCCGGGCTAATCGCACCCAAGCAATCTGGGCGATCGCTGGATGGTTGCTTCTCAAGCACTTCTCAGGTTGCTCGATGGCGCGATCGACCTCAGCCGCAGCCAGGCCCAAATGGCCGGCCGCCCAGCGAATAGCGCCCGGCTGGTTGCTTTCAAGCGCCAGACGCAGTCGTTGCTGTAAGCCGGCTTGATCGATTTGGCCTTGCTGCTTTAACTCATTGAACAAGCGACCGCAGGCGGATCCGAGCGGACGGGGTGCAAAAAGAAGCGCTCTAGACTGCGCTGCGATCAGTGCAGGGGAATCCGTTTCTGCTGAAACCTGTTTGAGTCTGGCGACATGAAAAAGGCATTGCAGGGCTGCCTCGTCTTGAAAAATCAGCTTGGGGTATTCGAGTTTGAGTTGCGCCCAGGATTCCCGGTCGGCAAGCCATTCGATATAGGTTTTTCGAAGCTGTTCAGCAAGGCTTTCGTTGTCATGTCTTGCCAGAAATCTCTGCACCTCACGCTGCAGTGCCTCGGCGTTTGCTTCTGCAATCGGACGCTGTGAAAGCCTTTGTCGGAGCGCCCAATGCTGCGCGTAGGGATATAGCGGGTGCTCCTTGAGTTGGGCCTGATCGCTCTGGTTAATCAGACGTTGAAATTCCGGCAGATCCTGCCGCACAAAAGCCTCCCGAAGCTGGATAAGCAAATCATCGCCGACATGGCTGCCGGTTTGGGCAACCGCGATACTGTTGCTTTGGGAGGCTGCAACGGTCACCCCGCCAACAAGGCTCAGCCCTGCCAAGCTTGCGGGCAATAGTGGCTTGACACCGGGCCGGGCCACGCGGGTAATTTCCGCAGGCGGGGCCGGAGCTTTGGTCTTAGCGCTCGCTGCTGATTTCGATTTGGTTTTTTGTACCGTTCCAGATTTCGCAGCGCTCGAGGCTTTCGCAGCCCCGGCGGGCTTTTGCGGTTTTGAAGCCTGATTGGGAGCCTTTGAGGGCTGGCTTTGCTTTGGCTTTTCGCTTGGCTTAGGATTCGTTTGGGCTGTGGCAGGCATGAGCTGTCCAAGCAGGGCGATGGCTAGGCCAAGCGAGAACCCAAGCTTCATGGAGAAGCCCTTGCCCGGGCTAGGGGGGGCATGGCCTGGCAACGATGTTTTATTGTGAAACATGGTTAATCGGTATAAATGAGAAAGCGTTGTTCAAGAGCATAAACAGTCGATGGCAAGTTCAGATATCTCAATGGTAAAGACAACAACATCATCAGACCCGACAAGAGCGACAAGCGCAGGCGGACAGCACCTCGAACAGTCTGGGGATGATCGCCAGACACTGAGAAAACGCTGCCTGGCGCAACGCAAGAGCATCGATCCATCCCTAAAAATGCAATACGACGCTGTGATTATCGCTCGGCTCATGGCCTGGCTTGATAAACACCCTGCGCCAGGAACGAGCGAAGCCTTGCTTGCGTTATGGTGGCCGATTGGTAGCGAGCCCGACTGGCGACCCTTTGCCAGCCAGCTTCGCAAGGCGGGTTGGCACTTAGCCCTGCCTTGCATGGATGGCAGCGATAAGCCGCTGGTCTTTGCGCGCTACGACGAGAACACCGTGCTTCGCCCCGCCGGTCTTGGGACCATGGAGCCTGAAGACGCGCAGCGGGTTTGCCCCTGGATCATCGCAGCGCCCTGTGTGGGATTTTTCCAAAGCTTTCGATTGGGCTATGGCGGCGGCTACTATGATCGAACCCTGGCTTTGCTCGATGCGCAGGCGCGCGCCCGCACGGTTGCCCTTGCCTATAGCATTTGTGAAGTGATCTTCCAACCTCACCCTCACGATATTGCCTTTGCTGCGGTCGTGACCGAAGCCACATCGCCCGGGGAAAAAAGCTAAGGTCCTTGCTTCAGGAGCAAAGACCGAGGTCCTTGGTCCAGGGGCAAAAGCTAAGGTCCTTGCTTCAGGAGCAAAGNNCTTCAGGAGCAAAGGCTGAGGTCGTCGAGAATAGCCCGGCTGGCCTGGTCCTGATTCAAGGTGTAGAAGTGCAGACCAGGTACGGACTCCTTCAACAAGCGCTCACACATCTTGACAAGCACTTCACGGCCAAAGGCGCGAATCGATTCGCGGTCGTCGCCGTAGCTTGCAAGTTTCAGACGCATCCAGCGCGGAATTTCAGCACCACAGCTCTCTGAAAATCGCATGAGCTGGGTGTAGTTGGTAATCGGCATAATACCCGGAACGATATCAATATCAACACCTTCTGCACGCACCGTGTCACGAAACCTCAAATAAGCATCGGCGTTATAAAAATACTGCGTAATTGCCGAGCTCGCACCACGCCGGACTTTTCGAATGAATGCCTTCAGATCAGCGTCGGGCGAACTGGCTTGAGGGTGCATTTCAGGGTATGCAGCCACTTCAAGGTGAAACTGCGCTCCATGGCGCTGACGAATGAAATCAACCAGATCTTCGGCAAAGCGGAATTCGCCACCCTGCACCATGCCTGAGGGCAAGTCGCCGCGCAGCGCGACGATTCTTCGAATGCCAAGCGCGCTGTAATGATCAAGCAATTCAGCAAGCTGACTGCGTTGCTGGCCCATACAGGATAGATGCGGTGCAACCTCGATCGACTCGCCGGTCATTGTTTCAACAAGCGCCAGCGTTTTGTCACGCGTTGCCCCGCCCGCACCGTAGGTCACGCTAAAAAATTGCGGCTTTAACTTGGCAAGTTCAAGGCGAACCTGCCTTAGCTTTTCAAGTCCGGCATCGGTGTTGGGGGGGAAAAACTCAAAACTCAGCGCCATGCTCATGGAGCGCTCCTTCTTTGTGCATGTTCTATTCCGAAGGGAACTTCTCGCGCGATGTCAGCCCCGCGCCTAGTCGCCGCAGCCTGTCGCTGCGACACCAAAAAATATTCCTGATTACCGGACTGTCCGGGAAGCACGCTTGCCAGCAAATCCTTTTGCACATCGAAGTGCAAGCCCAAGGTCGCAAAAGGCGCCACCAAATCTTGAAGCATGCTTTGCAGCGTCGGACTTTCGCGGAGCAGGCCATGTTTAAACCAGCGCTTTCGCAATGAAGGATCTGCACCGAGCTCAAACTGCGGCTTGATGAGGGCAATGCAGTGGCCACCCATCCGAAGGCATTGAATCGCTTGTTCAATCACATAGGATAAAGCGATAAAAGACACATCGATCACCACCCCGTCTGCGCCCCCGGCAGGCCATTGGCGATCGAAACCCGATAGATCGGCAATCAGATCGTCAAAAAGCGGATCCCTGATCGCGGTATTGCGCGCAGGCTTTTGCCTAACCCTTGTTTTGCGATGCAGACATGGCCCGCCATCGACCGCCGCAGCACTTAAGCTTTGCTCATCATGCAAAGAACTTAGCGATTGTTCATCATGAAATGGGTGCACCACAGGCCAGGCTTTACGAAGATTGTGGCCTTCAACACAAAAGACCCTGGGATCAAGGCGCAAGCTGTCATGCAATTGATCGTGGCCTACATCAAAGCCGAGCACCCGTGACACACCGTGCTTAAGTAAACAGTCGCTAAAACCGCCCGTGCTTTGCCCGAAGTCAACCCAATAGCCTGCTGGTTTGAGCGCTGGCCTGGCGAGAAAAACACCCTCAAGTTTGGCGCCGGCGCGAGAAACAAAATCGGTCTCGCGCGATGGCGCGAGCGTAAGGGTGGACTGCTCTGACACTTCAAAGGCTGCTTTGGTCACCCGCTCGCCGTTAACCGAGACAGCGCCATCTTGAATCAGTCGGGCTGCGGCCGATCTTGAAGCGACCAGGCCTCTTTGCAGCAAGGCCTGGTCGAGTCGCATCAGAAGCCTTCGCGGACCGAGCAGCTTGGCTTGCTGATAAGCTTAGTAACGATAGGTCTCGGGCTTATAGGGCCCTTGCGCATCAACACCGATATAACTCGCCTGCTCGGGGGTAAGCTCAGTTAGTTTTGCGCCAAGTTTTTTAAGCTGTAAACGCGCAACTTTTTCGTCAAGATGTTTGGGTAACACATAGACCTTACCTGTTTCATACCGATCTTTGTATTGAAACAATTCGATTTGAGCGATCACCTGATTGGCAAACGAGGAACTCATCACATACGAAGGATGGCCCGTGCCACAGCCAAGATTAACCAGCCGGCCTTCGGCCAGCAGGATAATGCGCTTGCCATCGGGGAAGATCACATGATCGACCTGGGGCTTGATGTTTTCCCAGCGGCATTCCTTCAAGCCGGCAACATCGATTTCATTATCAAAATGACCGATATTGCAGACGATCGCCTGATCCTTCATGCGTGCCATGTGCGCGCGGGTGATCACATCCTTATTGCCTGTTGCGGTCACAAAAATATCAGCATGCTCGCAGGCATCATCCATCGTTACGATTCGATAGCCTTCCATGGCTGCTTGCAAGGCACATATCGGATCGATCTCGGTGATCCAGACCTGTGCCGACAAGGCGCGCAAAGCCTGCGCTGAACCCTTGCCCACATCGCCATAACCGGCGACCACAGCGACTTTACCGGCGATCATCACATCGGTGGCGCGTTTGATACCGTCGACCAGCGACTCGCGACAGCCGTATAAATTGTCGAACTTACTCTTGGTGACAGCGTCATTGACATTGATCGCGCGAAAGGCGAGTTCACCATGCTCTGCCATTTGGTATAAACGCTTAACGCCGGTGGTTGTCTCTTCGGTCACGCCAATCACTGCGCTCAAATGGCGCTGATAAAACCCGGCATCCTTGGCGAGTTTTTCTTTGATTGAGGCAAAGAGCGCAGCCTCTTCTTCGCTGCCCGGATGCTCGAGAAGGCTTGCGTCACGTGCCGCTTTGGCCCCGAGATGAAGCAACAAGGTGGCATCACCACCGTCGTCCAAAATCATATTGGTGCTGCCACCATCGGCCCACTCAAAAATCCGGTGGGTATAGTCCCAATACTCGGCCAAGGTCTCGCCCTTGTGGGCAAAGACCGGAATTCGCGCTGCAGCAATGGCCGCAGCAGCATGGTCTTGGGTTGAAAAAATATTGCAAGAAGCCCAACGCACCTCGGCGCCCAGAGCAACCAGGGTTTCGATGAGCACGGCCGTCTGGATCGTCATGTGAAGCGAGCCAGTGATTCTTGCGCCTTTGAGTGGCTGTGCGGCTGCAAACTCTTCGCGAATCGCCATGAGACCAGGCATCTCGGTTTCAGCGATACGAATTTCTTTGCGGCCCCAATCAGCAAGTGAAAGGTCAGCAATGATGAAATCGGTAAACGAAGCCGTGGTAGCTTGTTTGACTGCGGGATGGGGAATAACTTGATTGGCTACAGCGCTCATGCTGCGCCCTCCTTTTCAAAAAACAAAGTGGGCGAGCGCCGTTGCTAAAGTCGCCCGAGATAGGCAACCTGCCCGAGCCTGGGGGTGTCCGGGGTCGGACACACCTCGCAACGCTCCTCGGGCATCGATTCAAGGCGGTATCTTAGCGCGACTCGCTTTGGGGCCAATCGATAAACCCCAAGCTTTGGGGTTTATCGATGCGAGCTTCAAACAGGCTGGGTTTTTGCGAGTGCTCGCCCGATAAAGCTTGAAACGGATGGCCTCAAATGCCCGCCTCGGCGCGAAGTGCTTGCGCTTTGTCCGTATTTTCCCAACTGAACTCGGGCTCGTCGCGTCCGAAGTGACCGTAAGCCGCCGTCTTTTGGTAAATCGGGCGCAATAAATCAAGCATTTGAACAATACCTTTGGGTCGCAAATCGAAGTGCCTGGCAATCAAGGCCTCAAGCTTGTCGTCGCTGATTTTGCCGGTTCCAAAGGTGGTGACCATGATCGAGGTTGGTTGAGCGACGCCGATGGCGTAACTCACCTGAATCTGGCAACGGCTCGCAAGGCCAGCAGCAACAACATTCTTGGCAACATAACGCGCTGCATAGGCAGCCGAACGATCGACTTTCGAGGGGTCTTTACCTGAGAAAGCGCCCCCGCCGTGGGGTGCTGCGCCGCCGTAAGTGTCGACGATGATCTTGCGGCCGGTTAAGCCGCAGTCGCCTTGCGGGCCGCCCACCACAAAACGCCCTGTCGGGTTCACCAAATATTTCACGTCGCCATGGAGCAGGGCTTTGGGAAGTACCGGTTTAATGATTTCTTCAATCACAGCTTCGCGCAATTGCTCGTGGGGGATATCAGGTGCGTGCTGGGTCGATAAAACCACGGTATCAACGCTGTGAGGTTTGTCATCAACATAACGCAGCGTGACTTGGCTTTTTGCATCGGGCCTGAGCCAGGGTAGTCGACCGTCGCGGCGCAGTTGTGCCTGACGTTCAACGAGTCGGTGTGCGTAGTGAATCGCCGCAGGCATCAGCACCGGTGTTTCGTCGCAGGCGTAGCCAAACATCAAACCTTGATCGCCTGCGCCTTGCTCTAAATCAAGCCCGCGACCTTCATCAACGCCTTGCGCGATGTCCTGGCTTTGTTTGTCGTAGGCCACCATAACAGCGCAGCCCTTGTAATCGATGCCGTATTCCGTGTTGTCGTAGCCGATTCGCTTGATGGTGTCGCGGGCAACCTGAATGTAGTCAACATTGGCACCGGTTGTGATTTCGCCGGCAAGCACCACCAGACCTGTGTTGCACAGGGTTTCGGCAGCAACCCGTGAACGCGGATCCTGCTCAAAAATCGCATCAAGAATAGCGTCTGAAATTTGATCCGAAACTTTATCCGGATGTCCCTCAGAGACCGACTCCGAGGTAAAGAAATAGCTTTTGCTCATGCCACATGTCTCCAGTTCGTTGGGCGTAGCCAACTTCCCGGTGAAGCGGCGACGCTTTAGCGGAATTTAATTGCCCCGCAAGTTGTCATTAACTCGGCAAATGAGATTATAGCGCTTAAGGATTCTTGACCATGCCAGCTCTATTGTTCCAGTGCTTATCGCTGTTGCCTTTGCCGATGCTTTGGAGGCTTGGTGCATGGCTGGGGCGTCTGGCTTGGTTTGCTTCCTCGGCTTACCGTCGTAAAGCACTGGCGCATATGTCGCTCGCAGGCTACCCGGTTGATGGCGCCTTGCCGCGGCTTGTTCGTGAAAACACGGGCCGGCTCATCGCTGAACTGCCTGCCGTGTGGTTCTGGTCCGACGAGCGCTTGTTTGAGCGATGTCAAAGCGCAAGTCGTGCGCTGCTCTTAGAGGCCATCGATCGGGCAAAACGCGAAAAGCGCGGTTTGCTTTTTATGACGCCTCACCTCGGTAGCTTCGAGGTGATACCGCGATACATCGCGCGGTATGTGCCGATTACGGTGCTTTTCAAACCGGCAAAACGCGCATCGCTTGATCGCTTGTTGCGCGCCGCACGCAATCGTGGTTCGGTCGATTCAGTGCCGGCTGACCTAAGTGGCGTGCGAGCACTTCTGCGCGCTTTAAAGCGCGGCGAGGCTGTCGGCTTATTGCCCGATCAAGTGCCGGGCCAGGGCGATGGGGAGCTTGCGCCGTTTTTCGGACATCAGGCCTTGACCATGACGCTTCCCCAAGGCCTGATCAGGCGGGCTAATCCGATCGTGCTGATGGCTGTTGCGCAGCGGCGCCTTGCCTCCGAAGTGATCGAGGCCGGTGGCTGGGAGATCCATTTTGAGATTTACGAGGGCAGCGCAGCACCGCAGGCGATCAACGCTGCCATGGAACAGTGGATCAGGCGACTGCCTGAGCAATACTTATGGAGTTATAACCGGTACAAAGGTACAGCAACCGTAAAGTGATGAACGAGCGTAGCTTAGAAACCGCCACAGGCGCACTGATTGCTGTTGCAAGGATGTTGTCGCGCTGGCCTCGCCCGTCCATGCTCAAGATGGCAAGATTCCTTGGCCTTGCCGTCTACGCTTTAGTGACTCGCCGACGCCGCGTTGCCCTGATCAATCTTGCGATTGCGTTTCCCGAACTTACGCCGGCACAGCGTCAAGCCATCGCCAGAGAGCATACGAAAGCCTTCATCGTCAGCCTGGTTGATCGATTTGCACTCTGGGAAGGACCGATCGAACAGTTAAATCGTATGGTTCGTGTGAGTGGCTGGGCTCATGTCGAGGCCGCCCGTGAATCTGGGCCGGTCATCATGCTTGCACCCCATTTTCTGGGACTCGATGCCGGTGGTCTCTACTTGAGTTCTAAGCTTCCGATGGTGTCGGTTTACGCCCAACAGAAAAGCCAAAGGCTGACCGAGGCCATGACCTCGGGTCGGGCACGTTTCCCGGAGACCACTCTGGTGTTGCGCAATGAGGGTCTGCGCGCCGTCTTGCGGCATTTGAAGCAGGGCAAGGTGCTTTATCTCTTGCCCGATATGGATTTGGGAGCCAGGGATTCGGTTTTCGTGCCTTTTTTTGGCCTTGACGCTGCAACGGTCACGACGCTCTCCAGGCTTGCGAGAATGACCGGCGCCCAGGTGCTGCCCACGGTCACGCGATTGCAGGCTGATCAGTACCACTTTGAAATTTTCCCCGCCTGGACTGATCTCGGCGCGCTCACGCCCGAAGCGTCGGCGCGGCGGATGAATGCATTTATCGAGGCACGTGTGCGCGAGGATCCGCATCAATACTTGTGGACACACCGTCGGTACAAGACCCGACCGCCGGGCGAGCAGCCGGTTTATCGCTAGAATGCGCGATCGCTTCAAGCTCAGCGTTTATTTCCGGTCGCAGGATGATTCGATTTAGCAAAATGCACGGCGCCGGCAACGATTTCGTTGTCATTGACGCCATTAGCCAAACCATCCCGGTGGAACAAGTGGCGTGGCAGCAAATCGCTGATCGACATGTTGGCGTCGGTGCGGATCAAATCCTCATCGTTGAAAAACCCCGGGATCCAGGTCACGATTTCCGCTATCGCATTTTCAATGCAGATGGCACTGAGGTTGAACAATGCGGCAATGGTGCGCGATGCTTTGTGCGTTTTGTGCATGACAAGGGCTTGAGCCGTAAAAAGCGCATTGCGGTTGAAACCCTCGCCGGATTGATTGAGCCCGAACTGCTCGACGACGGCACAGTCAGGGTGAATATGGGTATCCCCCGCTTTGACACCCGCGCAAACGGTTTTGTTGATTGGGAGGCAGCAAGCGCCAAAGCTCAGGCCAGCATCGAAGGCGGCATAGAACATCTCGAGCTCGAATCGCCAGCGCCGCATCATCTGGCGAGGCTTCAGTTGGATCTGCTCTCGATGGGTAACCCGCATGCGGTGCTTTTCCTGGATGCACCGGCAAGCGATGCCGCGGTACAAGAACTGGGTGAATTCCTTTGCAGTCATCCCCTTTTCCCCAAGCAAATCAATGTTGGGTTTGCCTTTCTGGCCTCGCCCAGGCAGTTGCAGTTACGTGTTTTTGAACGTGGTGTCGGCGAGACACTGGCCTGTGGCAGCGGGGCTTGTGCGGCTGCTGTGCTTGCCTTGGCCCGCAATAAAGCGCGAGAAGCCTTGCAGGTTCAGGCGCGTGGGGGCAATCTCTGGGTGCAATGGGCGGGCGAGGAAAACCCGGTGATGATGAGCGGGCCTGCCGAATCGGTGTTTGAAGGGCAAATCGACTTGCCGATGCTTTGAATGAGGCAAAAAGCCGGGTGCTGTGGACGCGTTGAACCTTTGCTTGCTGCAGATGGCAAACCTGCTGAATCAGGAGTTTTCATGTCTGAGGGTCGTAACGAAGAAAACGAGCAGCAAATCGCACGCTGGCTCAAGTCGAATCCCGAGTTCTTGCTGCGGCATCCGGAGCTTTTGTCGCATCTGAAAATGCCCGATTTGCATGCGGGACGGGCGATATCCTTGCATGAACGTCAGCTTGAGGTCATGCGGGAAAAGCACCGTCAACTCGAGCATCGTCTGGCTGACTTGATGCGCACCGCTCAGGAAAACGATTTGATCGGCGAAAAGATGCAAAGGTTTACACGGCAGTTGCTCTTGCATGAGCAGCGTGCAAGCCTTGACAGCCGCTTGATGGAATTGCTCCAGGAGGTCTTTCAAGTACCGCAAGTCGGCTTGAAGCTTTGGCCTTTGGGCGCTGCACGTCTTGAGCCCGGCCTTGAGTTGCCGCTCAGCGCCGAGCAAATGGACCGGGTTGACCAAATGCAACAGCCGCTTTGCGGCAGTCCGGCGCAAAAACCGGGGGTGCAATGGTTGGCTGACCGTGGCCAAAATGCAAGATCAGTCGCGCTTCTCGCTTTGCGTCGTGGCATCGAGCCTCAGGCCTTTGGCCTCTTGGTGCTTGGCTCAGCGGATGCGGACCGTTTTCACGCTCAAATGGGAACGGCTTTTTTGCAACGACTCGCCGAGTTGGTGTCGGCCGCGCTCACACCCGCGCTAAGCGCCATCTGGGCCAAGGAAGGCCTTGCGACAGTCTCAAGCCAGGCGGCTCAGGCCGCCGCCGTCAGACAAGCAGCGAACCCTTGAGATGCCGGATTCCGAGTGCGCCCCGAATCACGACTGTCAGGTCGATCTTGAGGTCGACCTTGAGCGCTATGTGAGGCGTCTGGCCAGTGAAAGGCGATATTCGACCCATAGCCTGAAGGCATACCGGCAGGATTTGGCCTTGCTGCGTCCGCCGCTTATACAAACGCCTTGGACAAACGTGGAAGCGCGGCATCTCCGTCGCCTGCTCGCGCAACTTGCATCACAAGGACTTTCGCCGCGCTCACTGGCGCGTAAGCTTTCTGCCTGGCGGGGTTTTTTTGACTTTCTCTTGGCGGAAAAAACCATGGCGCACAATCCCGCAAGACAAATCAAGGCACCGAAGATGCCCTCGCGTTTGCCAAAGGCGCTCGCTGCAGACGACAGTCAGCGCTTGCTTGATTTTCCGCAGCATGGACCAAGCGCCGCCCGCGATCTTGCGATGATGGAGCTTTTTTATTCATCAGGCCTGCGGCTTTCGGAGTTGATTCAGCTCGATTGTGCTTATCACCCGCAGGCGACTGGTTGGCTCGACGCTGCCCAGGCCCAGGTTCAGGTGCTCGGCAAGGGCTCGAAGCGGCGCACGATTCCGGTGGGCGCCAAGGCGCTAAGCGCGATTGATGCCTGGCTCAAGCTGCGCAAACAGTGGCTTCAAAAGCACCCTGATGCTGATCAGCACGCCCTTTTCATCGGGACGCGGGGAAAGCGCATCAGTGCTCGAACGATTCAACAACGTCTGGCCAGTTTGGGCCTTGCGAGTGGGCTCCCAAGCCGCTTGCATCCTCATGTGTTTCGCCATTCTTTTGCCAGTGATCTCTTACAGTCGAGCGGGGATTTGCGTGCGGTACAAGAGATGCTTGGCCATGCCAGCATCGCGAGCACCCAAATCTACACTGCGCTGGATTTTCAACGGCTTGCCGCGGTCTACGACCAGGCGCATCCGCGCGCTGCAAGGCGCCGTGCCTAAGCTGATCGAATCGATACCGCTGCGGCCAGGGACGCCTGCGCGCGTCAAGCTGCGTTCGGGCAAGGACAGGTCCTTGCTTCGCCGGCATCCATGGCTTTACGCGGGCGCGATCAGCGAAGAGGGGATCAAGCTCATCGAGCAATTGCCAAGTGGCTATCCGGTTCAGGTTTGCGATGCCAAGGGCCAATTTTTGGCTTGGGCTTGCGGGTCACCCCGTTCGTCGATTCGACTGCGGGTGTGGAGTTTTCATCAACAAGCGCCCGATGCGAGCCTGATTCGAGAGCGTGTTTCCCGGGCTTTTGCAAGACGGCAAAGCCTTTTGGCGCACAGTAATGCAAGGCGCATGGTGTTTGGTGAGGCCGATGGATTGCCCGGGCTGATTGTTGACCAATACGCGCAGCAGGTTGTGCTGCAATGCCTCTCAGCAGGCGCTGATTATTTTCGCGGGCAGATTGTCGAGGCGATTCAGGCCCAGGGCATGGATGCGATTTATGAGCGATCTGATGCAGCGGGCGCCAAGCGCGAAGGCTTAGCCGGCGGGCAGGCGGTATTGCTTGGACCCGAGCCCGAGGCCTTGATTGAAGTTCACGAGCATGGCCTGCGTTTTTTGGTCGATGTCCGGCATGGGCATAAAACCGGGTTTTACATTGATCAGCGCGATAACCGGGCGCTTGTTGCCGACTTACTCAGCGGCATGGCAGCGCCACGGGTGTTGAATTGCTTTTGCTATACCGGCGGTTTTTCCTTGGCAGCCTGGCGGGCCGGCGCTGCTGAGGTGATTTCCATTGATTCAAGTGAGGCAGCACTGGAACAGGCCCGCTGGCAGCAAAGCCTCAATGGTTTAGAACATTGCAACGGTCGCTGGTGGGAGTCCAATGTTTTTGAGGCCTTGTCTGCTTTGCAAGGCGAGCGATTTGATCTGATCGTGCTTGATCCGCCCAAATTTGCGCCGTCCTCGCAGCATGTCGATCGAGCAGCCCGCGCCTACAAAGAAATCAATCTCAAAGCGCTGGCTTTGTTACGCCCCGGGGGCTATTTGCTGAGCTTTTCCTGCTCGGGGGCGATTTCGCTTGATTTGTTTCAGAAGATTATGGCGGGGGCAGTGATCGACGCCGGGGTTGATGCCCAGTTATTGCGCAGACTCGCAGCCGGAATGGACCACCCGATGTCGATGGCACACCCGGAAGGCGAGTATCTCAAAGGACTTTTGCTCCAGCGGGTGTAAACTGCCCGCCCGTCAAGTCTTTGCTGGCTTTGGCTTGGTGCTTTTCATCCAAGGTAAGCTGGTCCTTGTCTTCTTTCCCCTGGGGTGGTCTTATGCAGTCGAGCCAACATATTCCGGTGACCGTTTTGACTGGCTTTTTGGGCAGTGGTAAGACCACCTTGCTCAAACGTATCCTGACCGAGCAACATGGCCATCGCATCGCTGTGATCGAAAACGAATTCGGCGAAGAAGGCGTTGACAACGAACTTTTGCTTCAAGACCAGGAAGAACAAATCGTCGAAATGAATAACGGTTGCATTTGTTGCACCGTGCGCGGCGACCTGGTTCGGATTCTTAACGATTTGCAAGGCCGCCGAAAGGCTGGCGAGGTGCAGTTCGAGCGCGTCATTATCGAGACCACCGGTCTGGCCGATCCCGGACCGGTTGCGCAGACGTTTTTCATCGACGACGATATTGCCGATGCCTATTTGCTTGACGCGGTCATCACCGTGGTCGATGCCAAGCATGCGATGACACAGCTCGACCAGTCCAAGGAAATCCGTGAGCAGGTTGCCTTCGCCGATCGATTGCTCTTGTCCAAAGTCGACCTGATTGATGCCGACACTTTGCAAGCACTTAAAGCCCGTTTGCTGCGAATTAATCCGAGAGCGCCGATGTCGGAGGTGCATTTCGGGCAGACCGACATCAAACAGATTCTGGATATCCGCGGCTTTAATCTGAATGCGATTCTTGAAATCGACCCGCAGTTTTTGGAAACCGATGAGCACGATCACGACGAAGACGTGAGCTCTTTTGTTTTTCGCTCGAATAAACCCTTTGATGCCGGCAAGCTTGAGGACTTTTTGTCCGGCTTGATCCAGGTTTACGGCCAGGACATGTTGCGCTACAAGGGCGTGCTCTACATGAAGGGCAGCGATCGGCAAACGGTTTTCCAAGGCGTCCACCAAATGATGGGCGCCGACCAGGGCCGCAAATGGCAGGCCGGCGAAAAACCCTCCAATAAAATGGTCTTCATCGGCCGTAAACTGCCCAAAGATTTGTTCATGAAAGGTTTGCAGCAGTGCCTAGCCTGAATGCCTGCCTGCCAAGCCTTCTGGCGCTTTTTTTGTCCGACATCGGCCTTGTTCGCTACCCTTAACATTCCCATTAACCCATTTCCTTTTGGAAGCACCACCACGCCATGGCTACCAAGACCTCAAGTAATAAGTCTGCTGCCGCACAGGCTATGTCCCCTGGCAAGCCTGCTCCCAAGAGCGCCAAAGCCTCCGTTGTCATCGGTAACGAGGCAGAGTTGTTGTCGATGTCCGAAGACGACTACATGAATGCTGCGCAGCTTGCGTTTTTTAAACAACGACTGCAGGCGGTCGAGCGCGAGCTCTTGCAAAACGCTGGCGAAACCACGGAGCATCTGCGTGAAACCGTGATCGTGCCCGACCCGGCAGACCGGGCCACGATCGAAGAAGAGCATGCACTCGAGCTACGCACCCGGGATCGCGAGCGCAAGCTGTTGAAAAAAGTGCAGCAGGCGATCAACCGCATCGACGCAGGCGAATACGGGTGGTGCGAGGAGACTGGCGAGCCCATCGGTTTGCAGCGTTTGCTTGCTCGACCGACAGCGACCTTGTCTTTAGAGGCGCAACAGCGGCGCGAATTAAGGCAAAAGCTCTATGGGGACTGAGTCCTTCCACGGCACCACGATTTTAAGTGCCCGCCGCGGTAAAAGCGTCGCACTGGGTGGCGACGGACAAGTCACCCTCGGTTCGATTGTCGTCAAGGCGTCAGCCCGTAAGGTGCGTCGCTTGCATCATGGCAAGGTTCTTGCCGGATTTGCCGGCGGCACAGCCGATGCCTTCACGCTTTTTGAACGCTTTGAGGGAAAACTCGAAAAGCACTCGGGCTTATTGCTGCGTGCCGCGGTTGAACTTGCCAAGGACTGGCGAACCGACCGAGGTCTTCGAAGGCTTGAAGCGATGCTCGCCGTGGCCGACCAGGAACACTCGCTGATCATCACCGGTCAGGGCGATGTGCTTGAGCCTGAAGATGGTCTGGTTGCGATTGGTTCCGGGGGAGCCTTTGCGCAGGCGGCGGCCAAGGCCTTGTTGAAACACAGTGATTTATCCCCGGAAGCGATGGTTCGCGAATCCTTGAGTATTGCCGCGTCGATTTGCGTTTACACCAACGAAAACATCGTGATCGAAAGCCTGCCATGATGACGCCGAGAGAAATCGTCTCCGAACTCGACAAACATGTGGTGGGTCAACAGGCTGCTAAGAAAGCGGTTGCGGTTGCTTTGCGCAATCGTTGGCGCCGTGCCCAAGTCGCCGAGCCGCTTCGTCAAGAAATCGTCCCTCGGAATATTTTAATGATCGGACCCACGGGGGTGGGAAAAACCGAGATCGCAAGGCGATTAGCAAAACTGGTCAACGCACCCTTTATCAAGGTAGAGGCTACCAAGTTCACCGAGGTGGGCTATGTTGGTCGCGATGTCGACACCATCATTCGCGATTTGCTGGAGATCGCCATCAAGCAGTGTCGTGATATGGCCAAGCGAAAACTTGAGCAACAAGCGCTTGACGCCGCTGAGGACAGGATTCTTGACATTTTGTTGCCTCCTCCCCGCGGTGCGGGCCTGGCAACTGGTTCGAGCGGTCAAAGTACGCAAGATGGCGCAGATAGCGGCCCGTCCTCAACCCGGCAGAAGTTTCGCAAAAAATTGCGTGAAGGCGAACTCAACGACAGAGAGATCGAGCTTGAGATCACCCAACCTGCACCTGCCCTTGAAATGATGGGGCCTGCGGGCATGGAAGCATTCACCCAACAGTTACAGCAATTGTTTTCGCAAATGCCGGGCAGAAAGAAGACCCGGCGCTTGCGCGTTGCCGAGGCGATGAAGATTTTGGCCGATGAGGAAGCGGCAAAATTGGTGAACGAGGACGATATTCGAAGTGAGGCCCTTGAAAGGGTCGAACAACAAGGCATCGTCTTTATCGATGAGATCGACAAGATCGCCACACGTTCTGATTTGCACGGCGCCGATGTTTCGCGCCAAGGTGTGCAACGCGATCTACTGCCTTTGGTCGAAGGAACCACGGTCAACACCAAATATGGCGCTATAAAAACAGATCATATTTTGTTTATCGCTTCGGGCGCGTTTCATTTGTCCAAACCAAGCGATCTGATTCCCGAGTTTCAAGGCCGGTTTCCGATCAGGGTTGAATTGCAAGCCTTAACGGTGGAAGACTTTGAACGTATTCTTGAGGCGACCGATGCCAGTTTGTTGCGGCAGTATGAGGCCTTGATGGCGGCCGAAGGACTTGAATTGCGTTTTCAGGCCCAAGCCGTGCGTCGTCTTGCTGAAATCGCCCATCAAGTCAATGAGCGCACGGAAAACATCGGCGCCCGGCGCTTGCATACCGTGATGGAAAAACTGCTCGAAGAGATCGGGTTTGATGCGTCCGTTCTCCCAATCCTTAAGCGCGACGCAAACGGTCAGCAATCGATCGATATCGACGCAGCCTTTGTGGACGAAAGGCTTGCCGAAGCCGCATCGCGTGAAGATCTTGCACGTTATATTCTTTAACTTAGTCGATGCTCTTTTTCAGAGCACTTGCCAGAGGCTGCCTCCCAATGAGCAACTTGCCTAGCCCGGCCTTGAAGGCTGCGATTCTCGCAGAGGCCATGCCCTACATCCGACGCTTTCATTCGCGGATTGTGGTGGTGAAGTATGGTGGTAATGCGATGACCGAAGAAGGGCTCAAGCGCTCTTTCGCAGCGGATGTTGTCTTGCTTAAACTGGTGGGTATCCATCCGGTTGTTGTTCACGGCGGAGGCCCTCAAATCGAGCAATTGCTCAGTCGCGTTGGCAAAAAAGGCGAGTTCGTGCAAGGCATGCGCGTGACCGATGCCGAAACCATGGACATTGTTGAGATGGTCCTGGCCGGGCAGGTCAACAAAGAGATCGTCGAGTTAATCAACACGGCCGGCGGTCGGGCTGTGGGCCTCACGGGCCAGGACGGCGGACTGATTCGCGCTCGCAAACTGCTGATGAGCACGCCGGGCAATCCTGAAGAAACGGTCGATATTGGACAGGTCGGCGAGATCCAAAGCATCGATCCTGCGGTGATTTTGACCCTTTCGCAGCATGGTTTTATCCCGGTCATTGCACCGATTGCTTCGGGTGAAGTGGGTGAAACTTATAACATTAACGCCGATGTGGTCGCGGGCAAGGTGGCTGAGGTCTTGCGGGCCGAAAAGCTGGTTTTGATGACTAATACGGCTGGGGTGCTTGACCGCGAGGGTCGGTTGTTGACCGGATTAACCGCAAAGCGTGTGGATGAACTCTTTGCCGATGGCACCATCTCGGGTGGGATGTTGCCGAAGATCGCCTCTGCGCTTGATGCCGCCAAAGCAGGCGTCAATGCGGTTCACATTATCGATGGTCGTGTGGATCATGCGCTGCTGCTTGAAATCATGACCGATAGCGGCGTGGGTACGATGATTCGTTCCCATTAAACATGCTTCATCGTTAAGCATTCGATAGCGTCAAGAATGAGCAAGCTTAGGCGTGCTGCCCCCTTGCAGCAACTTAGTACGTTATAACAATCATGAAAATCGCGAAGCGTCAGGCCCTGTCGCGGCTTAAACGTCGCCAGGGTCCGGTTTGGCTCCTCGATCTGGACAACACCTTGCATGATGCAGGCACCGACATCATGCCGAAAGTGAATCAGGCCATGACCCAATGGGTTGCCAGGCATTTGACTGTTGATGAGGAGGAGGCATCGCGTTTGCGGGTTGCCTACTGGAAGCGCTATGGGGCAACCCTGCTTGGCATGATCGAACACCATGCCATCAACCCGCATGCGTTTTTGCAAGAGACCCATCCCTTGCCCGATTTGCTGAGCATGGTTCGCCCGCATAAGGCTTTGCAAGACAGCTTGCGGCGATTAAAGGGCTCGAAGCTGATTCTTACCAATGCCCCGCGCCACTATGCGCAGGCGGTGCTGCACAAGGCGGGCCTCGACGCTTTGGTCGAACAGTTGATTTGCATTGAGGATATGCGCTTTGCAGGGCAGTTTCGGCCCAAACCCTCGGTTGCGATGCTCAACATGCTTTGTGCCAGGCTTGGCGTGTCGAGCAGGCAGTGCCGGTTGGTCGAAGATAGCGTAGAGAATCTGCGCGCAGCCAGAAGGCTCGGCATGCAAACCATCCTGGTTTTGGAGCACGGCTGGCAGGGTCGCCCTCGAAGCGCCCATGCTGGCAGCGCAAGGCTGGTCACCCATCAAATCCACAGTGCCAGGCAACTGAGCCGTTTGACCTTTGCCTCGCGCGGTGTTGCCGGGGTCTTGAAAACCGCCTGAGCAAAAGCGGGCAGGAAGGCCGAACGCCCAGCGTGAAGCGCCTCAAGAAGAAATGCTCAGGCGTGCTTTGCGCAAACCGCACAATCAGGATCGCGTCGAATCCGCATGCTGCTTGTTGACATGTTTCGTCCATCGACCATGAGCAAAACCTGCGGCAAGGCCTGCTGCAACAGCACGCGAATAGCCAGACCCGCTTGCATACAGCCCACCATGCCAGTTAAGGGTGAAAAAACGCCCATGGTGGCGCAGGCAACCTCCTCGGGCGCTTGCGGGAAAACACAGTGGTAGCAGGCCCAGTCGCGATGATGCGACGGCCCACTGGTATCAATGCCGGGCTGCAAATTGAGAACCATGCACTGGCCATCAAGACCAACGGCTGAAGCGCTCACCAAAGGCACGCCAAGTCCCACGCAGGCGCTATTGACAGCCTGTCGGGTAGCAAAGTTGTCGCTGCAATCAAGCACCAGATCGACTGAGCCCACCGCATGCGCAAGCGCTTTGCCTTCAAGCTTTTCGTCGATCAGCACATAGTGTGGTTCAGGATTCAAGGCTTGGAGACTTTGCCCGGCTGATATCGCTTTGGGCATACCGACACTGCGTTCCTGGTGGACAATTTGCCGCTGCAGATTGGTTAAATCGACATGATCGCCGTCGGCAAGCACAAGGGTGCCGATTCCTGCTGCTGCCAAATACATCGCGGCCGGTGAGCCCAGGCCCCCAAGCCCCAGGATCAAGACACGCGCTGCGAGCAATCGCTCCTGGCCTTCAATACCCACCGCCTCGAGCAGCAGGTGGCGGGCGTAACGCTGAAGTTGCCTGTCGTTCAAAGGGTTTGGCGCCTGCTAGAGCGGGTTTACAAGCAAGCGCCACGCCTTGCTTAATCGACGACTCAATCGCTGCGGGCAGCCGCGGTTTGGGTGCCCGCAGGTTTCGCCACCGGTCGGCCTTTCAGATGATTCATCGCCTGCTGCAGCTGCCAATCTTCAGGACTCCCGAAGGTCACCGGCTTGCGGTTACGTAGGCGTTCGTTGATTTGCTCTGCGGTCAGCGATTTGCCGCGTTCGGCACTTGCCGCATCCTCGCCACCCTTGCGTTCCGGCTGATTTGCGCTGTTGGTGCTGCCTTGCGGTGCTGTGCTTGCGCTTGGCTTGCCTGCGTCAGCCAGATGGCCTTTCAGATCTGCTTCGCGCACACGCAGATGACTCAAATCGCCATCGGCATACTCGTCGACAAGAATATCGGGCGTGATCCCCTTGGCTTGAATCGATCGGCCGCTTGGCGTGTAGTAGCGCGCGGTGGTGAGTTTGATCGCAGTGGTTGAGGAGAGCGGCAGAATCGTCTGTACCGAACCCTTGCCGAAGGTTTGAGTGCCGATGATGGTTGCCCGCTTATGGTCCTGAAGGGCGCCCGCAACGATTTCTGAGGCCGAGGCCGAACCTGCGTTGACTAAAACCACCATGGGCAGGGTTTTGTAAATCGCAGGCAGCTGAGCGATCGGATCGTCACCGTGCCTGGCGTAGTCATTGGGGTCGGCGTTGTAGCGCCGACGCGCGTCGGCGTTACGTCCATCGGTGCTTGTGACCAGAACCTTGGGCGGCAGAAACGCGGCTGAGACACCTAAGGCCCCTTGCAACAAACCACCCGGGTCATTGCGCAGGTCGAGCACCAGGCCTTTGAGTGGACCTTGAGCTGCCAACTGGTCGAGATGCTTGGCAAGCGAGGGCAGGGTCTGCTCCTGGAACTGGGTAATTCGGGCGTAAGCAAATCCGGGCTCGATGATTTTCGAGCGCACCGATTGCACCTTAATGACCGCACGTTCAAGCGTGAAAACCCGGGGTGCTGGTTCGCCTTTTCGGCTCACGGTGATGGTGAGGCTGGTACCAGGCTTGCCACGCATGAGTTCAACCGCCTCGGTGGTGGAAATGCCCTTGGCCGGTCGATCGCCGATTTTCACGATCAGATCGGCCGCCCGAATACCGGCGCGCTCAGCCGGTGTGTCCTCGATCGGGGAGATGACCTTGATGAAGCCATCTTCCACACCGATTTCAATACCGATCCCACCAAACTGCCCGCTGGTGTTGAGTTGCATCTCCTTATAAGCCTTGGCATCCAGAAAGGCCGAATGCGGGTCTAGACCCGAGAGCATGCCGCTGATCGCTTCGCTGATCAGCTTTTTGTCTTCCACCGGCTCGACATAATTGCCCTTGATGGCACCAAACACATCGGCAAACTGGCGCAGCTCTTCAAGCGGCAGCGCCTGCAAGGGGCTGCGGCTGTCTTTTTGCGCCACCGCAGAAATGCCAAGGCTCACCAAAACGCCGGCAACAGCACCGGCGCAAACCAGTGCAAAAGGCCTCATACGCCGCGTTTTAGCCGGGGCGGCTGTCGGTTCATCGCGCATTTGATTCATCGCATTACCCTTGACGCATGTTGATACTTCCAGATCCTATCAGTGGTCTGTCTTGCCCTGGGCAGCAACCGATGCGATAGCGCGGGCAATCTCTCCGGCATCACCCAAGTAGCGCCGCGATTGAAAAACCAGCTTGTCGTTGAACTCGATCAGCATGGGTTGTGCGGTGGGAATATTCAAGTCGACGATCGCTGCTTCGTCGATCTGTTCGATGTGCTTCAGGAGCGCCCGCAGGGAATTGCCATGGGCGGCAATCAGCACCTTGCGGCCGGCGCGAATCGCAGGGGCGAGTTCTTGGTCCCAAAAAGGCACAACCCGCGCCACGGTGTCTTTTAAGCACTCAGTCCGGGGAATCTGGCCGACAGGCACATCGGCGTAGCGCGGATCATGATTGCTTTGCCGGGGATCGCCGGGCGGCAGGGGCTCGGGAGCGATGGCGTAAGCGCGTCGCCAGACCAGAACCTGTGCCTCGCCATACTGCTTGGCAGTCTCGGCCTTGTTCAGGCCTTGAAGCGCGCCGTAATGGCGCTCATTGAGTTGCCAGGCTGATTGCACCGGGATCCACATCTGGTCCATGACATCAAGCGCTAGCCACAGGGTGTGAATCGCGCGCCTCAGCCTTGAGGTGTAGGCCATATCGAAGGCAAAACCTTGTTCGCGCAACAGTTGGCCGGCACGCCTTGCCTCGTCGATGCCTTTGGCGCTGAGCGCTACATCCGTCCATCCGGTAAACCGGTTCTCTAAATTCCACTGGCTCTCGCCGTGTCGCATCAAGACAATTTGGAAGCTCATAGTGGCTGCTATTGTAGCGATCCGTCAACGTGGAATAATCGTGGACTTGATCCGGTGCCGTCAGGCTTTTTTCTTGCCCTTTTTGGGATGTTTACATGCAGTTTTTCGTCGACAATCTTTTTTTGATCGTCATGGCACTCGTCTCAGGGGGCTTGTTGCTGTGGCCGAGTATTCGCGACCGTGCAGGCGGCGAACGCCTTGACACAGTGAGCGCAACCCGCTTGATGAATGATGAAGAACCCACGCTTATTGATGTGCGGTCTCCGGCCGAGTATGAGGCAGGGCATTTACTCAGGGCAAAGAGCATCCCCTTGGTGGACTTGCCCAAGCGGGTATCAGAAATCAAAGGCAAAAAACCCGTGCTTGTGCTTGACACTGACGGTTCAAAAGCGGCCAAGGCGAGCGCAATCATTCGCGAGGCAGGCATCGAACGTGTGTACAGTCTTGCCGGGGGTGTGGCGGCTTGGCGGGCAGCGAGCTTGCCCTTGGTAAAGTCTTGAATCATGAGAGGTCGAACATGAGTGCAGCGGTTTTGATGTACACCACAGCGGTGTGTCCCTATTGCCAACGCGCTGAGCAGTTGCTTCGCGCGCGCGGGGTCGAGCATATTGAAAAAGTACGCATTGACCTCGAACCGTCACGTCGAGACGAGATGATGCAGCGTAGCGGTCGTCGAACCGTGCCACAGATTTATATCGGTGAGACGCATGTGGGCGGCTTCGATGAGTTAGCAGCGCTTGATCGCGCCGGCGGTCTGATGCCCTTATTGGCCTCGATCTAGCGCCTTGGCATCAAAGCGCGAGCGCCACAGCCACAGCCCGACAGGTTTGTGGCCCGACAGGTTTGTGATGAAGACTTGAGCAGTAATGATTAAAAATATTCCATAGGACTAGGTGATGGCCGACGAACAACAAGCTTCTGCTGCGCAAGGCGAACAAGCCCCGCAGTTCTCGATTCAGCGTATTTATCTGAAGGATATGTCGCTCGAACTGCCCCATGCGCCGCAGATTTTTCTTGAGTCGAGTGCGCCGAGTGTGGAGATCCAGCTCGACATCACCAATGAGTTGCTTGGTGAGGGTGTGCATGAAACCGCGGTACGTGTCACGGTCACTGCAAAAATGGCCGACAAAGTCGCTTTTCTGATCGAGGCAACACAAGCGGGCATTTTCACCTCGCAGGGTATTGGCGGCGAGCAAATGGAAGCAGTGGTCAATATTCTGTGTCCGAGCATTATCTACCCCTATTTGCGTTCGAATATTGCTGATGCGGTGCAGCGAAGCGGCTTCCCGCCGGTGCATCTGGCTGAAATCAACTTTGAGGCGCTGTATCAGCAGCGTTTAGCCGAACAACAGGCACAAGCAGGCGCTTCCGGGAACGGGTCAGGCATTATCCTGCCTCACTAGTGCGGTACTAAGGCGGCTTACTGGCTGAGCGCTTGTTGCCATGCGCATCGCGGTTATCGGGGCAGGTGCCTGGGGAACTGCCCTGGCGATTCATATGGCAGGCCAGCATGCGATAAGCCTTTGGGCTCGCGATCCCGATCAGGCGCGTGCACTTCAAGCTCAGCGCGAAAACAAGCGTTATTTGCCCGGGTTTCAGTTTCCCGCCGGTATCGAGGTCGTGCCCGACCTAGAGCAGGTCTTGGCCGAGGCTTCGCTTTGGGTGCTTGCGGTGCCGATGTCAGGGCTTCGCGAGCGCTTAGCCGCGATCAAAAGCCTGGTGGAACCGATGCATTGGCCGGTGCTCTTGTGGCTGTGCAAAGGACTCGAGCGAGACAGCGGATTGCTTGCCCATGAGGTGCTTGCGCAATCGGTGCAAGGGGTGAGGGCCGGCGCCTTGAGCGGACCTAGCTTTGCCCAGGAAACCGCGCAGGGTCTGCCAGTGGCTGTGGTTGTTGCAAGTGCGCATGAGGATTGTGCAAGCACGGCGAGGCAGGCGATGCACCATGGGGCCATGCGTGTCTATGCCAACAAGGACCTCATCGGTGTTGAGCTAGGCGGTGCGCTCAAGAATGTGATGGCCATTGCGGCTGGTGTCAGTGACGGACTTGGGATGGGCAATAACGCAAGAGCCGCCTTACTCACCCGTGGCTTAGCCGAAATCAGTCGATTGGGCGAGACAATGGGGGCCAAGGCTCAGACCTTCATGGGGCTCACAGGACTCGGAGACCTGCTGCTGACCGCAACAGGTTCCTTGTCGCGTAACCGCCAGGTTGGATTTGCGTTGGCACAAGGCGAATCAACCGAAAACATCCTGGCGCGGCTTGGCCATGTTGCAGAAGGCGTTCATACCGCGGAGGTTGCGCTCAGGCTAGCCGCGCGCTTTGAGGTCGAAATGCCGATTACCGAAGCGGTTCACAGGTTGCTGCGCGGCGAGTTGCGTCCAGACCAAGCCTTGCAGCAACTGCTAGCCCGCGCGGGCCGACAAGAGCGCGATGGACTTTGAGCAAAAATGACCCCACCTAAACCATCCTTGACTGTTTTTTGCGGTTCCCGACACGGGCAGGATCCAGCGCATATTGATGACGCGGCTGCCCTCGGGCGCTGGATCGGGGAGCAGTCCTGGCATCTTGTGTACGGCGGCGGTAACGTTGGTCTGATGGGCGAGATCGCCCGGGCAGCGCTGCAGGCAGGCGCTGAAGTCACAGGCATCATCCCCGAGTCCTTGATGAAGCGTGAGGTCGGCCTTGACGGCTTAAGTCGACTCGAGGTCGTCAGCGACATGGCCGTGCGCAAGCAGGCCCTGATTGAGCTTGCCGATGCTTTCGTGGTGCTGCCAGGAGGCTTGGGCACGCTGGATGAATTTTTCGAAGTCGCAACGCTACTGCAGCTCGACTATCACCGCAAACCGATTTTGCTGCTTAATCGAGACGGTTTTTGGGATCCGCTGATCGCCCTGGTACAACGGCAGGTGCATGCAGGTTTTGTGTCCCAGAAAGAACTCGATGCCTGGCATGTGCTGGAGAACTTGGAAGCACTACAAGCAAGATGTCTTGCCCTGTTAGGCCCTAAGGCAAGCTAGCTTTTTGCCCTAAAGCGCCCTGGCATGCCGCTCCCTAGGGCTCGAGATTGTGTTGGCGCCAGGCCTCATAAACACTGATTGCGACCGCATTGGAAAGGTTGAGGCTGCGACTTTCAGCCATCATGGGCAAACGCAAGCAGTGCGCCGGCCCGATCGCATCGAGGATCGCCGAGGGTAGACCTCTTGTTTCGGACCCGAAGACCAGGTAGCTCCCGACTGCGATACGCTGCCCAAAAAGCTGTTTTCTTGCTCTTGTGGTGAAGGCGAACAAGGCTTGCGGTGTCTCCTTGAGCAAAAATGCCTCCCAACTCGGATGCACCCGAACCGATGCAACATCGCGGTAATCCAGGCCCGCACGGCGCATTTTGGCGTCATCAAGCGGAAAGCCAAGGGGTTCAATGAGATGAAGTCCCGCGCCCGTATTGGCGCAAAGTCGCATGATGTTACCCGTGTTGGGCGGTATCTCGGGATAAACCAGCACCACCTGCACATTGGCTGCAGCCCAGGGTACTGCGGCAAGCTTTGTTGACATCATTCAATATTCTTGCAGTGTTCTATGTTCTTGAAGTGTTTTATGTTCTTGAAGTGTTCTATGGGGTTGGATCAGCGGCGCATCAGGACCGCCACGCAGATCGATTGTAGGGCTGCAGGCTTCAAAGCGAGGCAGGCGGCTGCGAGGGTTGAACCCGTGGTCATCACATCATCGAGCAGCAAAACATGTTTGAGTGGGGCATGCGCTTTGAGCACCGAAGGGTCGAGATAAAAGCCTGCGGTCGCTTGCGAACTGATGCCCGCGGCCCCGGGCCTGTCATCTAAGCCAAGCACGCTTTCCTTGCTTTGGCTAAGAACCCGTTCCTTGGCCTTGCCAAGATCCCGTTCCTTGCCCTGACGCCGTGATTGGCTCGGGCCATGTTCCCTGCGCAATAAGAGCCCGCATTCGAGTCTTGGCGGAGGATGACCGCAAGTTTTCGCAACTTGCACCCAACCGCGTGCGATCTGTTCAACCGGGTTGTAGCCGCGGGAACGAAGCTTCGAGGGTGTGGAGGGCATCGGAATCACCAGCGGCGTGCTGCACCCCTCATCGTGGAAGCTGTTCAGGATTCGTTTGCCCAGCCATCTGCCAAGCGCCCGACAGGCGTTTGGGTCATGTCCAAACTTTCCAAGCATGAGCAAACCGTCGAGCGGGACTTGGTAATCCATGCCTACCCAAAGCCGATGCCAGGCAGGATCGGGATGTTTGCAGCGGTGAACCTCAACGCTGTCGTTGCCATCAGCATCGATCATGCCGCAGCGTGGGCATCGACGCTGCCTCAATGGATCTGCGCAATCAAGCAGCGGTTCGCAGGCCTGGCAGAAGTCACCCCTGCAGCGGCTTAAGCACAGCAGGCAGCGCTGTGGAAACCAGGCATCACCCAGACCATGGCCGATGTTACGCAGCAGCCCTTTGGGAAACCCGGGACCCGCTGCGATGACGCGATGACTTGCTTTAACGACTGCGCCGTGTTGCATGTTTTTTGCTCCTTAAGGGCCGAGTAAGGTGATGACTGATCAAGAAAGTGATGGCTGCGGCGATGGGCGCATCGGGAGGCGCGATTGCTGGGTGCATCGGGAGGCGCGATTGCTGGGTGCGTCGGGCTGCGCGATCCCTTTCCACAGCCGGACATCGCCGCCCTTGCCTTGATGGCGGCAAACCCGGAGGGCAATGCGCTAGCATCTCAGCCATGCATTTGCCTCACCACAAACCATGAACAATCATCCCGGCCTGCGCTTGCAACATCAACGCCGCCATCGTCGCGCAATGGATGCGGGGTTTTTGTGGGATGAGGTTCAGGCGCGCATGCTCGACCGCATGCAATGGGTCAAGCAATCACCGCAGCAGATACTGGTGCTGGGCGATGCCAACTTGCGTGATGCGAAAGGTTTGCAAACAGCTTATCCCGGCTGCGAGATCGCTGTGCTTGACTGGGCCTGGGCCGCAAAGTCCTCAAGTCCATCCGGCTCAAACAGCCCGGACGGCACCATCACCCCGCAAGCGCCTTACATCCTGCAGGAGCCTTTCAACGCCCGGGGACCTTTTACCCCGAGCATCGCGCCGGGTCCCGGCTTCGCAAAAAGGCTCTGGAGCCGCTTGTTAGCACGCACAACTCGCCCCCGCGATGCGGCGCGCCCTGCTGGCGAAATCCGGCTTGCGGGCGGGCTCAAGCCCGATCCGAATCACCCGCGACTGCCCGCGCTCCTGCAGGTGGCAGCTGATGTGCATCAGTTGCCTTTGCGCGCGGGCTGCTTTGACCTTTTGTGGTCAAACGGCTTGTTGCACTGGTCCCGGCACTGGCCCGATCTGCTCGGCGAACTGCATCGATGTGCCAGGCCGGAGGCTCTTTTTAGTTTTTCGCTGCTCGGTGTTGACAGCTTTTCGGCGCTTCGCAGCCTCGTGCCCGATTTGATGGCTTTTCCAGATATGCACGATCTTGGTGATGCATTGGTTCATGCGGGCTGGGCAGAGCCCGTCGTTGATATGGACCGTATTGCCATGACCTGGCGCGAGCCGACCGATTTATTGCGCGATCTGCGTGCGCTTGGCGGACATTCTTACCCGGGTCGGGCCAGGCACCTGCGCTCGCACCGCTGGCTAGCAGAGGTTCAAGGCGCGCTGGAAGCGATGCGGCGTGAGGATGGTTTGCTTCACCTGGACGTCGAGCTGATTTTGGGGCACGCCTGGCGGGCAGCGGACCGACATGCGGCCGCCGACTGGCAGCCGATCCAACTAAAGCTCAAGACCAACGAGACCCCTCATTGGCGAAAATCCTGAAGAAACCTTTATAATTCGACGTGTGAGTGGGTGAGGCGTTCCATAGCTTTTGGGGATGCGCGGTCATGAAAGGTGTATCGTTGGACTACGTTTGGAAATGTACGGAAGATGATGAAGCGCGTCAGTGGTTCATGAAGCGTAACTGTGCCCTAACGCCTTCACAGCTGGCCATCTGGTTCCTTTCGGTTTCTACGGTATCGATTGCGGTTGCGTTTTTTTTTGCACTTGCCGGGGCCTGGATGGTTTTACCTTTTGCCTTTATCGAGGTTACCGCGCTGGGGCTTGCTTTTGTCGTATACGCACGACATGCCGCTGATTTTGAGCGGATCGTGGTTCAATCCGAGGGCTTGGTGATCGAACGAAGTACCGCCAATCGTATCGATCGAACCGAGGTGCCGCTGGCATGGCTTCGGGTTGAGTACCAGGGACGGCGCCGCGAGTTGGTCAGGCTGGTTTCTCGAGGCGGGTCTTGCGAGGTCGGTCGGTTTGTACCCGAACACCAGCGAAGCTCGCTTGCCAAAGAATTGCGGCGGGCCTGCATGGGAAATGTGGCCTGGGCCCGATGCGTTGGTCCGGCTTGAATGCGGCGTGATCTGTGCCGGAGGTCGGATCGGCTGCGTATGAAGGCAACAGACGATAAAAACGGATGTCAAACAATGAACATGGTGATGGCATGAGGATGATGCGACAGGAAGCCGACAAAGGCGCTTCAATCACAGAAAAACTGCGCTTGGTAGGGTTTGCCTTTTCCAGTGCGCTCATGGCGCCAGCGTTGTGGGCAGCCGATATGCCTGGTGGACCGAAGGTTAATCAGCTCGATCTTCCCCAGGGGGTTACCAAGATCGCTGCCGATCAGCATTGGATGAACTGGTTCTTAATGGCCGTTTGTCTGGTTATTTTCGTGGCGGTTTTCGCGGTGATGTTTTATGCGATTTGGGCCCACCGTAAGTCCAAAGGGCACAAGCCTGCCGACTTCCATGAAAGTACCGCGGTTGAAATTGCCTGGACGGTTGTGCCTTTCCTGATTGTGGTTGGCATTGGCATTCCGGCAACCAAAATGGTTGTTGAGCAGAAAGACACGACCGGTGCCGACCTCACGGTGAAGGTGACGGGGTATCAGTGGAAGTGGGGTTATGACTATGTCAAAGGTGAAGGCGAAGGTATTGGCTTTTTGTCGACATTATCGACGCCCGAGTCGCAGATTTCTGGCAAGGACCCCAAGGGCCTCACCTATTTGATGGAAGTTGATAACCCTTTAGTGGTGCCGGTTGGTAAAAAGGTGCGGATTGTGCTCACGGCCAACGACGTTATTCACTCCTGGATGGTGCCCGCCTTCGGTGTGAAGCAGGATGCGGTTCCCGGTTTTGTGCGCGACACCTGGTTTAAGGCCGAAAAAGAGGGTGTGTATCGTGGCGCCTGTGTGGAGCTTTGCGGTAAGAATCATGCCTTCATGCCGATCGTGGTTGAGGTCAAGTCGGCTGAGGATTACAGCAAGTGGGTTGATGCGCGCAAGAAGGAACTGGCCGCCAAGGCTGATGATCCCAACAAATCGTGGGAGTTGGCTGAGCTTCAAGCCCGGGGCGAGAAGGTTTATGGCGCGAACTGCGCAGCCTGCCACCAGGCGGGTGGTACTGGTGCCGGACAGTTTCCTGCATTGATCAAAGCCGCCTCCGTCGTAGGCCCATCTGCGGATCAAATCAAAATTTTGCTCAACGGTAAGGGAGCTGGCATGCCGGCCTGGAAGCAACTCTCCGATGTTGAGATCGCAGCTGTGATCACCTACACCCGTAATGCCTGGGGCAACAAAGCTGATGAGGGACTGATTCAGCCCAAGTCGGTCGCAGAGGCGAGAAAGTAGGTTTTGATCGCGTCAGTTTTCACCTTTTATCGATTTATTGCAGCATCTAGATTCACTGAGGAACAACTATGAGCGCAGTCCTTGACCACCACGGCCATGATTCTCATGACCACGCCCATGACCATCCGCACGGTCTTCGTCGTTGGCTTTTTGCCACCAACCATAAAGACATCGGAACCCTGTATTTGTGGTTCAGCTTCGTGATGTTGCTCTCAGGAGGCATCTTGGCGCTCACCTTGCGCGCCGAACTTTTCCAGCCTGGCATTCAAATCGTTCAACCTGAGTTTTTCAACCAGCTCACCACCATGCACGGCTTGATCATGGTGTTTGGCGCCATCATGCCGGCCTTTGTGGGATTCGCGAATTGGCAGATTCCCCTGATGATTGGTGCGTCCGACATGGCGTTTGCCCGGATGAACAACTTCAGCTT
>DENJ01000082.1:33095-36113 GCA_002359635.1 Burkholderiales bacterium UBA2647
TGGACACTTTATGCGCCCTTGTCGGTACAAATGGGTCCCGGTATGGATATGGCGATTTTCGCAGTCCACATCATGGGTGCCAGCTCGATCATGGGGTCGATCAATATCATCACCACGATTTTGAACATGCGAGCTCCCGGCATGACGCTCATGAAGATGCCGATGTTTGTCTGGACCTGGCTCATTACCGCCTACTTGCTCATCGCCGTGATGCCGGTGTTGGCGGGTGCGATCACCATGTTGCTCACAGACCGCCATTTCGGCACCTCGTTTTTTAATGCTGCGGGCGGTGGCGATCCGGTGATGTATCAGCATATTTTCTGGTTTTTCGGACACCCCGAGGTCTACATCATGATCTTGCCAGCTTTCGGGATTGTGTCCGAGATCATCCCTGTCTTTGCCCGTAAGCGCTTGTTTGGCTACCCCTCGATGGTTTACGCCACGGCATCGATCGCGATTCTGTCCTTTATCGTGTGGGCGCATCACATGTTCACCACCGGTATGCCAGTCACCGGACAGCTTTTCTTCATGTATGCGACGATGCTGATCGCGGTGCCGACCGGGGTTAAAATTTTCAATTGGGTCGCCACCATGTGGAAAGGGTCGATGACCTTTGAAACCCCGATGCTTTTTTCGATCGGTTTTATTTTTGTGTTCACCATGGGTGGTTTAACCGGCATTATTTTGTCGGTCGCGCCGCTCGACATCCAGCTGCACGACACCTACTACGTGGTTGCCCACTTCCATTACGTGCTCGTTGCAGGTTCTTTGTTTGCGCTCTTTGCCGGCACCTACTATTGGCTGCCGAAGTGGACGGGCCACTACTATGATGAGTCGATCGCTAAGTTCCACTTCTGGGCGTCATTGATCACCTTTAACATCACGTTTTTCCCCATGCACTTCTTGGGCCTTGCAGGCATGCCCCGGCGTTACATCGACTACCCGACCCAATTCACAGACTTCAACATGCTTGCGACGATCGGTGCCTTTGGCTTTGGTTTTAGCCAATTGATCTTTCTTTACGTGGTGTTGAAGTGCATCCGCGGCGGTGAAAAAGCCCCCGACAAAGTCTGGGAAGCTGCTGAGGGTTTAGAGTGGACGGTGCCCTCGCCCGCCCCCTTCCATACTTTCGAACAGCCACCCACGGTCAAGTAATGTTTCAAAGCGCAGCGGGGTGAATTCGTCTCACCCCGGCCTTGACCGACACCCCTCTCCCGGCGAGAAGATTGAGACGCCATGAGTAATAACCTTAAAACCGCGCTCATCCTCTTGTCGATAGCAGCGGTTTTTTTCCTGGGTGTGATCGGCAAAAGGATTTTTCTAGGTGCCTAGGCGAGAGGCGTAAGAAAGTGCCCGT
The DNA here is from genome assembly GCA_002359635.1 of Burkholderiales bacterium UBA2647. Lineage (GTDB taxonomy): Bacteria > Pseudomonadota > Gammaproteobacteria > Burkholderiales > Burkholderiaceae_E > UBA3064. The sequence continues at coordinate 34,453 of DENJ01000082.1, forward strand.
GCGGCACGGAGCAGACCATCAACCATGCAAAGCGATTTCAGACAGATCAACAAAACCATGCTCGGCAAGCTGCTGTTTGCATCCTTGTTGATGTTTGGCTTTGGCTTTGCCATGGTGCCGATTTATCAGAAAATCTGCGAAGTCACCGGTGTCAATGTGCTGACCCAACGCGATGAGCGCGCCGAAGCGTTTGCAAAAAACACACAGGTTGACACCACACGCAGCATCACCATCGAATTTGATGCCAACGCGCATGGGCCATGGCAATTCAAACCCGAAGTAAACGCCGTCAGTGCACATCCAGGCGAACTCGTCACCGTCTACTACGAGCTTCGCAACCGTAGCGATGCGTCAGTGACCGGTCAGGCGATTCCGAGTTACGCTCCGGGACATGCTGCGAATTACTTCAAAAAGCTGGAATGTTTTTGTTTCAAGCAGCAAGTACTCGACGCCGGTGAAACCCGTAAGTTCCCGGTCATCTTCGTGGTTGACCCCCAGCTCCCTGGCGATGTGAGTAACATTACCTTGTCCTATACTTTTTTCGATATTGCGGGCACGGCGAAGACCGCAGCGAGCGCTACAAAGGCCTCGGCCCGCGCCGGGGCAGCGGATTTGCCTTTGTCGCCGCCAGGAACCGCTGCTCAGGCGCGATCTCTCCCGGGGGTAAGCGGCCTGCCGAATGCGGTGGCCCCAGGGTCTGAGCGACAAAGCTGATGGCCGATTCAGCTTAAGGCACTGTCTGCGATGACTGAACCGGCTGAACCGGGTGCATCCCCAAATCAGAGCCTGATCAAGACGGTGGTGGCGGTTGCCGCATCGTTTTTCGGCGTTAGGGGCAGCAAAGCGCATGAGGCCGATATGGCACAGCTTAAGCCGGTGCACGTGATTGCTGTGGGTCTGGCGATGGCTGCCCTGTTCGTACTGTCACTTGTCCTTGTGGTGCGACTGGTCGTGGCTTAGGCCGCACAGATCGCTTAGAATTCGCGCCACATTGAATACAATAGCAAACGCGTCTCACTAGGGAGAAACTCATGAGTGCCAATCAAAATGCACCCTATTATTTTGTACCAGAGCCCTCGAAATGGCCTCTGTTTGGCTCGATTGCTGCGGTGTTTCTCACCTTTGGCGCCTCAGGAACCGTGAATCAGCAAGCGACAGGCCCCTGGCTGTTGTTGGTCGGTTTTCTGATGCTGTTTTACACCTTGTATGGATGGTTTGCCAATGTGGCAGCCGAGTCGGAATCCGGAACCTACAACGAACTGGTTGGCGTTTCCTTCCGGTGGAGTATGAGTTGGTTTATTTTCTCGGAAGTCATGTTTTTTGCGGCTTTTTTTGGCGCGCTTTTTTATGCGCGTGCCATTTCAATGCCTTGGCTTGGCGAGCCCACTTCAAAGGCGCTACTTTGGCCTGAATTTACAGCGGTCTGGCCAAACCTTGGACCCGCGGGAACGATCGAGCAGTTTCAGACCATTGGTCCTTGGCCGATCCCCACCATTAACACCTTGTTGCTCCTCACTTCGGGTGTCACACTCACGATCTCGCATCACGCGTTGCGCGCCTCTGAGCGTGGAAAAGCGATCTTCTGGCTTTTTGCGACCGTTGTGCTCGGTGCTGTTTTTCTTGGTTTTCAGGCCTTTGAGTACATGCATGCTTACCAGGAT
>DENJ01000082.1:36143-57202 GCA_002359635.1 Burkholderiales bacterium UBA2647
GGCGGCTTAATGCTCACCGTGGTACTTATCCGGATGATGCGTGGCCACTTCACCGCGGAAAATCACTTCGCATTCGAAGGTGCCGCTTGGTACTGGCACTTCGTTGATGTGGTGTGGTTGCTGCTCTACATCATCGTGTATTGGATGTAAGCTTTTTAGCGCTACTCCCCTAGCAGTCAGGTTCTCTACGGTGATCGGGGCTCTCGCCAGATTTACGCGCCTTCGTCGACTTGGTATTGGGCTGCTTGATTGCTTGCCTTCTGGTATCAGCTTGCTCGGCTTTCAGCCGCTTGGTTCTTCTTAGCTACTGGGTACTTGATAGCCGGTTGGTGTGATCCAACCCATGTAGTAGCAGAACCATAAGAAGGCGAATAAGACGACCGAAAGCGAGATGCGCAGGGTGAGCATTTGAACCACCTTGCCGGTTTTGCCTTGGTCTTTCACCAGGTAGTAAAGCGCAGACCCCAAGCTGGCGAGGATCAAGAGCAATACAGCAATGACGATAAAACGCATAAGAGCTCACTGTTTGGATGGGCGCGCCTTGCTTTGCTTGCGGCACCGGACTCACCGAGCACGATGCCGCGATGACGGTGTCTGCCCGAGATCACGCCAAACGATTGTCGCATGACCGTCAAGTTCGCCGAACAAAAGGCCCGCGTCAGTGCGCGAAGAAAGTGGCTTGCCTTGGGGCTTGTCGTGGGGATTGCGCTTTTAACGGGCCGGCTTGGTCTTTGGCAACTCGATCGGGCAGATGAAAAGCGTGAACTGGCCCAAAAGCGCCAAATGGCCGCAGATAAGCCGGCTGAGGCATTCGAGCAGCTCTTTGCCGCAGATTTGCCTGTTCTCGAAGGGCAACGCTTACGGGTGACCGTGCCTCAGTCGCTCCCAAACTGGTATCTCGATTCCCGAAGCTACAAAGGCCAGGCTGGCATGTATGTCCTCGCTGTTTTGCCCCTTGCGCTGGCGCAAGTTGAACATGGCGCTCCAAAGCCCGCGCCCTCGGGCACCGGACATGATGTGCTCGTTCATGCCGATGGGGCGCCAGCGACCCATGTTCTGGTGTTGCGCGGATGGCAAGCAAAAGATCCACGTCAGGCCCAGGGGATTCAGGAGCAAGGCACAATTCAGGCAGGGGAGCAATTGCTCTTGCGCGTTGAACCTGAGCGCGAACATGCAGCGTCCCGTTTCGGTTTAGGGAGTCGGGTGGCCGGTGATCACTTGCGGCACTGGTTGGCGATAGACAGTCAGGTCATGAGTGAAAAAAGCGGTTTGCGGCTTGCGCCCTTTGTGTTGCGGCAGCTTGAAGCAGCAAAGCATGCTAAGGGTGAGGCCATTGAAGATGCCTTGATTCGGGACTGGCCCGAACCTGGCGACGGTATCGATAAGCATCGGGCTTACGCCCTGCAATGGTTTTTGTTTTGTGGACTCAGTCTTGTTCTGGCTTTAACAATGGCGATTCGGTGGTCTGTTTCGCGCTTATCTTGATCGATGGATTTGATGTCAAACATGTCTGAACGCAGTATCAAGACCCCGGAGACGAGAATCCGCCATGGGCGCTTGAAAATGCTGCTGATTTTTGCGGTCTGTGCATCGCCAGTCCTGCTAGGAACGCTTGCCTATTGGTTTTACCGCTCAGACAGCACCACCAATTACGGCAGTTTCATTGAGCCCCAGCGCCAGGCTTTGGGTTTGGAGGCCTTTCGGGGGAAGTGGGTGATGTTTACTGTCGATGCGCCGCAATGCGATGAATTCTGCGCCAAGAGGCTTTACCTGATGCGTCAGCTTCGCCTCACCCAGGGCAAGGATAAGGACCGGATCGAGCGGGTGCTTCTGTTGAGCGAACCGGGAAAGGCAGCGTTCAGCACAAGCGGTGTTGAAAGTCTTGAGAAAGTGCATGAGGGCATGCATCAGGTTTATCTGACGCCAGATCAGCGTGCGCAACTGCTCGGTACAGCAGCTCAGGCGATCACGACCGGCAAGCCACCTGATAAGAGCATTTATCTGGTGGATCCGCTTGGACACCTGATGATGCGGTTTCCGGAGGATCCTGATCCAAGCCGGATGAAAAAAGATCTCAGCAAATTGTTGAAATGGTCCCGTGTCGGTTGAGGATATATGAGCACCACACTTCCCCGCTATCAAGCACAAGTTATCGAGCCAGGCTCAGCGCTTATCGCATACAGGCGTTTGATCGGTTGGAGCGCCTTGATTTGTTTCGCACTCATCATGATCGGCGCATGGGTGAGACTGACCGATGCTGGCTTGGGCTGCCCTGACTGGCCCGGTTGTTACGGCAAGCTCACACCGGTTCAGGCCAAGGATCAAATCGCCCAAGCGGTGGCCGAACAAGGCGGCGATCACGGTCCGGTGTCGATGGGCAAGGCCTGGCGCGAGATGGTTCACCGCTATATTGCAACAGGCTTGGGTTTGTTGATCATCGGGATCGTGGTACTGGCGTGGCGGTTTCGTCATCGCCTTCAGCAATCCCCCTGGCTGGCAAGCGTGACGCTTGCGGTGGTGATATTGCAGGGGATGTTTGGGAAATGGACGGTAACGCTGCTGCTCAAACCAGCGATTGTGACCGGGCATTTGATCGGAGGCCTTTTGACCTTCTCGCTCTTGTTTTGGTTGTGGCTGCGTACCCGCCAGGCGATCGAGGCACTGGGTGAGGGTCTGGGCAGCGCAGCAGACGCGCGATCAGCCACGCAGCGAGCACAGGCCCATGCGCCCGGCCACCAGCCTGCTCATGCACCAAGCGCTAAGGCGGCCCATGCGCCCGGCCACCAGGCGTCTCATGCACCAAGCCCTGGTCTTCAATGGCTTGCGCGGCTTGGCCTGTGCATGGTCGCTTTTCAGATTGCGCTCGGCGGATGGACCAGCACCAATTACGCAGCGCTTGCCTGTCCCGATTTTCCAACCTGTCAGGAACAATGGATACCGAGGCTGAATTTTGGCGATGCATTTCATGTCGTTCGGGAATTGGGTAAGACCGCGCAAGGCGACATGATCGATTTGCCTGCGCTGACCGCGATTCATCTGAGCCACCGGATCGGTGCGGTGCTTGTACTCTTGAGCCTATCGCTGCTGATCTTTACCTGCTTTCGTCGCCAAGTTGCAACCGGTGAAGCACGCTGGCTGCTTCTGATGCTTGTGCTTCAGTGGGCCTTGGGCATCAGCAATGTCATTTTTGATCTCCCGCTTTGGGTTGCGGTGGCTCACACCGGAGGAGCGGTGGTCTTGCTTGCGCTTACCCTGCTGATAAACTTTCGGCTTCAGGCGTTGAGCCGGGTGGGTCAAGGAGGCTAGCAGCGGTGGCTTGGAGCGAAACCAGCGTATTGGAAGGTCGAACATCTGTTCGGGAACGGCTGCGTGCTTATGTTGCGCTGACCAAACCCCGGGTGGTCATGCTTGCAGCCTTTTGCGCGCTCATCGGCATGCTGCTTGCCAGCGATAGCTGGGTGGGTTGGCCGCTGGTTTTCGGTGCCATCGGGGGTATTTCTTTGCTTGCTGCCGCTGGCTTTGTCTTGAATTGTCTGATTGAGCGCGAAATCGATGCCCGAATGGCGCGTACGCGTTGGCGGCCTTCGGCTCGCGGTGAAGTGAGCAATCATCAAGCGGTTGGCTTTGCGCTTGCCCTGGGGCTTTCGGGCGCCTTGTTACTTTGGCAATGGGTTAATGTGCTCACCATGTGGCTCACCATTGCGACCTTTGTGGGCTATGCCATTGTCTACACCGTCTGGTTGAAGCCCGCCACGCCACAAAATATTGTGATTGGCGGTGCTTCGGGTGCCATGCCGCCGGTACTCGGCTGGGCCGCTGTTACCAATGAACTCACCGCGCCGGCATGGATTTTGTTCCTGATCATTTTTGTCTGGACGCCGCCGCACTTTTGGGCTCTGGCCCTTTATCGACTCGAGGACTATCGCCGTAGCGGCCTGCCGATGTTACCGGTCACCCACGGTTCCTTGTTCACCCGACTCAATATCTTGCTCTACAGTGTGCTGTTGGCAGCAGTCGCGCTTTTTCCCTACTTGATGGGTATGAGCGGATGGCTTTACCTGATTGCTTCCTTGATGCTCAATGCCTGGTTTGTGTTTCTGGCCTGGCGTCTCTATCGCGTCTATAGTGATACCTTGGCCAAACGGCTTTTTCGTTATTCGATTTGGTACTTGGCCTATCTTTTTGCAGCGCTCCTGATCGATCACTACTTAAGATTGTTCTGGTTGCCGGGTCCGATCTAAAGATGTTGTTCGCGGATCGCCGGCTGTCTGCGCTATGTTGCAAGCTTCTTTTGGGGCTGATGCTTGCCGCTTTGGGCGCCTGTGAGCAAAGCGACCGCCAAGGCAGCCAGTCTTCAGCGAGCAAACCGCCCGATGCTCAGTCCGCTGAAGGGAAGTCGACCGACGGTAAATCTTCCAAGCGCGGTTTTCATCACACCGACATCACGGGATCCTCCCTAAATCCTGCCTTGAATTTGCCCGATCGCACTGCGGATCTTAGACAGATCGCCGACTTCAAGGGCAAGATCCTGCTGGTATTTTTCGGGTTTACCCAATGCCCTGATGTTTGCCCCACGACCCTGCAAGAGGCGGCCGAGGCGATGGCGCTGTTAAGCCCCGAACAAGCGCAACGGGTGCAGGTTATTTTTGTCACGCTCGACCCTCAGCGTGATCAGCCTGAGATGCTCGAAGCTTATGTAAAGGCTTTCCATCCGAGTTTTGGCTGGCTCCGAGGCGATGAGGAACAAACCAAAACAACAGCCAAGTCCTTCCGTGTGTTTTACGAAAAAGTCATACCCAAATCGGGCGGGCCCTACAGCATCGACCACACCGCAGCAAGCTTTGTTTTTGATCCACAGGGGCGTCTGCGTCTTTATGTGAAGCACGCCCAAGGCGCGAAAGCACTCGCCGAGGATTTGGCCAAGCTTTAAGCCCTGATTTCCAGTAAAGCTTCGATGTCCTCGGCCATGGATTCAGGCGAGTCTGTTGGCGCGAAGCGCTTCACCGTTTGTCCGTCCCTGCTGACCAGAAACTTCGTGAAATTCCATTTGATACCTTCGGTGCCCAACACGCCGGGTGCGGCTTGCTTGAGCCAACGATACAAGGGGTGAGCCTCAGCGCCGTTGACCTCGGTCTTGGCGAACATGGCAAAGCGAACGGCATAGCGACTTTCGCAAAATTGCAGGACCGCAGACTCGTCGCCCGGTTCTTGAGCGCCAAACTGGTTGCAGGGAAAACCTAAAATCGCAAGTCCGCGATCGGCAAACCGTTGGTGAAGCGCCTGTAGGCCGGCATATTGAGGTGTGAAACCACACTGACTTGCCACATTGACGACAAGGAGGACCTTGCCCTGATAGGTCGAGAGCTGTTCATGTTGTCCGTCGATCCGGGTGAGATCGATGGACCAGGGTAATGGTTGCGTCATGGTGCCGTTCCTTCACGCTTTATGTCGAACAATCCCCACAGTGTCGCACCAAGAATCATGAGCGCACCAAACACCGTGAGCAGACCAAGGGTTTCGCCGCCGATCATGACAGCAGAAAACACCGCAAAAACAAGTTCAGACAGCATGACCAGTGCGGTAATTCGGGCCGGCAGCCGAGCAGCGCCGTATTGCAGGGCAATGTTGGCAGCGACAAAAGCAATCGTCAGCATGGCCAAGGGCAGCAGCCATGTCCAGGAAAAAGCCGGCAGGCCTGCGACAAGTCCGAAGGCTGACAAGCTTAGCGCAAGTCCCGCAGGCAAGAGTGCGCCGCCCAGAAACATGGCTAGAGCCCGAGCTTCCGGGGCTGAGTCGGCATGTTTTCGGAGTAAGAGGTTGGTGAAAGCGAATGCAATACCGCCAAGTAGCCCGAGCCAATCGCCGAGTTGACTCGGCCAGGGCAGACCCATGCCGGGACGCCACAAAACCAGGCTGGCACCGGCGACGGCACAGAGCACTTGAAATAGGCCGCTGGCCTTGATCGTTTCGCCCAAAAGCCAGCGTGCACCGAGCAGCGACCAGACTGGCATGAGATAAAAGAGTAAGACGACCCGGACGACTTCACCGACAGTCACGCCCCAGTTAAAGCAGGCATTGGTGGCACCCGACGCCAACATCAGCGCCCAAAGGCCCGGCGTGGCGATGACCTTGCCAAGCGCGCCCGGCCTTATCGCCAGCAAGCAAAAGGCCGATAGCGCATAAATGCCGCTGGTTGACCAAAGCGCAGCGAGGCCGAGCGTATCGAGCTGCCTGAAGGGCCACCAGGACAGGCCCCATACCAAGGCGTTGAACAACAGGGCAAGAACAGCGCCATGCATGAATAGCTCGCGATTCGCCCTCAGGGATGTTTGCCGTGGCAGGCGATGGGATGTTTGCCTCGGTAGACTAAGGGCTGTTTGCCCCGTCAAATGAGGCTTTCCCTCAGCCCCGCGGCGTTAATGTTTGCTGCAAGACCTGCCTTGTAGTCTCAAGCGTACGGCGCAAGCAATTGACGCAAGCGCAACAGGGCCTTGACTTCGATCTGCCTGATCCGCTCTGCCGAGACATTGAACTCCGCCGCTAAGTCATGCAGTGTGCGTGTTTCGCCTTCGTCCTGACTGAGCCATCGCGCTCGAATAATGCCCTGGCTGCGGGGATCGAGTTGAGCAATGGCCTGAGACAGTCCTTCGCTTTCGAGCCAATCCTGCTCTTGAGCCTGTAATTGCTGCTCGGGGTCAGCGCCTGGCGCAGCCAGATAGGCGATCGGCGCGAAGGCTTCCTCATCGTCGCTGGCGCCGGGTTCGAGCGCCAGTTCGTGACCACTCAAGCGCATATCCATCTCTAAGACATCGGCCTCACGCACACTTAGACGGTGTGCGATCGCATGGACTTCAGCGGGTGTGAGCTGAGCGCTTGCTGATTTTTCGAGCTCTTGCTTTTGCGATCGAAGGTTAAAGAAAAGTTTGCGCTGTGCCTTGGTGGTGGCAACTTTCACCATACGCCAGTTACGCAGAATGTATTCGTGAATTTCCGCCTTGATCCAGTGCAGGGCGAAGGACACCAGACGCACACCGCGCTCGGGGTCAAAACGCTTGACCGCTTTCATAAGGCCCACGTTGCCTTCCTGGATCAAGTCGGCATGGGGTAAACCATAGCCAAGATACTGACGCGCGGTTGACACCACCAAGCGAAGATGGGAGAGAATCAATTCACGTGCGGCATCCAGATCGCCTTGGTCACGTAACCTGCGGCCAAGTTCGGTCTCTCGTTCGGCACTCAACAGGGGAAGCCGGTTAACCGCTGAAATATAAGCATCAATATTGCCGATGGCCGGCAAACTAAAGCCGGGTGAATATTTGGCGCTGAGGCTCAGGGCGTTGCTTGCATGCATCACAATACTCCCGATATGAGAAGGGCAGATTCAGCAGAAATAGGCGGGTTAGAGACGCTTTCAAGGCATCTTGACATCGTGTTGGACTGCGACCCAATAAACCCCTCGGTCGAAAAAAAGGGGTCACGTGGTCGAATATGGTTGATTAACGGTAGATTCTGTTTCATGGCCTTATTTTAGCACTCGCCAGGAAAGAGTGCTAGCAAGACCTGTTGGGCGTGCTAACAATCCAACAATGCGTTGGCGAATTCCTCGGCACGGAAAGCCTGCAAGTCATCAAGGCCTTCGCCTACGCCGATAAAATAAACAGGAATCGGTCGGTCCTTGAGTTGATGGGCGAGCGCCAGGAGCGCACCGCCTTTGGCGGTCCCATCGAGTTTTGTGACCACCAATCCCGTCAGTGAAATCGCCTCATCAAAAGCTTTGACCTGATGCAACATGTTTTGGCCTGTGTTGCCATCAAGGATCAGCAAAGCTTCGTGGGGAGCGTCGTTCATCGCTTTGCCGATCACCCGACGGATTTTCTTTAATTCGTCCATTAAATGACTCTGTGTGGGCAGCCTGCCTGCCGTGTCGATCATCACAACGCCGCTTTGACGGGCTCGACCCGCGCTGACCGCATCAAAAGCGACCGCAGCCGGGTCTCCGCCCTGTTGTGCAATCACCTCCACCCCGTTGCGTTCGCCCCAGATGGCAAGTTGTTCGCGAGCGGCAGCGCGGAAGGTGTCGCCTGCCGCAAGCAAGACGGTTTTCCCCTCGCGCTGCACATGACGGGCTAGTTTGCCGATCGAGGTGGTCTTTCCTGCGCCGTTGACGCCAGCAATCATCATGACCAAGGGGGTGCTGCGATCCAGATCAATACCGCCTTGAAGCGGGATCAGGCGATCCCTGATCAAATCACGAAGGCAATAGCGCACCGCTTGCCCGTCTTTGAGTTTGTCTTGCTTGATGGCCTGTCTTAAGGCATTGATGAGCGACTCGCTCGCTGCAACCCCGGCGTCTGCTTGAATCAGTGCGATTTCGAGATCTTCGAGCAATTGCTCATCGATTTTGACAACACCAAAAAGATCGGCGAGTTGATGACGGGTTTTGGCAAGCCCCCCTTTTAGACGAGCGAACCATCCGCCCGGTGCCGCATCTGCCTCGGGTTTGCGCGCTTCTTGCTGCTCAATCGGGCTTGCGCTTTGGGCGATTGGGGCCAGGTCGCTTGCAGTCGGGGAAACAGCGGGTACTTCGGGCGTCGCTTCGACCGTGCCCTCGGGCGCTTGCGCGGCTTGGCCTTCGGATGTTGGTGAGGGCGTGAAAACAGACTTTAATCGACGAAAAAATCCAAACATGGCTCGTGCACCCGCGTGAAGGGGAGTAGGCGCTGCGCGCGCGGCGCATGGCTATCACGAGGACCCAGACCGCCCTCGTGCATAGTGTCGATGATGACACATTGCGATAAGGGGAGAAAAAGCCTTGAACCAGACAGGCGATCGGCAAAAGCATGCCCGGCATTCGGGTTTGCCGGATAAGTCAATGCCCGGGCAATCAATGCCCTTGGCCGCATCGGGCACGCGGTTCATAGCCCCGAAGCAGCCGAAGGGGTCCGGGCATTTACGCATCATCGCTGGCCAATGGCGCTCGAGGCGGATCGAGGTTGCAGCGGTGGAAGGTCTTCGACCAACACCCGATCGGGTGCGACAGACGCTCTTTGACTGGCTGCAACATCTTTGGGCAGGCCAGGGACAGGACTTAAGCGGGATGCGGGTGCTTGATGCTTTTGCGGGGACCGGCGCGCTAGGCTTTGAGGCAGGGTCTCGCGGCGCAAGCGAGGTCTTGTTCATCGAACGTCACCCTCTTGCAAGCGATGCGATTGCCAGGCAGATGGCCAGCTTCAAGGCGGCTAAGCTACGGCTCATCAAGGGAGACGCGATGCAGACCATGAAAACACTCGCCCTTCACCCTGCCCGCTTTGATCTTGTCCTGCTCGATCCACCGTTTAGCTTGCAACTGGCCTTGTCCGCGGCACAGTTAGCCCTGCCCTTGTTTTCGGAAAACGGGCTTTTATATCTTGAAGCGCCGCAACGCTGGGAGCAGCTTTTGCGTGTGGCCGATGAGCCACTGCGTGATCGACTTGATGATGCATTCGTGGTGCTGAGGCAAGCCAAGGCAGGTTCGGTGCATTACCATTTGCTGCAACGAAACACGAAAGCGACACCGAGCCCGAAGCCTTAAAAGCGAGCATCGACATCATGACCATAGCGATATACCCAGGTACTTTTGATCCGATCACCCGCGGCCATGAAGATTTGGTTCGCAGGGCTTGCTCGCTTTTTGACCAACTGATTCTTGCTGTGGCGGTAAGTCGCTCAAAGTCGACCTGGTTTGATTTAGAGGAACGCATCACGATCGCACAAGCGGTTTTTGACCAGGAGCCTAAGGTTCGCGTCTTGCCTTTTGAAGGTTTGCTTGTGGACGCTATGCGTAAAGAGGGCGCCAGAGTGGTGATTCGAGGCGTGCGTTCGCTGACTGATTTTGACTACGAAGTACCAATGGCAGGGATGAACCGGAAAATGCTGCCGGGCATGGAGACGATTTTTCTGCTCCCCGCCGATGAGTTCGCGCATGTGTCAGGCAGCCTTGTGCGCGAGATTGCCAAGATGGGCGGGCCCTTTGAGCCTTTTGTACCGCAGCCGGTTGTGCCTTGGGTTCAGGCCAAGCGAGAAGCTGGGCTGAAGTCTCAAGTAAGCATGGCCTAGCAACAGCATGGCACTCAAGATCACTGACGCCTGCATCAACTGCGATGTCTGCGAGCCCGCCTGCCCGAATGAGGCTATTTTCATGGGCGACGAGATCTACCAAATCGATCCGGACCGTTGCACCGAGTGCATCGGTCATTTCGAGGAACCTCAATGCCAGGTGCTATGCCCGGTAAGCTGTATTCCCAAGGATCCCGATCGCCTGGAGAGCGAAGCAACGCTCAGGGCAAGGTTTATACGCCTGCAATCGTCGGCATCCTGAATTTGTTCAGATCAACGTCAATTCAATCGATTCAAAAATTTGTGCGCTTCGCCAGTTATCGATTTCGGCACGGAGACTGGCGTGGCTTAAAGGGTGTTGTTCAAGCCAGCGCCTGGATAACTCAATGCGTACCTGGCGCTTTTTTGCGAAGAGCGCCGGCAGCAAGACCTCCTGCCTGTCGCGACGCCGATGCAAAATCACCGATAAGCGCAAACAAAGTACCATCAGCCACTCGCGCTCCTGCACCAAGAGGCCGTGTAGTTTGCGCAAGGATCCCGCCTGACCGAGGGCGAGGTTGGCCAGCCGATTTTTTTCGCTGAGCGAAAATCCGGGCATTTCAGCGTGCAGCAGCATGTAGCCCGAATGCTTGTGATAATCGGCCTGAGCAATCGAAAAGCCGACCTCAGCCAGCCGCGCCGCCCATCCCAAGAGCGTGCGTTGTGCCTGGAGTTCCTCCTGAACGCCCCGGGCAATCTGGTCAAACAAGGCCATCGCGGTTTCGGCAACGCGTTCGGCATGTTCACGATCAACCCCATAGCGCAATTGCAAAGCGTCGACCGTCACCGCGCGCATGTCCTGGCCCGAACTTCGCCCGAGCAAATCGTAGAGCACACCTTCGCGAAGTGCTGCAGGACAATAGCGCATGGATGCGAGGTCGAACTCGTCAAAGACCGCCCGCATCACGGCGATACCACCGGCAATGACCGGCCGTCGATCAAGCCGCATGCCTTTGACCTCGAGCCGGTCGGGATGACCTGCTTTGATCAAACGGCGCTGGAGATCATGCAGGCTGTTGCGATCGAGCAGGTCGCGCTGGAATTGCATTTGGGCGATTTGCGTCAGTGCCTTGGCAGTCCCCGACGTGCCCACGGCATAACGCCAACCCTTGCGACGGTACTGGGTGCCGACCGCACCTAGGCTTGTTCTTGCGAAGTCGATCGCTTCTTCCATCGAGGCTTTGTTCACTTCGCCTTCGGGGAAAAAGCGCCTCGTTAAGGACACGCAACCCACATAGCAGGACTCGAGCGACTCGGGTATGTAGTCTTTGCCCAGAATACACTCGGTCGATCCTCCGCCGATATCAACCACCAGGCGTTGCTGACCGTCGCGGGGCAGATCGTGCGCAGCGCCCTCATAAATCAGCCTTGCCTCTTCCACCCCTGAGATCACCTCGATCGGAAATCCGAGTGCTGCCTCAGCGCCCGCCAGGAAGTGCTTGGCGTTGGCCGCCACTCTTAAGGTGTTGGTTGCAACCACCCGGACCCGATTCGGGCCAAAAGACCGCAAGCGTTCAGCAAAACGATGCAGGGCAAGCAGTGCGCGTTGCTGCGATGCCGCATCAAGATGGCCATCGGCTTGCAGACCTGCTGCAAGCCGCACCGTCTCTTTCAGCATATCCAAGGGGAGAATCTGCGCGCCTAGGCTCGATTGCCTTACTCTACCGATGAGCAAGCGAAAGCTGTTGGAGCCCAGATCAACGGCAGCCAATAACTCAGAGGGTGATTGAATCAGCGAGGAGTGAGCGGGCATGAATAGTGAAGACGGTGGCACTTTAGCAAGCAAAGCAAGCGCCGGTAGGCGAAAAGCAGCAAATAAAACCCCTGCAGCAGACACAACAGGCGCAAGGCTAGCGGCTACCGGCCATAAGGGCAAATCAAGCGTGCAACAAAACATCCGCGCGCGCAGCGATCCCTTCGTGAATCGCGAACTAGCCTTGCTCGCATTCAACGAAAGAGTGTTAGCTCAAGCAGAAGATCCCCAGGTTCCCTTGCTTGAGCGTTTACGCTATCTCACCATTGTTTCTAACAATCTTGACGAATTCTTCGAGATCCGGGTTGCGGAGCTCAAGCAGCTCGCGACAAGTCCGAGCGTCAGCTTGGAGACGCTGCAAACCCTTGATGCGGTTCAGCTACGCGCCCGAACGTTGGTACGCAGGCAATATGGGCTTTTAAATCGTGCCTTACTGCCGCGCTTGCGTGAGCAAGGCGTGGCCATTCATTTAAGTGAAGAATGGAATGCAAGCCAACGCGCATGGGCCGAGGCGTTTTTTCACAGCGACGTTGAGCCGTTGTTAACACCGATTGCGCTCGACCCCGTACATCCTTTTCCACGGGTGCTCAACAAGTCCTTGAATTTTGTGGTTGATTTAGACGGACGCGATGCATTCGGCCGGGATGTACACATCGCGATCGTGCAAGCGCCTCGGGCCTTACCGCGGGTACTGCCCGTCCCCAAAGAGGTCTCCGGCTATCCCTGCGGTCTGATGCTGCTTACCTCGGTTGTGCAGGGCTTTATGTATCGGCTCTTTCCGGGTTTGAAGGTCGTGAGTTCCCATCAATTCAGGGTGACGCGAAACAGCGATCTTTATGTTGATGATGAGGAGGTGACCGATCTGAAAGCTGCACTGCAAGATGAACTTGTGCAGCGTCATTTTGGCGATGCGGTGCGTATCGAAGTTTCAGCAGCTTGTCCAGAACCCTTAAAGCAGCGTTTGCGTGACGAGTTCAAGCTAGAACCCGCAGACCTGTATCCGGTGGAAGGCCCGGTCAACCTGGTCCGCTTGCAACAGGTCATCGAACTTGTTGACCGCGCTGATTTAAAATTTTCAGCGTTTCAGCCGGCCTGGCCAAAGGGCGTTTCGGCGAATCGCAATCAACTCTTTGATTCGATCCGCGAGGGCGACCTGCTTTTGCATCATCCTTATGAAAGTTTTGAACCGGTTCAGCGCTTTTTAAGCAGTGCTGCAAATGATCCAGACGTTGTAGCGATAAAGCAGACGGTTTATCGCACTGGTGCAGACTCGGTGCTCATGGATTCCTTGATAGAAGCGGCCCGCCGCGGCAAAGAAGTCACCGTCGTGCTCGAATTGATGGCGCGTTTTGACGAAGAAACCAATATGCAGTGGGCCTCGCGTCTTGAGGCCGTCGGTGCGCATGTGGTTTATGGTGTGGTAGGGCATAAGACCCATGCCAAGATGGCGATGGTGGTTCGTAGGGAAGGCCGCGGGCTTGTTCGCTATGTTCATCTTGGCACGGGTAACTACCATCCGCGTACGGCAAAGGTCTACGAGGATTTTGGTCTGCTAACGGCGCATCCAGGTATTTGTGCCGACGTACATGAAGTGTTCCGAAGACTCACCGGCCTGGGTCAAGCAGAAAATTTACAACATCTGGCGCAGGCACCCTTCACGCTGATGCCCATGGTGCTTGATTCAATTGCAGGTGAAATTAAGAACGTTAAAGCGGGTAAACGCGGTCTGATTCGCGCCAAACTCAATGCCTTGATCGACCCGGAAGTCATCGAAGCACTTTATGCCGCAAGCCAGGCCGGCGTCGAAGTCGTCTTGATTATTCGTGGTGTTTGCGCCTTAAGACCTGGCGTGAAAGGGTTGTCAGAAAACATTCGGGTTTGGTCGGTAATTGGTCGTTTTTTAGAACATAGCAGAATTTATTATTTTCATAATCAAGGGCATGAAGACGTCTGGCTCTCTTCAGCCGACTGGATGCAAAGAAACTTGCGGCGACGTGTTGAAATTGCTTTTCCCGTGCTTGATCCGAAGGCGAAAAAACGGGTGATCGACGAAGGATTGCTTGTCCATTCGGATCAGAATCCAAGCGCCTGGGAAATGGATGCGGACGGCAATTACCATCGGGCAGACAAGACCGAGCCGCTCGATGGCTCAGGTCTGATCCGTGGTTCGCAAAGCGAGTCGCAAAATCATTTGCTTAAGCGATTAAGCGGATTTGACGCGTCATAAAGGGCTGAAAAAAAGTGGTAAGGCGTTGGTTTGTCGCAACCAATGCTTGAGCGTCAGACTAAGGTTTGCTTGAATGATCGTTCGATCTGTTAACTTTCGTTTCAAATCATGAAATTTTTATCGTTCAACCAGAGCATTTTCTGTCTCGGGCTGGGTCTTGCGCTCGTCCCACGGGTGGTCTTTGCCGCTGAAGTCGCCTTTAATCCGCTCGAGTGGGCGGGTGGTATTTTGGTCATCGGGCTTGTGGTTGTGTCGGTAGGATTCATCGCCGAAGCCTCAGGCGAAGCCATTGACGCAGGTTTGAAAGTCGTCGGCTATCAAAAGAAACCCTCGCCGGAAGATGTGATGAAGCGCGAAGAAGCGCTACGTAAAGAGGGCGCTAAAGCCGAGGCGGCTAAACATAGTTCGGGTGCACCGCCGGCCGTCGCCACCACCTCAGCGCTTGAGCAACTGCAAATTGCTCAGGCTGCCCAGGCTCAAAATGGGGAACTCGAGGCGATCGACGACAAGGCTTAGGGCGCTTAGCAGTTAAAGTGATCAACAGCCTTGCGAAGTCCTAGCCACCATTCAGACGTTAAAACGGAAATGCATCACGTCCCCATCTTTGACGGGGTAGTCTTTTCCTTCTAGGCGCATTTTCCCTGCCTCTTTGGCCCCCTGCTCCCCTTTGAATTGAACGAAGTCTGCGTAAGCGATGGTCTCTGCGCGGATGAAACCGCGTTCAAAGTCTGTATGGATGACGCCCGCGGCTTGGGGTGCGGTGTAGCCTTTTCGGATTGTCCATGCGCGTACCTCTTTCACACCTGCGGTGAAGTAAGTCTGCAAGCCCAATAAATGAAAGGCTGCGCGTATCACCCGATGAAGGCCGGGCTCGGTCATCCCCATATCGGCCAAAAACACCGTCTTGTCTTCGTCGCTCATATCGGCAATTTCAGCTTCGATCGCAGCACAAATCGGTACGACCGTTGCGCCTTCGGACTGGGCGAGGGCAATGACCTTATCCAAGTGGGGATTACCCCTAAAGCCATCATCGCGGACGTTGGCGATATACATTGTCGGCTTGGCCGTGATTAAACAAAGCGGCTTGAGCAGCGCTTTTTCTTCCTCGTAAAGATCGATCGATCGCACCGGTTTGGCTTGATTCAGTACCGGCAGGACTTTCTCCAAGACCTCAACCAGCCGCATGGCTTCTTTGTCGCCCCCGGAGCGGGCCACTTTGGCATAGCGTGCCAAGGCCTTATCGACAGTGGCCATGTCCGCGAGCGCGAGCTCGGTGTTGATGACTTCGATATCCGATAGGGGATCAACCCGCCCCGAAACATGCACGACATTGCCGTCTTCAAAACAGCGAACCACATGAACCACCGCATCGGTTTCGCGGATATTGGCCAGAAATTGATTGCCCAGGCCCTCGCCCTTGCTTGCTCCGGCGACAAGTCCCGCAATATCGACAAACTCGACCGTGGCGGGCAGCACGCGCTCGGGTTTCACAATCGATGCGAGGGCCTGCAAACGTTCATCAGGCACTTCGACGATGCCGACATTGGGCTCGATGGTGCAAAAGGGATAGTTCTCGGCGGCAATTCCCGCCTTGGTGAGTGCATTAAAGAGCGTGGACTTACCCACGTTTGGTAATCCAACAATCCCACATTGAAGCGCCATAAAACCTGCTTTCTTGTCGAAAAAAATCCATGAAATAAGCCGCTGAAGTATAGTCGTTCATCATGGTTAGCCTAGAAGACAAGTTAGTGGTCGCCATTTCTTCAAGGGCGGTTTTCGATTTTGAAGAAGAAAACCGTGTCTTTGAGCAAAGTGATGATCGCGCCTACCGGGCGCTGCAACGCGAGCGCCTCGATCAGGCAGCCAAGCCGGGCGTTGCCTTCGCCTTGGTGCGCAAGCTGCTTGCCTTCGATCCCGAGCAAACGCCAGATGCACAAAGGCGAGTCGAAGTCGTGGTGGTTTCGCGCAATGACCCGGTTTCGGGGATGCGGGTTTTTCGTTCAGCGCAGCAAATGGCTTTGCGCCTTGAGCGCGGCGTATTCACCCGTGGTCGAAGGCCTTGGCCCTATCTTGAGCCCTTGAAAGCCAATCTATTTTTGTCGGCCAATGAGCAAGACGTTCGCGAAGCCCTGGAGGCTGGTTTTCCGGCCGCGCGGGTTTTTCCAAGTTCCGTACAAGCTTCGGTAGCCCATCCCGATGAGCTGCGCATTGCTTTTGATGGCGATGCGGTGCTTTTTTCCGATGAAAGCGAGCAGCTTTTTCAGCGCGAAGGCCTGGGTGCTTTTCAGGCTCATGAGCGCGAGCATGCCGCTCGCCCTTTGCCTGGTGGTCCATTTAAGCCGCTTTTAGAGGCCTTGCATCGCCTTCAAGAACAAGGCCCGACGGCCATGCGGGTGCGTACGGCGCTCGTCACGGCGCGAAGCGCGCCTGCCCATGAGCGGGCCATCCGAACGCTGCTCGATTGGGGCGTTGAGGTCGATGAGGCGATGTTCTTAGGCGGTCTCGATAAAGGTGGTTTTTTGAAGGCCTTTGAACCTGACTTCTTTTTTGATGATCAGACCGGTCATTGCGAATCGGCTGCCCGGGTTGCGCCTGCCGGACATGTGATTTCCGGGGTTGCCAATCGCCCGAAAAACCATTAGCCGGGCTTCGCCCAGCCATGGTGATGACGAGGGAAAAGCCAGCGGCTTGCAAGCCCACTCAGCGACCGCTTAGGATTTGCCCCGGTCTTGCCGGCCTGCATCCTGCGCTTGAACCTTCCGCCGCTGCTAAGACTGGCCCTGTGTAGACCCGTTGGCCTGCCACCCAGGTGGCTTCAATACCCCGGCTCGCCTGCTCGGGCTGATCGTAGTCGGCTAAGTCAAGCACCTGTTGCGGGTCGAAAAGCACTAAATCTGCCGCGGCATCGATGGCAATCCGCCCGCGCGGCAAAGGACCACGATCAAGACCAAAGCGGGCCGCTGACAGCCCGGTCATTTTGCGAATCGCTTGCGGCAGCGAGAGCAATTTTTTTTCCCGAACATAGCGTCCAAGGACCCGCGGAAAGGTTCCCCATAAACGCGGATGGGGCTTGCCCTGAAGGGGAATGCCGTCTGAGCCAATCATCGATTGGGGGTGAGTCACAATACGATCGACATCGGCCTCATCCATGGTGAAGTAAACCGCAGCACTCGGCCCGAGATAATCGGCACAGGCTTTCGCCTCAAGCCCTAAGTCGCGGGAAAGCTGATCGAAATCATCGCCCTCGTACTGAGGAAAACGAGGGCAAGACGTGATGACGGTTTTACGCGACAGCGCGGCACGGTCTGCCAGCAGCATGGTCGAGGAGGCCTCATAGGGATACACATCAAAGCCGAGTTCAATCGTTTTTGCGGCTTCTTCAATCCGCGCAAGACTGCGCGTCGATTGACCGTGAGCCAGGGGACCAGCGCATTTATGGTGCGAGATGATGGTGCGAACGCCGAGGGTTTTACCGATTGCGATGGTTTCCTCGATCGAAGCCATCAAGTCCTCGGATTCATCGCGCATATGGGTGGTGAAGATGCCACCGCATTGGCACAAGGGGCGCAGGACCTGGGTGATTTCTTGCGTGCTTGCCTTAGCCGCAGTCGGGTAAAAGGTGCCGGTGGAGGCGCCGGCAGCGCCGAGTTCGAGACAGTGTTGCAATAACGCCTGCATCGCGCGCACTTCAGACGCGCTGGCTTCGCGATCGAGCCTGTCCATGGTGCAAGCTCTCAGCGCGGAGTGCCCGATCAGCACGACAGCATGGGTTGCCGCAGGCTGATCATGAAGGGCTTCGATATAGTCTTGAAAGCGATGAAAGCGCGGATTGCCGCGCACGTCCACCAGGCCCAGCGGCATCGCCAGTTCGCCTTCGGGAAGCGGGGCAATGCTGACGCCGCAATTACCGGTCACCACGGTTGTCACGCCTTGGGAGACTTTGAAGTCCATCGAAGGCTGCAATAAGAGCGCGGCATCATCGTGGGTGTGCACATCGATAAAGCCAGGCGCCAGATGCATGCCCATGCCATCGACCCGCTCTTTTGCTCGCATACCCGGTGAACGGGCATGGCCTTTAGTCTTATGGCGACTTTGCTCGAGGCTCGGCTGTAACTGATCAAAAAAATGGCCACCGTAGCGAATCTCGGCGATTCTGCCCGCCTGGATCGCCAAATCGGCTTGTTGCGCAGGCGACCCGAGACCGTCGTGGATCCATACATTTTCAATGACTTCGTCATAGATCATGCTTTTCGTTCTCCTTCGGGACGCTTTGAGCACGATGCATCATCGCTATAGCGCTTTCGCGTTCGCCGATCAAAAAAGCTTGCATTTGCGGCAGTATGGTTTGCATCGCCACATCGATCAAATGAAACTGCTCGGGCGATGGTCGATGCAAAACAAAATCGCCAACCGCTTGCGCGAGCTTGAGGCTGCGGGGGTGACCAATACCGAGGCGAAGTCGCCAGTAATCCTGCTGTCCAAGGTGCTGGCTAATGTCTTTGAGGCCATTGTGTCCCGCAGAACCGCCGCCAAACTTCATTCTGGCAATACCTGGCAGCAGATCAAGCTCGTCGTGAACGATCAGGACTTCGTGCGGCAGGATTTTGTAGTAGGCGCAAACTGCCGAAACCGCCTGGCCCGAGCGGTTCATCCAGGTCCTGGGTTTGAGCAGATGAATCAGGCGGCCATGGAGCCTGCAATTGGCAAGATCAGCGAAGAACTTCGCTTCCTGGTTAAAGCCTGCTGCAGGGTCGAGCTTGGGAAGCAGCCGATCCAGGAGCCAAAAACCGGCGTTGTGGCGATCAGATTCGTGTTCAGGCCCGGGGTTACCAAGCCCAACCACCAGCCTGATCGCTGCTTGCTTATCGGCGGCTTGAATTACTTCTTGCCCTTGGCTTTGCCCGCAGGTTTAGCGGCGGTTTCTGCGGGCGCGATCTCTTCAGCAACCGGCAGGGTCACCGTGACAAGCACCGGATTTTCCTTGGCGCGTAAGACCGGTGTGACGCCTTCAGGAAAGTGAATATCACGCACATGCAGGGATTTACCGGCCTCAAGCTGGCCCAGATCAACCGTGATGAATTCGGGCAGTTGGGCGGGTAGGCAGGAAATCTCCACCTCGGTGAGTACGTGGCCGACGATACCCGCTGAGAGCTTCACCGCCGGTGAGTTCTCCTGATTGACAAAATGCAGCGGCACCTTCATGTGGATCTTGCGATCGGGCGCGACCCGTTCAAAGTCGATGTGCAAGACCTGCTGCTTATACGGGTGCCACTGCACATCCCGCAACAAAACCTGTTGGCTATGGCCATCAAGTTCCATGTCCAAGATCGAAGCGTGGAAAGCTTCAACCCGAAGTGCGTGAAAGAGCGGGTTATGCTCTACTTCAATGGCGGTGGGGTTTCCAGGCGAACCATAAATAATGCCAGGAACCTTACCCGCACGGCGCAGGCGGCGGCTCGCACTCGACCCTTGCGCTGAACGACTTGTTGCAACAACTTTCATGATTTTTCCTCAATAAACCGTTTTTCCGGCGATTCGTCTGCATCGATGCGCCATTGAAACGGCTGTTTCCACAAAAAACCTGCATCAAAGTTGAAGCAGGCGCTACGACACCAGCGCAACCCAACAAAAGGCTTTTGGCCTCAATCATGGCTTGCAGACTGCCTTGGCCTCTTGAAAAGGCCAACTGGGGCATGAACCGATCCGCGACCAGATCGGCTGATGCCGTGTTTGAAGGTTTCGACTCAGTCCACGAAAAGCGAGGAGACCGAATCGGACCTGTTAATCCGTAAAATCGTCTCGGCCAGTAACTGCGCCGAGGTGAGCATTCTTATCTTTTCACAAGCGATGCCGTCGCGCGGCAAGGGAATTGTATCGGTGACCACCAGGCCATCGAGCTCGGAATCAGCAACCCGCCGAACGGCGCCGCCCGACAAAACAGGATGGGTACAGTAGGCTAAAACCTTTGCCGCACCATGCTCTTTGAGTGCGCTTGCTGCCTTGACCAGCGTGTTGGCGGTGTCGACGATGTCGTCCATGATCACGCAGGTGCGTCCCCTCACGTCGCCAATGATATTCATCACTTCCGCAACATTGGCCTTCGGGCGGCGTTTGTCGATGATGGCAAGTTCGCAGTCAAGCCGTTTGGCCATGGCGCGCGCGCGAACCACCCCGCCTACATCGGGTGATACCACCAGCAAATCATCGAATTTCTGCTTGTGCACATCGGCAAGCAGTACCGGCGCGGCATAAATATTGTCGACCGGAATATCGAAAAACCCCTGAATCTGGTCGGCGTGCAGGTCCATGGTGAGGACCCGATCGACGCCTGCAACCTGAAGCATGTTGGCAACGACTTTGGCGCTGATCGCAACACGGGTGGACCGCACGCGTCGATCCTGCCTGGCGTAGCCAAAATACGGCACCGCCGCCGTAATCCGTCCTGCCGATGCCCGCTTGAGCGCATCGACCATGATCAGCAATTCCATCAAATGGTCGTTGGTGGGGGAGCAAGTCGATTGCAGTACGAAGCAATCGCGCCCGCGCACGTTTTCCAGAATCTCAACCATCACCTCACCGTCGGAAAATCGCCCGACGGTAGCGCGTCCTAGCGGCACCCTCAGATGCGCAGCAACATCGGCAGCAAGCTTGGGGACTGCGTTGCCGGTGAAGATGGTGAGGCCTTCTGGGGCAACCGAATCGCGATGATGAGCCATGGACGTCATGCCGCAAACCTATGCTGGAGACCAAGTGCCTCACGGCGGGTGAAAACACTTGCTTGATCGGAGCCTACATCGAGCTTCCAATCGATTGCCTAACGCTACGACATGAGTCGCGGCAGTGCTGGCTGGGGAGGAAGGATTCGAACCCTCGAATGCCGGAATCAAAATCCGGCGCCTTAACCAACTTGGCGACCCCCCACCGGTACAACCAAAACCCGCTTCA
>DENJ01000039.1 GCA_002359635.1 Burkholderiales bacterium UBA2647
GTGCGTGCCATGCTTGTCCACGCCCTCAACGATCGTGCTCGCCTGTTTTACGAGCACTACGGTTTCAAGGCCTCACCGGCACATCCCATGACGCTGATGCTGCGTCTCAGTCAATCATCGACCTGATCCTCAGTAAGCAATCAAAGCCTGCCGCAGTGGGTCATCTCGCGCGAGGGAAGGCCCCCAGTTGCCTATCAGCTCTAGCCGATCAGCACCGAGAGCACGCAACGGTACCTTAGGCTCCACCTGAGCTCCGAGGAAGCGGTAATTTCGCAAGACGTTCGGCCAATCGGTCATCTCCGGCAGTTCTTCGTACTCCTCGGGCTCGATGACATGCGCATCAAGGCGCTTGAGGTCAGCGCCCAAAGTAGGGTGCAATGCGAGCTTTTTAGCGATCGTTTGCCTTTCTCATGCGGAATACGGGACGTACATCGCCACGCGTCGTGTACCCAATAACCACCAGTCAAAGACCGCGATGCGTCCTCAAAATCAAGCCCCCCAATTGATCTCGATCCTCGCAGGCGGATAGACCTTTGGCGAGCCGACCTGCTCAACGTCCGCCTGCAGCGGCAATCGTATGTCGTATCGATTCGAACGTAACCGATCGCTACCGTAATACCTCTTACGACGCCAACCAAAAGCGCAGCGAGGATCACGCCCCAGAATGAACCCAAGCCGCCGATGACCACGACCACGAAGGCCGGGGTGAGGATCTCCTGACCCATTGCGGGATGGATCGAGTAAATCGGTGCCAGAAGCACGCCGGCGGAGGCTAAGCAGATCCTCGCCTTCAAGTTGGGGGAGGTTGGCGGTTTTCTATGGCGGATATTAATCGGTGGATCAAGCTGCGGACCAGGATTGCCGATCGGCAGCAAGCCTGAGCCCGCGCAGGTTACATCACTCAAGCAGTCAAGGCTTGTTTGAGTCGGCTTTGCATCGAGCCCGGAACGCACGCTAGTCATGAAATCTGCAAAAGCGCCTTAATCTTGGCCCGTACATGCAACATGACGTCAGCGCTGACTGTGGCCTTCTTTTTCGCGCGTCGGATTTTCCAATCGAGAGACTTTACCTGGTCCGACAGAACCGCGCCCTCGATACCGTCAACCTCAGTTAGGACTTCGAATGGATGCCCTTTGACCTTGTTGGACATCGGGCAACAGACCATCAAGCCTGATTTGCCGTTGTAGTTGGCCGGACTGATCACCAAGGCAGGTCGGTGCCCCGCCTGTTCATGCCCGGCCTGCGGATCAAATTCCAGCCACACGACGTCGCCGGTATCAGGCACATAAGCACGCGGCGGCATCAAAGTGCCTCATTCCCAACGGGTCGCCCGAAGTTGACCTCATCATGGGTATTGTCCGCATGGATGCCGTTCACCAGCGTGTCAAGGTCGTATTCGACCTGCCTTGACGGTTGAATGATGATCCGGCCGCGCGAGACAACCAGGTCCACCTTTTGCTCGAGTTGGTAACCTGCCTCTTTCAATACAGCAGTAGGCAAGCGTAGTGCGGGGCTGTTACCCCATTTTCGGATGACGGTTTCCATGGTTTCGGACTCCTCGCTAGTGTCTACATTGTAGAAACGATGGCGAGGTTGCACAAGTGCCGGCGGCCGCCGAAGCCATCAAGCGTCATCAAGCGAGGTTGACTGGGAATGCGTTGGTTTCGCCCGCACCCACCGCGTGATGCGCTCATGGTCAGCGGTCTGTTGCGTCTCCTGGGGGTCTCCCGGCGCAGCGGGATCTCGAGGGTGAGACATGGACGCTGAAGCACGTCCGGTGGACGGCACTCTGGCATGTCACGGGGTTGAACGAGATCCTGTTGGTGATGCATGCAACTGCAGTCCGAGTGCCGAGATCACTTTCATGATGGTTGCGAACTCGGGGTTGCCCTCGGCCGAGAGCGCCTTGTACAGACTCTCGCGCCCAAGCCCTGCATCGCGGGCAATCTGGCTCATGCCCTTGGCACGCGCGATGTCGCCCAGCGCGGCAGCGATCAGTGCGGGGTCGCCTTCCTGTAGCGCTGCTTCCAGGTAGGCAGCCATGTCCTCTTCGGTGGCCAGATGCTCGGCAGGATCCCAGACTCGGGTCTTGGTTTTGGGCATGGTCAAAACTCCTTCAAATCTCTAGCCAAGGCCTTGGCATTGGGGATGTCTTTGTCCAGTGTGGACTTGTCGCCACCGACCAGCAACACGATCAGAACGTCGCCGAGCTGGACGAAATAGACCCGGAATCCGGGCCCGTGATCGATCCTCAACTCCGAGATGCCATCGCCGACGGGCTTGGCATCACCTGCGTTTCCGAGTGACAAACGCCGAATGCGGATATCAATGCGAGCGCGGGCGACCCGGTCTCGCAGACCAGCGAACCATGTGGCGTAGGTTTCGGTTTGCTGAATCTGAATCATGCGGAAATGTATCCCATGGGACACATTGTGTCAATCTTGACTTGTGCGTCGAGCTGCCCAGAACGGGAAAGCGTGCTGCCGAACATGTCTCTGAGATCGAAAAGTACATTAACGCCCCATGCTTGCTCTCGTTGGTTCAGCGCTGACCCAAACAACACGAAACGGGTCACGGCTCTTCTGGTGGAGTGTTAGGCGATTCCAAAGGCCCGAGAGCAATACCTNNCCATCCCATAAGGACTGAACCACCGCTAGGGGAAACATGGAAAAGACGGGCGAGGCGATGCTGCCAAGAAATCGTGCGCGTACCGCGTGAAAGGGTATCGGGCAGTTGTAACGTCTGAGCATGGCAATAACGTCTTTATCGCTCACAACGTTTGGCCTACGTTTGCTCATGGTCGTTTCTGCTCGTTGCGGTGATCAGAGTATGCAAAAGCATAATAGGTAACAAGGTGTAGCAACGGAAAGCTATGCTTAGCTGCCTCAAGGCATCAATCTATTGAATGCAATCCAACGAAGGACATGTCGATGGCTGATGAAGAGCGACGCGCCGAACTGGAGCCCTTGA
>DENJ01000042.1:0-52024 GCA_002359635.1 Burkholderiales bacterium UBA2647
TCAGGGTTTCGAAAGATTATAGATTATCCATTATATTATATAATATATATTATATAAAGATGTCGTTGATAGAAACATGCTTATGACATTTACCGGTGCAGTCGCGTCAAAAGGCGGTCATGATGGATAAAGTGCTTGGCTTTATTGGCTTGGGTGCGATGGGCAGCAAGATGATCAAGCATTTGCCCAACGACAGGCAGCGCATCTTGTTCGATGTGGACCTTGAACGCTGCCAAGCTGTTGCTGAAACCCTCGCAGGTGAGGTCTTGGTCGCACAAAGTTTAGATGGTTTTGCAAGCGCGCAAATCGTGATGTTGATGCTTCCTGATAGCGCCGCGGTTGATGCAGTTGTTCTAGGTCGGGAGGGCTCGCCAGGACTGATTCATCACCTTGCCCCCGGGGCCTTGTTGATCGATATGGGTTCGAGTCAACCGCTAAACAGCCAGACTATCGCGGCAAAGGCTCAAGAGCGGGGTATTGCCTTCTTGGATGCACCGGTATCGGGCGGGACGGTTGGTGCCGAGAAGGCAAGCCTTGCCATCATGGTAGGGGGACATGCTCACGATCTTGAACGTGTCAGCGGATTGCTTGCTTGCATGGGCTCTCAGGTGACTCATGTCGGCACGCACGGCGCGGGCCACGCACTCAAGGGTCTCAACAATCTTCTTGCTGCCACCATTTTCGCGGCAACAAGCGAAGTCTTTACCGCTGGCGAGCGCTTTGGGCTTGATCCCGCCGTGATGCACCGGGTGATCAATGCTTCGAGTGGCGGCAGCTTTGTCACCGAGACGATCTGGCCACGCTCGGTCTTGCCAAAGACTTGGAACTTTGGTTTTGCTTTGGCCCTGATGCATAAGGATGTGGGCATTGGCATGTCCCTCGTTAGAGCGGCAGGGGTTAAAGCTAGCTTGCTTGAGCAAAGTGCAGCCCTTTGGGACGAAGCCAGGCAAGAAGCAGCAGGCAATGCCGATCTGTCTGACTATGCTCGGCTGTTGATGCGCGAAAAATCTTGATCTTTCTTAAAAGTCTTTCATACTGCGGATTCGAAGAAGGCGGATAGCCTCAGACCACGGTGCTTTTGTTGAGGACCTCGAAAAATTGAGGGCTTCGAAAACACAGAAGGGAGACCAAGATGTTTCAACGTATTTTGCTCGCCTATGATGGGAGCGCTGCTTCACAGCGCGCACTGATCGATTCGGATGCCGTTGCGAAAATGACCGGTGCACGCGTGCATTTGGTGGCGGTGGTACCTGAGCCAACCGCCCATCTTGCTTTTGAAGCCGGCATGCTCGATATGCCAGACCCTGCGGAGCAGCGGGGGCATGCCAAGCGTAGGCTTGATAGTGGCATGACCTTGCTGCGAGATCATGGCTTTGAGGTAAGCGGCGAGGTCTTGTTGGGCGATCCTGTTGAACAAATTGCCGATGCGGCAGAACGCATTGGCGCTCAGTTGATTGTGGTCGGCCATCATCGCAATCGTGGCTGGCTGGAACGCTGGTGGAATAGCCCGATTTCTGCCGCCCTGATTGAGCGTGCGCATTGCAGCGTGCTCGTGTCCATTCACGACTGAACCGGCAGGCGTTACAGAACAAATGTCTGTATCGGACTTGCTGGCGATCTTAACGCGTTCGGGAAGCGCTTTGATGCAAGATCAGCGAGGCCTTACGAAGTAGCCGATACAGCGCCATTGTTGCAATTCTTCACGATACATCACCAACATCTCGGTGATGGGCTCGATGGCGATATCTGTTTCAAAATTGATAATAATATAATCGCCAACTGGCCCTTTGGGCAAATCTTTGGCTGCACGGCTTAATCCAGGACGTCGTGCTTTGATCTCACCCAAAGGGTCACGCGCAGCGCCGGCAAGACGTACCCAAACGTCGCGATCCACAGAGGCTTTAAAGTGATGCGCTGCCTGATCCCAAGCCTGAGCATAGTCACGCTGATCCATGAGGCTGAGAAATTGTTCTGCGGCCTTAAGCGCAAGCTGCAATGCCTCGGGATTGGGATGCTGGGGTACCGATTGTGTGGCCTTGCTCGCAGCTTTGGGATTCGTGTCAGCCTGTGGTTGTACCGCTCGCGCAGGGCTGGCAGGCACGAGGCATAACGCGCATATCAACCCCAAAGCGGCGTTCAGGACAAACCTTGCCCTCATCAACGGGCTGTCTCCGTCTCCATCGCAACTTGCTCCAAGCGATCTTTGGCGCGCTTGCGCGTCGCAAGCCAGCCCAGACCAAGCACACCGGCAATGGCTGCCAGGTAGATCAATCCCCGAATGGTTTTTTGAACCATATCGTCACCATCGACATAAGCATCCAGTAAGGGCTCATTAATAACCATATGGGCAGCGGTGTAGGCAAGTACCGCCGCACCAAGTTGGATGATGGCCGGGAAGCGTTCGACCAATTTCAGCACCAGCGTACTGCCAAAAATAACAATCGGGATACTGATCAGCAAACCGAGGACCACCAGGTCGAAAGCGCCCTTGGAAGCTCCAGCAACCCCGAGCACATTATCGATTCCCATGAGCGCATCGGCAATCACGATGGTTTTCATGGCACCCCAAAATGTGGTTGCCCCTGCTTCGTCGTGACCGTCATGATCAGTGTCGGTCAGCAGCTTATAGGCAATCCACAGCAGGCCCAGACCGCCGACAAGCATCAAGCCAGGGATCTTTAGTAACCAGACCACGCCAAGCGTCATTGCAGAACGCACGACAATGGCGCCGACCGTACCCCAAAGAATCGCCTTGCGCTGCAGATGGGCAGGCAGGTTACGGGCGGCCAAGGCGATGACGATGGCGTTGTCACCTGCGAGTACCAAGTCAATCAAGATGATCGCCGCCAGGGCAGACCACCATGGCATTGAGAACATTTCCATGCTTGTTATCCTTCAAAGAGACGGCGATTAGACATGAAAGCGAAAACCCGGTCAAAGCCATGGGTCATGTTGCGCTGACCAAGCCGCCGACCCGTCGCTCGAGTCGTGCATAGGGGTATTCGGGATATTCAGCGGGCGATTTCGCCTTTCAGATCACACTTGAGTTATTCAGCGACACGATTGGCGGCGCAAGCTGCGAAAGGAATGCATCCGTGGGACTTTTTGAAAGTATGAAGCAAGGTGACGCGCTCATGCAGATGTTTGCCGGCAACGATAATCCCGCTGCTGAGCAGTTTCTAAGTGACGCCGAGGTGAATGCAATGCGTGGACGACTTGCCTTTCGCGAATCCTTAAAGGCCTTTGTCCGGGGCCGCGTGGTTGCCAAAGGTGCCGGCTTATGGGTGCTGACATCCGAGGCAATCCTGATTTTTGGCGAGGCAGCCTATCCCTACCGAATGCCTTTTTCAGCGATCGAGTCGATGGTGGCCGAAGCGGGGCAGTATGGTCTGACACTAAGGCTCCGGTTCAAAGGTGCAAGCTATGCTGTCTTTGGCGTGAGTATGCGCATGGGTGTGGCTTTTGCACGCATGCTTTCGCGCGCCAGTGGCGTCCACCCGCAAGGGCTTGAACAGCGATTGAGTGCTGACGATATCGACAGCGTACTTCATCGGTTTAAGGACGCTGCCTTTAGGGTGGACCCCGTCGGCACACTTATCGAGCAACACCCTGAGCTTTGGAAGCAGTGGCTTGCCCAGAGCGCCGAACAAGGGATGTTGTTGGTGGACGAATATCCAAGCGCATAAGAATTGCCCAAGGGCGGCCAGCCTACGGCGGCCTGACGAGGGTTTTAGACTGCGCCGTGTAATTTCTTCTAAGTTGCCGTCAGCCTGGCGATATCACGAAAGCATTGGCGCACATAACGATGAACGCTCTGATGCTCGCTCCGGTGATGCCACAGCATGTCAACATGAGGTGAAGGCAGTCGCAGGGGCAACTGGGTGCTGAAAATCTTTTCTGCGATCCCGCTTGAGGCAATGAAGTGGGTGGGCAGCACGGTGAGCAAGTCGGTCGACAGCACCACTTGGCCTGCGGTGAAAAACTGGTTCACCGTGAGCACCACCTGACGTTTGCGGCCGATTGCTTCGAGCGCCTCGTCGACAAAGCCATAGGGGCGACCTGAAAAGCTTACGAGCAGGTGTTCAGCCGCGCAGTAGCGGTCTAAACTCAGTGGCGTACCCGCCAAGGGATGGTCGGGTCTCATGACGCAGACATAGTCGCCTTCGTAGAGACGACGGCTCCGAAAGGCCTCGGCCGCATGACTTTGGTCTGCCTGGGTACTGATGGCTTCAGCTTCGACCGCGGGAAAGTAGCCAAGTGCAAGATCGAGTTCGCCTGATGCAAGTAACTCCCTTGGATCACGCGAGAACAGGGTCCGGACGCGCCAAGACAGCCCCGGTGCTTCCTGACGTGTCTTTCGCATCAGTGCGGGGATGAGCAAGGTGGCGGTTGAATCGGCCATCGCAAGCGTGATGGTGTCGCTGCACAGACGAGGATCAAAGCCTTGATCGGGTTCCAGCGTTTGCCGAAGTTGCGCGAGCGCTGCTTCAATACTTGGCCACAGTTGCAGGGCTTTCATGCTCGGTTTCACGCCATAGCCTTCTCGGATGAATAAAGGATCATCAAAGGCATCCCTGAGACGCGCTAAAGCATTACTCACCGCGGGCTGGCTCATTGCCAAAACTGCTGCGGCGCGTGTCAGTTTCCCCTCGAGCATCACTGCTTCGAAGACGCGAAGCAAATTCAAGTCAAACGTTCGGAAGTTCATTATGAAGCCGACTAAAATATAAATTTAATGAATAGTTACCATTCTAATATATCACTTGAAATAATTGCTGCGGTGCCGCAATATGCTGCTTACACAAAACGAGGCAAAGACCTCTCCTCCCTTTCTCGAAAGTCATTCAAGGAATCATCATGGCAACGATTTCAATCCAGTCAGGCAGTTCAGTACTTCGCGGTTCAAGTCATCAAGGGCTCCAACGCGTTTCAGAGGCCTCAAGTCTTTTCATCCGTGTCTTTAACCGTATGGTTGCAGCCCAGGAAGCCGCGGCAATGCGTCGACTTGCTCGTTACCAGCACGCCTTATATCTTGATCTGCTCAGTCAGGACCATCGACTCGCCGAAGAGTTTCTTGCTGCCAAGTCCCGTCGCGAGGCCTAAAGCGGCGAGACCCGTCGCGGCGTTCCGAGGAATGCCGCTTTGGAATTTGCAGCACCCGGCAAGGGCTACCGGTGTTTTTAGCTTTCACTTAGCATCGGTGCTTTCACAGGAAGGCAAATTGCCCGTCAGGGGGATCCGTGGCCAAGCGGCAAGCGTCGATGGCCTATGTCGTGCTGGCAGTCTGCACTGGGCTAAACATTGTTTCTCGCGGCATTGCAGAAAGTTTTGCGGTTTTTTTGCTGCCCTTGAGTACGGCTTTCGGTGCGAGCCGTTCCGAAACAACGCTGGCCTATGCAGCATTTATGCTTGTTTTGGGGCTTTGTTCTCCACTTACGGGCTGGGCTGTTGATCGTTTCGGCCCCAAGCTCGTTTATCGGGTAGCGATCGCGCTTTGCGCAATGGCTTGCTTGTGCGCCTCAGTTGCGCCGAGCCTCGCCATGGTCTATGTATCGATTGGTTTGTTGTTGCCGTTTGGTGTTTCCGGCATGGGTACGATTGCTGCATCCAATCTGGTTAGTCGATGGTTTACGGCGGGACTTTCCAGCGCCATGGGTTTGCTTGCCGCCGCGCTGGGTACTGGGATATTGCTCTTTGCGCCGCTCTCGCAAGCTCTCATCGAGCGGCTCGGATGGCGCATGGCTTACGCCTCGCTTGCGGGATTGCTTGCGGTGATTTGGTTACTGCAATTTGTGCTGCCCTGGCAAACCATGAGCGCTGAGGCGGCGTCTAAGGCTGCACAAAACCCGCTTGAGCAGGGCAAAGGACTAAGCCTCGCTGCGTTGATGCAAGTTGCCTTGCGTGAACGATTATTCTGGGCTCTGTTTGGCGTCATGTTTGTGACCTCGGTGAGCACTTATGCAGTGACCGTGCAACTTGTGGCCTATCTGGTTTCAGCCGGTCTCGATCCGCTGCATGCCGCCTGGGTTTTTGGTGCAACAGGGCTCGCATCGATCGGCGGCATGCTTGCTGCAGGCCATTTGGCAAGGCGGTGGGGTGAGGTAGGTGTGGCCCGTGTTTCCTATTCGGCAACCGTTCTTGGTTTGCTTGCCTTGGCACTTTTCCAGCATTGGCCATCAATCGGGTTATTGATCGCTTACGTTTTATTATTTGGAACCATGCAGGGATCCCGAGGTCCGCTTGTCGCGGTGCTTGCGGCCAGAGGCTTTGCGGGTGCTCATCAAAGCACGATGTATGGGCTCGTGCTTATCGGGATGGGCTTTGGTGGCGCCCTGGGATCATGGGCCTCGGCTGCGCTTTTTGATTGGCTTGAAAGCTACACACCGATGATGATCCTGTCTGCCCTGGCTGCCGTGTCGGGATATCTGATTTTTTGGCGCATGAAGGCTTGGAACGAGGCATGATGCGGGATGAATGTCGAGAACTGACAGCGTCGCGGCTAGGTTGATCGCGTGTTCGGAGGGTAAGCTTGAATCAAATCATGGACCAGAAGCTTTCTAAAGAGGACCCAGGTTCAGGCCATCGATCGATGGTGTCGCAGCAGCCGAACGCTCAAACAAACAGATCGTCTGAGCAAGGCTTTGTGAGAACGATGTGCCCGATGAACTGTCATCCCACCCTTTGCGGTATGAAATTGCGGATTGAAGATCAGCAGATCGTCGAGGTTTCAGGCGACGCTGAACATCCTGATAGCCGGGGGTTTCTTTGCATCCGCGGGCGAGCGAGCGTTGAGATACGGCGCAATCCGAAGCGATTGCTAAGCCCGCTTTGTCGAGATGACGTGCTTTCTGATTTTCGCGCTTGCAGCTGGGATGAAGCCCAACATAGACTTGTCGCTGCGATAGTGGCTCAGCCCGCTTCATGCACCGCGATTTGGTCAGGCCACGGGTCGGCTTCATCAACCTACGGTACACGGGTGATGGGGCAGTTAATGGCGCGATTTGCGCGGCTTCATGGGAGTCAATTCTTCAGCCCGACCATGATTTGCTGGGGCCTGGGTGCTTTTGGTCTAGGTTTGACCGGCCTGCTCGAACCGCATAGCAAAGAAGACCTCGGTGATCATGCTGAGATGGTGCTGATGTGGGGTGCAAATTTCAGCAGTCAGCCCAATACTGCGCCTCATGTACTCCGGGCAAAAAGGCGCGGGGCTTATGTTGTTTGTATCGATGTTCGATACACTGAAGCTGCTGCGCAAGCCGATGAGGTGCTTCTGATTCGGCCAGGAAGCGATACTGCACTCGCCCTCGCCATGCTTCATGTCATTTGTTCTGAAACATTGATTGATCAAGCCTTTATTGCGGAACACACGATCGGGTTTGAGGCACTCTCTGAGCATGTAAAAGTTTTCACGCCCGACTGGGCTTCGGCGCAGTGCGCTATCCCTGCTGAGCAAATCCTACAACTTGCGAGGCGCTATGCTGGCACCAAGCCTGCGATGATTGTGCTTGGCGGCAGTTCCATGCACAAAGGTGCTAATCAATGGCAAGCAGCGCGGGCGGTCTCCTGTCTTGCGGCGATCACAGGCCAGGTCGCCAAGGCGGGTGCTGGTCTGGGGCCACGACACGGCAGTGGCTCCATCGGTCAAGGCTTAGGCAGTCTTGTGCCGCCCGATCCGCGCGATCCGATGCTTGTGATACCAAACCAGATGTCGAGCATGCTCGAGGCGATGGAAGATGGGCGAATCAAGAACTTGTTACTTTTTGGCACGAACATGCTTTCCTCGTTTCCGCAGCGCGCACGGTTAGCGCGTGCGCTCGAGCGTCTCGATTTGATCGTGAGTCATGATCTTTTTATGAATGAGACCGCGGCAAGCCATGCGCATCTTGTCTTGCCATCAACCGCTTGGCTTGAAGAACTTGGCTGCAAAATGACCCATACCCATCTTTATCTGAGCGATGCCTTGCTTTCGCCGGAGGGCGAATGTCGATCGACCTACCAAGTGTTGAAAGATCTTGCCCAGCAACTCAAGCTCGACGCCTTTCATCCCTGGGACAAGGTCGAAGCGATGTTTGATGCGGTGATCAATCAGCCCTTTACGGGACAGGCAAGCATCTCGTCATTGAGAGCCAGCGAGGGGAGGGCAGCTTTGAAGGTGTCTCATGTTGGTCATGCCGATCTTCATTTTGATACACCGAGCGGCAAGCTCGAGCTGTACTCTGAGCAGGCTCAACATCTGGGCTTATCACCATTACCTGAAATGCCGGATGGATTGAGTGATCCCGACATGGTCCAGATCAGTAAGGATTGGGTGCTTCTGTCAGAGCGGCCCTTTCGTCTTGCACAAGGGCGCACACTCCAACATTTTCATGGGTTTTATAACAATGGGAGTGCACTGCCAAGTCTTGCCAACAAAGATACTGAGCCCTGGGTATTGATGGCTTTAGCAGACGCCCAAGCATTCGGGCTGTGTCAGGACGACGGCATCTACCTTTGTAATCAATGGGGTTCGATGACCGTCAAGATTCGCTTGCATGAGCGCATGCCGCAGGGCAGCTTGTGGATTCGCGATGGATGGCCTCAACTGAATGCGCTTAGCGATGCTTCGCCAATCCTGCCTGAGGCTGCGGTCGATTTGTTTCGCTTTTCCGCCGGGCAGTCACGATTTGACCCCAGGGTCTATTTGGCGAGAGCTATCAGCTGATGAGTTACAGATCACGAATGTCAGAGGGCGATTCCCAGCAAAGCTTTGATCAGGTTTTTGACTTGATCGTTGTTGGCTCTGGCGCAGGGGGTTTGTCAGCGGCCATCACGGCGAAACTGCACGGTCTTGATGTTTTGGTTGTTGAAAAAGAGGCACAGTACGGCGGCACCACAGCGCGCTCAGGTGGTTGGCTCTGGATTCCTATGAATCCATTAGCGATCGCCGCAGGTGTTGAGGATTCGATCGAATCGGCTAAGACATATTTGCGTCACGAGACAGGCGAGTTTTTTGATGAAAAACGTATCGATGCGTTTTTAAGAACAGGCCCTGAAATGATCGGTTTTTTTCAAGAACATACCGCGGTGCGATTTGATGCAGGCTATCTGTTCCCGGATTACCATCCGGATACAGCGGGTGGTATGTCTGGCGGTCGTCCTATCGTTGCGGCAGCATTTGACGCCCGGGAACTTGGCGATCATTTGCACAAACTTGCGCGTCCTTTTCGTGCGCTTGGATTTGCTGGTCTGGCGATAAGCTCGGGCAATGATTTGCTACATTTTTTTAACTTCAGCCGCTCGGCGCGTTCATTTGTTTATGTGATCAAGCGAATGCTCAGTCATGGGCTCGACTTGTTGCGCTTTGGACGTAGCATGCGTTTGGTCAACGGCAACGCACTTGCAGGGCGGCTCGGGAAAAGTCTTTTTGATCTCGGCATACCTTTATGGCTGTCGTCGCCAGCAACCGAACTCATCCGGGAAGGGCAAGGTGTTGTGGGTCTCAAGGTCTTGCGCGAAGGCAAGCAAATCGCGTTGCGATCCCGACGCGGTGTTGTGCTTGCAAGTGGCGGTTTTCCTCATGACCAGCAAAGGCGTAAGCGACTTTACCGCCATGATCCCCATGGGAAATCGCACTGGCCGCTGCCGCCCAAAGGCAATACCGGAGACGGTGCGAGCATGGCGGAAGCGATCGGAGCAAGGTTTTTCGATGCTTTTCCGCAGGCTGCTGCTTGGGCTCCCGTGTCCGAGGTGCGATGGCCTGATGGTGAAACAGGTCTTTATCCGCATTTTGTGGATCGGGGTAAGCCGGGCATTATCGCCGTGAATGAACGCGGTAAGCGTTTCGTGAATGAGTCAAGTTCTTATCACGATTTTGTGCAGGCCATGATCGCAGACGCGAAAGATCCGAGCGATGTCAAGGCCTGGTTTATTGCGGATCGGCAAGCGATTCGCCGTTATGGTCTCGGTATGGTTCGACCCTGGCCCGTGCCGATGACCTGGTGGATCGAGTCAGCTTATATACAAACGGCTGAGCGTTTGCCCTTGCTTGCTAAGAAGATTGGTGTCGATGGACAAGCGCTTCTTGAAACGGTGAGTCAGTTTAATCAACATGCCAGGGAAGGCCGCGATCCGCACTTTCATCGTGGCGCCAATGCCTATGGGCGTGCTCAAGGTGATGCGAAGCATCCGGGGAAAAACCCTTCACTCGCAGCACTTGAAGTGGGGCCATTTTTTGCGTTGCGTATTCGGCCCGGGGAACTTGGCAGTTTTGCTGGCTTGCAGTCGGATGATCAGGCAAGAGTGCTCGACCGGGAGGGCCGCGTCATCGAAGGTCTTTACGCGGTGGGTAATGACGCTGCAAGCATCATGGGTGGGAACTACCCGGGTGGCGGCATTACACTGGGGCCCGCGATGACATTTGGCTATCTGGCTGCCAGACATGCCGCCGGCGTGCATTTACTCTCAACGCAAACGCTGAAGCTAAATGCCTTTGTTGAGCAAGAGCGTCATGTTGGCCTTGGTCGCGCAGCGTCAATCCCCCGACACGCCTAAAGAACTGCCGAGACACCAAGGTATGGACACGAATTCGAAAAATGATGAGCAAAAGCGTCTTGCCTCCAGGGCATTTATGCCTTACCCCGAGGTTGTTCTTCCCTCCGCCGTCGGGGGGCCCTTAGCCGGTTTAAGCTTCGCAGTGAAGGACTTGTTCGACGTTGAGGCCTATCCGACAAGTGGTGGCCAGCCTATGGTGCTCGCGATGTCGGGGCTCAAGACGCAGTCCTCGCCGGTGGTGAGTCAATTGCTTGAGGCCGGAGCACGTTTTGTTGGCAAAACAATCACCGACGAGCTTGCCTTTTCGATCAATGGCCAGAATGCGCATTTTGGTGATCCAGTCAATCCCCGTGCGCCCGATCGCATCAGTGGCGGGTCGTCCTCGGGATCCGCGTCGGCAGTAGCCCACGGCCTGTGCGATATCGGGATCGGCAGCGATACCGGTGGCTCGATACGAGCCCCGGCGAGTCATTGCGGACTTATCGGAATGCGTACAAGCCACGGCTTGGTGAGTTTGAAAAACTCGCTCGAGTTCGCGCCAAGTCTCGATACCTGTGGTTGGTTCGCAAGCGATATGGATACCTTCACGAAGGCAAGTTCGGTTTTGCTTCAAGCGCCGCGC
Organism: Burkholderiales bacterium UBA2647; assembly: GCA_002359635.1. Taxonomy (GTDB): domain Bacteria; phylum Pseudomonadota; class Gammaproteobacteria; order Burkholderiales; family Burkholderiaceae_E; genus UBA3064. The sequence continues at coordinate 11,153 of DENJ01000042.1, forward strand.
TGTTTGGCGCCCATGATGCCCGCCATCGTTAAGCCGCGCTGGATGCTCGGCAGTGATTGGTGGTCGATGCTCAATCCTGAAGTTGAGCTTGCACACGGCTTTGCAATGCGGGGCATCTTAGCGGGCCTTCAAGCAGGCAGTCATCGGTTGACGGCTTTTTCAATCGATTTTGATGCCCTGGGTCCTGAGATCTCGGGTTTTGATGACCTTGTTCTCGCCTTCCGAATGATTCAAGCTTATGAAGCTTGGCAATGTCACGGCGCAATGATTCAAACCTATGGGCTTTCACTTGGCCCGGGCGTTGCCGAGCGGTTCCACTGGGCAAGTCAGGTGACTGCGGCCGACTATCGCAAGGCATCCAAGCTTCGGGACGTTTTCACCCAATGGTTCGATGAGCAACTTGGTCATGATGGGCTGATGATTGTTCCGACGATGCCTGATATCGCCCCCTTAAGAAGCGCAGATTCGGGATCGCTTGATCAGTATCGAGCAGCCGCGATGCGCATGCTTTGCGTCGCAGGACTCTGTCGTTTACCTCAAATCAGTTTGCCCCTATCCGAGCGATTAGGCGCCCCACTTGGGCTTTCCTTGATTGGTCCAGCGGGTAGTGATCTCGCTTTACTGCCATGGGCTATGTTTTTGATGCAATCGGGTACCAGGCCGGATTGCGCTGTTCCATGAATGACAAGCTACCCTCAATGGCTTCCTCGGTTGACCGCCGGGCGGCGTGTTCCTTGATCAGCGCTTGCGTTTGATCTTCAGTCAACAAGGCCTCGGCAAGCTCAAGTGTGCGTGCCTTGCAAGCCGAGACCGCCCCAGGTGCGTTTCGAAGCAACTGGTCAATAAGCGCTTCAGCGCGCACCTTCAGGGCCAACTCATCAGCCACAAGCTCGTGGACAAGTCCGATGTTTAAGGCCTGTTTGGCGTCGAAATGCTCGCAAGTTTGAAGGTAGCGGCGCAATTGCCGCAGTCCGATGGCTTGAATCAGATGGGGTAAAATAATGCTCGGCACCAATCCCCATCGTGCCTCGGTGATGCCGAATCGCGCGCGTTCGGTGGCGATCACAACATCACAGGCTGCAATCAGTCCGGTTCCGCCGCCATAACAGGCTCCGTGAACCAGCGCAATGCTTGTAGGTCGTAATCGCTGTAATCGATCCACCGCAAGCGCTGTTTGTCGCGAGGCTGCGAGGTTGGCGGCTTCACCTTGGGTTGCAAGCGAGGCGATCCAAGCAAGATCTGCACCGGCTTGAAAGGATGGCCCCTTCGCTGACAAGACAACAGCTCTGATGGCGTGTTGTTGGTCGACCAGGTCCATCGCTTGATGAAGCCCCTCAAGCATGTCTTCGTTGTAGGCGTTATGGACCTCTGGCCGATTCAAGCAAACATAGGCTACGCCCCGCCAATCAACAGCGCAAAGGACGGTATTATTACCGAACTGGATTTTTCGATCACTCAGCGTCGATCAGGCCCTTTGGCTTACCAAAAGGCTTGCCAGGTAATCAACAACCTGCGCGATACGCAGGGACTCTTCAGGGGGGATCTGGCGGATGGTTTCGTTCGTTGATGGGTCTGTAACCCGAATCACCGCCTTGCCAGAGGAAGCATCCACCACAAAATTGATGCCCTTGCCCAAACTGTTGGCGAAACTTTGAATTTTTTGCGCGGCCGACTCAACCTGAGCTCTCGCGATGGCTGCCGCTTCTTGAACCGAAGGGACTTTTCTTGGGGTCGCAGAGGTGATGAACTCAGCACGAACACCGAGCGTGCCTTCCGGTCGCTGAATCGCCGAAGGTGGCTCTCCTCGGATGGCGAGGAGTCGCCCACGATCAGCAGCAGGGTTAACTGGAGGCATGCCAGACATCGCTCATCTCCATCAGATTATTTTTACCAGTCTAATATTACTCCCTTAGCCCTTTAACTGCCAGCAAAACCATAAGCGGGGTAATCGGTATAGCCCTCGGTGCCACCGCCGTAAAATGTCGGGCGATGGTAGGGTGTAAAGGTCTGACCCCGCCGAATTCGTGCTGGTAGATCGGGATTGGCGATGAAATAGCGTCCAAAGGCAATAGCATCGGCATGGCCTGCTTCGACGGTAAGCGCTGCGCTCTGCGCGGTGAAATTGCCGGCAGTAATCAGCACACGATCCCAGTCTTTGCGGAACATCGCGCAGGCCGAGGGCACATCTTGGTGGTCGACTTCGCGCTGTCCCGCACCCGAGGCGCGAGGTTCGATCAGGTGAAGGTAGGCCAAGCCAAGGCGATTGAGTGCCTGAATGAGGGTGCGATACAGCGGTTCAGGGTCAGGGTCGCCTGAGTCATTGGCAATCCCAAAAGGCGATAGGCGGATACCCACTTTCGAAGGTGTCAGGGCTTGTGCAAGCGACTCGGCGACCTCTAAGGGAAGGCGAATCCGGTTTACCAAACTTCCGCCATATCGGTCCTCGCGCTTATTGCTTCGCTCATGCATAAACTGCTCGAGCAAATAGCCATTTGCGCTATGGATTTCAACACCGTCAAAACCAGCAGCTAACGCGCGCTTGCCGGCGCAAACATAGGCCTCCTTAAGCGCCTCGATGTCTGCCAGACTCATCGCCCGCGGCACGGCGAAAGGCTCTCGTTCGAAGTTTGCCGTCATTGCGCTGCCTTCAGCAGCGATAGCTGAAGGCGCCCAAGGGGGGCCGCCGTCAGGTTGATGCGAATGATGCGAGATGCGGCCCACATGCCAAAGCTGTAAGAAAATACGCGCGCCTCTTGCATGCACGCCGTCACAAACGAGTTTCCAACCCGCTTCCTGTTCATCGCTGTGAATCCCTGGTGTGGCAGGCATGCCCTGACCCTGAGGCATGATTTGAGATGCCTCGGCAATCAAAAGACCGCCTTCACTGGCGCGTTGGGTGTAATAAAGGGCGTTCAGCGCATGCGGGACATTGCCAGGCCTTGCGGCGCGCATTCTAGTAAGCGGTGCCATGACAATTCTGTGGCTGAGATCAAAGTCGCCGAGCTTAAGCGTTGAAAAAAGTAAAGGGGATTGCACAGAAAATGGCTCCACAAGGATGGTTTTAAGAACAGTGACCGAGCCATGTCAAGATAGCGCATCGAAGTTGGCAGCGTTATGTTGCACGATACAGGAGTAAGCTCGGTGGACAGTCGCTTGATGACGGGTTAAGGTCCAAAACATGGAGGGTAACAATGAACTGGACTTCTGGCTATGTGGCAGAGATTGACTATACCTACGGCTATTACCGAGAGCTGCAGCCGGGACTAATCGATTACGCACTCTTGCTTGCAGGGCAAAAGCCGAGCAGGAGTTTTTCGGTAGGCGATTCGCTACATTATTTAGAATTAGGTTATGGCCAAGGTCTTTCCTTGAATATTCATGCCGCTGCCTCACCGGGTCATTATTGGGGCACTGACTTCAACCCCTCCCAGGCGGCTGGCGCTACCGAGATGGCCCAATGTAGCGGGTCAAATCTGACCTTGCTTGACGCTTCTTTTGAAGAGCTTGCTTTACGTGATGATTTGCCGGCATTCGATGTCATTGCCCTTCACGGCATTTGGTCGTGGATTTCAGACAGCAATAGAGGCCACATCGTTGAGATCATCCGAAGGCATTTAAGGCCAGGTGGCATTGTTTACATTTCTTATAATTGTACGCCGGGATGGTCCGCGGCGATGCCCTTGAGGCATTTGTTGAGCCTGCATGCTGAACTGGCCGAAGGCGATGCCAAGGGCATTGTCGGGAAAATTGACGGCGCGCTCGCCTTTGCGCAGCAAGTCGTTGATTCAGGCGCGCAGTTTTTCCGTGCCAATCCCGCGGTCGCGGAGCGACTTAAAAAGATTGCTGCACAAAACAGGAACTATCTGGCCCACGAGTATTTCAATGCAGACTGGCATCCGATGCCATTTTCGGATCTCGCAGCATGGCTCGAACAAGCAAAGCTTGGCTTCGCTGCATCGGCGCACCTGCTTGATCATGTCGAGGCGATTCACTTACCAGAGTCCGGGGCAAAGATGCTCGCTGCCCAGAGCCATCCGGTTCTTCGCGAAACGCTTCGGGACTATATGGTGAATCAACAGTTTCGACGCGATCTCTTTGTGCGTGGCCCGAGGCGACTGGCGAGCCTAGAACGCATGGATGCGTTGCGTGCTCTATCGCTTGTGCTGCTCACGGCACCTAAGGATGTTTCAATGAAGGTTCAGGGAGCGCTTGGTGAGGCGAGTCTGCAAGAGTCGATCTATCTTCCCTTGATTGAGTTCTTGGAGCAACGCTTTGTGGCGGCGGTTGCAAAAGGCGCGGATGCGAAAGCGAGCATGAGCATCGGTGAGCTTGAGCAGGCGTTTAAGCAAACGGGAAGTGCCGTCAGTTCTCCTCAGCTTCTTCAGGCAATTACCGTTCTGCTCGGTCAGGGACACCTCGGTATTGCGCAATCCGAGCAAAGCCAGCAGGCCGTGCAAGCGCGATGCGATCGCTTGAATATGTGGATTGCGAACCGGTCTCGAGAGCATAACGATATTCAATTTATGGCTTCACCGCTCACCGGTGGCGGCGTGATGGTCAGTCGTTTCGAGCAATTGTTTCTCTTGGCAAAAACCCAAGGGCAGAAAGATGCCTCTGATCAATCGCAATGGATCTGGGAGCTGCTACTTCGGCAGGGTCAACGCTTGCTTAAGGACGGCAAAGCGATTGAATCACCGGCTGAAAACCTAGCAGAACTTGAGCGACAAGCGACACAATTTGCTGACGATCGCGAAAAGAGGCTCGGCTACCTCAAGATCAGGCTGGCCTGAGATCGGACGCTCTACAACGCCGAGGCTTTAAAGAAGCTTCATGGGAATTGACAGTTTCATGTTTCGACGCGCGTTGATGTTTGTCGTTGCCTTTTACTGCGCTTGAATTGAAAGCCTGACCAGGGAAAGTATGCATATTGTCCACACGATCGGTGAACTACGGCAAGCCATTTCCGCGGCAGCAAGGCCCGCATTTGTCCCCACCATGGGGAATTTGCACCGAGGTCACTTAAGTCTGCTCGAAATAGCGAGGCAACTTGGTGACTGTACGGTTGCAAGTATTTTCGTTAACCGTTTGCAATTTCTGCCGGGAGAAGACTTTGATCGCTATCCTCGAACCTGGGATGCTGACTGCAAAGCACTTGCATCCCATGGTTGCGATGTTTTGTTTGCACCGCGCGAAGAGGATCTGTACCCGGAGCCTCAACGTTATAAAGTTGCTGCCGATCCTGCTTTGGCATCCAAGCTTGAGGGTGGTTTCAGGCCAGGTTTCTTCGACGGCGTTTGTACGGTCGTTCTAAAGCTTTTTATGGCTGTTTTTGCTGGCAAATCAAGAGGAACCGCGGTTTTCGGTAAAAAAGACTACCAACAACTGAGAATCGTTGAGGCAATGACCAGACAATTTGCCCTGCCCGTTGACATTATCGCCGGAGAAACCGCGCGTGACGACGACGGGCTTGCCTTGAGTTCGCGTAACAGCTATTTGTCGATAGACCAACGCAAGCAGGCATCTGATTTGTATCAGCAACTGCTCGGATTTGCTCAGGGCTATCGCTTGCGAGCCGGTGATCAAACCATCGAAGCCTGGGTTAAAGGTGCAGAGAAGACAGCGGTGGAGCAATTGCAGATGCAAGGCTGGCAGGTGGACTATCTGAGTTTGCGCCGATGCGAAGATCTCGAGCCAGCGTACGAGGGGCATCGACTGGTGGTTCTGGCAGCGGCAAAGCTTGGGCAAACCCGCCTGATTGACAACATCGAAATCTAAGGCGGGTTTAAATCAAGGTCCGACAGAATCACGGGTTGAATGGCTCAAAGATGCGCCTGACGATTCTGCCTTTCCCCGCCGCATCGCGGATGGATTGTCATAAGCTTGACATCTGAGCGCTGATGCTAAAGCTTATAAAATAAACCGATCATCGTTCAAGACCTGTACCGCTGATGGTTCGGCCAAAAGGGCCGATACCTAATGTGAAATCAGTCATTACCAAGGATTCAAGCAATCATTAACATGAACGAGCTATTGCTGAGCAAAACCTGGAACATGCTCCAATCGTGGCTCGCGGCCCATTGGATGCATGGCATGAGGATCGCTGCGATTTTGTTCGCGGCTTTTCTTGCGCTTCGCTTCATCAAGCTTGTCGTCCCGACCTTGAGAGAACATATTGCGGGCCGCCAGGAGTCCCTTGAAGACGCCAAACGTATTCAAACGCTGCTGCGTGTGGCGCATTACTTGCTATCAGCGAGTACATGGGCGGTCGCCGTCTTGCTGGTACTGGGCGAGATTGGCATTTCACTTGCACCGATTCTTGGTGCTGCCGGGGTTGTGGGTATTGCCGTGGGATTCGGCGCCCAAACCCTGGTGAAGGACTATGTGAGTGGTTTTTTGCTCCTGCTTGAGAATCAGATTCGCGTGGGCGACATGGTGGAAATCTCCGGCAAAGGCGGTGTGGTCGAAGAAGTAACGCTCCGATTCATTCGATTGCGCGATTTTGGTGGCAATGTACATTTCATTCCCAATAACACCATTGGCGTAATTACCAATTCAAGTTTGGGATATGCCTACGCGGTCCTGGATGTCGGGATTGCTTATGGCTCAGATATCGAAGTCTCGATGCAGGTGATGCGAGATGTCGATGAGAGGATGCGGGAAGATCCTGACTTTTCGAGCAAAATCCTCAAACCGCTTGAGATCGCGGGGGTTGATCAGTGGGCTGACTCCTCGCTGATGATCAAGGCCCGGATACAGGTCAAACCCCTAGAGCAATGGATTGTGCGGCGCGAGTTCTTAAAGCGCCTGAAACTTGCCTTTGATGCCCGAGGTCTCGAAATTCCTTTTCCCCATGTGAAGATCGTCAAATGAATAACCCTCTGCGTGTTACCTCGGGTGATGATGTTTTGGCGTCAGTCGGGCAAAAGCTTGGACCTGGCGATTGGCTTTGTGTCGATCAGGAGCGTATCGATGCTTTTGCCAAGGCCACGAGCGATTTTCAATGGATCCATGTTGATGCCAAGCGCGCAGCAAGCGGGCCTTTTGGTACAACGATCGCACACGGCTTTCTTTCTTTGTCACTTGTGGCGCCACTACTTGGCGCCTTGCTTCGTTTTGAACATCTCGCCATGAGTTTGAACTATGGTTGCGAAAAGGTGCGTTTTCCTGCCCCTGTCGCGGTCAACGCAAGATTGCGCGCCCATGGCGAAGTGATCAGTGCTTTGCGTATCGCTGATCGCCCAGACACCGTGCAGGCGACGATTCGGGTCAGCATCGAGATCGAAGGCATGGCAAAGCCGGCCTGCGTCGCAGATTCAGTCAGTCGTTGGTATTTCGACCCGGCGTTGAAAAACACGGGCGGCATTGCGGGACCGGACTCATCTGAAGGATAATTGTGAGTCACCGATAAAACGATTTCGCGTCAAGCGTCGTCGGTCCAACAAATGCCGATGATTAGTTAGGATCTTTGTGCAATTTTCAGATTTCGCATTCGCAGAACCAATCAATCGCGCCATCGCCGAGATGGGCTACAGTGTGCCCACACCGATCCAAGCTCAGGCAATACCCGTGGTCTTGCAAGGTGAAGACGTGATGGGAGCAGCCCAGACAGGCACCGGGAAGACGGCAGGTTTTGCGCTACCCATCCTGCAACGCCTCATGCTGCACGCGAATACCAGCGTCTCGCCCGCCAGACATCCGGTCCGTGCATTGATGCTTGCCCCGACGCGCGAACTTGCCGATCAGATATTTGTCAATGTTCGCGACTATGCGAAATACACACCGCTTCGGGTTGCGGTTGTTTTTGGCGGTGTGGATATCAAGCCGCAACTCGCTAGTTTGCGACAAGGCTGCGAAATTCTGATTGCCACGCCGGGCCGATTGCTTGATCACATCGAACAAAAATCGCTCGCCCTCACCCAGGTACAGGCTCTTGTCCTTGATGAAGCCGACCGCATGCTCGATATGGGTTTTTTGCCTGATATTCATCGCATCATTCGCTTATTGCCGATCGAAAGGCAAAGCCTGATGTTTTCAGCAACCTTTTCGCCAGAGATTCGAAAGCTCGCTGAAACTTTTCTCAGAAATCCCAAACTCATTGAGGTTGCACGGCGCAACGCCTTGGCTGACAACGTGGAGCAGACCTTTTTCCGGCTTACCTCCGACGAACAGAAGCGTTCGGCGGTATCCCATCTCTTGAAGGAGCGGGCACTGACGCAAGTGATTGTTTTCACCAATACAAAAATTGGTGCAAGCAGGCTCGCTCGCGATTTGCTTCGTGAGGGACTGAGCGCTGATGCGATCCACGGTGATAAATCGCAGCAAGAACGACTCGCGACACTCGACGGTTTTAAACAGGGCAAGGTTGCCGTGCTCGTTGCAACCGATGTTGCAGCGCGTGGTCTGGACATTGCAGAACTACCCGCTGTGATTAATTTTGACTTACCTTTTTCGCCCGAAGATTATGTTCATCGGATTGGACGGACCGGGCGGGCAGGTGCCTCCGGTATGGCTTTGTCGCTGATGACGCCCTCAGATGAACGTTATCTTGGCGAGATTGAAAAGCTCACGAAGCGGAAGTTCGAGGTCAAGGAACTTGCGTTGCCAAGATCAAGCGATCCCTCGGGCGGCGTGGCAACTGCGGTATCGCAGGGCATTCGTGTGCCGCGCAACCGTTCGCAGTATGAGGCTTCGCCACACAAACTGCCGGGCTACTCCACGGATCCCTTTTTCTTTAAACCCTATGTGCCTGGCGAAATCGCTGCGGTACCTTCTGTGCTTGAGACACCGCTGGCAGGCCAGGAGGCGGTTGCAAAACCTTCGATTGCTGCGCTGAGAAAACCATTAAAGCCGCTTGCTGCGTTGCTTGGGGGTAAGCGCTAGCGCACACGGCGGCGAGCGTTGTCGCACTGCGCACGGCAAGGTCTTGCCTGTTCCCCACTCATCCCTAGTCAGGCACTTAGCATCTTGTATCCCGGTCTGGCTCGAGGTTTTCCGCCGAGACCTCATCCCTGATCCAACGTGCAGCCCAGGCGCTTATTGCTGCTGTTAGCAAGCTCTCAAGGCTACCCGCAGGCAGCTCTCCAAGTCCCAGGTGCCGGGCTGCGAGGCTTAGGTTTTCAAGTGCCCGATTTGAACAAAGCGGCTCGGCGCCTTGTTGTTTGGAAAGCTTCTGGCCATGAGCATCCTTCATAACAGGTATGTGGCAGTATTGAAGAGTCCGGTAAGCCAGTCGTTGTTGAAGTGCGATCTGTCTTGCGGTCGATGTTAGTAAATCGTCGCCACGCACAACGTCGGTGATGCCGTCCCATTCATCGTCGACAACCACGGCCAGGTGATAACTGCTCTGACCGTCAGCACGAACCACCACAAAGTCGCCGATCGATTCAGTGAGTATGCTTTGCTGAGGACCGAGTGCGAGGTCGAAAAACTTAATCGGTTCGTTCGGCACGATAAGTCGCCAGGCACCTTCCCCTTCCGTGCGCATCAGGGTCCGGCAAGTGCCGGGGTAGGGGCGTTCGGCCTGTCTTGCTGGGTGCATTAGCGCCTCGATCTGCCTTCTGCTACAGGCACATCGATACACGCGCTGGCTCTCGCGTAACTGGGTCAAGGCAGCCTGATATCTCGCTTTGAGCTTTGATTGCCAGCTGATCGGACCGTCGTGATGCAGTCCGTGTGCGCGTAGGCAGTCAATAATCGCCATGGCATGTTCAGGTCGGCAGCGATCAGTGTCGATATCTTCAATCCGTAGCAGCCAGCGACCGCCATGCGCTCTCGCATCGAGCCAACTTGCCAGCGCCGTGCAAAGCGAACCAAGATGCAGGGGGCCTGTAGGCGATGGAGCAAAGCGACCCGTATACATATAAGATCGGTTAGAGGCACCAAACCGGCGCACGCCTATGTTGCCCCCAGCAATTTGCTGCGAACCCTCGGGGTCTGCAAGCGGCTGAGCCACCAGGCTAGCGCATTGCCTGGACTGCGCGTTGACCAGGCATAGCGAAGTGCCGTCGCCTGACGTTGTGGCCTGACCTGCAGCGCAATCAGTGAGCCCCGCAGCAAATCGTCTCTTACATAGGGTTCAGGCATCCAGCCTACGCCAAGTCCGGCGAGAATTGCAGCGCGCTTCTGGTCGGCAGTTGCAAGGGTTAGTCGAGCTTGATGACTCAAAATACCCCAGTCACGTCCCAGGCGTTGTTGTGCGCTGTCAGCAACCGCAATCGCCGTCAAGCGATCGAGCGCAAGCGCCTGCGCGGGATAGCCATCAAGCTTTGGGACCGCGGTACTGTTTGCATCCTGCTTAAAACCCACCGCCCGATTGACCTTGAGACCTGAATCCTTGAGCAAGGGATGTGTGGCAGCCAGGCAGAAAATCCAAGGTAGCTGGCCCAGCGATCGAATCTCAAATTGCGCACTGTGCACCGAGGGCTGCGAGGTGTCGACCGGCATCCCAATGGCAAGCGAAACCCGTCCTTCTGCCAGGGCCTCCCAGCTTCCTTCAAGTACTTCATGGCGAATGCGTAGCCGGGTTGGAACCCTGAGCGATTCAAAATCTTTGATGAGCGGCAGACAATCCTCAAAACGAAGACTGCCATCGATTGCGACTGAAAGTTCAGACTCCCAATCCTTTCCCAGGTCCTTAACATGCGCCAGCATGGTCTCAGTCAGCTGGAAAATCTGTGCCGAATGGGCGAGTAAGGCTTTGGTTGCCTCGGTTGGTTTTGCGATTCGACCACGTCTATCAAAGAGCAAAACATCGAGCGCTTCTTCCAGCTTTCGCACGCTGTAACTGAGCGCCGAGGGCACCTTGCCGAGCGCTTGAGCTGCCGCGGCAAAGCTGCCGCGACGGGCAATGGTATCTAGGATTTGCAGTTGCTCTAGGCTAATCGGCGGCGCTTTCAGCGCGCCTCGGGCGATGGTGGCTTTGGGCATTCAGAAAGCTTAACAAATTCATCAAAAAATTTGAAGATTGTCTACAAATTGGCTTGCTTGTTAACGGTCGCCAGCGAATCAAACTACAGTTGTCAAAGAAATCGGAGCGTAAACATGAAACAGTGGATTCGACGCGCACGGGATCGCGGCATGGCCGATCACGGTTGGCTCAAGAGCGCACACAGCTTCTCGTTTGCAAGTTATCAAGATCCGAATTGGATGCAATTCGGTCCACTGCGTGTGATTAACGAAGACCGTGTGGCCCCGGGGCAAGGCTTCGGCACCCATGGACATCGCGATATGGAAATTATCAGCTATGTGCTTGATGGTGCGCTCGCGCATCGCGATAGCATGGGCAACGGCTCGGTGATTTATCCTGGTGATGTACAGCGCATGAGTGCAGGCACCGGTGTGACACATTCCGAGTTCAATCATCAACAAAGTGATTGGACCCATTTTCTGCAAATCTGGATTATTCCCGATCGATCGGGCCATCAGCCCTCTTACGATCAAAAGCATTTCCCAATCGATCAGCGTCGCGGCCGCCTGGCACTGATTGTTTCGCCAGACGGTGCTGAAGGATCGCTGGTATTGCATCAAAGCGCCCGTGTTTACACGGGCTCTTTCACCGACTCAGAAGAGGCCACACTCAAGGTGGCAAACGGGCGAGGGGTTTGGGTTCAGCTGGCTCGGGGAGCGGCGTCCGTGAATGGCCATGCGCTTGATGCTGGCGACGGTTTGGCTATATCAGATATATCGATCTTAAAGATAGACCAGGCAAAAGATGCTGAGGTCTTGGTGTTTGACCTTCCCTTGAACTAGGAGTTTTTCATGAATGCAATCGATGTCGCGGTGGCTTATCACTCGGGATATGGCCATACCGCTAAGGTCGCCGAAGCGGTGGTGCGGGGCGTAAAGCAGGCGGGTAAAAGTGTGGTGTTGATCGATGTATCCAAGATCACTGAGGACCAATGGCTCGAACTTGATGCGGCCAAGGCGATTATCTTTGGAGCGCCAACTTACATGGGCGGTGCATCGGCTCAGTTCAAGCAGTTTGCCGATGCGAGTTCTAAACGTTGGTTTACTCAGGCCTGGAAGGATAAGTATGCGGGAGGTTTCACCTGCTCGCTTTCAATGAGCGGTGATAAATACGCCACCCTCATGTCCTTTGTAACCTTAGCCATGCAACATGCTATGGTTTGGATCGGTACAGGAATGATGCCTGCGGCGACTCCTGGTGCAGCAGATCAAATGAATCGCATTGGCTCTTCGATTGGTGTGATGGCGCAAGCGGATAATGTGCCTGCTGATCAAAGTCCTCCGAAGGGTGATCTTGATACTGCTTTCGCTTATGGCGAGCGAATCGCACGCTGGATTGCTTGAGCCCAGGCCTCAAAGCCTGCTGATGCCTTGGCGCTCGCGTAGCGCTTGGGCATTTGCTCAACATGGCCCTCAAAATGCTCGGGGCCTTGAACCGCTACATGGTGTGGGAAATTGGCAAACATACTCTCATCATTGGGTGCATCGCCCACGAAAAACCAGTTTGCCTGTGCCTGTTGGCGATCATGGCCAAAGAGCTTTTTGAGCAAACTGAGGGTGCTGCTCGCCTTATCGAATTGTCCGGCCCAAGCGTTGATATGAATATTGCTGGCGCGCGCGCTGTATCCAGCCTTGCGACACTGTTCGATGAATCGAGCGACCACATCCATAGGAACCTTCACCTGCTCGTTCCAGTCAATTGCAATGTCGACCTGTCGCTGACCTTGATCACTAGCCCAACGCAGGGGCGGATGTTCGGCCATCCATTGCTCAGCGAGGCCAATTAAGCGCTCGCGGTCAGCATGGTTGCTGAAGCAATAGCGGGCAAGTCGAAAGCTTTGCAGGCTCACTTGATCAGCGCCCAAGAAGTCACCGGCAGCGTTTTCGCGCCACATTGCAAGGCCGCCACTTTCGGCAATCACGGCATCGATGGGCCAGTGATGCAACATCATATGGCCCCAGGCCGCTGAGCGCCCTGTTACAGGTATGAGTTTTAGACCGCTATGATGAAGCGACCAAAGTGCTTCATAAGTCGATGCCCTCAATTGTCCTTGCAGGGTAAGCGTCCCGTCTACGTCGGTGAGGATACCGAAAAGATGGCTCGGGATCGCGTCTTCGCTTGCCCCGGTCGTTTCCTTGCACATGCTCAGTGAGTCGTTGAGGTTCAGTCCGTCTTGCCAACGACTTACTTCCATCGATCCCGCAAGGCGTTAACAGCAAGACCACCAATGACCAGTAAGCCGCCTTGTACAGTTGCCGCTGGCATTTTTTCGTCTGCGCCAAGCCAGGCCCAAATCGGCCCAAGCACCACTTCTAAGAGACAGATCAAGGCAATTTCATGCGGTGGCAAAAAGCGTGCGACCCAGACCAGCAGTGCGCAAGGAATCGCCAGTTGAACAATGCCAAGAAGCGCCAACCAGGCAAGGTCGCTGTGACTTGCTTCAAAGGGCATCGCCCAAGGCAGGGTTACAGCGCAAGACATCAATGCGCCGACCAAAACCGCTGGGATCAAATCAACCTGGGCTCGCTGGGCACGTAAGACCACCAGATTGGCTGCCGAAGCAAGGGGAACGCCCGCGGCTATGAACATGCCCTCAAGACCTTCAGCCGAAATGCCTTCGCGCACCATCCACCATACCCCAATGCCTGCTACGGCGATGGCAAACCAGGTTGACTTCTCAATGGCTGTCTTCAAGAAGAGCCTCGCCATCAAGGCCGCCAGCAATGGTGCAAGGCTCATCACGACCACGGTGTTGGCCACGCTCGTCCTTGTGAGGGCGATCATGAAGCAGGTAAACATCACCGCCCACATGGCGCCGGAGAATAGACCCCAGCGCCCCATGGCCCAGAGCATTTGCAGCGCCTTGGCACGCCAATGCCAGGCAATGCCCACACTCATGGCAAAGAAACAGAATAGACTTCGCCAGAAGGTGACTTCCAAGCTCTTTGCTTGCTCGAGTTGTCGACTCACCAGTCCGGCGATTGACCACATCAGCGTGCAGACAACGAGCAGGGCGATCGCCTGGCCGTGGCTTGGGCGAAAGCTGCCCGCCGCGCTTGTTCCGTTTTCACTCATGAGCGTTCGTAACCTTGCGCGCAAGTTTGGACAATACCAAGGCAATAACTCCGGAGACCAACCTTCATGAATGCACCCACCGATTTAAAAAAACCGGCTTACTGGATGCCTTTTACCAACACCCGCCAATATGCCCAAGCGCCCAAACAGGTTGTTCGGGCAGAAGGCATGTATTTCGTGACCGAAGATGGCCGCAAGGTCATCGACGGCCTGGCAACCTTGTGGTGCACCAATGCGGGTCATTGTCATCCGCGCATTGTAGAGGCCATGCGGGCGCAAATCGGTGAGCTTGATTTCTGCTCCTCGTTTTCGATGGGGCACCCGAAGGCCTTTATGGCCGCTGAGCGTATTGCTGATATCGCGCCTGAAGGCATGACCCAAGTGTTCTTTACCAATTCAGGTTCAGAGGCTGTCGATACGGCTCTGAAGATCGCGCTTGCCTACCATCGGGTAAACGGCCAGGCAACCCGGACCCGTTTTGTGGGCCGTGAGCGGGGCTACCACGGTGTGAACTTCGGGGGTCTTTCGGTGTCAGGCATTGGGAATAATCGAAAGGCCTTCGCTGCTGGCCTCTTGCCCCAGGTTGATCACTTACGCCACACCGTGTTGAAAGAAAATGCGTTCAGCCGAGGCATGCCCACGCATGGTGCTTCGCTCGCTGACGAACTCGAGGAGCGAATCGTCTACAGGCACGGCGCTGAGAATATCGCTGCTGTCATCGTTGAGCCGGTGAGCGGGGCGGGTGGCGTCTTGGTGCCCCCTCAGGGCTATTTGCAACGTTTGCGTGACATTACCCGCAAATACGGGATTTTGTTGATTTTTGACGAGGTGATTACAGGTTTTGGGCGCATGGGTACGCCATTCGCCAGCCAATACTTCGGGGTTACGCCCGATTTGATTACTTTCGCAAAAGGTGTCACCTCAGCGGCTGTGCCGCTCGGTGGCGTCTTGGTCTCAAGTCCGATTTACGAAGCATTTCGCGAAAAGTCGGCACCCGGCATCGAGCTATTCCATGGCTATACCTATTCGGGACATCCCCTGGCAAGCGCGGCGGCATGTGCCGCGATCGACTTGTATCAGCATGATGGACTGATCGCGAACGCGGCAAAGTTGGCGCCGAAACTCGAGGCCGGGCTGCATGCGCTCAAGGACAAGCCCCATGTGGTCGATGTGCGTAATCTGCAGTTCATTGGGGCGATCGAACTGGCGGCTCGCGATGCAGCGCCAGGTGCTCGCGCAACAGAGGTCTACAGCCGTTGCTGGGATCGTGGGGTTTTCGTGCGTCCGATCGGCGATTCGATCGCGGTTTGTCCGCCGCTTATTGCTGAGGCCATGCACCTTGAGACGATTTTTGAAGTGCTCGATGAGGTGTTGTCCGATCTGAATTGAACGATGAATGAAGCGATGAAGCCGGAGTAAAATCGACTCATGGATGCACCCGGCTTCGTTCATCTTCGGGTTCACACCGAATACTCAATCAGCGACTCGATCGTTCGTATCGACGCCTTGGTGGAGGCAGCGCTCGCCGATCAGCAACCGGCAGTCGCAGTGACTGATCTTGGCAACTTGTTTGCCTGGGTTAAATTCTATAAGGCTGCAAGAGCTAGAGGCATACAGCCAATTTGCGGGGCGGATGTTTGGATCAGCAACGAGCTTGACCGGGATCGACCTTTTCGCCTTTTGTTGCTGGTGGAAAGCGAGCAAGGCTATTTATCACTGTGCCGTCTGCTATCGCGCGCATGGCTGGAAAACGAGCACCGCGGTCGTGGCGAGATCAGGAGAGCGTGGTTCACCGAACAAGATGGCCAAGGCCACCGCTACAGTCAAGGACTGATTGCGTTATCGGGTGGGGTCGAGGGTGAAATCGGTCAAGCCTTGGCCGCCGGGAGAACGCAGCAAGCAGGTGAAATCGCCAGATCCTGGGCAGCATGTTTTGATGTGGATTGTTTTTTCCTCGAAGTCTGGCGGCGTGATCACGACGCCGACGAGGCCTACGTCCGTGACTGTGCACAACTCGCAACACTGCTTGACCTGCCGATCGTGGCAACCCACCCCGTCCAGTTTATCGAGCCGGAGGCTTTTCGTGCCCATGAGGCTAGGGTTTGTATTGCTGAAGGCGAGATCCTTGCCAATCCGCGCAGGCCACGTCACTTCACTGAAACCCAGTATTTTTTGAGCCAAGCGCAAATGCAGGAGCGTTTTGCCGATTTGCCTTCAGCGCTTGCCCATTCGCTGACGATCGCACAGCGCTGTTGTTTGACGATGACGCTCGGTAAGGCCTATCTGCCCGATTTTCCAACGCCAGCGGGCTTCACCATCGATGACTTCATGCGCGAGCAGGCTGCGCAGGGGCTCGAACAACGCCTGAAACAGTGCTTTCCGGATGCAGTCGAACGCGAATCGCATCGAAGCGCATACCAGGATCGCTTGCGTTATGAATGCGACACGATTGTTCAAATGGGATACTCGGGCTATTTTTTGATCGTTGCAGATTTTATTAACTGGGCTAAAGCGCATCAGGTACCTGTTGGACCAGGACGGGGCTCGGGCGCAGGCTCACTGGTTGCTTTTGCGCTCGGTATCACCGACTTGGATCCGATTCCCTATGCGCTACTTTTTGAGCGTTTTCTGAATCCAGAGAGGGTCTCGATGCCTGACTTTGATATTGATTTTTGTCAGGACAAACGTTCACTGGTGATCGATTATGTTCGCAAGCGCTATGGAAGCGAGGCTGTATCTCAAATTGCGACCTTTGGCACCATGGCATCAAAGGCTGTGATCAGAGACGTTGGGCGCGTTCTGGATATTGGTTACAATTTTTGTGATCAATTATCAAAACTCATACCAGTCGTTCAAAATAAGCCTTTGTCGCTTGCCAAGGCCAGGGAAGCCGAACCGCTGCTGAAGCAACGCGAACAAGACGAAGACGAGGTACGCGAGATTCTTGCACTCGCAGAGCCGCTTGAAGACATCACGCGTAATGTTGGTATGCATGCTGGCGGTGTTTTGATTGCACCGGGTCAACTCACGGATTTCTGTCCTTTGTATCGCCAGCCCGGCGATGAATCATCCGTCATCAGCCAGTTTGATAAGGACGATGTCGAAGCGGTTGGTTTGGTGAAATTTGACTTTCTCGGCTTGCGAAACCTTACGATCATAGAAACCGCGATTGAATACATTCGGCGGCGGCAGCCAGATTTTCAGCTTGCGCAGGCAACCAAAGGCTTCAGCGACCCTGCCGCTTATCAGGTGCTGAAACAAGCCAACACCACAGCGATTTTCCAATTGGAAAGCGAGGGGATGAAAAAGCTTTTAAAAAAGCTAGAGCCCGATCGTTTTGAAGACATCATTGCCGTCTTGGCGCTTTACAGGCCGGGCCCGCTTGGCTCAGGCATGGTCGACGATTTTATTTTGCGAAAAAAAGGGGTTCAGAGCATTGATTATTTTCATCCCGATTTGAAGGCCTGTCTTGAGCCAACTTACGGGGTGATTGTGTATCAAGAACAAGTGATGCAAATCGCTCAGATCATCGGTGGTTACACCCTTGGGAGCGCCGATCTTTTACGTCGCGCGATGGGCAAGAAAAAGCCCGAAGAAATGGCACAGCATCGCGATATTTTTGTGAAAGGCGCATTGAGCAAGGGCTATACGCTTGAGCTTGCAAACAAGCTCTTTGATTTGATGGCGATGTTTGCTGAATACGGTTTCAACAAATCGCACACGGCTGCCTACGCGGTGCTTACCTATCAGACTGCCTGGCTGAAAGCGCACTATCCCGCGGAGTTCATGGCAGCAACGCTCTCATCGGATATGGACGATACGGATAAAGTGCATTTGTTTGTGTCAGATACAAAAAATAACGGTGTGCTCTTGCTGCCACCGGATGTCCATGCATCGGCCTGGCGCTTTGACCCGGTGTACCAGGGTGAAAAAGCAGCAATTCGCTATGGACTCGGTGCTGTCAAAGGCGCTGGCGAGGCGGCGGTTAAACATTTGCTTGCGGCGCGGGTGCAGGGACGTTTCAAACATTTATTTGACTTGTGCAAACGGGTGGATCGGCGTGTGGTGAATCGCCGCACGCTCGAAGCCATGATTCGCGCTGGCGCGCTCGATGAGATCGAGGTCGATCGCGCCCGCGCGCTCGCCTCGGTGGGCCTTGCCATGGATGAGGCGGAAAAGTCGATTGCAAGTCTTGGTCAGGAAAGCCTTTTCGGCGAGGCTTTCGGGCAGGAGACGGATGCTGACGAGGACCTGCACTATTTAAAAGTGCCGGTTTGGAGCGAACGCCAAAGGCTTCAAGAAGAAAAGCTTGCTTTGGGATTCTTTTTCTCAGGACATCTGTTTCACGCTTATGCCAGCGAGGTGCGTCGCTTCGCAAGGCTCTCACTGGCCCAAATCAACCCGGCGCCGCAAGCTCAGTGGGTAGCTGGCGTCGTCACGGCGCTGCGAACACAGATGACTCGTCGCGGGAAAATGCTCTTGATCACCCTTGATGATTCCAGTGCGACGCTTGAGGCCGCGGTTTTCGCAGCGTCGATTGATACGCATCGGCAGATCCTGAAAGTCGATGATTTGCTCATTGTGTATGGCAAGGTGAGCCGCGATGACTACAGCGGCGGACAGCGCTTGGTGGTTGAGCGTATGCTTGATTTGTCAGGTGCTCGCGCTGAGTTTGCGCGCTCCTTGCGCTTAGACCTCAACGGTCAGGCTGATGCGATGCGCTTGAAAAAGGCGCTGACACTTTTTAGTGCGCCCGACGGTCAACAAGGTTGTGCGGTGATCGTCCGTTACCATAACGATAACGCAAGTTGTGAGCTCAAACTGCCTTCGCATTGCAAAGTCCGTCCTGACGATGCTTTGCTTGCTTTGATTCACAGCGAATTCAAGGGTAGCCAGGCCGAAGTGGTCTACAACTGAAGGCCTGATGATGACGACCCAACCGCCGGGCTTGTCGCATCAGCCGATCGCAGCTGCGTTGGTCGCTTCCCGGCCTCGTGTTTGGCGCAGGCTGCTGGCTTATCTTCGTCCCTACACCTGGGTCATGACGGTATCGATGCTTGCCATGGCGCTTGCTGGACTTGCTGAACCTTTGTTGCCTGCAATGCTTAAAGTGGGACTCGATCGAGGTTTTGGTCCAAATGCCGATCTCGCCTTATGGCAGGTGCCAGTCGCTGTCATCGGACTCATGCTCGTCAGAGGTCTCTGCGTGGTTGCAGCCTCAACAGGCATCGGCTGGGTGGAGTCGCATGTCTTGGCTGACCTTCGCCGCGATATGTACGAGACCTTATTGCACTTACCCGCCTTGCGCTTCGATCAAAGCAGCAGTGGTCCTTTGATTTCCCGCTTTACCCACGATGCCTCGCAAGTGATGAGCGCCGGTGCGCGCAGCCTCAGCGTGCTCGTGCGGGATTCAATCACTGTGCTAGGACTTTTAGCTTGGCTGTTTTGGCTTAACTGGTCCCTCACACTGATTATTCTGGCAATGGGGCCCGCAATTGCTTTTACGATGGTCACGATCAACCGCCGCTTAAGACGTCTTAGCGCAGATCACCTGCGTGCGATGGGTGAACTCACACAGCGTGTCGATGAAAGCATTGCCGCTCAACGCGTGATTAAGGTCGACGGGGGCCAGGCGATGGAGCGCGAACGTTTCTCAGCGGTGACCAGGCGCCTTCGCCAGGTGTCACGGCGTTTTTCCGTGATGGCGGCCTTAGGCTCGCCAACCAATCAAGTCATTGCCTCGGTGGCGGTATCGGTGGTGATTGTGGTGGCCATGGAGCAGTCCAGGCAACAAGCTTCCTCTGTAGGAAGCTTTGTCTCGTTTGTGACAGCGCTGCTGATGCTGCTTTCACCTTTGAGAAATCTATCGAACCTTGGAGGACCGATACAGACCACACTGACAGCTTGCGAATCGGTGTTTGACCTCATCGACGAAGCAAGAGAACAGGACAAGGGGCAGGAAACAGTCTGCAACATGCGGGGTGCTTTACGTTTTGAGGGCATATCCTTGAGCTACCCTGGTGCAAAGGTACCAGCGCTTCGTGAGATATGCCTCAGTTTGCGTGAGGGGGAGCATGTGGCCTTAGTGGGGCCCTCCGGTGCCGGTAAAACCACGCTTGTGAATCTTATTCCAAGGCTTTACCACCCGCAGCGTGGAAAGATTTATATCGACGATATCGATATCAACAAAATATCATTATCAATCTTGCGAAGTCAGATCGCGATCGTCAGCCAAGATGTCAGGCTTTTTGATGACAGCATCGCTGCTAATGTTGCCTACGGTGCACAGCGCGGCGCGAGTAAGGAGGCGATTCGTCAGGCCCTTGCCCATGCTCAGTTGCTTGACTGGGTTGATGCTCAGCCTCAAGGGCTTGAAAGCTTGATCGGCGAAAACGGGGCGCGTTTGTCAGGCGGGCAAAGACAGCGACTTGCAATTGCCCGTGCCATCTTGAAAAACGCACCGATTCTCATTTTGGATGAAGCTACCTCAGCCTTGGACAACGAATCTGAACGCGCGGTTCAGTCCGCGCTTGAATCACTCATGAAGGGGCGAACCACGCTGACCATTGCGCATCGATTATCAACCGTCATTCATGCTGATCGTATCGTGGTGATGCAGGCGGGTCGCATTGTCGAAAGCGGAAACCATGAAGCCTTGCTGGCATGCGATGGCCTTTATGCAAGACTCTGTCAGGGGGGGGAGTTGATGTGATGAGATTGCTCAAGACAGGGCGGATGTTTTTGGACTTCACCCGATGAATATTGCGCGCCGTATCTGGGGATCATGCTTGCTGATCACGACTTGCATGGGCAGCTTTGGCATCGCTGGTCTCTCGCTTGGTTTTGCAGTCACCCTCTTGGTGAGTTTGGTCGCAATTGAGCCAGCCCTGCTGAAGCAACGCTTGTCACGATTGCCCTTAATGCTCTCGGCACTGCTCTTTTTGCTTTGGGGGCTCATGACCCTGGCATGGTCTGAGACCAACGCGCTCTTGCCAACACTTTCTGATTGGTCGCGCTGGCTGATCCTGATCCCGGCGGCTGGATTCATGATGACGGATGATATTCGTCATGGCATCTGGCGTGCCTTTATAGCGGTCCAAATCATCCTCGCGCTCTGGTCCATCTATGTGGCTATGGATTGTTTCATCGATTGGGCCCCATTCACCCAGCTAAGTGAATGCGTCGATAAACGGATTCCGCATGGCAGTATGCATACCAGCTGGATGCTCACTTTTGCTGCCTCGCTGGCGCTGATTTGGCTTGAGGGGCGTTGGCGCTGGGTTTGCGCCCTTTTGCTTGTGCTTCCTTTAATCTTGATCGGGAATCTGATTGCCTTTTTCCTGCTGGCACTGAGCCTTGCCGTGATTCTATGGTTTGCGACTTCAATCAAGCCCATGCGTCTTCAGGTCCTTCTTGCATCGGCAGCCATCGCTGCGGCCGCCACGGTTGTGAACCCGTCGCTGCAGGCTGACATGAACCAAGTCTTTGGGTCAACCGAGCATGAGTCGCTGCAAACAACGCCCGCTTTGCAAGACAGCACCGCGCAGCGGCTGGTTTTTTGGCGGGTTTCAAGCCTCGCATTGCGGGATCAACCTCTGATCGGGCATGGTATCGGCAGCTGGTCTGAGGTCTATCGTGGCTTTCAAACCCAGGTCCAAGGGCCTGTAAGCAGCGCGAATCCGCAAAACAGCTATCTGCAAATTGCCGTCGAACAGGGGTTGATCGGTTTATGTTTTTTTCTGGGGCTGATCGCTGCCCTCTGGCAGGCTGCTCATTGGCTTACAGGATTTGAAGCGGTTGCCTTCCGGATGCTGATTGTCAGCTTTTCGGTCGGTAGCTTCTTCTACAACTGGGTCTATGATGCTGGCGCCTCGCGCATGTTTTTGGTGTTGATGGTACTTTGTCTGGCTGGCTTGCGTGCCCCGAATCAGGCCTCAAAGGAGGTCAATGCCCAGCCTAAGGAGCAGGTCCAGGATAAAGGCCGGCTTCGTCGCGAGAAAAAAGTCAAAAAAAGTAAGTCATGAGGGTATGCGAAGCATGAGCGATTCTATTTTCGTGTTATTTACTTTGGAGCAATAAGCATGGCTGAACGTTACCCCTTACCTGCACTCGATGGCCTACCTGCCGACATACGCGACATGATGTTGAAGGTGCAGGAAAAATCGGGATTTGTACCCAATGTATTTCTGAAACTTGCCAGGCGCCCGGCAGAGTTTCGTGCTTTTTTTGCCTATCACGATGCCTTAATGCTCAAAGAAGGTAATTTGTCCAAGGCCGAACGCGAAATGATTGTGGTCGCAACGAGTGCAGCAAATCAATGCCTCTATTGTGTGGTCGCCCATGGCGCCTTGCTGAGAATCTTTGAAAAAAAGACGCTCATCGCTGATCAAATTGCGATCAATCATCGTAAAGCGGACATTACGCCGCGACAGCGCGCGATCCTTGACTTTGCGATGAAAGTGGCTTTTGAATCCGACACGATTGAAGACATCGATTTCGACATGCTTCATGAGCATGGGCTTAACGATGAGGATGCTTGGGATATCGGTGCGATTGCCGCTTTTTTTGCACTCAGCAACCGGATGGCTAACCTGTCGGGGATGATGCCGAACCCAGAGTTCTATTTATTAGGTCGAGTGCCCCGTGACAAGTCGGCAAACCGATAAAGCGGCTGGCGGAGGGGTGAGGGGCGAGGCTAAGTCAAGACAATGTCATAGTGTTCTTGGCCATAGCTTGCCTCGACGGCAAGCGATACCGGCTTTCCGATGTCTTCGCTCAGGCTTGCAAGACTTGCCGATTCTTCGTCAAGAAATAGATCAATGACTTGAGGGTTGGCAATGATACGGAAGCCTTGCGGATCGAATTGTCCTGCTTCGCGGCGAATCTCCCGTAAAATCTCATAACAAACACTGCGCGCCGTCTTAACTTCGCCTTTACCCTGGCAAAGCGGGCAGGACTCGCGAAGGATATGAGCCAGCGATTCTCGGGTTCGTTTGCGGGTCATCTCGACCAGTCCCAGCCCGGTAAAGCCAAGCACCGAACTGCGCGTGCGATCTGTTGCCAGGGCTTTCCTCAACTCCTGCAAGACTGCATCACGGTGGTGTTCACGATGCATATCGATAAAATCAATCACGATAATGCCACCTAAATTACGCAACCGAAGCTGGCGTGCAATCGCATGCGCTGCTTCCATATTGGTCTTGAACACGGTGTCATCAAAGTTTTTGCCGCCCACATAGCCACCGGTGTTCACATCGATGGTTGTGAGCGCTTCAGTTTGATCGATTATCAGATAGCCACCCGATTTCAGATCAACACGCCGCGCCAAGGCACGTTCGATTTCTGTTTCAATGCCGTATAAATCAAAGATCGGTCGATCACCCCGATAAAGGCGGATTTTTTCTTCGACGGCTGGCATATAGGCACGTGCAAAACGACACAAATGCTCTAACTCGCCAGCTTGGTCAACGCGCACGCCCGCTGTCAGTTCGCTGACCACGTCGCGCAAACAGCGCTCGCTCAGGCTTAACTCCTGATAGAGCAGTGAGCTTGCAGGTAACTGCTGCGTCAGCCGCAGGATTTCCTGCCACCGCTGTCTCAAGTAGGCAATATCGATGGCAAGCGCGGCGTCGTCGGCTTGCTCGGCCGAGGTTCGTACGATAAAGCCTCCGCGTTCCTCGGCAGGAATCAAGCCGTGCAGCCGCTGGCGCAAAAGCTCACGATCGCTTTCTTGATCGATTCGAGTCGAAATACCAATGTGCTTTGACTGCGGGAGGTACACCAAAAGTCGCCCGGCAATACTGATTTGGGTTGAAAGCCTAGCGCCCTTGGTCCCGAGCGGGTCTTTGATCACCTGGACCAACAAGGGCTGTCCCGCAAAAAGTGTTTTCTCGATCTGAATGGCGCTGAGTCGCTGCTCATCGCGATGCTCTTGCCTAGCACCCAGTTGCCTCGCCTGCCAGAGATCGGCAACATGCAAGAAGGCGGCACGTTCCAGGCCGATATCAATGAATGCGGATTGCATGCCGGGCAAAACACGGTTGACCTTGCCAAGATAGATATTGCCGACCAGACCTCGGGTCACAGCGCGTTCGATGAAGACCTCTTGCACCATACCCTGGCGCACCAGGGCCACGCGGGTTTCATGGCTGTTCGTCTGAATCAGAAGTTCTTCAAGCATGGCTTAGCGCAGTCCCAGCACCTTGGCAGTGAGATACAAAGGAAGGCCCATGATGCCACTTTGTGTGCCTTCGATACGGCGTACAAAGCTTCCGGCATGACCTTGAATCCCATAGGCGCCTGCCTTATCCATGGGATCACCCGTATCAACATAGGCCTGAATCTCTGCATCTCGAAGCCTGGCAAACCATACCTTGGAAACTTCGCTACGCAAGATGATCCTGCCCGTGGTCTTCACGCATGCGACGGAGGTGATGACGCGATGTCGCCTGCCTGATAAACCTTGTAACATCCGAAAGGCCTCTTCGGCATCTTTAGGTTTACCTAGTATTTTTCCACCGAGGGCAACGCTTGTATCGGCCACCAGAATGGGTTTTGGTGCCAGGCAAAGGTCCTGCATTCTGCGGCTTGCGGCTTGGGCTTTTGCCTGAACAACGCGTTTCACATAGTCGCTCGGCGACTCATGATCGTCGTAAGCCTCCAAGGCTTCGGCATCCTCATGGGCTTGCGGCAAAAGCAATTCAACGGTAACTGGCAAAAATTGTAGCAATTCAAGCCTTCTTGGACTTTTTGAAGCGAGATAAATCGGAAGTCTTGTCACAACACTAAGCGCGATGGTAGGGGTGTTGCTGAAGAATAGACCAAGCGCGAAACAATTGTTCAGCAATCACAACGCGCACGAGGCCGTGCGGTAAGGTGAAGCTTGAGAGCTGCAAGTTCAGCTTTGCCTGATCGCGAATCCTCGGGTGCAAACCATCTGCACCACCGATCACAAAAGCAGGTTGCTCGCCTTGCTCATGCCACTTCCCGCACTGGGCCGCGAATTGGAGCGAATTCAGGCGGCTCCCACGCTCGTCAAGCGCAACCATCACGAAGCTCCCGGATTGCAGTGATGTTTCAATGCGTTGAGCTTCGCGCAGCATGTATTGGCATGCCGGGCTTGAGGGGCTGCGAGGCTCTGCCCGGAGTTCGCGCCATTGAATTTCCCAATCCTTGGGTAATCGCGAACTGTACTGTTTACAGGCTTCGTCGATCCAAGCAGCAGGCCTATGTCCGAGCGATAGCACAAGACTGCGCATGCAGCGAGGTCAGAGATCGACTTTGTTTGCGCTGCGAGTGCTTGAGGCCCCAAGCTTCATTCTTACGGGCTTATCGCCCCAGATTTCCTCAAGACGATAATAGCTGCGGATGGCGGGCTGCATGATATGGACCACGGCATCGCCTGCATCGACCAAAACCCACTCGCCGCTTGCCTCACCTTCAACTGCGAGAACCTCGCCGCCCGCAGCCTTGACCTGTTGAGCGACCCGCCAGGCGAGCGCCTTGGTTTGTCGATGAGAGGTGCCGCTTGCAATAATCACGCGATCAAAGAGATCGCTTAGCCCGCCGGTGTTATAAACCTTAATATCCTGTGCCTTAACATCTTCAAGTGCATCGACGATGACCCTCTGAAGTTTTCTAATATCCATATCGTTCCTTCAGGTAGATCTTTGCGGATCTTCCTTCAATGCTGTCAAAAGTGGTCGATAAAGACCTTGTTCACGAATATAGTCCAACAAGGGCTTACCGAGGTAGCGTTCAAGCGCAGCCGATTCGACTTTTTCACCCACCCTGTCCTCGGGTAGCGTTGCCGACAGGGCAAATTCTTGCCTCAACATGGTTGAAGAAGTCGGAACCGGTGACATGGCAAAAAACACGATCTGCCCGTGGCTGGTCCAAGGCAGGTGATCGCAGCCGTGTTGTTGGACAAGTTTTTCCACTGGCGCGGGTAAATCCTGCAGGCCGAAGCCGGGTCGCGTCGTAACCGCAAGATGGACATGGTCAAGCAGACGATCGTAGTCCCGCCAGCTTGAGAGGTTTCTGAGCTGATCAGCACCAAGAATCATGACACGTCGCTTGTCCGGATGGTCACGGGCCAATTCCTTGACGGTATCAATGCTGTAAGTGGGCTCTCCGCTGCGCTCAAAACGCTCAATCTCTCTTGTATCGATATCAAAACGTGATCGATCAATCATCGATAGCAAACAACTCAACATCGCCAGACGCTGGGTCTTATCGGCGCGCTGCAGGCTGCTTCTTGCTTGCTCGATTTGTTTTTGCCAGGACTGGCCCGTGGGCATGAAGCGCAACTGATCAAGACCAAGCGCCAGCATCGCAGCATGCGCCAAGGCAAGATGCCCACGATGAGGTGGATCGAAACTCCCACCGAGCCATCCCCAACTCGGTGCGCCAGTGGCTAGGCCTGTCAGACCCAGTCCCTTGGCTTAATCAGTTGATACAGCGCCGCTTCGGGGCTATCCGGTGCAGGGTGCCAGTCATAGCGCCACTTCACGATGGGTGGCATGGACATCAGAATCGACTCGGTGCGTCCTTGCGACTGAAGGCCAAACAAGGTACCGCGATCAAATACCAGATTGAATTCGACATAACGACCGCGTCGATAGGCTTGGAAGTCGCGCTCGCGTTCGCCGTATTGGATCGAGCGACGCTTTTCCACGATAGGCACATAGGCCTGCAAAAAATGATCACCCACCGAGCGCGTGAGTGCGAAGGCCTGCTCGAGGTTGGGTTCGCTTAAATCATCGAAAAAAATGCCGCCAATACCGCGTGCCTCTTGACGATGTTTAAGAAAAAAATAGTCATCGCACCATCGTTTAAAACGAGGATGCCAATGCGAGCCGAACGAATCCAGAGCGTTTTTGCAATGCTGGTGAAAGTGCCTGGCATCGTCCTCAAAACCGTAATAGGGTGTTAAATCCATGCCGCCACCGCACCAGCCGATCGAGCCATGATCAGGATGGTCATGATCAAAGGCCATGAAGAGCCGAACGTTCATGTGCACCGTGGGCACGTAGGGATTATGGGGATGCAAAACCAGGGATACCCCCATGGCTTCCCAACGTCTGCCGGCTAGTTCGGGGCGATGCGCACTTGCCGAGGGCGGCAGGCGATCGCCCATCACATGGGAAAAATTGCAGCCCCCGCGCTCAAATAAGGCACCTTTTTCGATCACGCGCGAAATGCCACCTCCGCCCTCAGGACGATCCCACTGATCAATCGCGAAAGAACGGCCATCGAGCCCTTCAAGGTGCTCGATGATGCTTGATTGCAGTCCGAGAAAGTACTGTTTAGCCTGGTGCAAGATGCCTGTCATTGACGCGTTCTTCCTGCAAACTATACCAGTGTGCCGTTGTTGCGCCTGGCGCGCCACGCAATATCTTTCCGGTATTGTCCGCCCTCAAGCCTTATCTGCGCCATGCTTTCGTAGGCATGTTGTTGGGCGAGTTTAACGCTATCGCCCAGGCCAACGGCACAAAGCACCCTACCGCCACTGCTGAGCAACTCCCCGGATCGATCCTCCGTGCCGGCATGAAACACCAAGCGTTCAAGGCCTACAGGATCCGCAAGGCGCTTGGTCTGACCTAGGCTTGAGGCTGCCCCTGTGTTGAGTAAACCCTTAATCGGATCGCCAACCCGGGGGGACTGGGGATAGCCATTGGCTGCAAGTACAACACCCACGGCGTGTCGCCGGTCCCATTGCGCTTCGACTTGATTGAGTTTACCGGCCAGTGCGGCTTCGATCAAGTCAACCAGGTCGCTACGTAGCCGGACCAACAAGGGCTGGGTCTCCGGGTCGCCAAGTCGACAATTAAATTCGAGCACCTTCACGCCCTTTTGGGGATCGACCATCAAGCCCGCATACAAAAAGCCGAGGTAGCGATGGCCTTCGGCGGCCATCCCTTTAACCGCCTTCGTGATGACCTCACGCATCACAAAGGCGTGAACATCGGGGGTGACCACCGGCGCAGGCGAGTAGGCGCCCATGCCACCGGTGTTTGGCCCTGTGTCGCCATCGCCCAGCCTTTTGTGGTCCTGGCTCGATGCAAGGGCAAGCACATGCTCCCCATCGACCATGGCAATAAAACTTGCCTCTTCCCCAGACAAACAAGCTTCGATCACGACACGGGCGCCGGCTTGGCCAAAGCCACGATCTTTGAGCATCCAATCAATGGCTTCGTGCGCTTCCTCAAGGGTTTGGGCAACGATGACGCCTTTACCCGCTGCCAGACCATCGGCTTTAATCACAATCGGCGCACCCTGCGCCTCCACATAACGGTGCGCCGCCTCGGCATCACTAAAGCTTTGGTAGGCTGCAGTTGGAATCCCCATGCGGGTCATGAACTGCTTGGCAAAGTCTTTCGAGGATTCGAGTTGCGCGGCAGCGCGCGTCGGTCCGAAGATGGCCAGTTTTCTTGTCTGAAAATAGTCAACGATCCCTGCGGCAAGCGGTGCCTCAGGCCCCACAACAGTGAAGCGCAGGCCTTCGCGCGCTGCGAAGTCTGCAAGGGCCTCATGATCGCTCAAGGCAATGTTTTGAACCTTGGGTTCATGCGCGGTTCCACCGTTGCCGGGGGCAACATAGACCTGTGTGACCTTTGCCGACTGTGCTAATTTCCAAGCGATGGCGTGTTCACGTCCGCCCGCGCCGATCACCAGTATTTTCACGCGTCACCCAGCGAAGCATTGGTGTAAACCTCTTGCACATCATCGAGGCTTTCAAGCGCATCGAGCAGTCTTTGCATTTTCTCGGCATCATCGCCTTGCAAGACGATCTCGTTATCGGATTTCATCACAATGCCTGCGATATCGCTTCTGAGACCGGCAGCGTCAAGGGCTTGTCGAATCGGCTCAAAAAGGCCTGGCTCGCAGATGACTTCGATCGAATCGTCGTCGCCGCGAATCACATCGTCAGCACCCGCATCGAGTGCCACGTCGATGACTTTTTCCTCTGATGTGCCTGGCGCAAAAATTATCTGGCCACAGTGGCGAAACTGGAAGGCGACCGAACCGTCAGTACCCAGATTGCCACCGTGTTTCGAAAAGGCGTGGCGAACTTCGGCCACGGTTCGTATTCGGTTATCGGTCATGCAGTCAACAATGATTGCAGCACCCGCTATGCCATAACCCTCATAGCGGATCTCTTCGTAGTTCGCGCCCTCAAGACCGCCAGCACCGCGCGCAATCGCCCGTTGGACGGTGTCCTTGGGCATGTTCGCTTCAGATGCTTTATCCATGGCTAAGCGAAGTCTCGGATTGGTGTCACTGTCGCCACCGCCGATGCGGGCGGCAACCGTGATTTCCCGGATAAGTCGCGTGAAAAGCTTGCCTCTTTTGGCGTCTTGACGTCCTTTGCGGTGCTGAATATTGGCCCACTTCGAATGACCGGCCATGCTTGCCCTTGATGGTGTACGCCTGCTGGCGCGAGACTTGAATTTTACACCGCAGCGGGTAAGCGAATCGGCCAAAAGGATGACCTTCGCCCCGTAAGGCTCAAGGAAAGGACAGACCGCGTTCGACACGGTGCTTGAGTTCCCAAGCCGATTCATGCCGATCACCCTCTTGAGGCCGCCCATGCAAAACCAATTGCCTAATTTTCTGTTGCTCTGTGTTGTGACACTTTTTGTGATTTTTCAGCAGCCGCCGGTGAAAGCTGGCGTACCTGAAGCGCCGGGTCGCAGCGAGGCGCAGCCCCTGTTGACAGCGCCTGAATCAACCCGCTGCGAGCGCGTTGCTGAGCCTATTCGCTTAAGACTGGGTGAGCCCGTAGCGCTTCAATTGTCAAGCCGCAAAGAACATTCGCGATGGAATACCCGTCCTGATGTCTTGAGCGTTCAAGGCGGTCCCGGGGGGACCCATTTGCTGAAGGCAGAAAGGCCGGGCTACAGCGAATTGCGCCTTAGTTTTGAGGCTGACGCCGCCCACGGCGATGTGAGCTGCAAGATCTGGCGGGTCGAGACGCTGGTCGACTTGACGCAAGCCCAAGATCTGATCGCCGATTGGATGCGGCAGGAGTCAAGGGCTTCTTCCTGGTCCTTGCCGCAGCTTTCCTTGAGCGCTCGGGGTAGCCTCATCGTCCTGGAGGGTGAGGTTGCTCAGCTCGAACATCGCAAAGCGCTCGAGTCCTTACTGAGCCATTGGCTTGACTCCCAAGCCTTTCAGGGTTTGCGTTTGGTGAACTGGGTGCATGTCAGACCTGCTGAACAAATCATGCTCGAAGTACGAATTGCCGAGGTGTCTTCGCGTCTGCTCGACAAACTTGGGGTTGATTGGCAGATCGGCAAGGCGCAGCCTATTTCCGCGGGCTTTGGACAGTGGGGTGCCCAAGCGGGCTTCTCAGCGGGTGCGGCCGCTTTGGTACGCCTGATGCGCGGCGCGGCGGTGCTCGGTATTGATGCAGAGGCTTCACGTTCGCAGTGGCGGTTGCTCGCTCAGCCCAACCTGATGGCGCAAAGCGGCAGTGAGGCGCAGTTTCTGTCTGGCGGCAAAGTGTTTATACCGATCTCGATTCAACAAGGACAAGGCGAACAAGTGAGCATCAGCACCCGCCTTGATGAACGCGAGTACGGGGTGAGTCTAAAGTTCACACCACGGCTGATGGCCGATGGACGAATCGAGTTGAAGGTGGTTCCTGAGGTATCCGAGTTGTCAAGAGACGGGGTGATGGTCAGTGCCGGCGAGCGCGGCTCGGTACTGCCCTTGGTGACAGTTCGCAAGGCAAGTACAACCGTCACGCTTGATGATGGCGAGAGCTATGTGGTTGGGGGATTGATCAACTTTGGCGAGGAACACGGCCGGCGCGGCCTACCAGGTCTGGTCGAATCAAGGCTCCTTAATGGTCTGCTTGGCTCAAATGATCGCCATCAACATCAAAGCGAATTGGTGTTTGTGGTGACGCCGAGACGGCTCATCCGACATCAAGGAGCGCAATGATGAATTGGGAGAATCGCAGTATCCAGCAGCGTGCGATTGAACGTTTACTGGGCGAGCATGGGCCTCGTGCGCTTGCCAAGATGAGCAGCGAGCAATTGCAGGATCGCTTGCGCGGTGAGCTATCCCGCGAACTGACTGAGAAAAACGGTTCACTCCAATCAGAGCAATTACATCGTCTCCAATGCGAGTTAATGGGGCTTGGACCGCTTGAACCATTACTGGCCGATATGACCGTTGGCGACATCCTGGTCAACGGACCCGAGGCCATCTGGTATGAGCGGGCTGGGCGTCTCTATCGGAGTGAGCAGCGCTTCGATGATGAAGCCCATCTGATGCGTATCATGGATCGACTTGTTTCACGCGGTGGCAGGCGAATCGACGAGTCCTCGCCGATGGCCGATGCAAGACTGCCGGACGGATCAAGGGTAAATGCGGTTGTGCGGCCTGCGGCAGTCGACGGTCCACAGCTTTCAATTCGCCGTTTTCTCGGCGGCCCGCGCTTACTTGCCGACTGGGTGGCTGCTGGTTGCATGACGCAGGAGGCAGCGGACATCCTCGTCGATCTGGTGCGTCAGCGGGCAAACCTGATCATCAGCGGTGGCACCGGTGCCGGTAAGACCTCCCTGCTGAATGCACTTTCGGCCTGTATTGACAGCAGTGAGCGGATTCTAACCTTGGAAGATGCTGCAGAGTTGCGCTTGTCTCAACCCCATGTTGTGCGGCTTGAAGCGAGGCCACCCAATCTCGAGGGCAAAGGTGAAATCACCATGCGGATGCTGCTGAGAAATGCACTTCGCATGCGGCCGGATCGTTTGATCGTGGGCGAAGTCCGCGGTGATGAAGTGATTGAATTGCTCGCTGCGCTCAATACCGGTCACCGCGGCTCGATGGGTACCGTCCATGCGAATTCGGCAGCCAATGCTTTAGTGCGACTCGCCTCGATGGCTGCGATCGCCTTGGGCCAATCGCACCCAGAGATGCTCGCCTCACAAATCGGGGCGGCGGTCGATGTTGTGCTGCATCTTGAACGCAACAGCGATGGGAGAAGGCAGCTTTGCAGCATCCATCGGTTAAAAAACGATCATGCTCAGCAAGGCGCTTCGGCAAGCATGCATTGTTTGTGGTCTAACTCGGGCGATAGGTCTCCACTTCCCTGTCATAGCCTGGAAGCGATCGCGCACCGCAGGCCTCAACCTGATGGCGCTTAATACGCTCAGCAAGCTGTTGATCGAGCAAAATACCGTCAGCTGGCGCTTCGCGCTGAAGACGCTCGGCACGGTTCACCACCTCGCCGAGGGCGGTGTAGCTTCGTCGCATGCTGGTGCCAAGATCGCCGACCAAGGCCTCGCCGCAAGCGATTCCGATGCGTTTGGAAAGTCCAGGTGCCGCTTGAATTGCCAGGGCAGCCTCAAGCGCACGGTCAGCATCATCTGCGGCGCTCAGCGGAGCGCCCCAGAACACCATCAAACCATCGCCCAGATATTTGTCAAGCGTGCCGCCATGCTGATGGACGAGCGATGTCCATGTATCAAGTTGCCCGCGAAGCTTTTGGGCAAAGACTTCCGGACTTTCCTGTCTTGCGAGACGCGTTGATCCGACCGCATCCACAAACATCACCACGAGTTGTTCTCTCGAAGGTGTTAAGGGCTGGGCTGAACCCTCCGAAAGCAGGTGATCCAACACATTAGCGGGGACATAGTCAGCAAAAAGTCTTCGCAAGCGTCCGGCGGTCTGACGCTCATTACGCAAACTCCAGCCCAGGCTGGCCAGGGCGCAGAGCATGATGGCGATCGGAGGTCCGCCAAGCAACTGCAATTGATGGGTGCCCGTGAGTAGCAATGCCAGGAGGGCCAGGCTTACTGAGGCAAGCAAGCTGATGAGCGCAAGGCTGAGGTAGCGACGGTAGCGGCAACAAAGCACAATCAGTGCGATACCGAGAAGGCTGAGCAACTGAATCAGCAACCAAGCTTTGACACCGAGCCAGTCTGACTGCGCATGAGGGTTTTCCTGGGAGACTTGATCGAGCAAGGCCGCAGTCGCTTGGGCGTGCACAACCACCCCGGCCTGTGAAGCTGCCATCGGTGTGGCAACCCGGTCGCTCACCCCGAGCGCCGATGAACCGATCAAGACAACAGCGCCACGGAGCGCCGTGATCGGTTCGCGAGCGTCGTAGGCAAGATGTGAGGGGACGCTGAGCCAAGCCTGGTTCGAGCGCCCGTAGGGAATCGACCAGAATCCCTGGGGATCGCTTGCCAGATCTAAAACCCCGGACGATAAGACCTGACCTGCAGGCCATCGCGGTTCGAGTTTGACTTGATCAGGCAACAGTCCCATGCACGCCAACACAGCGAGCGACAGCGTGGCCTGCCACTGATCTCGGTAACGGAGCAAGGGCGGCAGCCTTCTGACAACACCATCGTCTTCCGGCAACCAGCTGATATGGCCTGTGCAGCGCGGCTGCAAACCTGCATGGTGTCCAACATGTCCGCTTGCCTGCGCGATGGCGATACCCGAAGCGAGTGCAACGGTTTTGGGCCAGTTGCTTGTGACTTCGCCAGCGTCGGCAGCCTGCGACTGCCCGAGACCGAAAGCTTGCGATAACACCAACGGATAGCGTTCTAAGAGTTGCTGAATAGCCGCATCACCTTCTCTGTCGCGAGGCTCAGGTAGGACAAGGTCTAAACCGATGGCTGCAACCTGATGGGTTTCAAAAAGCTGGGTAAGCAAATGCGCAAGGGTTTTTCGCTCCCAGGGCCAGGAGCCAAGCGCCTTAAGGCTTGCTTCGTCGATATCGACAATCACAACCCGCGATTCGAGGCTGTCAGTGGCGCTCACCCGATGCCATTGGTCACCGAGCAGGTTTGCACCACGCTGCAAAGTGCCGGGCCACGGCAACCCACTCGCGAGCAGTAAGCTCAACAAGCTGCTGGCCAAGCCGATCAGCAGCGGTACGCGCCAAAGCCCCATGTTAAGAACTGGCGAGTAAGCGAAGTCGCTCGTGCAGTTTAAGTCGGCCTTCAGGCATGGATTCGATGTAGCCCTCGGTTTCAAGGGCCTTCATCACCCTTGAGACCATCTCGCGCGAGGCACCGACCATTTTGGCGATGTCCTGCCTCGCGATCCGGTCCTTGACCACATAGTTGCCTGCATCGGTTTCTGCAAATTCAAGCAAGACCTGGGCAACCCTACCGTAGACATCAAGCAAGGCGAGGGTTTCAATGCGTCGATCGGCTTCACGGAGCCTTTGGACGAGACTGCGCATGATTCGCAGGCAGACTTCATTATTTTGAGCGATCAAGAATTGGAAGGCTTCTTTGGTGATGGCGATGAATTCGCAGGGATCGAGTGTGACCACGGTTGCTGATCGTGGTTCCTCGTCGATAAGGCTCATTTCGCCGAAGAATTCTCCCGGCCCGAGCACCGCAAGAATCACTTCTTTGCCTTCATCATCAGCCCGCTGAACCTTGGCGCGCCCGGAGAGCATGACAAACATGCCCTGCGATTGTTCGCCTTCCTTCACCACTACTTTGCCCTTGGCAAAACTGCGACGGGTGCTTGAGGTGGCAAGCCGCTCGAGCGCGTGCTCTTCCAAACCATAAAAGAGCGGCACGCGCTTTAAAAAAGCCAGATTATGGGTAAATGAGCCATAGGTCATGCCTGTGATTGTGCAACACTTCAGGCTTGCCTCGCCAATCTCCGACCTGCGAACCTCCCAGCCCATCGCTGCCTGCTCAGCCCATCCACTGACTCACCGGTGCCGCAGCGTCCTCCAGGGCTTGTGTTTTTATATCGACGAGTACCGGGCGGTTCAACGCAAGGGCTTCGCGCAGACAAGGCCCGAGCGTTCGGGGATCCTCGACGCTGTAAGCGTCAATGCCGTAAGCTCTCGCAATGGCTGCATGATCGGTGGGCCTGAAGTCGACCGAGAAGTAACGCTTGCCGTAGCTTGCGCGCTGGCTCGCTTTGATCCAGCCAAAAGCATCGTTTGACAAAACAAGCATCAAAATCGGTGCGCCGCATCGAGCAACCGTCTCGAGTTCGCCAGCAACAAAGCCAAAACTGCCATCGCCCATGACCGCCACGCATCGTTGTGCCGGCTTAGCGTACCAGGCGCCGATTGCAGCCGGAAGCGCATAGCCCAGTGCGCCGTGAGCGCGATTCGTCACGATGTATCGTCCGGCCTTGGGGAGCTTGAAATAGGCCGCGACATAAGGGCAGGGTGTTCCTGGATCCGCGCACACAATGGCATCGTCCGGGAGGGCTTGACGCAATTGATCGATGATCCGTTCGGGTCGAATCGGTCGTTCATCGCTTTGGGCGATCGCCTCAAAGGCCTTCCACTTGCTTGCCTGTGCCTTGGCAACCATCGCAAGTCCGCTACCGGGAAGGTGCTGGGTCTGGGCATGATGTTGTAGGGCTTTGAGTAGACTTTCAAGGCCTAGTTTGGCGTCGCCAACCAGGGCAACGGCGGTTGGATAGCTGCTGGAGATTACCGCCGGGTCGACATCGAGATGGATAACTTCGGTGCCAAGTTGCGGAAATCGCCAATGCTCAGTGGTTGTGGATCCAGTTCGGCATGCGATAAAAAACACCAGATCCGCGTTTGCCACGATGTTGCGGGTTGCGAGTACGCCGCCATTAGAGCCCACCACGCCCACCGAAAGTGGATCGTGATCAGATAGGCAGCCTTTACCGCTTACCGTCGTGCAAACCGGTGCGTCAAGATGGTGGGCGAGTTTGGCTAAAGCCTCGCACGCACCAGCGCTGATCACACCCCCGCCACAGATCATCACCACCTGCTTGGCCGCGGCCAGCTTAACGGCCGCCTGCTCAATGGCCTGCGAATCAGGCGCACTTCGCCACGCCGGTGCACTGCCGTGTTCAACCTGAGCCCAAAGGCCTTCGCCGTCGTGTTTTGCCTTGAGCACATCGTAGGGAAGGCAGAGATGGGCTGCACCCGGGCGACCTGTTGTGATCGTTCGAAAAGCTGTTCGGACCTGATCGGCCATCTTCGAGGCAACATCGACCGTACCGTTCCACTTGCTCAGGGGCGCATAAAGCGCCTCTTGTCGCAGTTCGGTCAAGGGGTAACGGCCTCTGCTGGTAACCGGAACGTCTGAGCTAAATCCTAGAACAGGTACTGAGGACTCGTTGGCCTCGACAAGTCCGGGGGCAAGATAAGTTGCGCCGCCACCGCTAGGTCCCTCACAGACACCAACACGACCGCTTACCCGCGCGTAGCCATCTGCCATATAGGCTGCGCTGCGTTCATCGCGTGCAAGCACATGCACCATACCGTGGTCCAGACGATAAAGTGCGTCGTAGTAGGGAAGGCTTGTATCGCCGCAAACACCGAAGATGGTGGTGACACCGTGGGCTTGCAGCATACGAATCAAGGCCTCGGCGCCATCGTTGGCAGCCTTTGCGCTTGCCGAATCCGACAGCCCTGGCGTTGCATGCGATGTCGCTGATGCCGTCGCCATGGTCGCGGCTGACGATAGCTTGTGCCCTCCAAGCTGACGATCCGCTTGGACCTCATGAAATTCCAGACACAGGCCCATCGCAAAGTTCGGCGCAATACGCAGGCAATCATCGGCCATCACATGGGGAACCGATTGTTGCAGCAAACAGGTTCGCAAAGCGCCAAGGTCATAGCAGGCCATGCTGAGCCGATCCATGTAGCCGCCTTCAGAAAGTGTCGGGTCGGCTTCGAGCACGAGGTCGGCAGGCCAGACGGGTTCATCGCCGACCAACTGCCGCAACAGCTTTTGCTCACGCGCAAGGTCTGCGACCTTGGCAAAACCGGCTGTGATTTCGCAGCTTCGATTGGGATGCTGGAGCCAGGGTTTATGCCAGACCAAATGCGGCTTTTCATGTTGGCAAAAGTAATAACGACCCGCTTGCGATTCTTCGGGAGGGACGCGGACGGTTTGAAACACCGCGTCATCGCGAACATCGCCCACTTGAACCGGACGGGAAAAACGGTCAGGTGCGCTGACCGGTGCTCCGCGAGCAAGACATTGTTGATAGGTAAGCGCTGCGTTTTGACTGCGCCAGACCCAGGCGTTTAAGCCCGCAGGCGCATCGCGCACCTCAGGACGCTTATCTCG
Source organism: Burkholderiales bacterium UBA2647 (assembly GCA_002359635.1). Lineage (GTDB taxonomy): Bacteria > Pseudomonadota > Gammaproteobacteria > Burkholderiales > Burkholderiaceae_E > UBA3064. The sequence goes on from DENJ01000042.1 coordinate 48,254, forward strand.
GTTTTCAGGCAGGTAGCCAAGTAGTTCGATGTAACTGTTTTCAAAAATGATGAGGTGATTGATCGTGCCAAGGCTGTGAAAACCCCTGTCAGTCACGAAAAACCCCATCGCTCGGAAGCGTTCAACCGCTAGATCCATCTGATCATGAACAACGATGACGGCGTGATCGAATTCCATAACTGTCCTCAAGGCATTTCCTGGAATGCTGCAAGCAGCGTAATCGGCCGATGGTAGCCTTAAAGCTCTTGAGCTGTGGTTTCATCTGACGCTCAGCAGTTTGTTATTGTTTTGATTTCGGGGGTATTCCGCATGCCATTGATTCATGTCAGTCTTTTTGAAGGGCGTAGCATCGAGCAAAAGCGCGCCTTTGCCGAACAGGTCACCAAGGTTGCAAGCGAGACTTTGCAATGCTCGCCGGCATCGGTTGATGTGATTTTCGAGGACATCAAAGCATCGGATTGGGCAACCGCAGGACAATTGCACAGCGATAAGCCTGCGTGATCGCTCGGATTCTTGCGCTTGCTGCACCGTCGGCGGCGGTGTCGGCAGCGCAAGTCTTCACGCAATTTGCTGAGACCTTGGTTGCGGCAAGGCTTGGCACCGACGCCCTTGCTGCATGGTCTATCGTTCTACCTTTCGTACTTCTGTTGCAGCAAGCCTCTGCAGGCGCAATGGGTGGCGGGGTATCGTCGGCAATTGCCCGCGCCCTTGGGGCCAATGATCAGTCACAAGCCTGCGCGCTGGTCAAGCACGCTTTATGGATTGCACTCATTGCGGGTCTATTGTTCGCCTTGCCGCTAAGTTTTTTCCTCCCCTGGCTAATTGGCAGGCTCGCAGGTGATGAAATCGCTCAGACCCATCGCTTTTACCCGTTTGCAGCCTTTGGCCTTGCGGCGGTGCCAGCCTGGCTCGTCAATACCCTATCGGCAATTCTCCGTGGCGGCGGTCAGCATCGCGTTGTTGGTCGTTTGATGGTCACTGCATGGTTTGCGCTGTGTTTGCTGATGCCATGTTGCGCACTGATGCTCGATCTTGGACTGGCTGGTATCGGTCTTGCACAAGCCATGGTTTTTTCAGTCGCTGCATGGTTGATGTGGCAAAAAGTGCTTGCAGGTCAGGCCGGATTTATTCCTGACCTGACGCTCAAGCCACAACTTATATTGTTCAAAAAAATATTATCGGTTGGTTTGATGGCCTGTGCGCTTGCGCTGATTGCGAATCTCACCACTTTTCTCGTTAACGCGAAACTCGCTGCCTATGGGACGACCTATGTCGCGGCCTATGGCATCGCTGCGAGGGTGGAATTCTTGATGGTACCGATTTCATTCGGTGTCGGTGCTGCGCTGACCGCCTTGGTCGGGCATGCAGTGGGTTCGGGGCAGTGGCAACAGGCAAGGCGGATCGCTTGGACGGGCGCCGCGATGGCATTGTCAGTTACCCTGCCTTTTGGGCTCTGGGTGGCCTTATGGCCACAGACGCTTGCTGCCTTCTTGACGACCGATTTGTATGTTCAGCAACAGGCCGCCCATGCACTGTCTTTCATTGGCTGGGGACTGGCGCCCTTTGCCGTCGGGATGACGCTTTATTTCGCTTCGCAGGGTGCCGATCGGATGCGAGGTCCGATGCTCGCAGGCATTTGCCGGATCTCGATCGCCGTGGGCCTCGGCGCTTTGATCGCGGATCAATTTGATTCGGCTGCAAGCGCCTATTACCTTTCGGTTGCCTGCGGCATCACAGCCTACGGGCTGATTGTTGCCTTATCAGTACGCCCTGGTGTTTGGTCTGAGGCTAGTGCTTCAAAATCCTGAGCAAATTGGAGTGATCGTCAGTAAAGACGCCAACATCCTCGCGCAGGCTGATGGTCTTTGCGTCCTTGAAGGCTGGATGTTTAAGAAGCGCCTTGTTTTTTGTCATGACGATTTGATCGGTATGCAAATACCAACGTTCAGGTCCGGTGGTGAACTCGGGACTGTCCTCGATTAATACGGCTTCAAGGCCGAAGCTATCAGCCAAGCGCTTAGCGACCGGCTGTAAATCAACGAAGCGGTTGGTTGCTTGAAACACAATCACGCCGCCGGGCGCAAGGTGTTTAACGTAGGCTGCCATCGCTTCCCGTGTCACGAGATGGATCGGAATCGAGTCACCGGAAAAGGCATCGACCGCCAGCACATCGTACTGCCTGGGTGCTTCGCGTTCGAGCGCAAGTCTGCCATCACCCAAGACGATTTCATACGGGGCCTTCATGCGTTGTAGAAAACTGAACTCTTTTTTTGCCAGATCAACAACAACGGGATTGATTTCGTAAATCACCCACTGATCACCCGATTGCGCGTACGCGGCGAGCGCACCTGCGCCAAGCCCGATCAATCCGACGCGCTTGGGGCCCTGTGGCATTGCTTCGAAAAGTCTGCCATAGCCGCTGCTCGGGCTGTAGTAAGTCGCTGGCATCATCTCAAAGGGTTCGCCTTGGAGTTGTCCACCGTGGTTGATCGAGCCATGCAACATGTACCTGAAGCCTGGCTCCGAGGGGTAATCGCGGGTGCGCACAACGCCATAAAAATTGCGTTCCATTTCGCGAATCCCTAGGCGATACTCCTTAAGCTCTTGGTGAACTAAAAAGATAACGCCGACAACAAGACCTGCGCTACCGATACGCCATATCCAAGGGGCCTCAAGGCTTCGCCAAAGCATGACGAGCGCAATGACGGCCACGGTGATATGGAGTTCGTAATAGCCGGATAACAAAAGCGGGGCTGCGATGGCGATCGAAAGCGCGCCTAGCGCACCACCAAGTGACATGGCGAGATAAAAACGGGTGAGCTGACTTGGGTGCGGTTTGAGTGATGCGAGTTCACCATGGCAAAACATGCAAACCACAAATAGTCCCGCCGCGTAAAGCCCGGAGACCTGGAAAAGAGCGAGCGAATCGGCGAAATAGACCATCAAGGGCAGGCTGATTGCTGCCGCGACACCCCAGATGCCCCGGTGGTACCAACTCGGTCGATCAAAGCAAATGATGAAGCTGAGCAGATAAAGCGCAAGCGGGAGCACCCACAAGAAGGGGACCGATGAAATGTTTTGGGTGAGATGATTGGTCACGGCAAGTAGCACCGCAGAACCTAAAGCAGACAACACAATCCACAGTAGCCTTACAGTAACCGCGGGCGGTGCGGCTTGCGCGGCGGCATTTTCGGCAGCATCGGGCAGTGGCGCTGATTCATCGTTTTGAGCAGCTGCCTCTTTGGTTTGAGCAGCTGCCTCTTCGTTTTTGGCAAGCGCCGTTTCGTTTGCTACCGGCGTGCTCGCCTGGTTGAGGGACTTCCAGCCCACCCAGATGCAAAGCAGGGCGAAAAGCGCATAGCCGATGGACCAGACAATAGCGGTTTGCCGGCCGCCAAAAAAAGGTTCAATCAGCGTGGGGTAGCCAAGGAGCGCCGCCAGCGATGCAGCATTGGAAAGCGCAAACAAGCGATAAGGTACGGCCTGCCTGAAACTTCGCCAATACCAGGCCTGGATCAGCGGGGTTGTCGTTGAAAGCAGCGCATAGGGAAGTCCGATGGTTGCCAATAGCAAACCAAGGATGTGCAAGATCGGGTCTTCATCGCCTTGAGGTTTCCAGGACTCGCTCGCAATGATTGGAAGGCTGAGGAGTGACAGCAGGAGCAGGATCGTGTGTAAGCTAACTTGTCGCTTCGCGCTAAGTTGCTGAACGCTACGATCGGCATAAGCATAGCCTGCAAGCAGTATGCTTTGGAAAAACAACATGCAGGT